>NZ_JAKWFL010000010.1:0-149616 GCF_029522095.1 Priestia sp. Y58
TTATATGAATATTGCTTATTGATGTAGAAATCTACAGCTTTTAACTTTGTTTCAAGTGTGTGTTTTGACATGAAAAACTGCACCTCCAATTATTAGTTTTTGTCTAACAATTGGGGTGCAGTTCACTGTGCAGTAGTTTTCCTAGTCGTTAAAATATAGATGTTATGTTGATAATTCTCTATTGCACCTTGAGCAGGTTGCTCGAATTATTAATAGCTCATGTACTAAAAAGAAAAATATACCTTAAATGAGGATTTCCAAACAATGTTTCGTAGCATGTGGTATGGTTCACTTAAAGCGAAATCTTCACGTTTTATAGCAATTTTATTATCAACAGTCCGTGTTTTTTGACTTGTGAAGAGGTGGTGGAACTAACCAGCCTTTTTCTTTGTTAAGTCGCAAAAACTTTCCGCCAAGGGCTACTTTTTGCATGTGAATTTGACCAAACATTGCTGCAATATCTTCACGAATAGATTGGCCAATCAGTTGACTACAAGCAACTAGACCAGCAGCTATATCCAGTGAAATAGCCGCAGCAACTTCGGGGTCTTGAATACGTGCACCTACTGGAATATCATCTAAACAAGCTTCTGGACGTTCAGGCGGAGTTGGAGGTAAAGCCACTCCATTTTCTTTTAATAGCTTTTCTACACCTTTCATTTCCTGCTGACATTGTTCAATCGTTTCTTGTACCAACTTATGTAGATCCTTGTCCCCTACATGATTTAGAAACGTTTGATAACCAGCTACTAATCCTTTTGAAGCAGAAAGAAACGACCATGTTCCAAATACTTCACCATAATGCATCGGTTCATCTGTAGGATTTCCACTTAAAATACCCATTGTTATCCTCCTTAACATATTCATAATAATGTGCCACCTTTCTTACTATGCACATGCTTAACGTCTCCATATCATGTTTTATTATTCTTCTAGATATAAAAAAGGAATTTTATCAGTGAATACAATCTACTATTTTACGCATACTATTCAAGATGCCTATAAGGGAATCAGTCACAATACCCTTGTTATGCAGAGAGCTGCCTTCGTGGGCAGTTTTTTGTTTTGTCATGCTTTATGTGGTTTTCTGCTTATGACGATAAATAGAAAATGTCCATAATAAAAGGAAGAGTGGATACCCACTCTTCCTTCAGCCATCAATTATAAAGTTGTCTTAGAAGCGTCCGCCGCCAAGTTGTTGCTCAGCTAATTGCACAAGACGCTTTGTAATTTCGCCGCCTACTGATCCGTTTGCACGTGCAGTTGTATCAGCACCAAGGTTTACACCAAATTCGCTGGCGATTTCATATTTCATTTGATCGATTGCTTGTTCAGCACCGTATACTAATAATTCATTGTTGTTGCTGCTTTTGTTGTTTGCCATGTTGTGTCACCTCCTTGTTTTTTTAAGTTTCCTATTGTGGAAGAAATGCATTCGTAGTAAATAATGGATGTTTTCATTTCCTTGTGACTAAAAACTAAACGCTTGCCATGTGGAGGAGAGAAAATGACATTTCATTTGTCATTCTTTTCATTTGTCATTCTTTTCATTTGTCATTCTTTTTTCATGTTCATGTGTATACTATGTGAATGACAAAGGACTAACTCTTTAAAGAGTTAGTCTTTTGCTTGATGAAAACGATCAATATCCAAGGAGCTGCCTCAAAGGATTGCTTTTTATATCTATTTTAAGAGTTAGGTTTACTGATTCTAGCCATTGCTTCTTGGACTGCATTTACGATAAAAGGACCTTTTTCCTTCAAGTTATTCACGCTGATTTCACCTGAATGTAACCCTCTGCAAATTAAATTTTGACGTTTTAATTTCTCCATTTCGTAAAACAATTAAGCATGTTGTACATGTCTCTTAGCAACAAGTATCTATTTAATTCTCGGGAAATAAAAATATAACTTAACCTTCCACTTATTTTATCTTCAGATTTTCAAACAATAGGGCTAGGAGGTGTTTTTATGCCAAAGAAAGACTTTAAAGGCGTTGATAATTCAGGAATTGCAGAAAGAGTTGATTATAACAACTATAAAAATAAAGATAGCAATAATGATCCTACGCTTAACCGTGTTGTCGAAGAAGACGGACGTGCTCTTGACCCAAGGGAAACCTTGGAAAATTTCTTTACTGACCTTGAAGGCGAAGAGCCACAAGAAATTACAACTTAATAAAAAAAAGTAAAAAACGGTGGATCTTTCTTAGCGAAAAGACCTATGAAACGTAGATATTTTTATTAGAGGATCTGCTGTAAACGAGTTAACATGATTTTAAAAAATGAGGACTATTAATAGAGGTGAAGTTAATGTCGCATACAGAAACTGAACGGACAACGTATATGTATGATCCTTTCACTATACAAGGTCTTGAAATGAATATACCTAAAGAAAACGAAGGCAACCAATCGCTAATAAATCGTTCAGGACTGAGTACCTCTACGTTCAAAACAAATATGAATAGAGAACATTTTGAACGTTATATTTATTAGCAGGAATATCCTGCAGCGTTTTATCTTATAAAAAGATCCTTCTATTTTATATGCTAGAAGGATCTTTCCACTAAATATTCTCATTTCAGCATAGTAAATCAACTGCTTATTCCTAACGTATTTGAGATTTTATCTTGGTTTTAGGTGTGGATAGGTAATAAAAGTGGTTAGTGTTTTTTCATATATACTGTCCGTACATCCATTGTAGAAAGGATTTAACGAAATGCAGAAGCAAACCTTACTTTTTAATTTAGACGATACGCTTGTTCACTGTAATAAATATTTTAGAGACACCATAAATGCCTTTGTGGCTCAATTGCAGGAATGGTTTGAGAATCTGACTAAGGAAGAAATAAAACAAAAGCAGTTAGAGATAGATTTAAAAAGCATCGAAAAGTATGGCCTTCACTCTTCTCGTTTTCCAGAATCATTAGTAGCTACTTATTTATTTTTTAGTGAACAAAATCATCAAGATATCCATGACGATAGAGTCGAAAGAATCAAAAAAATTGGTCAAAGTGTATTTGAAGTACCGATAGAACCTTTGCCAAATATGTATGAAGTATTAGATAAGCTTAAAGAACAAGGACATAATCTCTACTTACACACAGGTGGAGATGAGGAAAATCAAGGTAGAAAAATTGTTCAGCTAGAGCTAGCTAAATACTTTGAAAAAAGAGTGTTTATTTCTGAACAAAAAGATACACCTGCATTAAAAGAAATACTAAACCAAATTAAGTACGATCCAAAAAAGACTTGGATGATTGGCAATTCATTAAAAACCGATATAAGACCGGCAGTAGAAGTTGGAATACATGCGATTCACGTACCTTCTGAACTGGAGTGGAGCTACAACCAAGTTAAAATTGATATTACGCCAAAAGGTAAATTGATAACCGTTCATTCACTGCTGGAAGTTCCAGAAATCATTCAAAAACATGCTCAAGAAACGGTTGTGTCTACCTAATACTAGGTCATATGTAAACACAATGCACAGAAGCAGCTAACCGTTGATTAAACCTTACCCAACAGTAGCCAGATAAAGTTCTTATGTTTTTTCTAACCAACTCACATACTATACAGAGGAGGTGACTGATATGGCAGATCAATCCAAAGAATCAGAAAAAATGATATGTGAAGATCATAATTCTCCAGTTGATGAAAGAAGCTATGATTTATACGAAGCGACGCGTAATTCACTTTTACGTAATGAATTAGACGATAAAAACAAAACCATTTTAAATAATATTGATAACGCAGCGATGGATGTTAATCTTGAGGAATAATAGGCATTAAAAAACCTTTTATTTCTTAGTCTCATACTGGTCAAAATGTGTTTGTACCAGTGGTGCATCCGAGTCATACCACAAATGTTTATCAAAAAAATTATAAATATATGCACTCATTCCCGCATACAGAATCCGTTGTATGCCAGGAAACGCACCAACATTTTTGTGCTCCAAGCTGTCCTCCTAGACCTCGTCCTTGGTGCTGATAGCCAAAAAATCTCCTTCATTTTAACAATGAAGGGTTTTTACTATGTGAAATTTAGGATGTTATTTAGCTATCGCTAAACAAAGTAGCCTATTTTAGACCAAAATCCAATCGATATGAGCTATGTCTACATATAATACCTTAACCCATGTATATTTAAAGTTTTTTCCTTTAGTTAAATACCATGAAAAGAGGTGTTTGTATGTCTAGTTATGGTGGAGCTGGTTCTGGTTTTGCTTTATTAGTTGTCCTGTTTATTCTTCTTGTCATTATTGGATGCAGCTGTTACGGCCGCGGATTTGGCTATTAATAACAATAAAAAAGTCTTTCTCTAATTTGAGAAAGACTTTTTTATTCTAGGTTGTGGGGGGACTCTTATACGCAATAGAACTGATTGGGCGGAATTCAAACAATCTATTGCAGAGGGAGTAAAACTCATATATGGGATCTGAGGATGCTTCATTGTATGTAAAAGAAACTAAAAGGTTATTATTTTTTATTTATAGTGATATAAAACGTAGTCTATCCACTTCGTGGAGCAAATTTCGTTTTTCATCATATGCTAAATGTATGAAGAAGAAGGAGGTGAAGTTTATGTTCTTTGGCGGTTATGGCGGAGGTTGTGGCTATGGTTATGGCGGCGGCTGCGGTTACGGCGGTGGCAGTGGTTTTGCTTTAATTATCGTGCTGTTTATCTTATTAATCATTATTGGCTGTGCTTGTTGGGGAGGATTTGGCGGTTGCTAATTATTAGCCTGCCTTTATCTCTAACTTAAAAAAGTTAGCTTTATGCTAGCTTTTTTTATTTGTTAAATAGGGACATGTATAGTGATTAGTACTCACATCTGCTGCGTTAACCAATGGTTTACAGCTTGTTACTAAGCGTTTATGGAGTTTTTTACATAAAAGAATTGAATATACGATTCCTAAAGTATGAAAGTTATTATACTCAGCATAAGAACCATGAATATTTGAAATAAGTTTAGTTGAAAATTCACCTCTTTGTTTTGGAGAAATCATGTAAAATGATGATAAGAGGAGGGATGGAAATGAATGGAACAGACGCAATAGTATTAAATATAAAAGAGATTAGAAGAAGAAGTATAAAGGTTTGGCAATCAATTCCTGATGATAAACTCGATTGGAAGCCAGATAAAGAAGCTATGACATGCATAGAAATGGTTCGTCATGTCTTGGAGTCAGAATACTATTATCATCTAGCTATCAAAAATTTGGGCAGCTTAAAGGAATTTGATTCTCCTTTTGAAAAAAGACCCTTACAATCTATAAAGGATGAATTGGAGTTTGCAGCATCATACCACCAACAATTTTTAGACATGATTACTACTTTTTCTGAAGAAGATTTAACTAACATTCAAATAGACCGTTCAGATGTTGGTTATATTCGTTCTTTAGGGGATATGTTGATGCGGATAGGCTATCATGAATCCGTACACGCTGGACAACTCTTACAGTATTTGAGAATCATGGAGGTTGATCGACCTAGAATATGGGATTAAATCAATTAACTAATATGTATGTCATAGATAAAGTTAGTTATCGTAATGTCCCTATTTGCTAAGAAATATTTTTTGTATTTATAGAAAGCTCATTGTTTGTAATCTGTGAATTTGATCAAACATCGCTGCAATATCTTTCCGAATAGACGAGCCAATTAATTAGCTATAAGCAACTATATCAGTGGCTATCTCCATGAAGATAGCCGCTGCGACTTCTGGATCTTGAAAACGTGCTCTGCATAGAATATCATCCAAACCTGCTTCTAAACGTTCAGGCAGAGCTGGGGGGAAAGCTACTTCATTTTCGTTTAATAGCTTTTCTGCGTCTTTCATTCATTAGATGAATCAAAATATGTTTCGGCGCTTATTCTCCGTGCTTTAGTACTATTTATAAATAACCTGGATCCTCTGTAGAGTCCAGGTTATTTAATTGCTTTTAAAAACGCAATAAATTATTCTAAATTCCGATCTAACAATATGCCAGTTTGCTCAGCTATGACATCGGTTGGAACGTGCATGCCATTTTTAAACCACCATTCTACTGTCCCTACAACAGCTGAGGCAAAGAATTGAACAACAACTTCTTTACTTAACCCTTCGTTTTCACCTTTAGTTATATCAACTTCAGGACTATACTCTTGAATGACTAACTCGAGAAAACGGCTGCGAAAATAATGTGCGCCTTTACTTTCTAACATGGTGGAAAAGAACAGGTGGTGGCGCTCAAAGTATTCAAACCAAATATAATTTCCTTCTTGAAACGTCATATCAGCAGCCGAATGGCATAGTTCCTCGAGATTGTTCATATGCTCTTCAATCATCTTATCTAGTAAATCGTATTTATCCATGTAGTGAAGATAAATTGTGCCTCGGTTAACGTTTGCTTTGTCAGCAATGTCCTGAATGGTAATGTCATCAAATCGTTTTTGGGTCATTAACTCAGTAACTGCTTTTTTTATAGCCTCTTGGCTTTTGAGTATTCTTCTATCGACTTTAGCCACTTTAAAACCTCACTTTTTTTAAAGATATTCAACAATATCTCTTCATTTGTTGAGTAATCAACGAATCGCCTTTAATTAGCGATTGAAAGGATCTTATTTGCTTTTATAATTATAGACAGATGTTGATTAATCAATCAATATTGATTTTCAGCAGACAGGTAGATACTTTTAAAACTATAGAAAAATGAACTTCAATAGGAGGAATGTTTGTGAACCGCATTGACAGGAGTATAGAAAAATACAAGCAGCTGTTTGGCGATGGTGTTCCAGCTACACATGTTACCGATCCGGATTTTCAGGACATTCTAAGCCATTTTATTTTTGGAGAAGTTTTTTATCAAGGTGAGCTAGATGACAAGGAGCGCGAGCTAATTACATTGGTAGTTCTGGCTACTAACCAGACGTTGCTTCAACTAACAGCACATGTTAGCGCAGCGCTGAGTGTTGGTCTAACACCTGTAGAAATTAAAGAAGCTGTTTACCAGTGTGGACCATACATTGGTTTTCCAAAAACGTTAAATGCCATCGATAAAGTTAACGAGGTTTTCAAAGCAAAGGAAATTGTTTTACCGATAGAGAGTCAAAAGACGGTAAATGAACAGAATCGCTCTCAAAAAGGGCTGGCTACTCAAGTAGAGATTTTCGGGGATGTTATTAAAAAAATGCAGAAGAATGCTCCATCGAATCAAACGCATATACAGGAATATCTTTCGGCTTTTTGTTTCGGAGATTTCTACACCCGCAGCGGACTTGATTTGCAAACAAGAGAGCTATTAACTCTCTGTATTGTAAGTGCGTTAGGTGGTGCTGAAGGTCAAGTGAAGGCACATGTACAAGGGAATCTGAATGTGGGAAATGCCAAGGAACGATTGATTGATGCAATCACTCACTGTCTTCCATATATGGGGTTTCCAAGAACACTAAATGCATTAGCTTGTATTAATGAAATTAGCCCTGAAAATTAAGAGAAGAGAGTAGGAGAGTCAAGAATCTCTGCTTTCGGTGAAGAACTTACTGATAATAAATAGGGAAATAAAGTATATAGGACAAGCTACTACAAAAATAAAACAATTCAAAGGAGATAAAAAACATGTTTAACGAAACGTATAAATTATCAAACGGTGTAGAAATTCCTCTATTAGGCCTTGGTACTTGGCTGCTTGATGATGAACAGGCAGCGCAGGCAGTGCGTGATGCGATCTCTAATGGGTACCGTCACATTGATACGGCTCAAGCTTATATGAATGAAGCTGGTATAGGCGAAGGAATCTGTTCTAGCGGTGTTGAAAGAGAAGAACTTTTCATTACAACAAAGGTTGCTGCAGAAGCAAAGACTTATGAGAAAGTTACGGAGTCTATTGATGAGTCTTTAATAAAGATGGGGCTGGATTACATTGATCTTCTTATTATCCACAGTCCACAGCCTTGGACGGAGTTTAGAGAAGAAAATCGCTATTTCGAAGAAAACAAAGAGGCATGGAAAGCAATGGAGGACGCTTATAAAGCAGGAAAGGTAAAGGCAATCGGTCTTTCTAATTTCCTTCAGGATGATATAGAGAATATTCTTTCAAGCTGTGAAATCAAGCCTATGGTCAATCAGGTATTAGCACATGTGAGCAACACGCCTTTAGATTTAATTGAGTTTTGTCAGAAGAATGACATCTTGGTAGAAGCATATTCGCCAATTGCACACGGTGCAGTTCTTGATAATAAAGAAGTTAAGGTAATAGCTGATAAATATGGGGTATCTGTCGCGCAGCTTTGCCTACGCTATGATATTCAGCTTGGGTTTGCAGTCATTCCTAAGACTGCAAACCCAGATCATATGAGAATCAATGCAGAGCTTAATTTTGTGATTAGTGATGCAGATATGGAAATTTTGAAAAATGTCGAACCTATTCAGGATTATGGTGAGCATAGCTACTTCCCGGTATTTGGGGGGGAGTTGAAGTAAACATGTAATAGCAATGAATGAGCCAAGACATACAACTATGAATGATATTATTGGAGGAATCAAAATGGCAAAACATGAAGAAGTAAAAAATGGCGTTATTTTCCCAGTAGGAGAAAAAAACGAAGCGTATGCACAATTTTTTGTTGGACAAAGCTATCTTCAAACATTAATCGCGGATCCCAAAGTGAATGTCGGAGTTGGAAATGTGACCTTTGAACCTGGATGCCGCAATAACTGGCATATTCATCGTGATGGATTTCAGCTTTTATTAGTAACAGGTGGCGAAGGCTGGTACCAAGAAGAAGGAAAACCTGCACAATTCTTAAAAGCTGGAGATGTTGTTGTTACACATGATGGTGTAAAACATTGGCATGGTGCTGCAAAAGACAGCTGGTTTGAACACATTGCCATCACTGCCGGTACGCCGGAATGGTTAGAATCAGTAACGGATGAGCAATATAACAACATAAAATAATAGATTGCATATATGCTAGAAACAAAAAAACCTACGGATTATTGGTAATAATCCGTAGGTTTTTTATTATAAATTCAAAATATCATAGGGGAGGTACTTAAAGCTCTAAACATTCACCAATCGATTTGTTTTTCATCTTTAAAAAAGCCTCCGGAAGGTCCTTCAGTTCCAATCGTTGCTAACCAAAGGATAGAACGAGCAGCTTGCTGCGGCGTTCTTGGAGCTGATGGTCCACCCATATCTGAGCTTACCCATCCCGGATCGACTGCGTTAATTTTGATATCTTTGGTGCTTTCTACAGCTATTAATTGCGTTAAGCCATTTAGAATAAGCTTAGATAACTTATAAGCGCCTACTCCTGGAGATGACATTTCACTCATGGCTCCATATTCTGAGGAAACATTAATAATTCTTCCGTAGGATTGCTGTTCCATGAGAGGTATAAAGGAACGGATTACATGGTAGGCACCGAAGAAGTTCGTTGCCAGCGTTTTCTCTAGAATAGAAGGCTCCATATTGACTAATTTTTGATTTTTATCCAAATATATGCCCGCATTATTAATCAATACATCTAATCGTCCATATTGTTCACTTACTGTAGCTGCAGCTTTGAGGATGCTGGCTTCATTGCTTATATCCATCACCACATATGAAACCTCAAGATGAGAGTCTTTAAGTTTTTGCACGGCTTTACGTCCGGTTTCTGAATTTCGACTCGTCAAAATAACTTTAAAACCATCCATCGCCAATTGTCTCACTAGTTCATATCCAATACCGCGATTTCCGCCGGTGACAAGTGCCACTTTAGTGTATTTTTCCATGTCAAGTCCTCCATTTTTTATTTATTAATGCTGTAAGCATTGATTAGAACGGATTGCTGCTTTTCATAGATGTAATAAAAGAAAGTTGCGCCGATGGCTTATTTTGAAAGTTGACTTACCGGACGCTGCATGTAGCTTCTTGGTAAAATAAATAGTACACTCAATACTAATGACAAGATCCCCACTAGTACAACGTATTGTATACCCATTCCTGATATAAATAGTCCACCCACGGCTGTACCAATCGTTGTTCCTAAGTTAACGGATGATAAAAATAATCCATTCGCAAAATCAGGTGCTTCTGGAGCTGCGGAGGAAATCCAATATTGATTAATATTCGTTCCTATACCAGCAAATATTCCCCAAACTAAAGTCATGATAGCCATAGGCCAAGTAAACTGTCCGATGAAGAATAAAATGATGTAAACGACTCCCAATGCGAAAGGGAAAACGACTACAGTTTTAATGGCGTTTTTCGTAAGTAACTTCCCTGCGATAATGTTTCCGAAAATATTTGCCCCACCGAATAGAATCAACATGAAACTAATTAATTGTCCAGAGATGTTCGTAACGCTTTTAAGATACTCAGCAAGATAACTGTAAACCCCAAATACTGCTGAATTTAGTAAAAGGACGGCAATAATAGAAAGCCAAGTAATAGGTTTTTGTAATACGCTTAGCTGTGCTCCGTATGAAAGTCTTTCTTTAACGGGCATAGAAGGGAAGAATGCCCATGTAGCAATAAATACAATAGCATTAATAACAGCAAAAAACGTCATTGATAGTTGAAATGAAACTGTGCTTGCAAGAAAACTTGCGATTGGTACACCGAGTACCATACCTGCAGATACGCCAATAAAGACTTTTGAAACGGCTTTTGGAGCGTCTTCCTTGCTCACTGAGTTTGCAGCCATTGTAAAAGCCGCTGAAAAATAAATTGGGTGAAAGATAGCTGGAATCACACGCGCAATTATGGCAATAGCAAAGTTAGTGGTGAATATAGAGATAATGTTACCTAAAACGAAAATACCAAGTACAAGCAACATCGCTTTCTTACGATTGACTCCTGAAAAGAGTAACGGCATCGTTGGACCAGATATTGATACAGTAAGCGCAAAGAGACTCACCAGCCATCCGGCCTTTGATACACTGATATGAAAGTGATCCGCAATGTAGGGCAGTATCCCTATAACCCCCATTTCGGTATTTATAATCCCGAAAGCTCCTAAGGTTAAGACAAATATAAGTAGCTTATTTTGTTTAGACATAAAATCAATTTCCTTCTTTCTAAAAAGCGTTCTGTTCTAGCTGCTTCAAAGCGGGCTGTTTAAAGAGCAATTGTCATGTTTTTACTTAGTCACTTTTTCAATGGTAACTGTAAAATCACCATGAATATTTTCAACGTTTTCTTTTCCAGACTCAATCTGACCTAGTATGATAAGGTCATTTGTAGCATCCTCGAAACCTTTATAAAAAATAGCTACATTTCCCCAAGGAGCGTAATAAGCAAAGTCGCCTTTTTTTGATAGATCTCCAGCTTGTACATCATCTGCTGATAATCTTTTTTGTAAAATACTAACTTTTTCTTTACCTATATAATCTTCAAAAGTTATGGTTAAAGGCAGTTGAGCTAAAAAAGCCATACTTGCTGGGTTATTGTACATCCTGACGAATACTTCTTTGTTGTTAAACGTTAATTTTATTTTTGTATCTGAAATAGAATCTTCTTTTAGTTGTTCTGGTGCTTGGTTTAAAGGATTACTAGTATTATGATCTCCGTCCGCTGCAGATGAATTATTGTTGCTACAAGCAGCGAGGGCAAGGCTTGTTACTAAGATAGAAGACAGACACAACAGCTTTTGCATTTTAAGCTCCTTTCCACTTTTAATAATTAAAGGTTGAACTTCTTTGTTATTTATTCTACCGGCTTCTTTTGGATATAAAAAATACTTATATCTTATATCATGATATATTTGATAAGCATTTCTAGAGTGTATATACTAAACCTTATGAAAGGAGGAGGGGGATATGGAAATTCGAGTTTTGCGGTATTTTCTTACGGTTGCAAGAGAAAGAAACATCACGAAGGCCGCTGATGTTTTGCATGTGACACAGCCAACTCTGTCTAGACAATTAAAAGACCTTGAACAAGAGTTAGGTAAAAAACTATTTATTCGCAGCAGTCACAGTATCATTTTGACAGATGAAGGAATGCATCTGCGAAACAGGGCAGAAGAAATTGTTAATATGGTGGATAAATTAGAGGCGGAATTTAGTTCGATGGCAGAAACAATAGGTGGTGATGTTTATATAGGGGGCGGGGAGACAGAAGCAATGAAACATATTGCACGAGTAGCAAAAGATGTGCAGTTACGTTATCCAAATATACGATATCACCTCTACAGCGGAAACGAAGAAGATATAACGGAACGGCTTGACAAGGGATTGCTTGATTTCGGTATTTTAATTCAGCCAGCCGATATTTCAAAATACAATTATCTTAATATGCCTGCCAAAGATGTTTGGGGCGTTGTGATGAGAAGAGACAGTCCTCTTGCCCTCAAAGAAAGCATTCAAGCTGCGGATTTATTAAACGCTCCACTAATCTGTTCACGACAGGCCATGAAGCAGACATTTTCAAAAAATGAATTTTCGGATTGGTTTGGCGAAGACTTTCATAAATTAAACATCGTTACTACATACAATCTTGCCTATAATGCGGCGATTATGGTTGAAGAAGGCGTTGGATATGCCATAACACTTGATAAAATAGTCAATACGTCTACTACTAGCAATCTTTGTTTCAGGCCGTTACAGCCAAGACTTGAATCAGGTTTAAATATTGTGTGGAAAAAGCATCATGTTCTTTCAGCTGCGGCAAATGCGTTTTTAAAAGAACTGCAGGGGGAATTTTCACAAACTCTAAACTGACAGCGCAGCGGTCTAGCTCAAACAAATGAAGTAAAAAGGCTTATCTATACGGTATGGTAGATAAGTCTTTTTACTGCCGGTATAGAGGTGATGTTAAGAGCCTTTGGATGTTTTATTAGCATGTACCAACTCCCATTCGCTAGGGTTAGTGTCATCTGGCGATAAACCGTTAATAATATCTTCCAAAATGAATTACTTTCCGGTATTGGAGAAAAATATGGAAAAACACTCGCACAAGTGATTTTGCGCTGGCATATTCAACGTGGTGTAGTTACCATTCCAAAATCTGTTCATAAAGAACGTATTGCTGAAAACTTTAACATCTGGGATTTTAATTTAAGTGATGAAGATATGGCAGACATTACTGCTATGGATAGCGGAAAAAGTGACATCATTGATCATTTTACCGCCGATACGGCTAAGACTTTAAATGGATGGAAGATTCATGAATAACTAACGCTGAAAAATTTGCATAGCTGCATATTTCATACGGGTGCGATTGAAGATAAAAGAGACGTACCTAAAAATAGCAGGGTTGAACGAGTAAGCGATGATTAGAGACCGGTTAACTTTCATAGATCTTAATGGAATATAGATGTATAAAAGCGTGGCCTGTCACGAGTTCACGCTTTTATAATGAGAGCTTAAAACGTAGACTTCATTTTTTAAAAAAGAAATTTTTAAAAAGATAAGTGAGACGAACATTTCACCAATTTTTCACTATTAGATGCTAGTATAAATATCAGTAATGCAATACAACATTTTCTATAGAACTCCCCTATTTAGGCTGACCTTTTAAGGTGAGCTTTTTTTGTGTCTGCAATTAATATGCTTCATAGAATATTGTACATACAGGAAATAAAACAAACGACTAACAGTCATATTAGTCGTTTGTTTTAGGAGAGGAACCTACTTGTTTGGGTTTAATATATAGTATATCTTTCTGCTATTCATTTGTTCATATAGAGCAACAGTAATTAAGGAAGATGCTACTGGTGTTGATTGGAGTAGATAAAATCACTAATGACTTTGACGAACAATCCAATTGGGTAGACGGTTATAAATGCCTTCCATGTATTCCAATGATTCAAATCATATAAATGGAAAAAAGTAAATATAGGCACTCCAATAAAAGCGATAAAAGCTGAAGCAATAAGAGAGGCAATCCAATAAAACTTCCATTTGCTAAAGAATTGGTAAACTAATGTAAGTATAACCGGGATAACTGCAAAATCAACGGAATGAAAACGATGAGTAAAGACCAATAATTGATGAGGGTAGCTCTATACGCCAAAGAACTTTCCGAGTTCATCCACAGTGCCAACTAAAACAAAGCTAATGAAAAATACTAAGAGAATAAATATTATTCGTTGTCGGTCAATGAGGAGATAAAAAACGAATAGAAAAGCGCACTTAAAATGATAATTAGCCACCATTGAGCACTAAATAAATCATGATGAAGCCAGTAATCGTATGGTTTATCATTAACACGCTGGGTAAGAACTTCTAACTGATTAACGATAAACACCACCTCCTTACGAGTATGTGCGAAAAAGAGGTGGTTCATGCAATTAGTCACTTCGTTAGATTTTTTCTTTTTATGGGTTTTGTAATGTATTAAATAAAAAAGAAAATCTACAGCGCTTGTTCTGAGCTTACGTTATTTTGTTTAAATGTCGTATGAATCATAAAGGCAATAAGAATGGAGGCTAGGACTAGAGAAGAGCCTGCCGTACCTAAGTCTAAACCACCTTTTTCATGTGGCTTTGTCAAAAGATCTCCAAATGTTGCTCCGAAAGGGCGAGTCAAAACGAATGCTACCCAAAATAAAAATACACGAGAAATCTTTGTATAGAAGGTACATATAACAATGAATGCTAGTAAGCTGCCAATTAAAATAGCTCCACCTATATATCCAAGGCCAGACGTATCAGACAAAAAATCGCCTAAAGCTGTACCTAATGTGTTTGAGAAAAGGATGGCAATCCAATAAAGTATTTCAGCCTTGCGGTTTCTAATATAGTTGATATTTAATGAACGCTCGCTAAAATACCAGTATGCAAATATCGACAACAATATAGTGATTAATATCATCGAGCCTTTTGCGTAACCTAATGCCAGTGTACGATCCATAAAATCAGACATAGTTGTGCCAGCTACGCTAGTTGACAGAATAACAGTCCAATAAAGGGCCGGAATATACCTCTTAGAGCTTAGTTGAGCTACAAGCGTAATTAAAAATATGCTAAAAAAGATTAGCGTACTAACTGCATATCCAACTCCTAATGTTTGTGCTAACAAGTCACCTGCGGTTTCACCCAGTGTCGTAGCAGAAATCTTCATAATCCAAAAAACAAGGGTAATTTGAGCAATTTTATTCATTGGCGAAGATGTTTGCATTTTTAATTTTTCTCTCCTTCTTGTGCTAACTGTTTATTCTCTTAAATAAACGGCACACTTGCCTAAAGTTTTTCTTAAAGAAATTTTTAAAAAGCTTCATCGCTGTAATTCAAACTGTACAGTCTTTTTCTAAAATCAAAATGAAAAATAAATAAGAATTTAATGAGATTTTTATAAAAAACTTTTTATTAATGTTTTAATTAAATGTTTTATCAACTCTGTTGCACCATGATGTTTTTATAAAAATAAAATATTTATTTTTTATCGAATTCTCATTTTAATTTCATTTAAATTTCATTACACAGTATTAAATTTAAATTATGTGAGCCAAGTTTTTTAAACATAACTTTATGCCTTCAGCTTTTGAAACTAGAAAATAAGTACAATTCATTAAAAGAAGGAGAACGTTGAATAGTTGTTAAGAGGTCAAAGATGATAATACTTAAGAAATTTTTAAGAAGCAGCTAGTAACATTATAAATAGCATGACTATTGGTAGGAAGGTGCCATTTTGATACGTTTTCAAAGAAAGAAGAAAAGACATACATATATTTTGATAGGAGGGATTCTTACTGTAGGAGGACTTATTTTTGTTGGAACCTTGTACAAAGGTAGCTTACTTTCTTTAGACAAGCTTTCTTGGAGTGAACCTCAACAAGTGAGTCAATTATTTTCCACTTACAAAGAAAACTCTATCTTAAAGAATAAGCTAGCCACTGAAAACCAAGAGGAAGCAAATGCTTATAAGTTGGAATATGAAAATAAAGTCTTAAAAAAAATTTTAAAAACAGAAGATCAGGTAAAAACCTATAATCCTGTAACAGCTGCCGTAATTGGCCGCTCAACGAACAACTGGAACAATGAATTAACAATTGATAAAGGAAAGAAGCAGGGGTTAAAAATAGATATGAATGTGCTAGGTACAAATGGAGTCATTGGGAAGGTATCCAAAGTTTTTTCGTCAACCTCTATTGTAGAACTAATTAGCTCAAACCTTAGGACAAATCGTATGGCGGTAATGTTAAAGGATAGGAAAAGCGTGAATGGAACATTAGAAGGCTACGATGATAAAAAAGGTAATTTAATTATTAGAAAAATCCCTAGTGAGGCTGAGGTTAATGTAGGAGATAAAGTTCAAACCTCTCCTATCAGTTCAATCTTTCAAGGGAAATTAGCCTTAGGAAAAGTCATCAAAGTAAAGCCTGATGAATATGGACTAACGCAATTGGCCGTTGTGAAACCCTCATCCAACTTTAATGATATTAGTGAAGTAATTGTTATTAAAGCAAAGAACAATGGGTAGGGAATTTAATATCACATTCTAATAGAAGTCTTTTATCTTATGTTTTTATGTTCAGCACTTAAAATTTCCTATTGTCCACTGAGATGTTGGTTTGTGATAGCTGTACACTTCTCTTTATTATTGGAAAGAGCGATCGATATGCAAAGCAAAAATATAGAGATTGAAAAGAGGGGTTAGTTAGATGAAAGAAAGTATTTTAATTGTGGAAGATGAAGTAGAAATAGGCAATATATTAAAAATGGAACTTGAACATGAAGGTTACCAAGTGAAAATTAAAAACAATGGAAGAGATGGTCTCGAAATGGCCTTATCAAATATGTTTGATTTAATTTTACTTGACATTATGCTACCGGAAATGAGTGGTATAGAGGTCTTGCGTAAAGTAAGAAAGAGAGAGAATTACGTGCCTATTATTCTTTTGACAGCTCGCAATTCAACTCTAGACAAAATACTAGGGTTAGATCATGGCGCAAATGATTATATAACTAAGCCATTCAAAACAGAAGAATTGCTGGCTCGGATACGTTCTTTACTACGTTATAAGCACCTTGTTATTAGGAATAAGGTAGAAAAAGACTCGTTATTATTAATTGAAGATATGGTTATAAATACTGAATCAAGAGAAGTAACTAGAGCTGGGCAAAAAATCAGCTTAACCCCTAAAGAGTATGATTTATTAATTTACTTAGTCATCCATAAAAATAAGACGGTTACTCGTGAAGGAATCTTACTAAATGTATGGGGATATGAATACGAAGGAGATACAAATATACTTGATGTTTATATAAGTTATTTGAGAAAGAAAATTGAAGAAGGATTTAGTCCCTCACTTATTGAGACTGTTCGAGGTATAGGATACACCATTAAAGAAAGTTAAAGAAACAAGGAAAGCAACTTTATATGATTCATTAAAGAAGAAAGTCATAGAAAACTTATTTCATATTTCTTCTTATTATCTTTCAAAATTGAGGGATATAGTACTAGTACTCATATTCATTTGTAGAAGCAGTTTTTACATTTTTAATTTTTAGACAAAGGGGAGTACTTTATATGCAAAAGGTACTAATTGTAGAGGATGAAGAAGGATTAGTAGAATTTTTAGAATTAGAACTAAAATATGAAGGATATTTAGTTGACGTAGCTTACGATGGTCGTACTGGTTTAGATAAAGCAACCAAGCAGAAGTACGATATTATATTATTGGATTTAATGATGCCTGGATTAAATGGAATTGAGGTATGCAGAAGACTAAGAACAACTAAGGATACTCCTGTTATTATGCTCACAGCTAAGGATAGTGTCATGGACAGGGTAATGGGGCTTGATAATGGAGCTGACGATTATTTGTCCAAACCATTTGCAATTGAAGAATTATTTGCAAGAATGCGAGTCATTTTTAGACGTCAAGAAAACAACAAGATGCTGGATCAGAAGCTACTATTAACATTTAAAGATATTGAACTTGATTTGGAATCAAGAACAGTGATAAAAGAAAAAAAACTAATTGAACTCACGAATAAAGAATTTGAACTCCTAGCCATTTTTATGCGTAACATTAACAAAGTATTAACGAGAGACATACTTCTAGAGCAAGTGTGGGGGTACGATTCAGTTGTTGAAACGAATGTTGTAGATGTATATGTTAGATATTTAAGAAACAAATTAAGTGTAGAGGACAAAGAGTTATATATTCAGACCATCAGAGGGGTTGGATACGTGATGCGTGATGTTTAAATGAGAAAATGGATAAAATATATAAAAGACTTACCTATAAGGTGGAAGATAACTTTATGGTCTTCCATGTTTTTATTTTTTCTTTTTCTCTCTTACAACCTCTTTCAATATATTGTGATCGATAATAGTATTTTAAATTATGAGAAGCAAAATGGTATTCATCAATTAAACGAGGTTCTCGCTTTTATTCAATCTGATGATGAACCCTTATCCTTAAAACAAATTGAAAACAGTGAAGGATACTTATCGAAAATTAATGAAAAGAATCAGTTGATTCGTGTTCTTGATAAGAAAGGGAACATTATAACCAGTACCTCAAACAATGTTTCACCAAACTGGGAGCAACCGAAAACGGTGAAGCACCAAGAGTATAAAGTGATTCGAAACCACGATGAACGTCTACTCGTTCTTCGTTCTCCAATTGTCACCGACAACTTCACTGGAACGGTTGAAATTGTAAGAAATATGGAGATGTCCGATGTTTTTATGGACAAGATTTTTTTATTAATGCTTGCTGCAGGGATAGGCTCACTAATCTTTAGTATTCTAGGTGGAACCATTCTAGCAAAGAAAATACTATCTAACGTTCAAGCGTTAACATTGACGATGAAAAAAATAAAAACAAATGGCCTTGAGGAACGAGTTCCAGTTAATGAAAAAAACGATGAGTTTGCTCAATTAGGCAGTTTATTTAATGAGTTAATGGATAGCCTAGAAGACTCCTTTTTACAGCAAAAACAGTTTGTAGAGGATGCTTCACATGAATTAAGAACTCCGTTAGCCATTATCCAAGGACATTTGACATTGTTAAATCGCTGGGGGAAAAATGATACAGCAGTATTAGATAAATCCTTGAAATCCAGTCTGAAAGAAGTAGAGCGTTTAACGAATCTTGTGCAAGAATTATTAGAGCTATCCCGAGCTGAAAATAGTCTGATAAATCCTGTAGATGTTGAACCTATTAACGTATTGGCCACTGTTCAACATGTTGTAAGGAATTTTGAAGTACTGTATAACAACTATGAGTTTAAAATAAGACACTCACATGAAAATCTGTACGTGAATATTTCTTCTCGCCATCTAGAACAAATACTAATTATTTTGTTAGATAATGCAGTCAAGTATTCTAAGAAGGAAGAGAAAGAGGTCGTTATAGACTGTTCTCTAATCAATGAAAAAGTATCTCTTAAAGTAATGGATAAAGGAATTGGAATTCCAGAAGAGGATATACCTTATATTTTAAATAGATTTTACCGAGTGGATAAGGCAAGGAGCAGAAAACAAGGAGGACTTGGCTTAGGACTGGCTATAGCCAAGCGATGGATTGAAAAGTACCACGGTACGATTAATATAGAGAGTAAAGAAGGCGAAGGAACAAATGTAACGGTTGTATTGCCTCTGTTTAATAACTCTCTATAAATGTGTATATAAAACAACGCCCTTATTTTTAATACTCCTAACTTCAAAAGCAAAGAAACATTAAAACCTAGTAATAAAAAGACCTTATCGTATCACATTTCATCAAAAGTAACTTGATAAAGGACAGAAATTAGAGGTGTCTAGGATGAAGTTGAAATTTCAATTTACACTTGCTTTTATGTTAAGCATATTGTCCCTTATTTGTTTTAGTGGGATGGCTCTTTTAATTAGTGGATCAAAAATTGTCGCATTTGATCGGTCTATTATATCGCTGATTCAAGGGTTCGAAACTCCTGGGCTAACGACTATTATGAAATGCTTTACTTTTATTGGCTCTACGCCATCTGTTGCAGTTATTTCTCTCTTTAGTTTGTTTTTTCTCTATAAAGTATTAAAACATCGAACGGAGCTTATTTTATTTATCGCGATTATTGTAGGTTCTCCAATCCTCAATGAGCTGCTAAAACTACTTTTTCATCGTGCACGTCCTGATTTCCATCGATTAATCGAAATCAATGGTTATAGCTTTCCAAGTGGGCATGCTATGAGTGCTTTTGCTGTTTACGGCGTCCTTTCATTTTTGCTCTGGCGTCATATTTCTACTCGCTGGGGACGTACACTTTTAATCATTATTAGCATTATAATGATTTTAGCAATAGGTATTAGTCGTATTTACTTAGGCGTGCATTATCCTAGCGACGTTATTGGAGGCTATTTTGCTAGTGGCTGCTGGCTAGCTATTGCTATTTGGTTCTACCAACGCTATCAGGAGAAGAAGTTTGAGCAAAGAAGATCTACTCAAAGTAAAAAATAAATACAATTATATATCAACGCTGAAATAAACCTATAGTCTAAGGCCGCAACTGACTGGAACCAGCCATACTAGTGATATTTGCCTTATGGATTTTATTACAATTAGCTTTAGGAGGGGACGTTTTCAAAAAACCTCTAACTTATTTTATTTTAATAACGGTTTTCTTTTTATTTATCCAACAGGCTAAGGAGAAATAGCATAGACGGATTTCGTTTATGTAGTCTATAGCTATAGACTACTTTTTCTTTTGGGTACGTTAAAATAGTTTTATCTACAAGCTAATTAGAAAAGAAGGTTGAATCTTGCTTTATAAAAAACACCTTACGACTGTAAAAATGGTTAAAGGTTGAAAAAATATTAAACAGTACCTTGCAATAAACAATAGCTGGTGATATATTGTAATTATTAGGAAGTAATTATAAATCAGTACTATACAATAAACAGTAGTGGACTGTGAAAAGAAAAGGGTGAAGAACAGTGAACGTGCAATTTAAAAAAGGAGTTTTAGAGCTTTGTGTCCTTGTGCTGCTTGATAAAAAAGACCGTTATGGATATGAACTAGTTCAAAAAATCTCCGATCAAATTGAAATATCAGAAGGGTCGGTATATCCTCTTCTGCGCCGGTTAACAAAAGAAGA
Organism: Priestia sp. Y58; assembly: GCF_029522095.1. Taxonomy (NCBI): domain Bacteria; kingdom Bacillati; phylum Bacillota; class Bacilli; order Caryophanales; family Bacillaceae; genus Priestia; species Priestia sp. Y58. The sequence goes on from NZ_JAKWFL010000010.1 coordinate 20,998, forward strand.
ATACTTCACAACGTACCTAAAAGAATCTACAGAAGGTCCTTCAAGAAAGTATTATCAGCTCACAGATAAAGGAAGAGATTATTTATATGAACTTGTCGATGAGTGGAACGAGTTTTCAAGAGGTGTTAATCAATTAATTAAAGAAGGTGTGAACAATGTCAAAGAGTAGTTTTTTACAGCAATTAAATGAATCCTTAAAACCATTGTCTTCAAAAGAACGTGCAGATATTTTACAAGATTATGAAGAACATTTTTCCATTGGCTTAGAAGAAGGAAAAACAGAAGAAGAAATTGTAACGTCGCTAGGTTCTCCGAATCAAATAGCTAAAGAATTGCTGGCAGATTACCACGTTGAGCAAGCAACAGCTAAGACAACAACTCAAAATATTTTAAGAGCCGCTTGGGCCGTAATTGGTTTAGCTTTTTTTAATATAATAATTGTTCTAGGTCCTGCGGTTGCATTAGCTGGCTTCATTTTGTCAGCTTGGGCCATAGGTCTATGTTTCTTGCTATCTCCTATTCTAGTTCTCGGTGAGGCTATTGTACATTGGGGCGGCTTTTTTCTCTTTAATTTATTTATGTCTTTAGCATTTTGCGGAATTGGCTATTTTATTATGTTAGGTATGTTAGTTGTAACGAAGCTAGCTATAAAAGGCTTTGTACGTTATCTAAAATACAATGTATCACTGGTGAAAGGCGGTTTAAAACGTGCTGAATAAAAAGAAACTCTCCATTCTTGCAGGCATTCTCATTCTTGGTGGGATTATAGGAAGCCTCCTTACGTATCGTGCTATTGATCCTGAACCTATTTCAAAAGAAAAAACGATCAACAGCAATCAAGTATCCAAGGTAAACATCGATACGGATAATACTCGTGTTCATGTGTACCCTATCAAAGGCGATAATATCAAAGTAACATTAAAAGGCGAAACATCTCCTAACATAAAAAGAGACTTCACTACTGCCGTTAGAAATTCAACACTTTTCATCTCCTACAATGAACAACAGCGCAGCTGGGTCAATTTTGACATTGTTAGTGTATTAAAACCGCTAACCGTCAACGTTTATCTGCCTGAAAAACAGTATAATTCATTGGGGATTTCCAGCAACAATGGGTATGTGTCTGTTAAAAAGTTACGCGCAGCAGATGTTTCCATTCGTGCAAACAATGGACGTGTAGAATTAGAGAACATTGATTCACAAAACTTGAACACCAGCGTACACAATGGACTTACAAGCATAAAAAATGCTGCAGCAAAAACGGTTCAAGCAAAAGGAAATAACGGGAAAATAACGCTGAGTAACGTGGAAGGTAGTTTAGAAAGCGAAACCCATAACGGAAGCATCGCTCTTGAAACAAAAGAACTTGATCGAGATATTGACTTTAAAACGAACAATGGAAAGATTAAGATTACGACGGAAAAAGAACCAAGTAACGTTCAATTTAATGTTTCCGTGGACAATGGAAAAGTCGATATTCTGAGTAAATATGATAGGGACGCTGTTATTGGAAAAGGAAAGAATATCATTAAACTAGCTACTCATAACGGCAGTATTTCAGTAATAAAGTAACCTGTTAGCTATACGGCACAAAGCTCATCTGCAAAAAAGCAGAGGCACAGCTAGCCGCAGATAATCAAAAAAAGGTTTTACTCATTGAACGTTGATGAGTGGAACCTTTTTTAATTTAGTTTATGGTGAAGTAATAGTGGCAGCTAAAAATGAGCCGTATACAAATCTCTCTTGGTTCGCGCAATTTGAGCAGGGAAGGCCTATAAAAAATATAACTTCTTTTATTTTTTCTTAAAAAAGGAATATTTTTTAAAGTGGTACGATACTATTTTCTGATACAACCTATTCCTGCGAAAGGAGCAAAAGTAAATGAAACGATATATTGCCTACGGCTTGTTGCTCACAGTGTCTTTCGTATTTGCGGTTTTTTTAATTGTTGATTGGCGTCAGTACGAAAATGGGTTAGAACATGCTATTAAACCTGCTGATAAGAACTATGAGAACAGCGAAAACTATGTTTCTGACAAACGTATGATAAATGTAATTGTAAAGCTAACGGAAGAAAGTCCTGCAACATTTGGAACAAGGTTAAAAAGTGCGCAAAGAATAAATGAGAGACGCGTCCATGTGAACACCAATAAGCTAGAGGGCATTATCGAGTTAAAGGATATAGAAGGCAAGACTTTGGTGTGGCGTGTACTAGACGGCACCTCAAATCATTTAATTATGGAAAGCAAGAACTGGGGAAATGAATAAGGGACCTGCTGATGGTTTCTTTCTTAATTCAAAGAGGCTGAGATAAAAGTATGTTAGTTAAAGGGAAATCTGAACGTGAGTTTCGTATATGTAGGTGCTTCTAGCGGTTGATTGGAGGACAAGGCGAAGACTCCAGCGGAAAAAGCGGAACAGGTGAGACCCCGCAGGAGCGGAAGTGACGAGGAGGCTCACCGGCCGCCCGCAGAAAGCGAAGCCTTGCACGGAAATCAACAGCGGTATAAACAGTTTTTTATTAATACTCATTAAAATATTCTTGAATCTCTTTAGGATCCTTCGTTTTCGTTAAAGCAAGCATTAAAAGAATACGGGCTTTTTGTGGATTTAACGAATCGGATGTAACAAACGTATCTTTATCATCTGATTCTTCATGTGTCACAACTCCGCTTCCTACCCGGCTAGATCTAACAATAACTACGCCTTTTTTTACCGCATCTCTAGCACCTGTTAGGGCAGCATCGGATAGCAGTCCATTTCCTGCTCCTGCAACGACTATTCCTTTTGCTCCAGCTTTTACGGCTGTGTCATAAAAGTTCCTAGAATCGTTTTGATACCCATATATGATATCTACTTGAGGAAGCTTATCTAATTTTGATACATCGAATATTGATTGTGTTGTATGCTTGCGAGTTGGTTTGTTATAAAATATTACCTTATCTCCAGCTATTTCTCCTACATATCCTTGTTCAGGGGATTTAAACGTATCTACTGCCGTTGTATGTGTTTTTGTTATATAACGAGCTGCACCAATTCGATCGTTGAGCGCTACTAAAACGCCGGTATTTCGTGCGTCTTTTGTAGAAGCAATTTTCACTGCATTATATAAGTTTAGCGGTCCATCTGCACTTATAGCGGTAGCGGGTCTCATTGAACCAACCACAACCACCGGTTTTTCACTTTTTACTACCAGATTTAGAAAATAAGCCGTTTCCTCCATCGTATCAGATCCATGTGTCACGACCACTCCATCAACGTCCTTAGAAGCTAATAGTGTATTAATTCGTTTGGCTAACTTTAATAAAATGCTGTTAGTTATATTTTGACTTCCGATATTTACGACCTGTTCGCTGCTTACATTCGCTAGCTTTTTCAACTGAGGAACAGCTTTAATAATTGTTTTAATGTTAAGAGCTCCTGATTCATATCCAGTTGTGTCTGTGCTGCTTTCAGAAGAACCTGCAATCGTACCTCCAGTGGCCAAAATCTTTATATTGGGCAGCTCTTCTTTCACTGAATGTTTTACAGTCATTTTAGAATCATCTACTGATGCATTGACCAGTGATAAAGGTCCCGAAAATAAGATAACGCTTGATAAAAAGGTGACGCCTATTATTCTTTTCAGTTCCATCGTTACTTAGCTCCTTTTACGCAAAAGACATGTAACGGTATTATTAGTAATTTGAGTTTGAAATATCCAATCATTTGTCCGCACGAAGAATAAATAGATAAACGCATTATTCTTATGAGATCCTTCTTGTTTTTTCTGTTTTTTAAGATACATGATATAAACATAAAACGGATTTCAGAAAGGGGTAAAGCAGTCTAGTAGCATCCAGATTGCTTTGTCATTAGTTATTCGTCTGCTTGATGAATGCGCTCCTATATATTTAGTGTCTAGAGATTAATTCACTCATTAGCCTGTTTGAAGCAATGTGCACGATATCGTGTTCTGTAGATTCCTGTATAAAAGGTAGATTTCTTTTTTCTTTTTCTCTTAACAATTTTCTAATCTCCTCACATAAGTGAACTTGGGAATCTAAAAGCTTTATTTCGTTTATATCTTCCATTTGTTTAGACATGAGTTCGGCTCCTTTATAACCTTTTAAGGAACTATTCTGTTCTAAAAAATAGAAAATTTTTCGCTTTTTTACTCATTTAACATAAGGTAGTTTCTATATAGGGATGAAAATAATGATTTTAATAGGAACGTATGTAAAAAAAATCCTTGCTGCAGGAGGGAAGGAGTCATTATTGATATAAGACATGCTTGATATTTATACGGCGAGAGTTGTCTTATTTACTAAAATTCAGGCATATGATGTTTGTCCAAAGTCACATATTACTATAGTTTCTGAAATTAAATTTTAACATTTTAAAATAATTGTTGAAATTTAATTTCAAAGACGTTATTCTGTACTTGAGAACGATTTCAAACAAAAACAAAGATAGGATGATAAGTAATGCTTGAACATTTAACTACTGAGACACGTAACGAAAAAACAATGAATCTAGATGAAATGTCTATTTTGGATTTCCTTACAACCATGAATGAAGAAGATGGAAAAGTTGCGAGTGCGATAAAAACAGAACTCCCTTCTATTGCGCAAGCTGTAGAAGCTATTATAGAAGCTAAGAAACAAGGGGGGCGCCTTATTTATATAGGTGCAGGAACTAGTGGCCGCATTGGTTTGCTTGATGCTGTTGAGTGTCCGCCTACATTTGGTACAAGTCCAGATGAAGTAGTAGGCTTAATTGCCGGCGGAGAAAAAGCCTTTATTAAAGCAGTAGAAGGAGCAGAAGATAGTAAAGAGTTAGGCATGGAAGACTTACAAAACATTCGACTTACTAAGGCGGACATTGTTGTGGGGATTGCAGCAAGTGGTCGTACACCTTATGTCATTGGAGCATTAGAATATGCTAACTCAATTGAAGCTCAGACAGTAGCAGTTAGTTGCAATAAAAGTTCTGATATTGGAAAAGTAGCAAATATTGCAATTGAAGTAGTAAATGGTCCTGAAGTATTAACAGGTTCTACTCGCTTGAAAGCTGGAACAGCACAAAAATTGATTTGTAACATGCTTTCGACAGCTTCTATGGTAGGTATCGGAAAGGTTTATGGAAATCTAATGGTAGACGTGCAGTTGACGAATGAAAAGCTCGTAGAGCGCGCAAAACGAATTGTGATGGAAGCAACTTCATGCACGTATGATACGGCAGAAGAGTACTTAGCAAAAGCAAATTGTAATTCTAAGCTTGCTATAGTCATGATTTTAACAGGCCTTTCATACGAGGAATCTTTACATCGTTTAGAACAAACCCAAGGATTTATCCGTCAAGCAATCGTTAATTAAGTAGCGAAAATATAAGGGAGATGGGAACAACTATGAGTAAACATCATCAAACAGCTAAAGAACTGCTTCAAGCTCTTGGAGGCAGTTCTAATATAGCGAATTATACACACTGCATGACAAGACTCCGAGTCACCCCAGTGAATCATAATAGAATTGATGAAGCGAGTATAAAACAAGTGAAAGGAGTGGTAGGGGTTGTCGATGATGATACGTATCAAATTATTTTAGGACCAGGAGTAGTTACGAAAGTTGCTGAACAATTTGGTATTGTACTTCAAGAAGATTCTGAAGCTCCTTCACAAGAAAAAGCTTCATCTGAAGGTTTGACGTCAAAAGGTGCAGATATGAAATCTGAGCTAAAAAAGAAAAACAATACGCCATTTAAAAATTTTTTACGGAAAGTTGGAAGCATTTTCATACCTCTCATTCCAGCTTTCGTAGGCGCAGGTTTAATAGCTGGCATTGCTTCGATTTTAGCCAATAGCATAACCGCGGGAGACCTTGATAAAGACACTTGGCAACAATACGTTACGATTCTTAATGTGATTAAAAATGCAATCTTCAGCTATTTAGTTATTTATGTAGGTATTAACGCAGCAAAAGAGTTTGGTGCTACTCCGGCCCTAGGTGGGGTTATTGGAGGTATTACCCTTTTAACGGGAGTTACAGAAGAGTTTCCTATTATGAATATCTTTACCGATCAGCCCTTAACTGCTGGGCAAGGCGGGGTTATCGGCGTTTTGATTGCTGTATGGTTACTCTCATCTTTAGAAAAATTCTTACGTCGATTTATTCCCGATGCAATCGATATTATTGTTACACCTACAATTGCTCTTCTGATTGTCGGATTACTAACGATTTTCTTTATTATGCCTTTTGCAGGTCTAATTTCTAGTAATTTAATTGGTGGAATAGATTGGACACTTGAACGTGGAGGGGTTTTTGCAGGTTTTGTACTAGGAGTGGCATTTTTACCATTGGTGATGCTAGGTCTGCATCAAGTATTAATCCCTATTCATATTGAAATGATTAACACAGCTGGTATGACCATCTTGCTTCCGATTCTTGCCATGTCTGGTGCTGGACAAGTAGGTGCAACTTTAGCACTTTGGATTCGTTGTCGTAAAAATAAATCACTTGTTACCATTATTAAAGGGGCTCTTCCTGTCGGAATATTAGGTATTGGAGAACCACTTATTTATGGAGTTATTCTTCCATTAGGACGCCCATTCATTACTGCTTGTATCGGTGGAGGAATTGGAGGAGCCGTAATTGGAATGTTCGGAAACGTTGGTTCCATTGCTATCGGTCCATCTGGCCTAGCATTAATTCCATTAATTGCTCACGGTTTATGGCTGAAATATATCATTGGCTTACTTGCAGGATATGCTGGAGGATTCATCTGCACATATTTATTTGGCATACCAAAAGAGGCTATTACAGAAGGCTCTAATAACAAAGAAGTACCTGAAGCGAAGACAAAAACTGAAGTTGCTGCAACAGGTGAGAAAAAAGAAATGAACGATACAACTTTAGGAAGCGCATTCAAACTTCCGTTTGATGGATATATTGTGCCTCTAGAAGAAGTCCCTGATGCTGTTTTTTCTTCAAAGATGATGGGAGACGGTTTTGCCATCGAACCAACTAATAATACTCTTGTTTCTCCTATCAATGGGGAGGTTGTTAGCATCTTTCCTACAAAACATGCCATAGGTCTAAAAACAGATCAAGATCTAGAGTTATTAATTCACGTAGGGTTAGAAACAGTGAACTTGAATGGGAAAGGGTTTACATGTCTAATTAAAGAGGGAGAAAAGGTTACACAAGGAACCCCGCTTTTAAAAATAGACCTAAACTACATTAAGGAAAATGCTAAATCACTTGTTACACCAATCATTTTTACAAATTTATCTGAACGTGGTCAAATACAGTTATTAAAAACAGGATACAACGAGCAAGGTATAACAAATATTATTGAGCTAGTTTCTAAAAAACAGTAAGTTAATTAAATTTAATTGATTATTTAAGGGTACTTTTCTAAATAGAAGAGTACCCTTTTTTACTGGGGGCAATCCATCACTTCTAGAGAGTAGCCAGGGCAGGATTAGCTATTGGATCGTTTTTGTAACATTAAATATTAAGCAATGATAGGTTACTTTTATTCCGTTCTCATTACGATAATCATTTTCATATAGGTTGATTAATTCACGAAAAAACGAAGGACGTTGACAGTAGTTTTCCTCGTTACTGTTACTTGCTCCAATCTTTTTTATTGATGTAAAAAATGCCTGAACCGTCGGAAAGTATTGAACCTCTAGTTTCTCCATTTTTGATAGTTTAAATGGATGTTCTCTCAACGGAACTAATGCTTGTTCACAAACTTGAGACAACTCTTCAAGAGAAAAAAACGATTGGCCAGGTGAACTATTACTGAAAAGACCGAGCTTTTGTTTCGCATGGCTGTAGCATGAATGAAGCTCTTGAAATGTACGACTACCAAAGGTCGAAAATAGCAGGCTGCCTGTAGGCTTAAGTTGTTTATACAATTTTTTTATTGTCGTATGAAGACTATTAAACCACTGAAATGTTGCATTCGAAATAATAAGGTCATAATGTCTTTCTATACTTAGTTCCTCGATATCTCCGCATATGAAAGAAACTCGATCTTCCATTACTTTTTTCTTTGCTAACTCAATCATTCCTGATGACAAATCAACTGCTGTAATAGCAGCCTTAGGAAATTTTTCGCACAATAATTGTGTTAAATAACCCGTGCCGCAGCCAATTTCAAGAATAGCTATTTTCTGGTTAAAGAAAGTGGTGGAAAGCTGATCTATTAACTGGTTTGCCATGCTTTTTTGTACATCGGCATAAGCATCATAAGTTTTAGCATGATTATTGAATCTTTTCTTTAAAAGTTGCTTATTAATCATAAATGAGCTCCTTTTCGAGAAATTTTTCTATAAGTTGCGTACAGTGCTGAGGCTTCGTAAAAAAAGGAATGTGACCAGCTTTTTCTAGAATGCACAGCTGCGCTTTTCCACCAATTCTTTCAGCTATGAAAGAAGAAGACTCAGGTAAACATATTTGATCATCTCTTCCATGGATCAACAAACAAGGAGTTTGAATTTGATTGAGTTGCATTCTAACATCTTTTTGAAGTAAATAATCCAGCCCTGTAAGGAGGGAGTGCGTACTATCTCCTTGATAATCACGCTGAACAACTTCCATAAATTGATGATGAAATTCTTCTTCTTTTTCAGATTTAGTGAACATAGCGTTATAAAATGCAGTAAGTGTTTTTTCCTTATTGCGCTGTAGCTGTTTTTTCATACGTTCAACGATGCGCTGCTCCCATCCAAATGTATTATGCACGTCGTTTGTAAAGCGACTAGTTCCGCCAATTAATATGAGTCCTTCTATCTTGTTAGGGTATAAACTTGCAAGTTCAAGCGTTATAAGGGAACCTAATGACCAGCCCATTAAATAAACAGTACCTTGAGTAGAAGTAAGCAATTGGATTGCTCGTTCTTTAAAGTCACTTAGTTCTTTTACACCTCTCCAGTCTATACACAAAACGTTACATATAGTAGATAATGATTTTATGATTGGGTGAAACGCTGCTTTTTCCATTCCCCATCCCGGAAATATTAGGATAGTGGATTGTTTCATTGGATCACACTCATTTCTTTTCCAATTAGAGAAACTTTTCTTATGGCCCACTCTAAATCTTCGCGAGTATGGTCTGCTGTTACAGTAAAACGAATTCTTGCTTTATTTTCAGGAACAGTAGGGGGTCTAACTGCAATAGCAGCAATTCCTTCTTTCTGTAAACGCTCTGCAAACTGCATTGTTCTTTTGTTTTCTCCCGTCAAAATTGGAATGATTTGAGATTGACTTTTGCACGTGTTGAATCCTTCGTATGTAAGTGCTTTTCTAAAAAATAGTGCATGTTGTTGAAGAAGTGCGCGACGCTCTGTGTCTTGTTGCACCTTTTCAATCGCAGCCGTTATTGCACCGAGTATAGCAGGGGGAAGAGCAGTTGAATAAATGAATCCTCGCATTCTATTTTTCAAATAATCTATGAGCCACTGTTTTCCAGTAACATAAGCTCCAAATGAGCCCAGCGCTTTACTAAACGTTCCCATTTGAATATCAATTTTATCTTGCAGATCAAGAAAATGCGCATATCCTTCACCATTTTTTCCGTATACACCGCTTGCGTGAGCCTCATCAACCATTAATAGTGCGTTATACTGCTCTTTTAATTTAACAAGTTCCTTGAGCTTGGCAAAGTCACCATCCATGCTGAAAACAGTATCTGTTACAATTAACTTCCGTGACTCTAAGGGAACTTTTTTTAATAAATTTTCTAGGTGGTTCATATCGTTATGGCGATAGCGCTGCAGTTTTGCACGGCTCAGTAGGGCTCCATCAATGATACTTGCATGATTTAACTTATCGCTGAAGATGAAGGCATTACGCGGAACCAAGGCTGAGATGATTCCTAGGTTTGCATTATAACCACTATTGATAATAAGTCCTGCCTCAGCTTTCTTCCAATTAACAAGTGCTCTTTCTGCTGTCTCATAAAGAGAGTGATTTCCTACTATTAAGCGTGAAGCTGTTGCTCCTACTCCATACGTCATCACAGCATCACTCATTGTTTTCTTCAGCCCCTTATCTCCTGCGTAGCCTAAATAGTTATTAGAGGCAAGGTTTAACATTTTACGTCCATTGACTGTAAGCCATGGTTCTTCAGCAAATTCTGTCGTAACAAGGTGCCGTTTTTGAAAAATTTCATCTAAATAGGCAAGTTCTCTTTTAATATCTTCTTCCCAATACAATACACTCTCACCACCGACGATAAAATAAGTTAACTTTATTTTTAAAAAAGTTAACATATATATATCTAATCACTCCTTTAGAAGAGTGTCAAGATGAAAGAGGTTATAAAAACTCTTAAATAAAAGAAGCAAACTCCTAATGGTAGGGAGTTTGCTTTTTTTGTTCTTTAAATATTCCTGTTTAATAACAAACGTCTTTTCCAACATGTTTTTGATTTATTTACACGCATCATATTAATCTAGCAATTTTATTAGTCTTACTGAACACTTCATATTGATTATCCTCTTTTTCTTAGTTATAATGTAATTGTTACATTTGTAATAATAATGTAATATATTTGTAACTTATATACATTTTGCGATGTTGGATAGAATGGTAGCTAATTTTAAAAAATGAAAAGCTGTTTATAGATAAGCCCTTAGCGGTTGTGGTAGCATCCGTGAGGGGAAAACTTTGGATAAAAAGGTGAGGACGATGTTGAAAAAAATATTTATTTTAGTTGTTCTAGGATATATATTCTTGAGTAGCAAGTATTTTCTTCAAAATTATGTGTATGCGGGCACATATGAGCAGGATATAAAGGTTAACGATGACTTGGTGTCGAGTCTTCTTTTAGAAGAAGCTGTTTTTTAACGGCTTTTAAGACGCTAAATTTTATATAAAGAGGTAATGGGTAGAGTTGTGATTTCTTCATATTGTCAGTCTATTTCCTTATCTTCAAAGGTAAAAAGCAGGCGGTAGTTAACATAATTGCAGGACTTCCGGTCCTAATAGATTTTTACACTGCCTAGACAACAACGAAGTAGAGAAGAACGATGTAATTGAGAAGAGAAGGCTGAGGGAGTAAGAATAAAATGAAAAACTATTTAAATGTGGAAGAAGGAAAAAATAGCTGGAAGCGTTATGTAAGTACAACAATCCTTGCTTCTGTGTTTATGCTGTTAGGATCAGTTATTTATATTATTGCTGAAATGATAATGGTTGCAGCTGATGAAAGTGGAAAATCATATGTTGATTTTGATAGCGGAGTAGCTGTAGGAATCAATGCTAATCTTGATTTTCTGTTGTCTCATATTATGTACATATGCTGGATTTTCGGTTTATGGATCGGGATTCGTTTTATTCACAAACGAAAAATGAAATCATTAATCACTGCTAACAAACGTGTGAATTGGAAGAAAGTAATATGGTCTTTTGGAGCTTTTAGCCTGTTACTAATCGTTTCACAATTAATTGATGTCGTGTTTAACCACTCGGATTATTCATGGAATCATGTAAGTTTAAAAGAGTATAGCCTGTTAGTACTGATTACGCTTTTGTTAGTACCTATTCAAACAACAACAGAGGAGCTGTTTTTTAGAGGGCTTCTTCTTCAATGGGTGAGTAAGAAAGTGAAGCGTCCAATTTTACTTGCGATTATTGTCGGACTAATGTTCTCTATAGGACATTTTGCTAATCCTGAAATGAATAAATCCATTATATTGGTGGGACTAGATTATATTGTAGCTGGTTTTGCTCTTACATATATCGCGATTAAAACAAAAAGCTTAGAAATTACCATTGGCGCACACGCAGCCAACAACATGTTTCTCGCTCTGTTCCTTACAACGGACGATTCTGTTTTCGGATCTATACCGAGTTTGTTTAAGGTAGCTAACACTGAGCCAGGAGCTAATCTTATTTGGTCGATTGTTATGTTTAGTGTTTTCTATATCTTATGTAGAGGGAAGATAAAAAAGGAAGAAGCAGCTGACAAAGATCAGCTTATTGCTTAAATTGCCAGAACCAATAACTAAACAGGATAGGAGATGTAATAGAGTGAGTGGAAATCACGATGAAAATAAACCATTGACTCGTGCAGAAATGAAGCGAGGCCACTTAGCTACTCAACATCGCATTTTGAATGTACTTATCGTTCTTGCATCGATTGCTGCAGTATATCTAGTGATAAAAACCATATTTTAAAAGAGCAACCTTTAAGGCTGCTCTTTTTGTTTTGTGAAAACACGCGCACGCAGCTACCAATTGAAAAAAGCTTTTAACGAAATCATTGTAGCCGCATAGATAAGAGATGAGATTAAAAAGGTAGGCAAATGCGCATGTTTTTCATAAGGAAGTTCTTTACTGATCACGTTAAATAACATTGCACCTGAACTAAAAGCAATCATCGACTCGATAAGCAAGCCGGATGAGGGACCGAAGACGCCCAGAATGGATCCAAGAAAAGTTGCTCCGGCCAGCATATAGCGACCTCTAGTTTTGTGTAAGCGATTATGTTTTTTTCCTAGATGGTAAGACCACCCGATAAAATGAAGGCTGATAGCCAGTCCGTAAAATACTGATTCAACTCGCTTAACATCGGTTGAAAATACGACATAAGAAATGATAAAAGAATAAACCATAAAAAAACTAGCCTGTACCATGTACACGGTCAGTTCCGTTAGGTGAGTGGCTGCTTTTGTCTGAGCAAATGAATACACCGAAAAATAGACGAGTAAGCCGAGAAGACCAAGAAAATATAGTTCAGTATCAAGGGCTAGCGACCCTCCAAACTCTTCTTGTTTCTTATGAAGCGTCGGTAAGATATAAATAAATACGTAGGCAATAGCTACACCGCCTGATAATGAGAGCAGCTTTTGCTCCCCGATTGGAGAACGTTCGACAATTGTTAATGCGTATAATTGAATGAGGATAAAAACAATACCTATTATGATTGATTCAATTGTAACCATGTTGGTCTCCTTTTAAGGTTCACTTTTAGGGTTTAATTCCCTTTAATAGAAGAAGAGAAACCATGATTTAGATGGAAACATTGCTCAATTATAGGTAGATATTCTTAAACGTAATAGTTTGATATTGGTGTTATTTTACACTATATATATAAAGTGGTAAATTAAGATAGGTGATTGATCATGTACTTAGTTATATTTCTAATGAAGAATTAGGGGTGGCGTATGTATGAAAAAAGTGATGGTCTTTATTACAGATGGTTTTGCTGATTGGGAAGCCAGTTATGTGACAGCTGAGTTAAATAAACAGGGAACAGGATTTCAAGTTCAGACAATGGCAATCGACAAACACCCTAAAACTTCAATGGGAGGATTGACCGTTCTTCCAGATTACAGCCTAAAAGACTTTCCTTTTAAACTGGACTTTGCGATGTTAATTATGCCTGGGGGAACGGGACGGAGAGAAGAGAAAAATCATCAGGTAAAGAAACTGGTGAGCTTTTGTTTTGAACATAACATTCCGGTTGCAGCGATTTGTGATGCAACGACCTTTTTAGGGAACTATGGGTTTCTTGATCAGAATAAACATACAGGTAATTCATTACCTTATTTGAAAGAAGGAGCACCTAATTATCGAGGGGATGAAAATTATATAGAAAAACAATCTGTTAGTGATGGGTGTCTAATTACAGCTAATGGAAGCGGTGCATTAGAATTTTCGAAGGACATTGTAAATAAATTAAATGTTTTAAAGAGTAAAGAACTAGAAGAATGGTACGCTTTATTTAAAAATGGTTTTATTCCAATAACAGGAGAACATATTGAAAAATAACTCACTTTAAATTACTTAAAAAAAGGCCAGATAGTAATAAAAATTTACCCAATAGGATAATATGGCTGCTTTTTTACCGTGTAGGAGGATTCAAAATTGAAAAGAAATTTGTTGTTTTTAGGATTCATGTCTATTCTTTTATTAGTATTGAGTAGCTGTGGGAGTAAGGAAGAAAGCGTGCGTTTTGAAGGGGAAGGGGATCAGTGGAAAGCTTTGTATCTTTTAAATAAAGGAGAGAATACTGAAAACGGACAAGGCAGTATTATCTATAAAGGAAAAGACAAAGAGAAAGTAGGAAAAGTTTCTTATGTCGTGGAAGGGGAAACAAGCAAATTATCAGGTACGGATGACGAGACGGGAGGAAAAATTAATTTAAATGGGAGCTGCAGCGGATGTGCGACTCAAAGCAGCAGCGCTCCTTTTCATATAACAATAAAATGGAATGGTAAAGAAGATAAATTTGATTTAAAAGCAAAGTAGAACGATAAAACGTTGTATGTATATGAAACTACAAATCTGACCACATTAATAACGTATTTTTCCTATTCTAATAAAGTTAAAAATCCTTTGCCTACATCAGAGAAGGATTTTTTTGAAAAAATCTTGCTTTTATTGGTTGTTAATCTAAGTAAAGGGGAATTACATATATTAAGAGCACACAAAGGGGATAAATATTAGTGACAAATTATAGGTACTATACGGGAACTCTGTTTGTCAGGGAATTAGAACGTTTAAAAGAAGAATATATTCAACTTGATCTCGACGATGTGAAAAGAATGGTTGAAGAAGATATTTTACTGTTAGAAAAAGCGATGAATATGTTGTCTACGAATACAGTTTATTAAATTAAGCAACTTACTTAAGATGCAGTAAAGCATTATCTAACGACTGCTGTTCATTCAATTTTAAAAAAAGCTACCTCTTTTGATTGTGAAGAGGTGGTCGTTTTCAATTTCCAGACTGGATAGGGCATGCTAAATAAAAAAAATGTTTGAAAGCATTTTATAATATTTTCTAGTTTCTAAGAAATATTGCCCAAACAAAAAAGGACATTTCTTCTATGTCCTGTTCCCTCGTATCAGCCCCGCCTACGCTAAATACTATGACAGCCACTCATGCCATCCAACCTATACTTAGTATAAACGAAAGCGTTTACAAAGTAAAGATAATGATGAAATATTCTGTCTATTTTTATATGAAACTTATCTATTTCGAATAATATCAAATATAATAGATGAAATTTTTAATGTCTAGAGATTAACTCACTCATTAATCTGTTTAAAGCAATGTGTAATATATCATGTTCTGTGTACTCTTGTTCAAAGGCTAGACTTCTTTTTTCTTTTTTCCTCAACAACTTTTTAATTTCATCACATAAATAAATTTGAGAATCCAAAAGTTTTATTTCTTTTCTATCCTTTATTTGTTTAGACATGAAATCAACTCCTTTATGATTCTTTAAGGAACTATTCTATTTTAAAAAGTAAAAATCCTTCTTCTATTACATCGGAATAACGTAATAGGGTTTATCAGAAGGAACAACCTTAGATTAGAGAAAAATTGATCCTGTTTTTTGAGAAACAATGTGTCAACAACGCTACAAAAGGATTCTTTTTCTATTTAAATATTTCTTAAGGTGCAAATCCTTAAAAACAACTTCCTTTAATTATAATTAATGGTAAAATAATCAATAAAAAGGAGGCTGAAATGTATTCACCACAGGAAGCCTTATTGACTAGTTCTCTTTATTTTGTATTTATTATTCTATCTTTTATAATTAGTTTCTTTGCTGGAAGGATACTTATTATAAAATCTCATAGATCAGTAGGGGAAGTTCAGGCAATTTCTCTTTTTATTCATTTCGTTTTGTTTGGAATGGATTTTAGATATTGGTGGTGGGGACACTCTATGTCTATTCTTAACGTCTTTGAGTTTTTAGCGACTACGTTTATAAGCGTTCTTATCTTTATAATTAGCGAATGTATTCTTTATTCCTGGTTGAAAAAGCTATATAAGACTAATGTACAAAAAGGTGCTTAAATCTAAAACAACAGGAATCTTAATGCAATAAGATCCATCTCATTGTAAAAATGTCATTGAAAGAAGGGCAATAAGTTGAAAAAAGCCGTGACGATCACTGTTACTGGAATTTTACTAATGGGAGCGGTAATTTTCTATTTTGTTACATTCTTTGCCTATATCCCATCTGATAAATTTTTCGGTTTCCCTGTCCCTAAAAATGCAAAGTTAGTAAAAGGAAAAGAACGTGTAAACATGTATGATTGGTCTAAAGCTTCTGAAGAAAACGGCATCCCGCCAGGATATAAATTAGTGATTAAATCAAAAGGATGGAAGGAAAGGGACCGAGAAGGAGCCTCTACTTATTATGAAAAAGGAAATAAGATAATTGATTTAATATCTCAAACCGATGAATTAACCCTAATTAAAGACAAAGATTAACTATACGTAAAATGTAAGAAAGGGTTTTTTTATTGATTCCAGAATTACATACAAAAGTGTTCTATTTAAACAGATTAATGGCTTGATTCAATTATGCACCTACTTATTTTAATTTGGCTGTTGTATATCGTAAGTAGAAATACACATTTACCTTTGTCAGCAACATTTATGGAATCAAGTATGGAATGAATTGTAATTTGTGGTTAACTCTTTTTAAAAGGAGAAGATAAATCAATGAGTACAAAAAGAATACATCTTACGCCATTTGAAACTACTCACATTCAATACTTACATAAATGGTTAAATGATGAACGGGCAATACGAATGATAGGCAGAACACCTTTAACTTATGAAGAGGTAGTACAAGAAGTAGAAAAGAAAAGAATGAACAACGATTTAATTTTAGGAATTGAAAACGATAAAAAAGAATTAGTTGGATGGGTATTTCTGAAGGATATAGACCATGGACATGGAAGAGCTAGTATAGGAATTCTCCTATCTTCAGAATCTAGAGGTCACGGATATGGTCGAATGGCTATGGAGCAAATGATTGATCTAGGGTTTAAACAGCTTCGTCTAAATAAAATCTATTTAACCACAAGAGGAATAAACGAACAGGCCATTGCATTGTATAAAAAAATTGGTTTTGTTACCGAAGGAAAATTAAGAAACCATGCCTATGTGGATGGGAAGTACGTAGATACATATTTTATGGGGATATTAGCTTCAGAATGGAACAAGTAAGCTTACCGGCCATGATGAAATTTTAAAAAATAGTGCTTCTTAAGGTATGTATTTGATTTTAGACAACGGGAGGGGTATAAATGAAATCTTATAACTATTTTTGTTCTACTCGAATTGAGGTAGGAATGGGGAAAGCTAGAGAATTACCAGAAATGCTGACATCTTTAAATATCGGTTCATCAATTTTAGTCGTGAGTGACCCTGGTGTGGTTCGTGCGGGATTAGTTTCACCAATTGTAACTGCCTTGGAGGCTTCTGGTTACCGAGTGCTGGTATTTGATTCAATTGAACAAAACCCTCGAGATACGAACTGCTTGGAAGGTGCTAAGTTATTCCGTGACTTTAGTGCGGAGGCAGTTGTGGCCATTGGTGGCGGGAGTGCGATGGATACAGGAAAAGCTATTGCGCTGTGCGGTCCAAACGGCGGAGAACCATCTGACTATGCAGACGGCCGACTTCTGTATTCAAACATCGCACCAGTGGTTTGTATTCCAACTACTTCAGGTACAGGATCAGAGGTTACTCGTTCTGCTGTTATTACCGAGGCATCTACACATCGAAAAATGACGCTCAAACATAGTACATTAAGACCTGTCTTGGCGATTCTTGATCCTGAACTAACATTAAGTCTTCCGCCTTCTGTTACGGCTGCGACTGGCATTGATGCCCTCGTTCATGCGATTGAAGGTTATACGTGTAAAGTAACAAATCCTATATCACAAGCGCTTGGGGCTCAAGCAATGAGAACGATTGTTTCGGCATTACCTATCGTTTTCCGCGATGGTAAAAATGAAGCGGCTCGTCAAGATATGCTGGAAGGAAGTCTCTTAGCTGGCTTGTGTTTCGGATCTGCAGATGTTGCTTCGGTACACTGCTTAGCAGAAGCGCTTGGAGGGCTTTATGATACCCCGCATGGAGTTGCTAACGCAGTATTTTTACCATATGTATTAAAATTTAATTCTATGGAGAATAAGCAGCTGCATGCTAAATTAGCAAGGTATATGAGTTTTGCCAAAGATTCAGATTCAGATGAAATAGCTGTTGAAAAATTAATTCAAGGAATTATAGAATTAACAGAATCATTAAATATTCCTAAATTAAAAGAGCTAGAGGGTGTAAAGAAAGAAGACTTTCCGGGCATTGTAAAGTTGGCTATGCAAAACAACTCAACGCCAAGTAACGTCCGCTTAATTACCGAGGCTGATTATATGCAAATTCTTGAACAAGCTTACTTTGACCGTGTAGATAAAAAACGGTATTCTGAAGTAGAGAGCTTGAATTAAAGAATGAAAATTAAAAACCGGCCCCAATTGTCAGACAGTGTCTAACGATTTGGGGCCAGTTTTTAAGCAGTATCTATTTTTAATAAGAAGATACATAATACCAGTTCTTATGTACTTTTTCTATCTGTTTAAAATCTCCGTCAAAATCGCTTTTTGAAGGTTTATGATCATTTGGGTCATAAACAAATCCTGAGAAATTGTCTAGCATCCCGCGGTACGTAAAGAAAAGAATTGATGTCGACTTTCCTTTTATTTCTACTTCAATGTCGCCTCCGCCTTTAGACAATTGAGTATACTCTTTTGGCAATTGAATAAGAGATGGACTATCGGGTACGTTAGGTTTAATCACGCCATTTTTTATTTTAGCCGCAACTTCTTCTCTTTTATTCTGGTGGATTTTAAAGTTCAAATCCAAGTTGACTTGAGTAAAGGGAAAGAAGAACCATAATGCGATAGTGATGAGCTGAATAACAAACGGCTGCCACTTTCTATTTTTAAAAAGGTGAATCAATGCCCATACAGTTATGATGATAAAAAAGGCATAGACAAATAACCAAACAGGTAACATTAAAAATTCCGTTATCATATCCACCAGATCCCACTGGAACAATGATACTAGAATAACTAGCAAACTACTCATTAACGATAAAAGCAACAAACGACTACGTTTCACACATTTTCCTCTTTCTGAAATTATTCTTTTTTATAATATATATGAAAATCCTTCTGTATCATAATGTACGTTTGCGTTAGAAGCAAAAGCAAACCTTAATTAAATTTTCTTTCTGTTAAAAACCTTATTTATAAGTAGCAAAGTATGATAAAAAGTATTAGCTGCAAGAATACCTAGAGCAAAAAAATAAAATAACAATTGATAATCTAACTGAATTCCTTCAAACAGAAAGTAAAATGCTAAACCAGGAACTATTCCTGCTAACGAGTACATTAATAGCTTAGAAAAGTACATTTTTCTTGTCTGCATGTTATGTGCTAGCATATCAATTAGATAGGAACAAATAATTCCAACAACTATATAAACGGGTAAAGTATACATGAATGTAAATACGAATGTATCTGTAAAGCTGAAGTAATAAATATTAGGTTCTTTTTCACTTTCAGGTGTTAAGCTGATTATCCCGTAGACAGCACTAAAAATAGCAGTAGATAAAAGGGATGTAACAACTAGTTTTATAAAGCGACTCAAGGCAGTTCTCCTTTAATAGTATATTCAGTTGAGTTTTTTATTTTTCGGGTCTTCTTGTTTCCTTAAATTGAACTATGTTATCAGCGACTAATCTCTTGGGTAAATACATGTCTCTAAAAAGGATTATATGATCGTTCTAATGGAAAGGTTTCTTTATGAGTCCCTTTAGAATCCTTCCATTCTATTTGAACTTTATAAGTCTCATTCCTTTGTGGACGGTCACCTAAAGACATGAAGTCAAAGGGTTGCTGAAAAATCATATCGTTATGAGGAGAATAGTCCACCTTTTTACCGTTCTCTATAATACTAAACCTATGTAATGTAATAGCATCTTCAGATAAGCACTTTAGAGTTCCTTCCCAATATGTATCAGAACGTGTATATTCGGCTTTCCATACTTTACTTGGTGATTGACCAGTAAGGTGTGGTTGACTACTGAAAAAATAGTAAAGATACATTCCAGCAAAGATAATTAAAACGGTGATAATAGTCCGGCGGTATGGGTGTAACTTGCCTATCAAACAGGTCATACATACAATTCTCCTTTAACTAATAAACTGTACTGCGAACAGCAATAGGGTCAAAATTTTATTTTTCAAAAAGAAGTCACAAATAATAATATAGCACTACAAAAAAAGAAAATATACGAAAATTAGTAGATGTATAGTAACGTATGGTTTTAAGTTAAGTAAGCGATCCTAGTTAACGTATTAGGAATTCCTTTGAAATTGAAAGTTGTAAATACATTTATTTCTTCTTATGGTAAAATCAAAGAGATAATGTATAGGAGGAATTACATTGATTAAAAATTTGCCTTTGTTAATTTCCATATTAATAATTGGAGTTAATATGTCTATAATAAGTATGAACGGACATTTACCTGCGTTTTTTGAATGGGCGTTACCAATTTTGAGTATTATTTTAAACGTTACTGCAGTTATAGGATTATCTTTACACGTCTTTGTATATAAACCTATAAAAAAAGCAGAAGATAATCTAAATGGAACTATTAAGTAAATGGAGATAAGTACTATTTTCAGAATGATTTTAGGAGCTTTAATAGGCTTGATGATTTTATTAACGTTGGGAGTATCTAAAGAGAACTATATATTCATAATCCCAATCTTCATAGCGTTGTCTTCAATATCTAAAAAGAAAGACGAAAGAATACCATAATCAAAAAATGATCTTAGTTTACAAGATCCTTTTATTTGTTTATTCATTTAAAGTGTCTTTAGAAATGAAAGATAAAGACTGATACAACCAAGTAAGCTAATGAGAATAAACTCAACAGAAAAACAAAAGATGCAAAAAGTAGAACCTTTGACTTTTTATTCATTGTTATACCGTTTTTGAATAAGGTAGAGAACCCTAATAACAAACCTCCCAAAATTGCTACTAACCCAAACAATAGGTTGACCAAACTTGCCATCCATATCCCTATAATAAGGACTATTAAAGCCAAAAATGGATTAAAGATAATATTTACAGCCATATTAATCTATCCCTTTACAATAAACTTTTCTTATCTTTTTCAAGTTAAATAATGCCTATAGATTATTTTGCAACAAAAACGATCCGAAAGGTAGCAAAGCTAAATAAATCTGTGGGCTAGCTTGACCCAACTAAAGTAAGAGATCCCTAAAATAAAAGCCCAAAGAAATGCTACACGAATATTTCTAGGTATAGAAATCCACAGCTTTAACATGTTCCAAAGTAAGTGATCTGTATTCGATTTTTTCATAGTTCGTAGATCCTTTCTTAACTAAGCTGTTCTTCCTTAAGAAGCTCATCTAATCTCTGACAGAATAATCTTATTTCATTAGTATCATTCAGCAAATACTCTACGTCAAAGCTGGCTATAAATTCTTTAACCCGATTGTTTTAGATAGTTTCCGTTCCATAAGCAGTTCTAAACCATTCTTGCTTACGTAATAGACTAAGTTTCTTTTTAGCAACTATTGTTTCCCTAGAAGGAAAGAACGGTAGTGTTCCTCCAATTAAATTTTCTATCAACAAAACCACCTCTTATACAGTTAGAGGTAATTATATCATTAATTTCCATATAGAGAACTGTTTTTTAAAATGACAGTTTATATACATTCCTTGGTTGGGTTGCTTTTTACATTACATCATCCTATATATAACTTATTGACAAAATGCCTCACTATAATTAGCTTAAGAGGCATTCATTTTCATTATTAATTAAATGTTTATACCCCCTTAAAACAGGTAAATCAGTAGTAAAAGACGTTTTCAAGGAGGAATACTATATGCCCTACAATTCATTAAAAGAATTGCCTGATGGAGTAAAAGATAACCTTCCTCATCATGCTCAGGAAATTTATAAAGAAGCATTTAACTCAGCTAGTGACGAATATAAAGAAGAAGCTACAGCTCATAAAGTCGCTTGGAATGCAGTAAAAACAAAGTACAAAAAAGATAGTAATGACAACTGGGTGAAAAAGTAGCGAGAAAAGAGCTTAAAAGTAGTTTAGTTTAGTGGAAGGAAGGTCCGAACGATAAACTGTTCGGATCTTTTTATTGTGAGAACGTAGGCTTTGTGTATGCAGGTGCTTCTAGCTGGTGATTAGAGGCAAGGCGCAGACTCCTGGAGAAAGCGAAGCCTTGGACGGAAATCAGCAGCGGTGTAACAAGCAATTCATACTCGACTATTCATCCCATTCAATATAAAAAGACATTACTCTCGAAGATAACGTCCTTTTACAAAGTTACTTATTCTTTTTCAGCTACGGTAAAGTATTGAACGCTGCTTTTAACGAGTACCAAGTCATTTGCTAAGTCCAATACTTTACTTTTATCTTCAAATCTATATTGTATGTAGTTCTTTGCACGAATAAGTGATTTAGTTTCAACTATATGACTGATTTCACCATTGATTAAATGAAACGTTACTTCAAACTTTTTCATAAGAAAACACCTCCATAATATCAATTTTTACTATTCCTTCATTTCTAATACCATTTCTTTTGAATGTTTTTACAAAAGATTTCACGCAATCCATCTCTAACAATGGAATGTTTTAACCCTACCCAATTTTTGATATTGACAGATTGGCTATACTTTGTGAGACTTAATATACATAATGTTCATTAGTTTACATTATGTATAGAATATATGCTGATGATACAGGATAGTTTAAACAGTCCACCGTATGTCTTAATAAAAGTGATACAAGGAGATCAACTATGTCTAAAAAAACAAAAGTAGATCCTAGGATAAAAAGAACAAATAAATACTTAAGAGACGCTTTAGTCGAACTTCTTAAGGAGAAAGATGTCACGTCCATTACGATTCAAGAAATTACGGAAAAAGCGGAGTTAACGCGAGGAACCTTTTATTTACGCTATCAAGATAAGCAAGACTTTCTTGTTCAGATCATGAATGAAGTTTTAGAAGAGCTAATAGAGCAGGTAAAGCCTAAACAAAATAACGAGGCTTCCTCAGAAGTGAAAGAAAAAGATGAGTCTGTTTCTTTTTTAAAGCTTTTTGAATTCATCTACGAACACGCGGATTATTTTAAAGTCATGCTAAGTGACCGAGGATTGCCTCAATTCAGAAGTCATATGACGGAAATTGTAAAGAAAAGAGTGTACGGAGAGCTAATCTCTTCGATTGGAGAAGCAGAGGATGGACTGGATATTCCTAAAGATATCCTGATTAGCTATATCACATCAGCTCATATAGGTGTCATTTGTTCTTGGTTAGAAAGCGATATGAAATTTAGCCCTGCATTTATGGCTGATAAATTAACCCGTTTAACCCTTCTAGGGCCAATTCGAGTGGCAGGTTTAGAAAATAAAATAAAGCTTCCTTACTGAAGCTTTATTTTTTAGTTTGTTCAGATAAAGATATTTTACAATCATGAAAGGCAGAAAGGAATTGTAGTATGAAAATAGAAAAACACTGGGGGATTTCCTTACTGGCAGTTTTAGCTATTGGTCCTGGTTTAATGTTAAACACGTCATTAAATTCTATACGTGAAATTCTCCAACAAACGTTTAACAATCAATCTTATATTTCGATAACACCGGTTTTAATAGGGGTTATCAGCTTTGCATTTTGTATTCCGTTTGGACCAATTCTTCGACATAAGCTAGGGGAGAGGAGTACTTATGTTCTTTCGATGTGTTTGTTTCTTATAGGAGCTATCGTAAGTATTGCTTCTAACAGCTTTTTAGGAATGGGCATTGGTCGGTTTTTACAAGGGACAGGAACGGGTTTAGCACTTATGATGATGATTCCAATGCTGGTTCTTTCTTTTCCGATTCAGAAACGGAACTTGGCATTACTGATTCTTATTGGCGGATTTTATGGCTCTAGCGTTGTGGGCATTTTTCTCGGAATGTTAGTGAACAGCTACGGACACTGGAGATGGTTATTTTATATAGCGGCCGTACTTTCCTTACTGGGAATAGGTTTTAGCTACAAATTTTTAACAAATAATCACGCCAAGCAACAGCAAAAACATCATGAACCATTTGACATCATCGGTGCAGCGTTAATGTTTATGGTTACTGCATTTATTACGTTTACATTACTTAATCTCCAAAAATCAGGATGGGCATCTACTTATGTATGGATAGGCACAGTAGGAAGCATCATTTTTTTATGTTTTTTATTTATAGCAGAATGGCATATTAAAAATCCGTTAATTCCCTTTCGATTAGTGGCTTCTCGAAAACCAGCTCTCGCTATCTTAATCGCTGTTATAGGAAATATTAGTATGAGTCTCACTCTTTTATCTCTACAAGGATTGCTTAAAAGTGAATCTGGTTTTGATAAAGGAGAGATGTCACTGATCTATATCGGGCTTTTTGCAGGGATAGTAATTGCGGCCATATTAAGTGCCGTACTATATGATAAAGTCGGGCCGGGCTTATTAGGTATTATAGGAGCCGTCATTATTATGGGAGTAAACATACAGTGGATGTATGTGGACGGTCATGCTTCAACTTTTCTCTTTGTTAGTAGCTTCACCGCTTTAATCACAGGAGTAGGGTTCACAGTCGCTGCAGGTCTGATGGGTGCTGCTTTAGGCGGACCGCTACCAAGTTTAGTCCCTCGAATGGTCACGGTTCAATTTATAAGAGTTACAGTATCTGCAGTCATCCCTGTAATCAGCAGTATTGTTTTTGCAAAGGTGTATAAAAATCACCTTGCGACGGTAAGTGCAGAGAGCCAGGTGGCTAGTAAAGAAAATTTCACTCAGTCTCTACATGTAAAATCTGAAATCATTACTTATCATACCTTTTCTACGTTTTCGTGTGTATTGAGCATTGTGGTATTCATTCTCTCGTTTTTGATGTTTTTAACAGGTAAGGGACACAAGCTGGCTCATAAGCCGCATGATAAAGAAAAAAATAAAGAAAAGCTGAGTACCGAAGAGGTTCACAGTAAAAAAGCTACTCCCGTTTTTGAGCGTTCGCCTAAAGAGATTGTTGCGAATCAAGTCATTGGTGACAGCGAGTATAGAGAAGCTTTGAAAAAGTTTGGCCAGCCTAAACCTTCTCCTGATAAAATGCTGCATATGAGAGATCAAGAATATAGAAAAGCTCTTAAAAGGATGAAGGATATGGGACAATAAGTTAAACTGAAGAATTTTGAATAAAGAAGAGAAAGAGCAAACTCACGTGCAAGGGAGTTTGCTCTTTTCATTTCTACACGTACGCTTTGCAGGTATGTTTTTAATAAATTAATAACTAATACAAAAAATACAGTGCAAATATATGTTTTTCTATGTATAATTATTTATAATATAGAATAATAATACAAAAGGAGAACCTAGATGAATTCTTTCATAAAAGAAAGTATTGAATCCCTTGATACACAATTGAATATAATTCAAACTTGTATTAGTAGATTAGAAGATGATGACATTTGGAAAAAGCTCCGGCAAGAAACGAATAGTATTGGAAACTTATGTTTACATCTTGCCGGCAGCGAATATGCATTTATCGCCAGCATAATTGGTGGTCAGCCTTTTATTAGACAGCGATCTAAAGAATTTACTGACAACAGAGTAATGAACTCTGATCAGCTGATAGAAAATTTAATTCTTACACGACAACAAAGTAAAGAAGTTATCGGGAATTTTGATTTTAATGATTTAGCAAAATCCATACAAATGCCCTCTACAACAAGTACATTAATTCCAGAACCAGGTAAAGTACAGTCATGCTTAAGTGTTATCTTATATGTCGTTGAACATTATGCTTATCATACGGGACAAATCGTTTATATGACGAAGCTGCTTCAAACGGAAAATGAACATATCTTAAAATGGAGACACTGAATTCAATCATTCTGTTCAGAACTATTAGTTATTCAAATGAATTTTTAGCTAGGATATTCTTCTGTTTAGGAGAATATCTTTTTAGTTGGCTCTGTTTGTGATTGCTGTTGAAGATTGACTTTCGGGAACGTATGTTCTATAGTAGGTTTAAATATAAAAAATTGATGATAGAAGCTCAACTTCTGTTACATTCAAAAATCACTATATATGTCATTCCTAACAAAATAACAGAAACAAATTTTAATTATCGCGAGGGAACTGAGTTAGGTATATAGATATCATTATTTAGTATATTTTAGATAGAAACAGTGCTTATAGCTGTGTTACAATATTCCTGGTATACAAAGTGAAAATTCATTTTTCCTTTGTACAGGGGAATGGTATAAATAAGTGCCTTTCCTCTTTTCATTTTTTAGTTCTATCTTGCTTATTGAAAAAGCATATACATAAATGGGAAACAGTTTACATACGTAATTTAGAAATGAAATGGAGAGAGAGGTATCTGTGGAAAGAAACGAATTCAGAAGACAAAAAGCAATCCGGTCAAAAGAGAAGAGAAGGAAAAAGCTTAGTCAACATAATGTCTTAAACCTATTGCTAATCTTTATATCGGTATGTATTGTTTGTCTGCTAATCAACTTATCATTAAGATAGAAAAATTCACCAAAAAGAGTATGTAAAAGAGAGGAAGACAATTTAATATGAGTAATCAACAAACAGTAGCCGAAGGCTCTAACATCAAAGTGCTGCCGATTATTACGTCGTTTCTTATTGCCGGGTTTATCGGTTTATTTAGTGAAACAGCGCTAAATATGGCGTTAAAAGAGCTAATTTCAGGCTTTGGTATTCACGAAACAACGGCACAATGGCTAACAACAGGGTATCTATTAACGTTAGGAATTTTGGTACCTATTTCAGGTTTTATTCTTCAACGATTTACGACCAGACAGCTTTTTATAGCATCGCTAATTTGCTCCATCATTGGAACATTTATTGCAGCTATTGCACCAACGTTCGGGGTACTCATGATTGCCCGTGTCGTGCAAGCCGTTGGAACTGCTTTACTTTTACCGCTTATGTTTAACACGATTCTTGTTATTATCCCGCCGCATAAACGTGGAAAGTCAATGGGGATTATCGGCCTTGTTATTATGTTTGCGCCAGCTGTTGGCCCAACCGTATCAGGCTTAATCTTAAAAACATTAACGTGGCACTGGATTTTCTGGATTTCACTTCCGCTATTATTTGTTGCCTTAGTGTTTGGAGCTTTCTTTATGCAGAACGTTACCACACCAACGAAGCCAAAAATCGATATGATTTCTGTTGTTCTTTCAACAATAGGTTTTGGAGGAATCGTATTTGGATTTAGCAGCGCTGGAGAAGGCGGGGGCTGGGGAAGTCTACAGGTTATTCTAACTCTTGTGATTGGAACTGTTGCATTAGTTGCATTTTCTATTCGTCAAACGAAGATGAAAGAGCCAATGCTAGACCTTAAAGCCTTTAAGTATCCGATGTTTACAATCGGTCTTCTGTTAATTCTAGTCTGCATGATGGTACTGCTGTCTGCGATGATGATTTTACCTTTATACTTACAAACATCATTAGCTTTATCAACCTTTGCCGCTGGTCTAATGCTTCTTCCTGGAGGAGTGATTAACGGAATTCTTTCACCGGTTATGGGCGGATTATTTGACCGCTTTGGTCCCAAATGGTTAGTTATCCCTGGTCTTGTGATTGTAGCCGGCACCATGTATGGTTTTTCAACCGTAACGCTGGAAACGTCAACAGGGTTTATCGTTGCTCTGCACATTGCGCTTATGATAGCCATTTCGATGATTATGATGCCGGCTCAAACAAACGGATTAAACCAGCTTCCACCTGAGCTGTACCCGCATGGAACAGCGATTATGAACACTTTACAGCAGGTTTCCGGCGCAATTGGAACAGCTGTTGGAATTTCCATTCTTTCATCAGGTTCAAGAAGCTTCCTTGAGACGGTATCAGATAAAATGGATCCATTAAATCAAGTTCTTGCCTTTACCAACGGTGTTCAGCATGCGTTCATCTTTGCGATTATTGTTTCAATTGTTGGATTGGTTATCTCGTTCTTTATCAAGAGAGTTAATGTTGAACAAAAAGCACATTAATAAAAAACACAGACCATTATAGATGGTTTGTGTTTTTTTTTTGTGATAGGCGGACACTATAAGAAGAACTAGATGAAGTACATTGAGGTGAGTTCACTTATGATATCAAGAAAACACTTAGGATTTAACTTATCTATAATAGCAATTCCATGGTTATCATTGTTGTTTATAGGAAAACGCAGCATAAGACGTTATTCGTTAGCAGGGATTTTTATTATTATCTTTGAAATTATTAATCATTTGTATGGGCATCAGAGGAAGTGGTGGAAATTTTATGATAAAAAAGATTCGTTTATAAAAGATGAACTTCCTTTTAGTATTGGACCTTATATGCCTCTTTCAATGTGGCTGCTTAAATCTTCGTATGGAAACTTTAAGAAGTTTTTACTACTGAATATTGTAGTTGATGGAATCTTTGCTTTTTACTTTATTGATGTTCTTAAAAGGTTGAAAATTGTAGGTCTAAACCGATTAAATCATTTTCAATTTTTTATCTACCTTCACTATAAAGCATATTTGTTATATGGAGTGCAGTATTTATTTGAAAAGGTGAAAAGATGGAATTAATCTTATCTTTTGCTTTTAAACCTAAAACTCACGATATAAGCTATTACTAACGAAATAACAGCAGCAACACTAATCTTTATATAAGAAATCTCTAAAGCCCAAGGACCATATTGATTCGCGTTCAAATGGTACATAGACCACCATTGGCCACCTTGGCCTTTAGAAAAAGAGAAGATGATCCATAGAAGGAACAAAAACAGGAACCACACAAAAAAGATAATAATATTAGCGATTTTCTTATTTATTGGTTAACCCTCCACCTCATAATTTATAGGTAATGTGCTTATCTCTTATTATAGTAACAGTAATCAGAAAAACGTAAGAGTTTTTATTGAAAGAGGCTGAGTAATCTAATTGATGTTCGCTTTATGTAGTACTAAAATTAAACGTAGTAAGTCAAAAACATATTTCTACATAGAAGTAAAAACATAGAAGGGAGGAGGAATAAATGAGTGATCTTGAGTTCTCTGAACGAACCTATACAATCTCTAACTTCAAACAAAATGGGTATGAAAAACTTGTCCTAACTAAACCACTTGATGAAAATGAAGCGGAAGTCCCAGTTACAAGGCAATGGTTTTGGAGTACGGATATAGGAGAATGGCAAGAAGTTGAAATTATGGTAGAGGGAAATAGTGAAAAGCCATATGAGGAATTCGTTGCAATGGCGGATTGTATATTGAAACAATTACATATCTATCTTAAAAGGTCATTCGAGTATTTAAAGCAGTTCATTTCTGCACAAAAATTTAGTGTCTATTACCTGTCCGCTGTAAGTTTTGGGCGGCTTTTAAATTTTGACGGACATATTCTTGCAGGATTTTCTTTAGCTTTTGTTTACGGGGATTATCCCAATGTATTTCAATATAAAGTGAAATTTAACAGGAGCGGATGGCCTATTGGTTTTGAAGGTGGACCGCTATAAAAAATAAGAGTAGAGAACGACATATCAGTTTGCAACTATATATTTAGGGCGAATTTTTCAAAAGCAGTTAAAGAGGGGAATGTACATTAAATGAGTAAATTCATTGAAAAAAAGAAATTTGAAAAAGGATTCTCAGAAGAAGTAATTGACATAGCAGCGGTTACAGGTTCAGTAGGAATTGGTGCTGGAATGTCCCGTGGAGAGACTTTATGGACAGCATCAATTGATTTAATTGCATGGAAAAGTTTAGAGGAAAATGAAGCAGTCAAGAAAGAAGAGATACAGCTTAGATGGTTAGTGGACGAGGAAGAAGTGGAAAAAGCAATGAATCTACTGCAAAGTAATACCGTTGTAAAGCTACAAGTACGTACGGGAACGGATTCAATGATGCTCGTTAACATTCTGGAACCAGAGTATGAAGACGGAGAGCTAGAAACAATAGTGAAAAAGTCAGTGAAGCCCGTTTACTATCATGATGAGATATTTGGCAAGTTTACACTTGAAAAAAGTATTAAAGTTTTTGAAAGAAACATTGCTTGGGCGAATGAACAGTGCGAGCTGTATTTTGACTGGCATGAAGATGAAAGTATGATGAAGTCTGCGCTGAAGACAGCACACACACTTTTTGAGGAGGAGGATAAATGGAGCCAAAAAATTAGAATGTATGCCGCAGCGGAACTGGTCGATTTAGCAAACGATTGGCTACAGGAAGAGGATGAAATAGAGGAAATTACAGAAGAAATGTTTATGGATTTTATGAGTTTAGACACTATATCCGTTTATCCAGAAGGAGATTTTGATTTTTATTTTTCTGATGGAGATATGTTTGCAGGACATAGTATCGTTGTAGAAGGAAATATAAATGGGACTTTTACTAGGGCTCAAATTGCAGGATAAATAGAGTGATTGAATGATAGTTAAAAAACAATTATGTAGTTTAAGAGAAGGATTTTATCCTTCTCTTTTTTAATTCAATCTTGTTTTTACTCTTTTTAGGACTTGGAGCATATACGAATTACCATGCTGCTTACACGGATTTGTATGAGTTTTTTGTAATAGTAAACGTTTACTATTAAATTATTCTGTAATAATTATATTTTTGCTGGAATTTTTAACGATTAAAAGCAGTTTTTTGTCTTTATTTATCAGAAAATAAAAATTATATTGACAATTAATCGTTTACATTTTATGATTAGTTACGTAAACGTTTACTATAAATTTAAAATTAAAAACTAAAACAACAAAGGGGATGTTTTTAATGAAAAACAAAGTAAAATGGAGTGGCGTATTTCCAGCAGTTCTTATCCCATTCAAGGACGACTATTCAATTGATGAAGAAGGTTTTCGCTCTTTAGTTCGCTGGGTTGCAAGTCATGAAGGGGTTAATGGAATTGTAGTAAATGGACATACGGGAGAAATTATGACTTTACTACCTGAAGAACGTGCAGAGGCTGTAAGAATTGCAGCTGACGAATTAAAAGGGCGTATTCCTGTTATCTCTGGTGTATCGGCAGAAGGAACAATTGAGGCTATCCAACATGCGCAAGCTGTAGAAAAAGCAGGAGGAAGTGGGATCCTTCTGATGCCTCCGCATTCTTGGCTGCGATTTGGGATGCAAGAAGAATCACCTGTTCAGTTTTTTAAAGATGTGGCAGAAGCGATTAACATCTCAATCGTTGTTCACCAATATCCAACTTGGACAAAAACTTCGTATACAACCAGCCAATTATTAGAAATGGCTGCTATTCCAAACGTTGTGTCTATTAAAGTCGGACAACGAGATATTGCACAATATGAAGTGGATATTCGAGCACTAAAAAAGAATGCGCCTGATGTTTCACTGTTAACGTGCCATGATGAATACTTGTTACCTACTTTAGTTCAAGGAATTGACGGTGCATTAGTTGGCTTTGGTTGTTTTGTGCCAGATTTAATCGCAGAACTAGTAAAATGTGTAAAAGATCAAGACTTAACGGCTGCGAATGCTGTGTATGACCGTATCTTTGAATTAAAGCAGGCTGTATATAAAATGGATGAACCTTCTTCTACTTCTCACTTGCGTATGAAAGAAGCGATGTATCAACGTGGATTAATTAGTAGTTCATTAGCGAGACGTCCAGTATTACCTTTAAAAGAAGAGGAAGTAGAAGAAATTCGTCAAGGCTTACTAAAAGTCGGATTATTAAAAGATGAAGTGAAAGCGTAATAAACATTGTAGATAGTGGTTGCAAGATTGCAACCACTATTCTTTAGTATTTAGGTGGGACTCGTTTATAATAGATAGATATACTTGACCCACGGAGGTATGTACTATGAGTGTAAGTATTAAGGACGTGGCACTTAAAGCTGGTGTGTCAACAGCTTCTGTCTCACGAGTATTAACAAATAAACCTGGTGTTGGCGCGAAAACCGCGGAACGAATTCGTAAAGTAATGGAAGAATTAGATTATCGTCCTAATTTAGGGGCTAGAGGGCTTGTTAAACAAAACACAGGAAATATTGCGGTTGTGGTTCCACGAGGATCATTTATTCTGAACAATCCATTTTTTTCAACCGTTTTAGAAGGAATAGCGAAAGGAATCGACCAAACAGACTATAATATGATGATGTCATTTACCTCTTCTCAACAGAAGCGGTTGCTTGAAACTCAGGCTGTAGACGGGGTTATTCTTTTCGCACCTAGAAATGAAGAGCTAAGCCTAGAATGGTTAGAAAGTATCCGGTTACCGATTGTCGTAGTAGGGAGCTATTTAGAAGGATCTCCTTTCCCGTGCGTGCGACCGGATGATGAAGATGGTATCAAACAAGCAGTGGATGCTCTTTATCAGCTAGGACACCGGAATATTGGAATCGTAAATGGACCGATGAGTTCCATGCATAGTGTTAGGTGTTTAAATGGATATAAAAAGAAAATGGATGAACTAGGTTTACCTTTTTCTTCTGAAAACGTATTTGAGATTGATGAGTTTGACGCTTTAAAAGCAACAACAGAAGTAGCGACATTTCTAAAGAAACATAGCAACATTACAGGGGTCGTTTGCTCATCTGATTATTTAGCCATCGGGGTTATTAAGGCAGCCAATATGCTTGGACTATCTGTACCCAAAGATTTATCAGTGGTTGGTGCAGATGATGTTCCAATTTCAGATTTTATCACGCCTGCTTTATCTACAGTGCATGTCGATTTATTAGGTATTGGTCAAAGAGCAACCTCGATACTGATGAATATGCTCGAAGGAAAACAGATTCGAAAAAAAGATGTTGTATTTAAGATGGAATATATCAACAGGTCCACAACCGATAGTCCAAAACATAACTAAAATGTATACCTAGGCTCTAAAAAATTTTAGAGTCTGCTATGTGCTGTCTTTAACTGTAAACCCTTTCATTGAATTCCTAGTTTAATAAGTTTTGTTTCACGCATCTTAGGGTCATTGTCATTCCGATTTGAAGGAATCGCTACTAAGGAGGATTTATGTATGAATACAGAATTGAACAGAAATTCTTCAGAACCTACTAAGAATATCAACTATAATCATGAAGAAATTGGCTTGTCGAATCGTGCTGCCGAACTGCTTACACGTATAGAAAGCGTTCCCTTTTCACGCTGGCATATTAAACCACGTGTGATTATGGGTTCAGCCACGTTTTTTGATGCTTTTGATGCGTTATCTCTGGCATTCGTTTTACCCGTATTAATTGGAATATGGAATTTAACCCCTGGTCAAATCGGTATTCTTATCGGTTCTGGATATCTTGGACAAGCGATTGGAGCTATCTTCTTTGGGTGGCTGGCGGAACGGTTTGGACGTGTCTATAGTGCTAAATGGACCATTTTTTTAATGTCTGTCATGAGTATTGCTTGTGCATTTGCAGGTAATTTCCATGCACTACTGTGGCTGCGGTTCGTACAAGGCATCGGAGTAGGTGGTGAAGTTCCTGTTGCTGCAGCTTATATAAATGAACTTTCAGTTGCACAAGGACGGGGACGTTTTTTTATGCTGTATGAGATGATTTTTCCGCTAGGGTTAATGATATCCGCGCAGATTGGTGCTTTAGTTGTACCTAGCTTTGGGTGGAAGTGGATGTTTTTGATCGGTGGTATCGGCGGATTAATTGTCTTTTTATTTTTCTTTAAGCTGCGTGAATCGCCTCGTTGGTTAATTTCAAAGGGCAGGTTTGACGAAGCAGAACGAGTAATTGAAGAAATTGAATCGAGTACGGATAAACGTATAGAAGCAAAAATTAGTGCACCTCAAGCTGTAGTAAAAGGCAATTGGAAAGAATTATTTTCCCCTTTTTACCGCAGTAGAACGCTAATTGTCTGGACACTTTGGTTTTCTTCCTACTTTGTTGCGAATGGACTTAACAACTGGCTCCCAAGTTTATATAAAACAGTTTATAATCTTCCATTAGAGGATTCTCTACACGCAGCGTCACTAACGAATGTGATTCAAACAGTGGCTGTGTTTGCGTGCGCCTTACTTATTGATAAAGTTGGCCGTAAAAGGTGGGCAACTATTGCTTTTCTTGTTGTAGGATTACTTTTAACGACACTTTGGTTTAATGGTGCCAAATCTGCCGAAAGTGTTATGTATTTAGGTTCAGCAGCTTACGGCGTTATGGGAACAATTACGGTTCTACTCTATCTCTACACGCCAGAAATTTATCCAACACGTATGAGAGTACTTGGAATCGCGTTTGCGACAGCATGGCTGCGACTAGCTTCGGCTATTGCTCCTACGATACTTGGCTTTGTGTTAGGTGCTAAGGGAATTACCTCTGTTTTTGTTCTGTTTGCTTGTGTAGCTGCAGTAGGTGCGTTTATGGCATTTAAGATGATTGAAACACGTGAAAAGGTTTTAGAAGATATTGCACCATAAAAGAGCAAGTTCCAAGAGGTAAGATTAAGCCAATCTTACCTCTTTTATTAGTGAATGCTACTATTCATTAATTCTTACAATTTTTAAAACGTTCATTATAAGGAAAGGTTGCTTTTTTGATTGCCGTTATCTTTTATAAGTAATTTTATAAAGAATAGAGGGTAAATCATCAAGTACAAATTAAAAGCCCACCATGTGAAATCGAAATCTTTAATAAATGCCCAATACGCAATAGCTTGTAGCCCTGAGCAAAATGTTAACACTAGAGAAATTAAAGCGTAACCTTTCCATGATTCTCTATGTAGCTTGTATAAATATAGGCTAAACAATCCAGTGAATGAAATAAGAATATCTAGAGGGAAGAACGACCAATTCCAAGCTATGACTATGGGGTTATCATAATCTTTGAAGGCTGCACTTTTGGGTATCAATTCAAAGTAAGTAACAATCCAATAGATAATAAATCCTATATCTGTGACAAGAAAAAAAGGTTTTAAATATTTCATCTTTTTACCTCATGTGTTTTTCCAAAGTGGATTTACTAGTATCAGCTTCTTTTTCACCGGTCATATTTAATGTCACTACGCCGATAATAATTAGAGCTATAGCAACAACCTTTAGCAGGCTTACACTTTCATTAAAATACATAAATCCAATTAGCGTAATAATTATAATCCCCATACCTGACCAAATAGCATAAGCAATTGAAACCTCTAAACTTTTTAACGTTAACGTCAAAAAACACAAACTACAAATATAAAAAAATATGAGCAACACACTTGGTATAACTTTAGTAAACCCGTCTGATAATTTCATGGCCGTAGTACCAGCCACTTCAAAAAGAATAGCTAAACTTAGGTAAATCCAATGCAATTTTTTTCGCCACCTTATTTTTTTATAGAAATGCCATTCAAAAGAATATCGATAACAGATTTTAATATTTCACTCAGTGTGAGTTTAGTTTTTAGCGAGAAGCTTGGCTGATAAATTTGATTGATTGCGCCTAGGTATAGCTCTATAAATAGTTGTAAATTAACTTCACGTAGAACTCCTGTTTCTATCCCTTCTTCCATAAGTTTTACTACTAGACCCCACTCTTGCTTTAAAAATTCATCTATCTTAACCCATTGATTATAGTGAAGACGTTTTAAATCTACTAATAGGCGAATGTCCATTGTATTAAACTCTTCAGGCACACATATAAGGACTTGAGTAATCTTTTCAAGTAAATTGAGACTTTCATCATGAAAGATTTCTTCTTCTTTGTTCTTAATCTGTAGGATAAGATTTTCAATTATCGAGTCAATGATTGCGTCTTTAGAACCAAAATGTTGGTAAATGGTTCGTTTGCTAGTCCCCAAATTCTTAGCTAAATCGCTAATAGTAAAAGAAAATCCTTTTTGTTGAATTAAAAAAATTGTTTCATTTGTAATTCGCTCTTTCATAAAAAACCTCCATTTGGTACCAGGAATAATATTAGAGTACCAAATGTATTATATAATATAATTTTCCAAAAATAAACATTTAACAGCCGAACTCTTATACTTTATAGGTTAGATATGTTAAAAAACTGTCGCTCTATATATCATCCTAAAGTGTAGCGATAAACCAAGGGAATAAGATTGAATTTAGTCGTATTTCATATGTGTATATTCTGGGTTCAAGCCAAATTCTGTTTCGAGATTACCTGACACACAGATTAAAGAAGAGCAATTGGAACAGATTAATTTTACCTTGATTGAAGCCTTACATACGAATTGAAAACTTTATCTTACATACTTTTTTTTATTTAATTCTGTGTTCACTTTTTTTGATTTGAAGCATTTGATTTACCAAATATCAATTAGTTATCATTGTGTGTGATTTAAAATGAATTATTAACATTTTTAAAAAATGAATTGATATTTTTAATTTTTTTATTAAAATAATTAAATTTTATTGTTTTTGTTTTTAATTGTTTGTTATATAATCAAATTAACTAAAAGAAGGGGATTTGATTATGGCTTATAAAGTACTTACAAATTGTCCTGTCTGCAGTGAAACATTAAAAATTACAAAGCTGCAGTGCACCCATTGTCACACGACGATTGAAAATGAGTTTGAATTATCTAAGCTGGCATCCTTATCAAGTGATCAGCTTCAATTTGTAGAAGTGTTTTTAGCATGCAGAGGAAATATCAAAGAAGTGGAAAAGGAACTGGGAGTTTCGTATCCAACCGTTCGAGGCAAGCTTACTGACATCATTTCATCTCTTGGATATGTAGAAAAGAAGAAAAATGAGGTAGACGAGAAAAAAGTTGTGTCTATGCTAGAAAATGGTGAAATTACGGCAGAAGAAGCCATCAAGCTCTTAAAAGAAGAATAGGGAGGGGATTTTTGTGAAAGAGGAAATTACAAAAGTGTTAACAATGGTTCAAGAAGGAAAAATTGATGCAGAAAAGGGATCAGAACTAATTCAAGTATTAAAAGAAAAAGAAGAAACAGGCAATAAGCTTTTGAAGAAACCAAATTCGTATTTAGATAAAACGTTAAAAATTCGAGTTGTGTCAACTGAAAACGATAATGTGAAGGTTAATTTGCCGATAAAGCTTGTCAAGCTGGTATTAATGGCTGGACACAGCATCGCAGCAAGTATTCCTCAATCAGAAAAATATGTAAAAGATATAGACATAAACCTGATTGTTGAAGCAATTGAAAACGAGTTAGATGGTCAAATTGTTGATATTAAATCGGCAAACGGAGATACCGTTTCAGTCATCATTGAGTAATGGTGCGCTTATGATTCATGTAAAAGTGAAAACCAAAGAAGCCCGGTTTAACATCCCTGTTCCATATGCTCTTTTAAACATTGCTATTAGCGTTGCTTTTTCAAAATTTATCCAGAAGCATACGGATAAATGGACAAAAGAACATTTTAAAAGAAAAGGGCTGAATTTCACTTTTCCGATAATAGATAAAAGCATGCTAAAGCCTATTGTTAAGGAACTGAAGAAACATAAGGGGATGGTACTAGTAGATGTCAAAGCTACTGATGGTACGGAGGTAAGAGTTAGACTATGATGTAGCTTTGCAAAGTGCCTACCCGCGTGTAAAAATAAAGCCTTATTCGTCTATATAGATGTAAAAAAGGCTAAAAAAAGAGATCATACAGTTTGCTATCGTGCTGTATGATCTCTTTTTTTCTCTGCTTCTTTCTTTTTCTTATTTAACCTATATCTGGAGTGTGTACCCCGAAATATGGAAATAAACATAGTAATCCATATTCCTATCCACACTGACATCGTATTAAAACGCCCCTTTGCTACTTGATTTTATTAAGCAGCTCTGTAGTTGATTTTATCTTTTTAAAAAATCCAAAACTCACTATCATAAGCTATTACTAACAAAATAACAGAATACTAATTTTTACGTAAAAAGCTTTAAAGCCCAGGGGCTATATCTATGCGAATTCAACTGGCAGATAGACCACGATCGTCCACTTTTACCTTTAGAAAAAGAAGTGACAAGGCATAAAAGAAATAAGGTTTCCTTCATAAGGTAAATATTTTCCCATCAAAATGAGACATTGACAAAAAAAGTTCAGAAAAATATAATATTTATTATATTCTAATATTTTGATGCTTACATGTTTAAAAGCAGCTAGGAGTTTACATATGACTCATACATTATCCTTAAATTCTTTATGCAGGCTTCATACAAATTTAGCAGAAGTCGATATCCAAAAGATTGATGAAGTTGCTAAAAATTTGCCGCTTATTGCTGATTTAAACCGAGCAAATGTGTTTATTGATTGTTTAACAAAAGAAGGACAGCATGCAGTTGTAGTGGCAGAAGCTGCACCAGAAACTGCACCGTCAGTTTATGAACGTCCAGTCGCAGGGAAATTTGTGTACGAAGCGTTTGAACCAGCAGTATTTTACACGCTGCGAAATGGAAAACCGATGTCTTTAAATCGTGCCTTAACACAAGAAGGAAAAACGGTAGAACAAAGTGTGGTTCCTATTAAAGGATTTAATAATCGTGTAATTGCTACATTGATTATGGAGAAAGATATTAGTGAAGTAGTTGAACGTCAAGAAAAAATGAAAACGTTATCAAATACAAATGATACATTAAGCGAAATTTTAATGGAAATGACAGAAAATGCTTCGCTTATTCCAGAGTTTATTGGAGAGGCACTTTTCTTTATTGACCCTAATTTAAACATTCTATATTTTAATTCTGCTGCTTTCAATTTGGTTTCTGAAGTTTGTTCCTCAGAATGTAAGATAGGGAATCAAATCATCGAATATTTCCCTTGTTTAGAAGAGTTATTTTATCATCCAGAAAAGTTGTTTATGCACGAAGTGACTATTTTAAATAAGGTGTTTCAAGTCAAAAAAGTTAGTTTAAAACAAGAAAACCCAACGAATGGTGCTTTTATTACATTTCGAGATATGACTGAACTTAGAGAGCGAGAAAGAGAACTTGTTGTCAAATCAGTCATGATTCAAGAAATTCATCATCGCGTCAAAAATAATTTACAGACTATTGCGAGTTTATTAAGGCTTCAGATGAGAAGGGGTCTTCCTGAAGAAAGCAAGGCTCATTTTGTCGAGAGTCTTAACCGGATTTTAAGTATCGCTTCTGTGTACGAGATTATTCTTTCCAACTCTAGTGTAGACAATGTAGATATTCTTAGTTTGATTGAGAAAATTGGTAATATGCTAGTGTATAGCTCTACGGATGAAAATAAAAATATTTCAATTGAATATTCGGGCACTCAGCTTTTTACAGAGTCGGATAAAGCTGTCTCCATAGCATTAATTATTAATGAGCTCATTCAAAACTGTATGAAACATGCGTTTAAGGGGCGAGAAGAAGGTAAGGTTCACGTTTCTTTTCAACAGAATAACTGTGAGATAGAGGTTACAATTAAAGATAATGGTGTTGGGTACTCAAAAAAAGCCAAACCATCTTTAGGATTAGATATAGTTACCATGATGGTCACTCACGATTTATCTGGTCAATTTTCGATTGAGAGAACTGCAAATGGCACCATGGCATCAGCTAGGTTCCCATTAGAAAGAGGCGGACACCGTGACTAAACGAATTATGATTGTTGAAGATGAGTCAATTGTACGACTAGATTTATCAATGATGCTCTCTGATAATGGTTATGAAATAGTAGGAGAAGCTGGAGATGGTGAAAAAGCGGTTGAATTAGCTTTTG
The DNA here is from genome assembly GCF_029522095.1 of Priestia sp. Y58. Taxonomy (NCBI): domain Bacteria; kingdom Bacillati; phylum Bacillota; class Bacilli; order Caryophanales; family Bacillaceae; genus Priestia; species Priestia sp. Y58. Next base: position 60,505 of record NZ_JAKWFL010000010.1, read on the forward strand.
CACTAAAGCCAGATTTAATTATTATGGATATAAAAATGCCTAAGTTAAATGGCCTAAAAGCAAGTGAAATTATTTCAAATAAATATAATATTCCTATTCTGCTGTTGACAGCATACAGCCAGAGGGAGTTTATTGATAAAGCAAAAAAAGCGAATATAGTAGGCTATTTAGTAAAACCGATAGCTGAATCAAATTTAATTCCAGCAGTTGAAATCGCTCTACAGCAAGCAGAAAATGCAAAAATGTATGAGCAAAAAGTTCAGGAAATGAATAATGAACTGAAGAAACGAAAAATCGTTGAAAAAGCAAAAGGAATTTTAATGAATAAATATAATTTAACAGAAGATCGTGCTTTCAAAAAAATGCGGACTATTAGCATGAAAAAGCAGGTTACACTAGAGAAGTTAGCAAAACACATCATTGAGAAATATGGAACTTAACCTCACTGTACAAGTAAATAGTTTGAGCAAAGGTGCTTAGTGGTTTTAAGTGATAAAAAACCACCTGGCACCTTTTTGTCTTTTTTAAGGGAACAATTTTAATCTTTCTCTAGTAGCAAAGCTCTTAACAAGTTACTTCATACGCTTTAAATAGATAGAAATAGTTAAACTATTATCTATTTAAATAAAAATCATCATATAGGGGGAATTGGGTGTGGTTATCATTGGGAAAATCGTGATTTATATTATCATGACTTGTGCAGTGTGTGGGGCTATTGCTGCGATTAGAAATAGTGATGAAGGATTAGGAAAGCAATTCATGGAAGGGTTGCATTCTATCGGGTATATTTTTATACCAGCGGCTGGTATCATGGCTGCAACTCCATATCTTTCGTGGTTTATTAGTACGGTATGCGGTCCTTTTTTCTCAGCTATTGGGGCAGATCCTGCTATCGCAGCAACCTCTATCTTAGCAACGGATATGGGAGGGTATCAATTAGCACACGTATTAAAAGAGTCGTATGAAGGATGGGTCATGGCCATGATAGTAGGATTTATGGCCGGAGCAACCATTGTATTCTCGATTCCAGTAGGACTGGCCATGCTTGATAAACGCGACCACAAATATATGGCGCTCGGCGTCATGTCAGGTGTGTTAACGATTCCAATTGGGGCTTTTATTTCAAGTGTTTTAATTATGGTAACCAATTCTGATGTGCGTAAAATTATTTCCACTACAAGTGATTCAACATACGAGTTTACGATAAGTTATTTGAAAATTATTTTGAATTTATCTCCACTTTTATTATTTGTTGTGCTATTAGCGGTAGGACTATATTTCTTGCCAGATTTAATGATTAAAGGATTTATGTGGTTTGGGCGTATTATGGATGCCGGAATTAAGCTAGTTCTTGTTTTCTCCATTGTTGAAATTTTTACGGGCCTATTCTCTCATTTATTTGGAAGCTGGGGATTTCATCCGATCATGGCTGATAAAGCGGATCAATTCCGTGCGCTAGAAACAGCAGGTTATATTGGCATCATGCTTGCTGGTGCATTTCCTATGGTTTATTTGCTTCAAAAATATGCAGGAAAGCCGCTTGAAGCTGTAGGGAAAAAACTTGGATTAAGTAAAGAAGGCAGTGCAGGTATTTTAGCTACAATTGCTAATATTTTAGCGATGTTTAAGCTTATTCGCAGCATGCCTCCAAAAGACAAAGTTATTAATATTTCGTTTGCAGTTTGCTCGGCATTCTTATTAGGAGATCATTTGTCTTTTACAGCCAATTTCCAACCGACATTAATTCTTCCAGTTATTATCGGGAAGTTCTCTGCAGGTGTAATAGGCATTGGTTTAGCATATTGGCTATCTGTTCCAAAAGCCTTAGAGCTAGAAAAGAAGGATCGCGAAGCAGGCATTATTGGAAAAGACGAGTACTTAAGTTCAGCAGCTGAAGAAAATGAAAAGGTAGAAGAAAAAAGCAGTAAGACACAAGTGATGTAAGCATTGTATAGAATTTATACGATAAGGGAGAGGTAATTTTTTATGAGTGAAGAAAAAAAGCGTTTTATTCAAGAGTTTGTGCCGGGAAAACAAATTACATTGAGCCATTTAATTGCAAATCCAGATCCGGATATGTTTGAAAAATTAGGTATACAGCAAGAAGGAGCTCTAGGCATTCTAACATTAACTCCAAGCGAGACGGTTATCATTGCCGGTGATTTGGCTACAAAAGCTGCACATGTTCAATTAGGTTTTTTAGATCGTTTTACAGGAAGCCTTGTTATTGTGGGAAGCGTTTCAGAAGTAGATATGGCAATGAGAGAAATTAATCGTTTTCTCTCCGAAACATTAGGGTACACGCCTTCAATTATTACAAAATCCTAATAGTATAGGAGGGAAGAATTATGCATAAAAAAAATAGAGCCATGCTCATTGGTTCAATTGGTGCCGGCAAATCGACATTAACAAATGCTCTGCTTGGAAAGCCGGTAGAGGCAGTTAAAACACAAGCTTTAATCTATTATGATTGGATCGTTGATACACCTGGAGAATATGTTGAAAATCCTTTTTTTTATAAAAATATTATGGCAACCGCTCTTGAAGTTACACATGTGTTATATTTGCAGGACGCCACCAAGAAAAAGACAGTCTTTCCGCCTAATTTTAGTACAGGCATTAATAAGTTAGCTATTGGGGTCATTACAAAAAGTGATGCAAAAGATGCTGATGTGAGCTTAGCGATTAAAAAAGCAAGGCAAGTAGTTGTAAATGGTCCTATTGTTGTTACTTCTTCCCGCAACAAAGAAGGGCTTGAAGAGGTTCGAGCTTTGGTACAGTGTCAGTCTCTACAAGAGATGAAACAGTATACTGATAACTGGAAATCGAAATATATTATTTTCTAATGAAAGCCTTTACAATTTATAAAAAATCAGTTATATTCTAAATATACAAAAAAATACGGGCAAAGGCGCCTTATACAGCTATCTTTTAGAAGATAGCTCGTATGAGGTGCCTTTTTTATTTGACTAAAACACGACTAATGAGCAATCAGTGATATAAAACCTTTTGCTGATTGAAGGTTAATGAGGTGGAGGGATATGAAACAATACGAACCTCTAAAAGAGGAGATTATCAGCGCAGGAATTGATATAGGAACAAGCACAACCAAAATTGTGTTAAGCAAATTTTCTCTGATGAATATGGCAGGAGGAACACACTTGCCGCGTATTGAGATTATTGATAAAGAAGTTATTCATCGCAGCCCGATTTATCGAACACCACTTCTCACATCAACAACAATCGATATTGAAGCAATAGAGAAGCTTGTTAGAAATGAGTATGATAAAGCAAACGTTGGTTCCGAAGATATTAAAACAGGTGCCGTGATTATTACAGGTGAAACAGCAACTAAGCAAAATGCCGAGGAAATGATTCACCATCTATCAAATCATGCGGGGGAGTTTTTAGTTGCAACTGCGGGTCCTGATTTAGAGGGAATTATTGCAGCAAAAGGATCAGGAGCTTATCAATATTCTAAAAAAATGAGCAAAACTATTGCCAATGTAGATATTGGCGGGGGAACAGCTAATGTAGCAGTTTATCGAATGGGAAGGCTGTGTGGAACCTGCACACTGCACATAGGAGGCAGGCTGATAGAGTTTTCGGAAGATAAAATCAGCAGCATTTCGCCACCTGTTAGAAACCTATTAAGAGAGTGGAATAGTACTCTTGCAACAGGTGATGTAATGGTGGAAAAAGAGATAAAGAATATAACAAATTATATGGCCGATCTGATTAGTAGAATGCTAACACGTACCATGATAGCAGAAGACAAGGTACTGCTTTTAGGTCATGAACCGAATTGGAAAGAAGAAATCGATGTCATTATGTTTTCTGGTGGAATCAGTGAGTGCCTCTATCAATATGAATCTAAAGGTTTTGAAAAAGCTCCTTACCACGACATAGGAATGATGCTTGCGGACTCTTTAAGGGGTAATCAGAGTTTAAAGAAATGGTCATGGATTCAGCCTGATGAAACCGTTCGCGCAACCGTTCTTGGTGCTGGTACACAAACGACTGAAATCAGTGGAGCCACGATTCAAGTAGAAACCAAAGATTTACCTGTACGAAATGTACCTGTTTATCAAATTTCTTTTAAGGATGGGTTTCAAAAAAGTGTTCATCACTTAAAGGATGCTGTAAAAGATGCAATTGAGATACATGACCCGCAGCAGGAGGGACAAAATTTTGCCTTGTACTTATCTGGGCTTCCGTACGTAGGATTTCGAGATATTCAACAATTAGCAAAAGGTCTGCTAGAAGCGGTGAAACAAAAAAACAAAAGAGATCAGCCGCTCATTATTGTTCTTGAGAGCGATCATGCCAAGGTATTGGGCCAAACGCTTGTTGCTCAAGATTCTTCGCAAAGCATTATTTGTATTGATCAAATTAAGGTGGAACACGGTGACTACTTAGATATTGGCCAATTGCTACAAACAAGCGTAGTACCGGTAGTAGTCAAAACCCTTACGTTCCACTCATAAGAAAGGGGGCTTCATTGGTGAAGTTACATACACATTATTTAGGTGCTGTTTATCAATTTTCTGATTTGAAAGATTTGTTTGCTAAGGCAAATGAAGAAAAGTCTGGTGACCGGCTGGCAGGTTTAGCTGCAGAAACCGTTCAAGAAAGAATTGCAGCAAAAGAGGTGCTTAGCGAATTAACACTTGCTGATATTCGCGAAAACCCAATGATCTCACCTGAAGAAGACGAAGTATCTCAAATTATTGAGAGTCAAGTAAATGAACCTATCTATCAAACAATGAAAAATTGGTCCATAGCAGAGCTTAGAGAGTATATCTTAAGTGATGAAACAACGGGTGAGGATTTAAAGAGGATTAGTCGAGGGTTAAATAGTGAAATTATTGCTGCAGTAGCAAAGCTAATGTCAAATCTTGATTTAGTTCACGCAGCGAATAAGATGGAGATTTTAACAAAATGTAATATTACTATTGGCCAAAAAGGGGTCTTAGCTTCTAGACTGCAGCCTAATCATCCTACAGACAATGTAGAAGGAATGATTGCTTCTTTAAAAGAAGGGCTGTCTTACGGAATTGGAGACGCGGTTATTGGTATTAATCCTGTAGATGACTCAGTTGAAAGTGTAAAAAGGCTGCTCCACGCCACAAAAAATTTTATGAATGATTGGGAGATTCCAACTCAAAACTGTGTCTTAGCTCATGTTACGACTCAGATGAAAGCCATTGAACAAGGAGCACCAGCGGATATGATTTTTCAAAGTATTGCGGGAACAGAAGCAGCTAACCGCTCATTTGGAATCAGCGCTGCCTTATTAGAAGAGGCGAATCAATTAGCTAAAAGTCATGGAACAGGAACAGGGCCTCAGCGCTTATATTTTGAAACAGGACAAGGTTCTGAGCTATCAGCTGAAGCGCACTTTGGAATGGATCAGCTAACGTTAGAGTCGCGTAACTATGGATTTGCACGTCATTATGACCCTTACATTGTAAATACCGTGGTCGGCTTTATTGGACCGGAGTACTTATATAACAATAAACAAGTTATTCGCGCAGGCTTAGAAGATCATTTTATGGCAAAGATGCATGGAATTCCGATGGGTGTAGATATTTGTTACACCAATCATATCAAAGCAGATCAAAATGATATTGAAGATCTAGGTGTATTGCTAACAGCTGCAGGCGTTAATTTTATTATCGCAACACCAATGGGTGATGATTGTATGCTTAACTACCAATCAATGAGCTACCACGATGTAGCGACTTTGAGGCAAACGATGGGGAAACAGCCTTCTCCTTTATTTGCAGAATGGCTTGAGAAAATGGGGATTTTTGAACAAGGGAAATTAAGTAAATACGCAGGAGATCCAAGTATTTTTACAAGGTAGGTGATAAAGAGGATGAATCCTGAATTGATTGAAAAAATTACACGATCCATTGTTGAAAAGCTAGAAAAACAATCTAGTTTCGAACAAAGTTCTCCCACTGACGAACGTCAAAGCAGCGTAGCTTTTTGGGCTCATACATCCAACGCCAATACGAAGGTAATTAATGAACCTCTAGCTGAAGTGATAGAAGAAGAGTCGGCAAAGGAATTAATTAAATTTCCGAATATTCAAGAAAATGATTCAACATCTCTGCCTGAAAGTAAAATGCCTATTCAGCAGGAAGAGAACGTTGAACCAAAGCAGCAGGTTCCGGGTATTAAAAATCCAGTGAATCAAGAAGAATTAGATACATTGATTCAGAAAACACCTGCCCGAATCGGGATTGGCAGAGCAGGTTTACGTCCGCGGACAGAAACATGGCTGAAATTCCGCTATGACCATGCAGCAGCCGTTGACGCTGTGTATGGCAATGTGAACGATGACCTTTTAAAACGGCTGAATTTATTTAAAGTAAATACTCAGGTAACGGATAAAGAAGTATACATTCGCCGGCCGGATTATGGACGAAAGCTATCAGACGAAGCAAAAAAGTGCATTCAAGAGAGATGTACCAAATCACCAACTGTTCAAATTATTGTTTCTGATGGTTTAAGCTCCAAGTCCATTGAAGAAAATGTCGAAGATGTTTACCTATCTCTTCAACAGTCCTTAAAAAGCGCAGGTTTAGATGTAGGCGTTCCGTTTTACATAGAAAAAGGTCGAGTTGCTGTAATGGACGACATTGGTGAACTTCTGACGCCAAAAGTGGTGGTACTTTTGATTGGAGAACGCCCGGGACTTATAAGCGCAGAATCTTTAAGTGCCTATTTATGCTATGAACCGAAAAAAGGAATGATCGAAGCTGAGAGAATGGTGGTTTCCAATATTCATAAAGGCGGTATTCCTCCAGTTGAAGCGGGTGCTTATCTCGGTACATTGGTTCAAAAAATTTTAAAATATGAAGCTAGCGGAGTATCGCTTGTTCAAAAAGAACAATAGAGGTGAATAAGAGTGGCTTTAACACGTATCCATGCTGACATTTTAGCTGTTCGTGTGATTCCAAATGTGGATGACGCCTTAGTTCAACAGTTTAACTTGCAGCCTTACCATAGAAGTTTAGCCATGTTTACATCAAGTATCGATGACGTAGGCTATACAGCTTTAGATGAAGCCACTAAAAGAGCAGACGTTGAGGTAGCTTATGCCCGTTCCTTTTATGCTGGCGCTGCCCATGCGTCAGGTCCGCTATCAGGTGAAATGATTGGGGTATTAGCGGGTCCGAGTCCAGATGAAGTTAAAGCTGGCATTGATGCTGTTTTACAAGTGACAGAATCAGATGCCTATTTTGAAGCGTTAGATGAAGAGAAAAATCACGCGCTGTATGCACATGTGGTGGCAAGAACAGGTTCTTATCTTTCTAAAGAAGCAGGAATCGATATTGGCGAACCACTAGCTTATTTAATTGCCCCTCCACTAGAGGCTATGTATGGACTTGATGTAGCGCTTAAAGCAGCTGATGTAGAACTTGTGAAATTTTTTGGCCCTCCTTCTGAAACAAATTTTGGCGGTGGGTTTTTAACAGGATCTCAATCAGCCTGTCAAGCAGCTGCTGATGCGTTTCGCCAGGCTATTTTAGACATTGCAAGAAATCCAGTTCATTACTAAAAAGCTTATAGACAGTAGAAAGGAGTTGTTGGATATGCAGTTTGATCAAGATCTTCAATCTTTACAAGAGATGCGGGATGCAGTGGAAAAGGCAAAAGCCGCACAGCAGGCATACTTGAATTTTTCACAAGAACAAGTAGATCGCATTGTTGAACGAGTTGCCGAAGCAGCCTATTCTAAAGCATTAGAATTAGCGAAAATGGCAGTGGAAGAAACGCGAATGGGTGTTGTAGAACATAAGAAAATCAAAAATGAGGTAGGATCTAGAGCTGTTTATGAATCAATTAAAAATGAAAAAACAGTAGGGATTGTTCACGAAGATAGAGCGAACAAAGTGCTAGAAGTCGCCTCTCCTTTTGGAGTTGTTGCTGGAATTATTCCTACAACTAACCCCACTTCAACGGCTATCTTCAAGACATTAATTAGTTTAAAAACTAGAAATGCTCTAGTGGTCAGCCCTCATCCTCGGGCAATGAACTGTACAGTAGAAGCACTTAAAATTTGTTCCCGTGCAGCAGTTGAAGCAGGAGCTCCAGAAGGGATTATTGGTTGGATTTCTAATCCTTCTATGGCAGCAACCAATGAATTAATGAAGCATAAAGATGTGAACTTAATTTTAGCAACAGGTGGAAGTGGTCTCGTTCGCGCAGCGTATAGTTCTGGGAAACCAGCTTATGGTGTAGGTCCAGGAAATGTACCTGTATATATTGAAAAGACTGCGAAGGTTGACCAAGCAGTAAAAATGATTGTCGATAGCAAAACGTTCGACAACGGCACGATCTGTGCAACCGAGCAATCGATTGTTGTCGATCTTAATATTCAACAAATGGCTATTAGAGAATTAAAGAATAATGGAGCCTACTTTTTAAATTCAGAAGAGAAAGCCAAGATGGAAAAAGTGATTTCACCGATTCCAAAGAAGCTTAATCCAAATATTGTTGGTCAAAGTGCTGTGAAAATTGCTGAAATGGCAGGTATTACAGTACCTTCTGATACACGCATCTTAGTTGCTGAAGAAACAAGGGTGGCCAAGGATGTACCATTTTCGATTGAAAAGCTAGCACCTATCTTCCCATTGTATACAGCTAAGAACGACGAACAAGCAAGGGAATTATGTTTAAGTTTATTAAATCTTGGAGGAAGAGGTCACAGCTTATCACTTCATACAAACGATGATGCTGTAGCTAAAACGTTTGCTCTTGAAATGCCCGTCTCAAGACTGATGGTTAACACACTCTCGTCAGTTGGAGCCGTGGGTGGTACCACTGGACTTAAGCCTTCCTTTACATTAGGATGCGGTTCGTTCGGAGGTAACATTACATCAGACAATGTGACCGCTCGACATTTATTAAATATTAAGCGAATGGCTTATGGTACAAAAGAGGTGACAATTCCGAAACCATCCGTATCTTTTACCTCTGCTTCGTCAGATACAAAAGATCATCAAGACGTACAGGAAATTGTCAACGAAGTTATGAATCATTTAAAACCACAGGGACCAATTGATTCGGCAGCAATTGCTGAAATGGTTAATCAAGCACTTCAAAAATATCAAACAAACTAATTAGGGGGAATTAAAAATGGCAAGAGAACTAACAGCATTAGGCATGATTGAAACAAAAGGATTAGTAGCATCAGTAGAGGCAGCAGACGCAATGGTAAAAGCAGCAAACGTACATTTAGTTGGTAAAGTTCACGTAGGTGGAGGAATTGTAACGGTTTTAGTACGCGGTGACGTAGGCGCGGTAAAAGCAGCAACAGATTCTGGTGCGGCAGCTGCACAGCGCGTTGGAGAACTTATTTCCGTTCACGTTATCCCACGCCCACACAATGAATTAGAAAGTATTTTACCAAAAATTGATAGTGAACTATAAGCTTAAAAAGTTAGGAGCATAGCGCATGAATAAGCAGGCCATTCAATCGATTGTAGCAGAGGTTGTTCAGCAGTTAAGTCAAACAGCCAAGCAAAGCAATACAGTCCCAATGGCTGTATCTGCTAGACACTGTCACTTAAGTATAGAAGATGTAGAAGCTCTTTTTGGAGCAGGGTATGAGCTAACAAAAAAATCAGACCTGTCTCAGCCTGGGCAATTTGCAGCTAATGAAACAGTTACTATTGTGGGACCTAAAGGAAGCATCGAAAAGGTGCGAGTCCTTGGTCCAGCAAGGAGTATAACTCAAGTAGAGGTCAGTAAAACAGATTCAATTAAACTTGGTTCTGTTCCTCCACTACGTGAATCTGGAGATATAAAGAATTCGGAAGCGATTACATTAGTTGGACCAAAGAGCAGCATTTACAAGAAAGAAGGCTTAATCATTGCACGAGCTCATATTCATATGACGCCGGGTGATGCTGAAGCTTATGGTGTGAAAAATGGTCAGTGTGTTCGCATTACCTCTCAAGGAGAAAGACCTACTACGCTCGAACGTGTATTAATTCGAGTTTCGCCAAAGTTTAAGCTTGAAATGCATATTGATACAGATGAAGCGAATGCTGGGCTAATTTCTACCGGAGCTACAGGGATTCTTTCTCTATACGAGGAAGCTTTATGAACAATCATGCTCTGATTGAACAAATTGTAGTAGAAGTTTTAAAACGATTAGATAAATCAGACAAGCAGCCCCTAAACGTAAAGCCAAAGCTGCTGATTGTGAAAGAGTCAGCGGAAATTGATCCAATTCAAATCAAAAAGTTAGAAACAAGCTGGACACTGGTTTATGGCGATGACCAAAAAGAAAACCTTCCAAAAGATATACAAGGTATTTTATTTGCAGAAGCAAAGCAGGACCTGCTAGTAAAAGGGGCTCTTGGTATGACAGATACACTAGAAAGTTATCTTTTGGCTGAGGCTTTGCTAGAAGGAATTTCTGTTTCACTCATTCCTTCTGTAACTTTAGGAAGCGTTTTGCTGTCCAGTAATCAAAAAAAACCAGTAAACAACAAATATGCAGCACATTTAATCGCTTATAAAAATACATTAGAAAGCTTTGGGGTAAAAATCCAATCATTTGAGAGATTTTTGCAATCAGGCTTAAACAGACACTCTTTATCATTTACAGAACGAGTGCTAACCCAAAGACATGTGAAATTAGTAGAAGAAGAAAAAATTACTGTTTCACCTAAAACGATTATCACTCCTTTAGCGCGCGATACAGCAAGAGAATTAGGAAAAGAAATTTGCGTGATAGACGTAGAGGGAGCGGATGTTTTATGAAAATAGGGACAGTAATTGGCAACGTCTGGGCAACAAGAAAAGAAGATAACTTACGCGGTTTAAAGTTTTTAGTTGTTCAACCTGAACTTTTAAATAAATCGAATAACGACTCTTCTTTTATTGCAGTCGATCGTATTGGAGCCGGGATTGGTGATAAGGTAATGGTTACTCAAGGAAGTGCCGCAGCACATATGGCATCCGACACTCCATTACCCATTGATGCAATTATTATCGGGATTATAGATTCTGTTGATATAGAAAGAGGTGGAGAGAATGGCTAAAGCTCTTGGTATGATTGAAACAAGAGGCTTAATAGGTTCAATTGTCGCAGCGGATGCGATGTTAAAATCAGCTGATGTCCGTTTAGTGAAGCAAGAAAAAGTGGATGCAGCCCTTGTAACAGTGTTAGTTGAAGGTGATGTTAGTGCAGTACAAGCAGCTGTAGATATGGGAAAAGAAGAAGCGGCTCGCGTTGGAGAATTAGTGTCAGCGCATGTAATTCCCCATCCTGATGAAGAGGTTGGAAATAGCCTATTAAAAGATGAAAATAAAGAATCGCAGTCAAAGGAGACACCTAAAGACAATAAAGCGACTAAAAAATCATCTGCTGCTAAAACAAAATCCAGTATTCAATATAAAGCAAAAGCAGATTCTGCTGCTGTAGAAGAAGATCAAAAAGTTGAATAGCATACATATAAACGACGAGGAATGGGGGATAAATCATGGCATTTAAGCGTAAAAAAATAGCTGTAATTGGAGCGGGTTTTACAGGGGCCACAGCAGCATTAATGATGGCACAAAAAGAACTTGGAGACGTAGTGTTAGTTGATATTCCTTCCCAGACTAACCCGACTAAAGGAAAAGCACTTGATATGTTAGAGGCAAGCCCGGTCCAAGGATTTGACGCTAATATTAAGGGAACATCTAGCTATGAGGACATTCAGGATGCAGATTTAGTATTAATTACTGCAGGACTTCCAAGAAAACCGGGAATGAGCCGTGATGACCTAGTCTCAACAAACGCGAAAATTATGAAAGAAGTATCGGAAAATGTAAAAAAGCATGCACCAAACAGTTATATTATTGTATTAAGTAATCCAGTTGATGCAATGACCTACGTTTGCTATAAAACCACCGGGTTCCCTAAAAATAGAGTAATAGGCCAATCTGGTGTATTAGATACAGCCCGCTTTAATACATTTGTTGCTCAAGAATTAAATATCTCTGTTGAAGATGTATCAGGGTTTGTTTTAGGCGGACACGGAGACGATATGGTGCCATTAGTCCGTTATTCGTATGCTGGAGGAATTCCACTTGAAAAAATCATTTCACCTGAACGAATAGAAGCTATCGTAGAGCGAACGCGCAAAGGTGGAGGAGAAATCGTTAACCTGCTTGGAAATGGAAGTGCCTATTATGCTCCTGCTGCTTCTATGGTTCAAATGGCAGAAGCGATTCTAAAGGATAAGAAGCGAATTCTGCCTTCCGTAGCTTATCTAGAAGGTGAATATGGCTGTAATAATCTTTACCTGGGTGTACCTACAATCCTAGGAGGAGATGGAATTGAACATATCATTGAACTTCCTTTAACGGAAAAGGAAAATGAAGGGTTAAAACGTTCAATCGAATCCGTACAAAGCGTTATGGCTATTTTAGAGTCATCAGAAGTATTCAGCTAAACTAATTTCTTATTATTTCAGCTGCCTATTATTAAAATTTAGAGGTATTTTCAAGTTATGTACTTGAAGGAATTGGACCAATAGAAACTGCTGAATATTTTCTAATCATTTGAGTGTGTTAAGGAACTTTTCAGCAGAAAAAATAATAAAGATACAGAAAACTGAGTGAAATGCATCCTGCTACATTTGTAGGGTGCATTTTTGTATGAATAAGTGATATTACTTTTATATTTCACAGAAAAGTAAATAAACCTTGCTTAATTATTTTTAGAACTTGGGTCATACGCGATACGCTTTGCAATGCTCCCGCTACTCATCCTGATGACTTTATATCATTGCTTACTTTTTTAATATGATTAAGAAACAGCAAAGTCCACCCATTATATTTTCTGTTCCCACGCTCATATCCATATAAAATCATGAATATGTTTTTAATACGTCGTTAAGCGTTTCAACTAGCTACAAAAAAATATAAAAATTTATATTGACAGTGGAACCATATGATTTTATAATTATCCTTAATTCAAGATATTTTAATTCGAGATTTTAAATTGATGAAAAAATAGGAGGAATAAAAAATGGTGAGTATTGGTTTATTGTTAATACGTTTAGTCATTGGATTATCTTTTATGGCACATGGAACTCAGAAATTATTTGGATGGTTTGGCGGCCACGGCTTAAAAGGAACGGGAGGCTGGTTTGAATCCATCGGAATGAAGCCAGGTGTTAGAATGGCGTTAATGGCTGGATTATCAGAGCTAGTAGGCGGAGCTTTATTTGCTGCAGGACTTCTTACACCGCTTGGAGGGCTTTTGATTGCAGGAACAATGGTCATGGCGATTGTGAAAGTACACGGTCCGAATGGATACTGGGCCACACAAAATGGGTATGAATATAACCTTACGCTTTTAGTTGTAGCAATCGGTGTAGCAATTGCAGGACCAGGTTATTATGCACTAGATACTTTTATTTTCTAAAAGAGAAATGGATTGAAATAAGAAAGACGCTTTTATTTTTTTGATTAATATCTCGAATTCGAGATATTTACGATAAATAGTTGTAATTTTAAGAGGGATAAGAAAGCATATGACGAAAAATGTATCGAAGGAGATGGTAGTAATGAGTAAAAAAACAGCGGGTATTCATCATATCACGGCCATTGTAGGTCATCCTCAAGAAAATGTTGATTTCTATGCGGGCGTGTTAGGGCTACGCTTGGTCAAACAAACGGTAAACTTTGATGATCCAGGAACGTATCACCTTTACTTTGGGAATGAAGGCGGAAACCCTGGAACGATTATCACATTCTTCCCGTGGGCAAATGCACGACAAGGAAAAATAGGTGACGGGCAAGTTGGCGTAACTTCCTATGTGGTTCCAAAAGGTGCGATGGACTTTTGGGAAAAGCGATTAGCTAAGTTTAGGGTTCCAGCTACAAAGATGGAGCGGTTTGGAGAACAGTATTTAGAGTTTGACGACCCTCATGGTTTACATCTAGAGATTGTTGAAAGAGAAGAAGGAGAAAAAAATACGTGGCAAGTTGGTGGAATTAGTTCGGATGTTGCTATTAAAGGATTCGGAGGCGCTACGTTACTATCTGTTAAGCCTCATGAAACAGCTCAATTATTAGAAGATGTAATGGGGCTAAAAAAAGTAGGGCAAGAAGGAGATTTTATACGTTTTCAATCATCAGCTGACATCGGAAATGTGATTGATTTAAAATTAACAACCATTGGACGTGGGCAAATGGGCGTTGGAACGGTTCACCATATTGCATGGGAGCAAAAGATGATGAAGATCAGTTGGAATGGCAGAAATACGTAGCCGATAGCGGATACGGAGTGACGGCTGTTCGAGATCGGAATTACTTTAATGCGATTTACTTTAAAGAACACGGAGAAATTCTATTTGAAATTGCAACAGACCCTCCAGGCTTTGCGCATGATGAATCACATGAAACAATGGGAGAAAAGCTCATGCTGCCTGAACAGTACGAAACCCATCGAGATCAAATTGAAAGAGCTTTGATTCCTTTTGAAGTGAGAGAATTAGACTGAATTTCACTAAAAAAATTCTTTTAGTAATAGTAAAACGCTAGTTCAACCCTACATTAGGTACAAAGAAGGAATTAATTTATCTATATATAAAACTAATATCTATATTTGAAACACCGTGGTAATATGAAATTAATTCCAAGTAAGGAGGTGAATAGATGACAAAAACTATTGGTCTTATTTGTGGAAGTTTACGAAAGAATTCGTATAACCGAATGATCGCTGAGTCATTGACTACATTAGATGACTCAGCTCAATATCGCTGGATTGAAATAAGCAGCCTGCCTTTTTTTAATGAAGACTTAGAAGCTGACGGATCACCAGAATCTGTCGCATCTTTTAGAGCTGCGATTCAAGATGTTGACGGTGTTATCATTGTAAGTCCAGAGTACAACTCCGGAATTCCAGGAGTGTTAAAAAATGCCTTAGACTGGGCATCAAGACCTCGGACTTCTTCTGTTTTAAACAGAAAACCGGTTGGTCTCATTGGAGCAACTCCAGGAGGCTTCGGTACGGCTTTTGCTCAAATGCAAACGAGAGAAGTACTGGAAGCTATGCAAGTCAACGTTTTACCATTTCAAAAAATGCTGATTTCGCAAGTTCATGAAAAAATTGATGCTCAACAAAAAGTACTAACCGATGAATCAACAAAACGTTATCTTCAGCGCTACCTACAGCAGTTCGTTCATTGGATTGATCAAGCGCCTGTTCCTGTCCTAGATTAAGAAAGAGAACACACCTCACGAACCTTCACCTCAGAAATAGCTTTTCTTTATATATTTTACCTAATAGATCATAAATGAAATCCAAAAAACCGTTCAAATTATAGACCGCTTGTAAGGAATGGAAGAGGTACGTGTATCCTTACTTGCCTTAATTTAAGGAGGATTATAAAATGTCTGATCTTTACTCTCGCCTTTCAAAAGATGATGCTGCCGTGCTTTTAGTTGACCACCAAACGGGCCTTATTTCTGGCCTTGTACGTGACTATGGGGTTGATGAATTTAAAAACAACGTATTGGCTCTTGGTGATACAGCTAAATTCTTTGATTTACCGGTTATTTTAACAACTAGCTTTGAAAATGGACCCAACGGCCCGCTCATGCAAGAACTCGTTGATTTGTTTCCTGATGCGACAAAAATAGCTCGTCCTGGACAAATTAACGCATGGGATAACGAAGACTTTGTTAAAGCCATTAAAGCAACGGGCAAAAAACAGCTTATCATCGCGGGTGTAGTTACAGACGTCTGCGTTGCTTTTCCTGCGCTTTCTGCCATTAAAGCAGGCTACGAAGTGTTTGTTGTGACAGACGCTTCAGGGACGTTTAATAAGCAAGTAGCCGATGCAGCATTAACGCGTATGGCTCACGGCGGCGCACAGCTTATGAACTGGTTTAGCGTAGCGTGCGAGCTGCAGCGTGACTGGCGCAACGACGTTGAAGGTTTTGGCAATTTAATTTCTAGTCATCTTCCTGGATATCAAAACTTAATGGGCAGCTATAGAGGAGCTCAGCGCGATTTCAGCAAGCAGAGTGTCTAACATAGCATGCTAAAGGTCGTTCTCTTTACATATAAGACATGAAAGTAGAATGGCATCTGTGGATCATTTATGTGACGGAGAAAACGTAACGACATAAGAGAAATTGTTAGATAGGTGAGCCGACTGATGAACAGCTGGCTCACCTATCTTTTACTACGCTGCCTGTCATGAAATATGCGTCTCTTGTTTATAAAATAAAGTATATTAACGACAGCCTGATAAATGATAGGAAGGGATGCGGAGTAGTGGAAGAAAAAAAAGTTACGTGGCTGGAGCTTTTTTATGATTTGTTATTTGTGGCAGCCGTTGCGACTGCTACGCATGTTTTGCTTCATGTTGAACAAGGGTATATTCATGGAGAGTATTTGTTAAAGTTTGTACTGATCTTTATTCCGATATGGTGGGCGTGGACGGGACAAACGATGTTTATCAATCGATTTGGACAAGATTTTTTGCATCAGCGCATCTTTATGATTCTTCAAATGCTGTTTGTTCTTATCATGATCTCAAGCTTGTCCGTAGATTTTGATCAATATTACGTCTCTTTTCTGATTGGCTATATTGGACTAAGAGCGTTAACCTCGATTCAATATCTTATTGTTCAAAAATTTGAACAGAGTGAGAGAAAAAAAGTTGCTGTGTTTTTAGGAACATGCTTTGGAATTGGCATTTTCATCTCGCTTCTTTCGCTCTTTTTTGATTCATGGGTCCGCTACGCCGTGTTATATACAGGAATTGCAGTGGATATGATTTTACCTATTTTAGGACATAAACGGTTAGCGAAATTACCGACCAACACCGCTCATTTGTTAGAACGCTTTGCGTTACTAACATTAATCCTGTTTGGAGAATCCGTTGTCAGCATTCTTGCTGTGATACAGCCACAAAAAGGGGATTGGAATACCATTTTATTTTCGGTTATTTCATTTGTCCTGATCATCGCCATGTGGTGGCAGTACTTTGAGAACGTAGAAAAGAAAGTAAACAAGTCCATTCAAAGAGCGGGACAAACGATTATTTACGGACACTTACTTATCCTCATGTCTCTAAGCATGATTGCAGCATCGATTAAGCTCATGTTTTTACACGAAGTTCAGTACACATTCAGCTTATATTTTGTATTCGGCTCCGTGCTGCTCTACTTCATGGCAACCACTCTTGTTTTTCACCAGTATAGATTTGAAGAACATCGTTTGAAAGTGTATCATTTAGGCTTGTTTTTAGGAATTTTAGCGGTATTTTTTATTATTAACTTACTTTTAGTCGTCCCGAGCACCCTCATCATAGGAGAGTTAGCCATCTTTTTTATTATCTACGCTAGGTTTACGACCACTTAACCAAATAAAGAACGACTATATAATGGAGGTAGCAAAATGGCAAAAATTAATGTAGGAACAGAAAATGAAGCACCTATTGAACTATACTATGAGGACCATGGGACAG
This sequence comes from Priestia sp. Y58, assembly GCF_029522095.1. NCBI lineage: Bacteria > Bacillati > Bacillota > Bacilli > Caryophanales > Bacillaceae > Priestia > Priestia sp. Y58. Next base: position 78,009 of record NZ_JAKWFL010000010.1, read on the forward strand.
GAAAGCCGGTTGTCTTAATTCACGGCTGGCCGCTAAGCGGACGGTCTTGGGAATATCAAGTTCCAGCTCTTGTTGAGGCTGGATACAGAGTCATAACGTATGACCGCCGAGGATTCGGAAAGTCTTCTCAGCCATGGGACGGCTACGATTATGAAACATTCGCTGCTGATTTACATCAGTTGCTAGAACATTTGGATTTAACAAATGTGACACTAGTCGGGTTTTCAATGGGCGGCGGAGAAGTAGCTCGTTATGTAGGAACGTACGGAACAGATAGAGTAGAAAAAGCCGTATTTGCAGGAGCTGTACCACCATTTCTTTATAAGTCAGAGGATCATCCTGAAGGAGCATTAGATGATGCAGGAATTCAAGAATTTGAAAACGGCGTAAAAAATGATCGTTTAGCTTTTCTTGATGATTTTACAAAAACATTTTTTGGGATGGAAGACGGAAATGACTTAGTCAGCGAACCATTTCGACTTTACAACCGGGATATTGCCGCAGCCGCATCGCCTAAAGGGACGCTAGACTGCATAGCTGCTTTCAGTAAAACAGATTTCAGAGACGATTTAGCCAAATTTACAATACCTACTCTTATTATTCACGGTGATGCAGACGAGATCGTTCCATTCGAATATAGCGGAAAGCGAACGCATGAAGCCATTTCTGGTTCCAAGTTAGCCTTGATAAAAGGCGGTCCACACGGCTTAAATGCAACGCATGCACACGAATTTAACGAAGCGCTGCTGTCATTTTTAAGAGACTAAATCTAAGTGATTATCTTGTAGGTGAAAATCTGACATATGAATAGGAAAAGCGGGAAGAAGTTGCCGGAGGGCGCTTCTTTTTTGTTGTTACGCCGATAAAAAAGCTTACTATAGTAAGGGAGGCAATTTAAATCGCTTTACTGCAGCTTTAAGAGATAAAAATCAAAAAATAAACGTTTGTCATTCTGTGGTGCGAGCGCTTATGTTAAACTTTTAAAAGGAAAATATAACCTTCAGTCCAATAGCTATTCTAAAATGACAACAAAGATTGGATTGAACAGTTATGTAATCGCTAACACTTCTATTTTATAATAAACGTGAGGAGGATAATAAGATGTTTGATCATAAATCATTGCAGCTGCTTGAGCAGATGATTAATTACCCGAAGTTATCAATTCCGGAGTTGAGACTTCAAATAAATTTATCACCTCGACAATTTGCCTATACGCTTGATAAGTTGAACAATGCATTAAGCAATTTAGATTTACCAAAAATTCAAGTGATTGATATAGAATTTAAGGTTGATGAAAGAATTAAAAACTATTGGAAACTAGAAGGAACATCGCTTAACCGTCAGCAGTCAGTTTTTCAAGAGACTGAGCGGATATACTTAATTTATTTATACACGTATATTCGAAAAGAGGCGATAGCAAATATACATTATCAGTCTTTTCTGCAGGTAAGCAGGAATACAGCACTAGCGGATATTAAAAAGCTTCGTTCGTATTGTGAGAAAGAAGGCATCCAGTTATCTTATAACCGGACAGATGGCTTTCACCTAGAGGGAGAAGAGAGGCTTAAGCGTCGATTTGCAACTATTTGTATTGGAACGCTTTTGCAATTGCCAATGGGCATTTCAGGGATGAAGCAAGTTCTTAATAGTTGGAATTATGAAAATACAGGTTCAGCAATTAGAGAGAACGTAAATGATTTAGCTGAAAAATATCGGATCGATTTTGTTAGTAACCGGCTAGATCAGCTAGTTTATGAACTCTTATTTCTACAATGCAGGTCTGGGCATCACAAACTGATTCTACCAATCAAGCAAATTAAATTAATGAAAGAACAGCCCTTACTAAAAATGGGGGAAGAGCTATCAACTTATTTACTTGATGAAGTGGCTGAAGCAGAGGTTATCTACCTAACGGTTCAATTGTTATCTGCTATGCAGAATATAGAAGAGCTCCATATTGATGAAAAGCTTGACCTTGTATCGAGTACTATTATTTCAGAAGTAGAGCGCTTAATATTAGTACCATTTAAGGAAAGGCATATTTTAAAATCGCTCTTATATAAACATTTGGTACCAGCCTATTTTAGAATCATCTGTGAAGTGCCATTATCAAATCCGTTGATTGACACAATTAAAACAGAGCACGGTGTACTCTTTGAATTTGTTAAACAGGCGTTGAAGCCACTTTCTGAATATACGGGAAAATGTATTTCAGATGAAGAGATAGGGTATTTTACGATTTTATTCGGTGGGCATGTTCGAAAACTAGAGGCTAAACCTAAAGTGTATAGAGCCACAATCGTTTGCCCAAACGGGATTAGTTCCTCTATGATGCTGCGAACGCAATTACGACAATTGTTTCCAAAATTGCATTTTACAGAATCATATTCGGCTGCGGAAATCGAAAAACTGTCCCCAGACAGTTACGATATGATTTTTTCAACTATTTATTTGGAATCATCCAAGCCTGTTTATTTAACACGTCCATTATTAACTGCGCTGGAGGAAAACTATTTGCAGCAAGCTGTGGCAGCTGATTTCAATTTGCCGGTTCAATCAACTATCCCAATGGATAAGTTAATGGCGACCATACGAAAATATGCAACTATTAGAAATGAAAAAGCGCTTTATGAAGATTTAACGAAACATTTAAGACAGAGCCATACACGTGAAAGGAGTTACGCCCCTATGCTTTCTGAACTTTTAACAGAGGATAAGATTCAATTCTCTGACGCTTCTCTAGAGTGGGAAGAAGCAATCCAACTAGCAGCAAAACCTTTGGAAGAACAGCATTATATTACTTCAGCCTATACTCAAGCAATGATTGATAGAGTTTTAGAAATGGGAGCTTTTATTCATATAGGGAAAGGGATAGCTATTCCTCATGCCCGGCCAGAACAAGGTGTACAAGAGCTTGGCATGTCCCTTCTACGAATGAAGAAACCAGTTTTGTTACTGAACCAAGAAGAACATGCAATTGACTTGTTTATTTGTCTAGCAGCCATTGATAACAAATTACATTTAAAAGCGCTGTCAGAATTGACATCATTTTTAGTAAATGAAGACTCATTAAGACGTTTAAAAGAAGCTGAAACTTCAGCTGAAATTATAGCTATGATGCGAAAAAAAGGAGAAGATGAATAATGAAAATTTTAACAGTATGCGGATCAGGATTAGGAACAAGTTTTATGGTAGAAATGAATATTCAACAGTTGTTGAATGAGATGGGAGTAAGCGGCGTAGAAGTCAATCATTCTGATTTAGGTTCTGCAACACCAGAGGATGCAGACGTGTTCTTCCTTGCAAAAGATATTGCAGAAGGCGGTGCAAGCTTAGGAAACGTCGTAATTTTGGATAATATTATTGATTTAGAAGAATTACGCGCCAAGTTAACAGGGGTTCTGCAAGAAAAAAATCTACTGTAAAGAAATTGAGAGGTGATAGAGATGAATCAGGTGTTAAATGTATTAATTAACGTTCTGAGTGAACCCTCAGTTTTAGTAGCCATAATTGCTCTAGTAGGTCTACTTGCACAAAAGAAAAATCTTTCAGATACACTAAAAGGAACAACAAAAACGTTTGTTGGATTCCTGGTTATTACAGCAGGTGCAGGGATTCTTCAGCAAGCCCTCGCTCCATTCGGAGAAATGTTCAAAGCAGCATTTAACGTAAACGGTGTCGTTCCAAATAATGAAGCCATCGTTGCGATTGCACTGAGTAAATATGGTTCTTCGACCGCATTAATTATGTTTTTTGGTATGATTGTAAACCTGCTGATTGCTCGTTTTACACGATTTAAATATATTTTTCTGACAGGACATATCACTTTGTACATGTCATGTATGATTGCCATCATTTTATCCGTAAGTGGTTTTACATCGTTTTCATTAATTCTCTTTGGTGCTTTAACAGTGGGGATTTTTATGACGCTTTCTCCAGCCCTCGTTCAGCCTTTTATCCGTAAACTAACAGGTAATGATAATGTGGCATTAGGACATTCTGGAGCAGTTGGTTTTGCAGTTGGTGGTCTCGTGGGGATGGCTGTAAAGGGAAAGAAAGAGATTGTATCAACAGAAAAAATTAACTTTCCAAAAGGGCTTGGCTTCTTACGAGACAGTACAGTTAGTATTGCATTAACTATGGCGATTTTCTACGTTATTGTCGCTCTTTTTGCGGGGCCTGGTTATGTCGAAGGTAACTTAAGTGACGGAAAAAACTATATTTTATTTGCGGTACTTCAAGCAGGAATGTTTTCTGCCGGCGTTTTCGTCATTTTAGCTGGTGTACGATTGGTATTAGCTGAAATTGTACCAGCATTTAAAGGAATATCTTCTAAAATTGTGCCAAATTCAAAGCCAGCATTAGATGTTCCAATTATATATACTTATGCACCAAACGCTGTATTAATTGGTTTCTTTTCAAGTTTTTTAGGCGGTATTGTTAGTATGTTAATACTAGTTTTATCAGGAGGAATCATTATTTTACCAGGTGTAGTACCTCACTTCTTTACGGGTGCGGCTGCAGGGGTGTTTGGAAATGCAATGGGTGGTGTACGAGGTGCGATTTTAGGCTCATTTGTGAACGGCCTTTTAATCAGTTTCATGCCAATTCTATTAATACCTGTGTTGGGAGATTTGGGTCTATCAAATGCTACATTTTCAGATTCAGACTTCGGTATAGTGGGACTATTCTTGAGTGGGCTAGCTCATTTCGGGGGAAAAACCACCATTATGGTTGGTATTGGTTTAGTGTTACTGATAATGATCTTGGCCAGTATACGCAAGCAAGAAAATCATGCAGTGCCTTACAAAAAAGTCGAGAAATAAAAAATGATAGACAAGAGCTTGAAGTAGTATCGTCAATCCATTCATTATCAGTTCATGCAATTAAAAAAGGCATTCTGACCGCTTCAAGGATTCTTTAGGGTGACGCATCTGATTCGTAAGCATAAGGTTACAAATAAAATCCCTAAATAGCTATAATAACTTTTACTTTTTTTTTTTCTGCTTACCATAATAATTAAAATGAGTGGTGAAAACAAAGAGCAAACCTTTAATTAAAGGCTGCTCTTTGTTTTCTACATCTTGTTTTGCTTCTCTAACCTAACTAGAACAAAATGTCTTAATAGTTAAATGTGGTAATGAAATACTATTTACGTAATTCTTCTAATTCTGCAAGAAGGGTTTCAATCATTTCATCGCTTCTTCGAAGTTCTTGATTAAGCATATGAATCGTTTCCTCTTCCCAATTGAAAGGATTACCATAAGAAGGCGTAATAGAAAGATCTTCATACACATCTCCATTTTCTTCACTGTGTTTTGTAAAATATATAGCAACTTCACACATTGGGTGACCAAGAGCAATACGCTGGCGCAAGCTCACTTTTCCATAGCCGAATTTACGAGCTGCAATTCCTCCAAACACACTAGACGTCATCTTACACAAATGAGGAGCATCCTGTACGACGTCGCCAAATGGACATTGGGTAGCGCTTACAACCACATGGTCTGGATGAACGGAAACAATTTCAAAGTGACCTCCAATTGAATTTTTAAGGTCAATTATAACTTCTGCATATTCCTCTACCGTCCACTTTTCATGCTTATCGCTATAAAAGCCTTCCATCCACTCTCCAGTACGAATACCAAGTTGTTTAATATATTCTTCAGCTACGGGGCCTACCGTTTTTTGATGAATCATTGCGTACTGTGTAATAAGTTTAGCCAAGAATAAATGTCCGGTTAGCTGACCTTTTTTTAAAGCCATATTGTAAATCCCCCTTTTATTTTGTAAAAGAGTAAAAATATCAATTCAATAAGCAGCACTTTTTCTATATATCTCTATTTCTTAATTATTACAGATTAATAAGATCGTGTGTTATGTTTTTTGAATTTTTGAAACATTTATTTGTGAATACTGGCTGCTTTTAAAAAAAGAAAGAAGGAGACTAGCGTCATGGACCTCATAGGAAATGAAAATCCCTTAGAAGCTCATCAGTTTCTAAGGGATTTTAACTTTTCTTTCTAGATATAATTGCTTCAAAAGAAAAGGGGGTACAACTGACTAATCTGTTAAAAAGAATGTAATAAAAAGTCCAATATAGTGTTTTGCAGGTCCTCATGAAACTCCCTGCGATTAAAGCCTTCCGGATCCTGAGAAGGGAGGAAGGTAGGAGACTTCATAAAGTCGGGAAATGGGCTGAGAAATGAAAAATGTCCTCCATTTTCTACAACGATATGCTGAACTTTTTCCACATCAGAAACGCCATTTAATACAAATTCCCCGTGAAAAGAAGGAGTAATCGTATCCTTTTCACCTGTAATCATTAAGATAGGTGTATTTACGTCTTCAAGAGCTCCTCTTTCTCTGAACCATCCGGCGGCTGGTGCTAAAAGAATCAGTGATTGAACACGTTTATCATGATCAACAGATAAACAGTAAGGCTTTCGATCAGGAGACTCAGAAGGAAAAGAAGTAGGGACTCCACCTGCTACAGCAAGAGCCGTATATCCTCCCATTGAATGGCCAATAAAAGAAATATTATTTGATTTAATGGATGTAGAAAAGGAACTTTCCTTTAAAAACCAATCGATTACAGTACGTATATGGGTAGGCCGGTTTTTTAGGTTATCTATTGTTCCAGATAGCGTATTATTCTCTCGATTATTAAACGGATGTTGAGGTATTCCTACAATAAAACCATTACGTGCTAAAAACTGGGCAATGGTTCGATAAGCAAGAGGCGTGCTTCCATCGCCATGAGAAATAATGACTAAAGGAAATGATCCGTCTGAAAGTGGAGCATCTTGCGCAGCGCTTATCGTGTAAGGTCCCATCTTTTCAACTTTTTCTTCTTTATATGTAGGGTACATAATAAGCAGAGGCAAGACGTGTTCATTTGTTTGATCTTCTATATCCACGAATTGACATCCGGCATAAAATGACTGTCTTTCATGTGTTTTTATTTGCACTTATACTCCTCCTTACCTTTAACAATAATCCTTATTATAACAAGCTTATATATGAACTTTTTTTGATTTAGCTCTCTTGAAAAATCGACTTGAATACTGTTAATGGACAAATAAATAAACATACTTTTTAAACGTTATTCGTTGCTAGTATCTTGGGATAATTTAAGTTCCATATTCGTATGTGATGATAAAACGATGTTTGTTGATGGTATACCAAACTCCATAGCTTTATCAATAAATTCTTCTAAAGTATGCACGGACTCTGTACATACTTTTGCTATGTAACTTATTTTTCCAGCTACACGATAGCATTCCATTACATCAGGATGAACGCTACAAAACGCCGCAAGATCCTTACATCTTGTTGTCTCAAATAAAACAAACGCAGTTATATTTCTATCTAACTTTTCTGCATCAACAATTGTTTTATAGCCTTTTATAATCCCTTGTTCCTCTAATCTTCTCACTCGTTCAATGGTGGAAGGGGAAGATAAGTAAACTTTTTGAGCCAATTCTTTCATTGAAATCTTAGCATTTGCCTGCAGTTCATGAAGTATTTTTTTATCTATTGCGTCCATTTTATCGTCAACCTTTTTTTATTAATTATTATCAAGTAATTACCTCATTTAGTAAAGTTATCTTTAGAAATAACCTAATTATTTGTATATAACATCGCATAAATATTTCATAAAATTTACTGAAAGGAGATGATTCTATGAAGAAAATATTATTGCTTTTAGCAAATGGATTTGAAGCTGTAGAAGCAAGCGTTTTTACAGATGTGTTTGGATGGAATAAATTTGAGGGAGACGGCACGACTGAACTAATCACAGCGGGCTTACATCCAAAACTAACATGTACATGGAACTTTACTGTGATACCGGAAATGCTAGTATCAGATATTAATGTAAAAGAATTTGATGCGCTTGCTGTACCCGGTGGTTTTGAAGAAGCAAATTTTTATGAAGATGCTTACGATGAGAGATTCCTGCAGGTTATTCGAGAATTTCACTCAGCAGGAAAACCTATAGCCAGTGTCTGTGTTGCCGCTCTTTCACTTGGAAAAAGTGGAATCCTTGAAGGGAAGAAAGCTACTACTTATAATCAACCTAAAAGTATAAGAAGGGCACAGTTAAAAGAATTGGGCGCACTTGTTCAAGATGATTATATTGTCGTAGATCACAATATCATTACTTCATCAAACCCGAGCACCGGGTTTGACGTGGCCTTTTTACTATTAGAAAAATTAACTTCTTTAGAAAATGTTCAACAGGTGAAAAATTTAATGGGATTCAACTAATCAACAAATATTGGTCTTAACGAAGAAAAGAAAATAAATCTTTTCTAAATAGTAAAAGGAAATGAGTACTTTATTTTTTGATGTTGAAATAGAAAAAGGGTTAGATTCATTGCTAAGAGTCTAACTCTTTTTATTTTCCTAAAATGTATAATAATATTTATCTTTTGTATAAGTTTACTTTACCTTTATATAAGTTTAGTGTATGATGGATTTGTAGTCAAAAAAAGGAAGGTGATTACATTGAAAGAAAAAAATGGTGACTACGTTGAAAATAAAGTGTATGAGCACCGAGTTTTAAACAGGATGTCTCAAAAAGAATTGGCTGACGCAGTGGGCGTATCTAAACAAACGATATATGTAATGGAAAAGAATAATTACTCGCCTTCTCTTGTTTTAGCTTTTCGAATAGCTGATTTCTTTAACGTAGATGTAAACGATATTTTTAGTTATGTGAAAGGAAGGGATTAAAATGATAACTGACAAAATAGGAAATGCCATTTTTACTCCTTTGAGAACCTGGACAGAACAATCAAATAGTAACTGGAATATTCTTATTGGTATCGGTATCATATCGCTTATAGCTGGATTGATTTTAGTATATGTATTTTATAAAAAAATGGGGGAGGCTGATGAAAGAACAACTCAAATAAGTTTAAAAAGTGCCCTCATTATGTTGTGTGGAGTCATTTTATGCGATTTGATTTTCCCAAAAGAATATATGTGGCAAATTTTCTTCTTATTTAAATATTCCATTGCATTCATTGCTTCCGGTATATATCTTGCTGTTCAATATAAAAAGGATTTTTTAAACTAGAGGATGACGCAGATTTACCGGGAGTAAAAAAAGCCATAGAAGGCTATACATTTCTTTGGCTTTAGTGTTTCACCTATAATTTTCTTGCAACAACATTATTAACTTCATGACAATTCTACTCTTATTTTTATGGTCGTCTTTAAACGAATAAGATTGATACATTCCTATAGACCAACCATCATTCATTCCCTTCTTTAGTGTTCAACATTTCAGACATTCAATTATAGTAGACCAGTGGTTACGTTTTATAAAATGAAATAGATGATGATAAATAACTAAATCGTAGTTATCATTAAATTTATAGTTAACTATATTCTCTACACAGACGAGAGGGTCTTTGCAGGAAAATATATTTTTTACTGGGAAAGTATACTATAATTCATAGTGAAACAGATTCTATATTAAATTTCTCGTAAAAGCTGCCTTATCTGACAAATCGAGGCGGCTTTTACGTTTGCTATTTAAAAGGGGTATGACTATGAGCAAGTATGATGAAATAGATTTTGAAAAGGTTGCGCTTCACATGCAGAAGCAAGTGGAAAGTATGAAGAAGCAATTGGTATATTAGAAGAAGCCATCACTTTAACTCCTTCACTAGAAAATCTAAATAATCTTGGGTTATGCTACTATAAAAAAGGAAGGCTATCTGAAGCAGCGGAATGTTTTCGTAAAGCGCACTTACTGCGATCTTCTAACAACGATAGTTTGTTTCCATTCCTTAGCTATGGAATTTGTCTAGCGCATTTGGGAAGGGAATCAGAAGCAAAAGAAGCTGTAAAAAAGCTGCTGCTGCTGAGTAAAAAAGAAGGAGAAGATTTAGAAGCTGATATAGCAGAGATCTATTATATTATGGAGGATTATGAAGAGGTTGTTAATATCTACTGCAAGTTAGATTGGGAATTTTATTCAGAAGAGTTCTTTCCGACTTATTTTCATTCGTTATGGAAGCTTTCAAAAACAAAACACATTGAAGAACTTGCTTCTAAGACTATCCAAAGAAAAGAAAAAGAAATGCAAGAAGTTCTTCAAGATCCAGATGAGGAAGAAGAGTTTAAAGTAGAATACAAAGAAGTGACAAAAGAAGAGATTGCTTTCATTAAAAATACGGTTAAAGAAGTGTATTGGGGAAAAGCTCCTGTTGTAAAGTATGAACCTACATTGGAAACTCGCTGTTATTTGTATGGCTGCTTTAGACATACAGATGTAAATCCTAGCTATTTTTCTATATAGGATGCTACAACTCTTTTAGGATGAATACACAAAATTTGTTGCAAACTTTGTAGAATGTTAGATAATCGTTTCAAAAGGGAAATGAGTTTTTTTTAAAATGGGATAGTAAGATGAAGGATGGAAGGAGGAGGGGGGTATAATGAAACAATGCACTGTTACATCTCTCATCTGTACGCTGTGTGTGCTAAGTACAGTTATTATATCTTTTATTACATATATGGATATTGATAATTCATTTTCGTTTGGATTTATATTAGGTTATGTTGTATTTATTATAGTCGCATCTTTTTATTGGATTATTAAGTTAATTAGTAACATCAAAAAAGTAAAATGGTTTGAACTAAGAAAGCGACTATTGAAGTTTGTTGGGCTGTTCATTTCCTTTAGTGCTGCTATCTATATTTTTAACTATATGTTTCGATCATCCCAAATCGATATGTATGACCTTAGTATACCTTTCGCTATGGCTCTTAGCTTAACTTTTTTTGATTTATCATTTTTTAAAGAAAGGTGACAGATGGTTGTAAATGCTTCGTATCGGAAATCTAATAGTATTATGTTTATCTTTATCCTTACTAATCAAGAACTTACTACTTCTTTTAGAGGACTAGATTAAACCCAGTATAGCAACAGAAAGGATGGGGTGATGGAAATAAGAGCATAAAAAAAGCTATTTCAATCGTATTGGCATCGGAGTGAAATAGCTTTTTCTACTTTACATTCAAGAGTTTGTTAGTTCGTTATGAACATCCTTACATGTGAAGTATATCACAAACTATTTTTGTTGTGAAGATGAAAAACTAAATTTGTATGACAAATTTTATTAGGTTGAGAGATTTTGAATATGTTATTTAACAGGAATCGTACGCAGATGCTATTTTGAAACAGCTGAGCATCTTAATAAAAATGAACATTACTTCTCAACACTTTACAGAAACTTACTTCTTTTAAAGAAATCTTTTCAATTTCTATGGATAAAAAAATTGTTTTATCAGGTATATTGTTAAGTAGAAGTCTTAAGTAGTAAGTGCGTGTTTACGGTATTCGGTATGATAAGTATTTTTGGATGGTTACTCATGTACAAGACAAGAGATATAGATAACAGGAGCTCTATTGATAAACTATCTTTTTAAAGGAAGACATCTTACCGATAAAAATTACAAAAAGGGGGGGCGTAAATGAAATTTGATGTATCTGAATTAGTTGAAGCAAAACGTCAAATCGATTCAACTTTACATAAACTCAGACAGACAGTAAAAACGTTTGAAGCTAAAGAAAATGCTGGTAGATATAAATCTCAAATTACTTTAGCTAAAAGACGGATACAAGCATTCGAGCTTTCAGTGGCTCTTATTGAAAGGGAGATAAACGAACTTTCTAAAAGCTAGATGCTAGCTTTTAGAAAGTGTGTATTCAACGACGTTATTTACTTTATGAATTACAAAACGTCGGAAAATGCTATATCACAGTAAAAGCATGTTAGTTCATCTTTAATTGTCGCTTAGAGTGGAATATCAGAAAGAAACCTTGAAAATAGTAGGGTTTCTTTTTTTGTAATTAGTACTCTGCGGACGTCAGTATATCTTTTGGATTTTGGCTAAACCTGTTTCCAAAGCGGGCAGTCTTTGCACTTCTCAAAACGTATCCACGCTCTCTTTATCGCACTAAAAATAATTCATTCATTTAAAAATAAGGGTTGAAGGTGACGCAACGTAATCTAATATAGTTGAACTATGACATATCAAGAAGGGGAGTAACGAAAATAAACAATCCTTTTTAGAAATGTATTTGGAACGTTATTAGAATAAAAGTAAAGGATGAGGGCATGGGAAGTGGAGAATAAAAACGAATTCGCTCGTTAGATATATTAAGAGGACTAGCGATTCTGGGAACATTAGGAACGAACTTGCTAATGTTAGTCCTGCAAACATAATAGAAATTGCTCTAGCTCTTTTTTCTTTTGATACTAATTCTGATGCAATGATAGAACCTACACCAAAGAAAGAACCATGAGTCAAGGCTGCAATAATACGTGCTGCCATGAGAATAGTATAATTAGGAGCTAATGCTGCAAGAGCATTCCCTATAATAAATAGTATCAGTAAAAGTATTAGTAATTGTTTACGTTTCATTTTATTTGTTGCTATGTTACTATTGGTGCCCCTATAGCGACCCCTAGTGCGTATCCTGTCACAAGCATTCCTGCAAGTGGAATAGAAACATGTAAACTAGAAGCTACTTCAGGTAATAAGCCCATAATAACAAATTCTGTCAGTCCAATAGCAAAAGCTCCTAAAGTTAAAGCGTACAAAGCAATGGTTGAAGAAGCTTTCTGTGTTGAATTTTTTGTATCTATTGTAAACCTCTCCTTTTCACTATATAAGGTGACTGGCGAGACCATATTATAGAAATTTAAACCACATTAGTTTTATTTACAAGAAAATAAAGGCTGTCAAAATTTTCTCGACAGCCTACCTGTTGATTTATATTATTCAGCTAGTATTTTTTCAATTTTAACTAAATCTTGTGGTAGTAAGATTAAAGAATCTGCTTTTACATTTTCCTTGACTTGATCAGCACGTTTACCACCAGGTATCACTGTATCAATGCCTTCTTGTGTAAGTAACCATGCCAAAGCTAGATTTGATAAACTAGCTCCTTTGTCATCAGCAAGTTCTTTTAATTTTTCAACCTTATTTAAAGTATTTAGAAATGTTTCTGGTTGGAATAAAGGTTCTTCTTTTCTCCAATCCCCATCTTTTAAATTTAAAGAACTGTTATATTTACCACCTAAAATTCCAAATGCTAAAGGGCCATAAGGAACAAATGAAATGTTATGCTCTCGACTATAAGGTAATAAGTCATTTTCTGCTGAACGTTGTAACATATTATAAGGTGATTGAATAACATCGATATCATCGTATTGATTAGCTTCTTTAAGCTGGTTTAAATTCACATTAGAAATACCTATAGAACCAATTTTACCTTCTTCTTTCAAACGAGATAATTCACCTATTGATTCAACTAATGGAGTCTCATTATCTGGATAATGCAAGTAATATAAATCAATGTAGTCAGTTTGTAGTCTTTTTAAACTTTTTTCAACAGCTGTACGTAAATATTCTGGTTTATTGTTAATACGTGTAGTGCCATTATCTAACTTTTCAACAGCTCCTTTAGTAGCAAGCTTAAGTTCAGAACGATGAGCTTTAATAACTTCTCCTACTAATTCTTCAGATCGTCCAAACCCATACACATCAGCTGTATCAATAAAGGTGATGCCTAGATTCAACGCTTCTTTAACCAAGTCTTTTCCTTGTTTTTCATCTAAATCTGTAAATAGATTGTGACCACCTACTGCATTAGTCCCCAAGCCTATTTGTGTCACTTCCAAATTAGCTTTATCTAAAAGTTTTTTTTTCATTTATATTTCCTCCTAATAAAAAGTGGTTTCTGATTTCTAGTGTTCTAGTGTTCGATGAATGTCGAACACTATCGAATAATAACATGCTTTTTTCTATTTGACAATAAAAAAGAAAAAGTTCTAGATAAACTAGAACTTTTTCAATAAGACTCAGGATCTGTGGAAAGAACCATTTCCATTAATCCCGGAAACCTTTCGTTCAAATCCTCCATTCTAATCGAATAAAAATGTTGAGAACCTTCTACACGTACTCTTATAACGCCAGATTCCCTCAATGTCTTTATATGGTGAGAAACAGTCGACTTTGAAATATTAAATTCATAAGAATAATACGTACAAACTTCTTCACCTTTTGTTGCTATACTTTTTACAATCCTCAATCTATTTGGATCACTTAAAGCGTGAAATACTTTAGATAACTGTAAACTTTCAACTGATGGATGATTAGGTATTCTCATATTTCATATTATATCGTATAAGGAAAGTTAATGTCTAGAAAGTAAAATTCAGCTCTTTTTGAGGACACAATGTATAAGGTATACATTTCTAGTTCACATAAAACCTGTACTTGGAAGCTATGGATGCAATAAAAACAATCACCATATTTTCGAATAAATGGGTATGATATATAATAAGCCTTTACTCAAAACATTTTGAAGGGAATGTAATATGATAATTTCTAAGTCACGCAAAAAACATAAAGTGAAGCACCTAGAACCTGCAAGTATCTTGTTCATAGGTTTTTTAGGATTAATATTATTAGGAACCGGCTTATTAATGATTCCTGCCGCTACAAGCGATAGACATCATTTAAGCTTTATTGATGCTCTCTTTGAAGCCACTTCTGCTGTATGTGTAACAGGACTAGCTGTGGTAGATACCGGTACTACATTTACTTTATTTGGACAGCTCATTCTACTTGTTCTCATTCAAGTTGGTGGTTGGGGATTCATGACTATTGGTATACTGATGTTTATTGTGCTAGGTAAAAAAATTGGATTACAACAAAGATTAATACTTAAGGAATCTCTAAATGCTTTTTCCCTACAGGGCGTTATTGCATTAGTCCAACGTGTTGTTCTAATCACATTGGCTGTGGAAGGTATTGGAGCGCTTATCCTAGCTATTCGTTGGTCTCAAGAAATGAGCTGGGGAAGAGCAATCTATTATGGGATATTCCATTCTATATCGGCTTTTAACAATGCAGGATTTGGTTTGGAATCAGATAATTTAAGTAAATGGGTAGGAGATCCAACCGTAAATATTATGATTACGTTACTCTTTATAATAGGAGGGACTGGATTCTTTGTCATTGCAGATGTTTTTCGAAAACGAAACATAAGGAAGTTTTCTCTTCATACTAAAATTGTATTAGTTTCAACTATCCTCCTAAATGTCGTGAGCACACTCATTATTTTTGCTTTAGAATATCATAACCCTCATACTTTAGGTCAATTGGGCATGGGCGATAAATGGTGGGCAGCTTACTTTCAAGGAGTAGTTCCCCGTACTGCTGGTTTTAATACCTTGGATATTGGGGCACTCACATTACCTTCAAAAGTGTATATGATGGGGCTTATGTTTATTGGAGCAGCCCCAGGCTCAACAGGCGGTGGAATTAAAATAACGACGTTTGTCTTAATATTATTTGCTTTATGGTCAGTATTGACAAATAAAGAAGAGATTAATGTTTTTCGACGCCGAATTCCTAAATCGCTTGTTTATAGAGCTTTTTCTATTGCTACTTCTGGAATTATTTTTGTTTCTATTATTTTCTTTCTACTTACAATCACAGAAAAAGGTGTAGATATGTCTACTCTTTTGTTTGAAACGTTCTCTGCTTCCGGAACAGTTGGATTAAGTGCTAATTTTACAGGCGACTTAAGTCCTACCGGACGAATTCTTATTACGATTATGATGTTTATTGGCAGAGTGGGGCCTCTTACCATTGGTTTTGTGCTTGCAATTCGCTCAAATAAGCAATCTAAAATTCGGTATGCAGAAGAAAAGATTCTTATTGGCTAAAAAATCTCCTTTAAATATATGCTTTGGTCAACATGTTCATAATTGTCGGAAAGCTTAGAAAAGCAGCCCCATTCTTTGGGGCTGCTTTTAATTAACCATTTTTAGAAGATAAGTGAGCATATTGTTGATGTTATTTATTTACATTAAACCAGCCTTTTCGTTTAAACCAAAGAATCATACCAATTGTCATTAAAGCCATAATTCCTAAAACAATATAATATCCGTAATGCCAGTGAAGTTCAGGCATATGATCAAAGTTCATCCCATATAACCCTACGACAAATGTAAGGGGGATGAAAATCGAGGAGATAATCGTTAACGTCATCATAATGGAGTTCATCCGATTAGCATTAATTGAAAGGTAATTGTCTCTCATATCAGATGTCATATCTCGATTGGCTTCCACCATGTTTGTTAATTTTAACAAATGGTCGTAAATATCATTAAAATAGGCTTTCTGCTCTGCAGGTATATGTAAACGTTCAGAATTAATAATGCGATATAGCAGATCACGCATAGGAAGGATAGTTTTTCTGAGTTTTAATAAATCACTTCGGATATCAAAAACATCATCCATCAGTAAAGCAATTGATTTTTTTGCATCTCTGCTTTCAATTTCATTTAATTTATCCTCAATTTCATACACAATTGGGAAGTAATCATCCACTAATTGGTCTAGAACCGCATAAGCAATATAGGACACTCCTTTATTAAATCCACTAGGATGTTGTAAAAGACGTTGTTGTACGGTTTCAATACTGAGTAATGGTTTAAGGTGAAAGGTTACTAAATAATTGTCTCCGATAAATAAGTCTACTTCTTCAACATCTAATTTGTGGCTATTTAAATAATGAAGAACTAAAAAGCTGTACCCCTCATAGTAATCAAGTTTAGGGCGTTGTAATAAGTGAAGACAATCTTCGATAGCTAAAGGGTGAAAGTGGAAAAATGTCTCTAATACTTTTGCTTCCTCTTCAGAAGGAGAGGCAAGATCTACCCAGAACCATTTAATTGAGGAATCAGATAAGTGAGCAAGGGGCACATCTTCTTTGACGTGTAGGTCTTGTGTAATAGCGATTGTTCGAATCATGCTACAACTCCTCCATATGATTAAAAATTATCTAGTGCATAGTATGCTATATAAAATAAACGATTAATCCCATTGCTAACAAGATAATAAAATCTTTCTGATATTTTCTTTTCTTCTCTTTATCTGTATCTTTATTTTCCCTAAAATATTTATCTATAAAAATAATAAAACAAAGGAGGAGGAAACTAAGGATGATATCCAGTATTAAGAAATGAAAGAAATTATCTTTAGTAGTTAAAAACATAGTAATTCTCCTTATTTCTCACTTTGAAGTGTGAGAATACTAAATAAGTCTCTTTTCATATTTAAATTAGGTACAAACAGTACTAAAATCAATTTATCTGTATAATAACGCATAGGAGAAAAAAGAAAGGATTCATTTTTTATTGTTTTCTCTATCCTATTCTCTATGATTAAAACATGCAAAACAACTTATCACATATCAAAACGTTCTATATATTCAAACTCGTTGGAAGAAAGAGGATTATTAATCTTAAATATGGAATTGTCTAAGTATAATATAAGCTAATAAATAAGGTGAGACGGATAGAAAAGAATAAAACGTAACTATATAAGAAAAGACATAGCAGTGGGAGATCTTTATGAAATACGCACAAATTTTTATTGATAACCGAATTCGAAATGCAACGTTAATTGTATTGCTTATTTGTATGAGTATAGCTTGGCTGTTTGATAGCGATTACTGGTACAATATAGCTGTTCTTATGGTTTCAGTATCTTTTATATTGCATGGTGTAAATGATTATATCGTAGGAAAGCACAAAGCGCGAGGAACTGTTATTATACTATTGAGTGTTCTTTTTACTCTATATAATTTACTAAGAATCTTTTTTTTATGATGAAAATAAGAATCTTACACTTGCAAGGAACGAGGAGTTTTTATGTTTAAGAAAATAGTAAAATGTTATGATTACAAATTTATTGTAGCCTTAATTGTTCTAAGTCTCATCGGATTAGTCATGGTTTACAGTGCTAGTATGGTAACGGCTGTTAGTCGTTACGGTGTTGAAGGGGATTATTTTTATCAAAAGCAAAAACTTGCCCTTATAGCAGGCTTCTTCTTTTTCTGTGTTTCTGCTTTTATTCCCTATAAAATTTATCGAGAAAAAAAAGTGTTAAAAATCTTATTAGTAACAGTAATTACGCTTCTTGCTTTGGTTCTTATTTTTGGCCATACCGCCGGGAATGCACAAAGTTGGCTTATACTGGGGCCGATTAGAATACAACCACTAGAATTTACGAAACTAACAATCATTGTATATCTATCGGCTGTTTTTGCAAATAAACAAGAGTATATAAACGATTTAAAGCGTGCTATTATTCCGCCTATCCTTATCGTGTTTTTTATTTGTTTCTTAATTGCTTTACAACCCGATTACGGTGGAATTCTCCTTATTTTAGGAACTGTTGCAGCGATTGTTTTATGTTCAGGGATCTCTAGAAAATCCATGCTAAAGATTGCTCTGTTAGGAGTAGTAGGAATATTTGTTATGCTCATCGTTTTATTAGTAACAGGACAGATGGCTACCGTTTTTTCTCCTGTTCGTTTAGCTCGTTTTACTGGGTTTCTCCATCCATTTGCGAATCAGCAAGGGGATGGGTACCAATTGGTTAACTCCTACCTAGCTATAGGAACTGGTGGACTATCAGGTGAAGGGTTAGGCCAAGGCATTCAAAAGGCTGGTTATCTACCTGAGTCTCATACAGATTTTATTATGGCAGTTATTGCTGAAGAGTTAGGTTTTTGGGGAGTGTTACTTGTATTAGGGTTGCTATTTTTTATTATTTTACAAGGTTTAAAAATTGCTAAAAGATGCAACGATCCTTTTGGTGCCTTATTAGCTATCGGTATTTCCGTTATGATTGGCATTCAAGCATTTGTTAACCTAGGAGCAGTAACGGGACTTCTTCCTATCACAGGTGTAACGTTACCTTTTGTAAGTTATGGTGGTTCTTCTCTTACATTGCTTATGTTTGCTGTAGGAGTACTAGCGAATATATCCATGTTTAATAAATTTGAAAAGAAATACAAACACAAAGTAACAGATCCAAGGGAACTGAAAAGTATCTAATGATTTGTATGAATGACATTTCTATAAAAATTATTGAGCATAAAATAAAATTATAAACAAAAGACACTGGTTAAGAGCCAGTGTCTTTTGTTTATGGAAGGAGGTTGAGTTTGTAGTATTGCTAAAGGAATACAAAGATCTATTAGAAATCCTCTTATGTACGATTCATATACTTTCCTAAAAATCTTTATGTAGAAGATAAAAATTATTCCCTTCGAAAAAATTGCAAGGCGCTATAAACGACCCATAGAAAACAGGCCACCATAACTTGTTTTTCTATGCAAAGAATAATTGTCCATAGGATCACTAAAGTTAAAATAGGAATAGATAACTTTCTTATCATTCACACCCTTCCTTTCTTCATTATTCTTCTATTTATATTCATGAAAACGTAGTGAATTGCCTTTTTTGTGCAAAAAAAAAGACGCCTATTATGGCGCCTATATCCAACGAAATAGTTTGAAAAAGGGGAAAGATGTTAACTCTAAAAATTAACATGATCTTACTTGGTCTTTACTCTTTTTAAAAGAAAAAAACAATTGATATCCAGAGCTCTAGTTAACATAAAACGCCTTATCGGAAACATAAATATCATCGTTTGTACCATTCTCTTCAAAATGTTAAAAATTACTAATGGAGGGTAGAAGGATATAAAAGCACTCGAAAAAAACATGAAGGGGAGAGAATAATGTTATGAGGTTTCACAAACATATTTTAATACCTTTAGCTACAGGTTTTTTAAGTTTTTTATGTTTTATAATTTACAGCAAAATATTTGGAGATAAGAATCTTGAAATAAGTAATTCCTTGTTTATTTCAATTGGTATATTTCTTGGCGCAATTCCAGTATCGTTTTTTGTAGATTACCAAAAGAATAAAGACAAAAGAGATTTCAATAATAAAATATAACTGTGCTAACTATACAAATCTAGTTACCATAATACGGCTTCTAGGAAGAAATAATAATTTTTAAATTATTGATTTATTGATGAAAAACAGTTCGATATTTAATTCCATATAGTGTAAAATTAAATGATTTCCAAAATATGCACAAAGGGATGGGTGAAACAAGTGGAATTAAGTAAACAACGTGTAAGATTAAGAATAATGAAAATAGAAGATGCAGAGGACTTATATAATATTGTTAAACAAAATCCAGATATTTGGACTTATATGCCTGTTAAAATGGATAGCTTATTAGATATGAAAAATATAATAGATGAGTGTCTACAAAAGAAAAAAACAGGGGAGATAGTTCCTTTTATCGTGGAAGATATTTGGAATAATAAGATTGTTGGTAGTACTAGACTATATGACATATCTTTATCTTCAAAAACTCTAGAAATGGGGTATACTTTCTTTTCACCTGATGCTCAACGTACAAGTATTAATACAGAAAGTAAGTTTTTATTATTACAATACGCTTTTGAAACATTAGGAGTGAAACGAGTACAAATCAAAACCGATTTACGGAATAATACAGCTCAAAAAGCTATTGAACGACTAGGCGCAGTTAAAGAAGGAATATTGAGAAACGAACGCCTTTTATATAACGGCCTAGTTCGCGACGCAGTTGTCTATAGCATACTTGATAGAGAGTGGAATGTAGTAAAAGAAAAGTTAGAGTCTTATATAACTTATTCCCTTGCTCAAAGTTAGGGGGGGAAATATGTTTAACCAATGGCTAGGTAAACAGTTGAGTAACCCTAGAGGTATTTTGGCAAAATGGATAGGTTCTTATATGGAAAAGGGCAATAAAAAAGCTAATGGGTGGACAGTTGAGCTTATAAAGCCGTCGCCTGGCGATCGTATTCTTGAAATTGGAATGGGAACTGGTGCAACGTTGAATAGACTTCTAAACGAGTATGTAGATATTGAAAAGATATGTGGAATCGATATCTCTTTATCTATGGTGAACAAGGCTAAACAAGTAAATAGAGGCTTTATAGCAAGTCATAAGGCAGAGATTACTGAAGGAAACGTTGAACATATTCCTTTTGCTGCAGAATATTTCACCAAAGTATATACTATTCATACAGTATACTTTTGGTCCGATTTAGTAAAAGGACTACAGGAAATTCAAAGAGTATTAAAGCCTGAAGGTGAGGTATTCATCACATTTACTTTAAGTGAGGAACTGGATAGAATGAGGCATACTAAGGAATTTCTTCATTATTCGCCTAAATATATTCAAAGTTTATTAGGAGAAGAGGGCTTTAGACAAGTGAAAATAAGTGTCCAAAAACCGTTCTGTTGTATATCAGCGATAAAAGAATAAATGCTTCCATTTTTACTTACTACAGTGTTGCCTACAGGCTTGAAATAGAAAAGGTACATTTTGATTTAAATAAAAAGTAATCGTTTTCATTTTCTTCTTTTTCAAAATGGTTTACTGGGTTATAATAAATATCTACAAAAATATTAAATGATATGTAAGCAACAAGCAATTACACCCTTAATATTAGCAACAAGACCCCCCTCAAATGTGTAGGGGGTTTCTTGTTGTTAAGCATTCTTTTTATAAGCTATATATCTTATAAAATTTAGTTACCATAATCATCGTTATCAGAAGCAAAGGGTGTAGAATTAAAAACTCTCCAACCTTAATTATTTGTACATTAAATTAGAAATAACTACAAAGATAATTCCCATTGTTCTTCAATAAGTTCTTTATTTGATAAAATTAGATTTCTAGTTTCAATTAATCGAAACCCTTTATTCTTATAAATTCTCCTTGTAGCAACAAGCTCGCTATTGGTCCAGAGAACAACTTTTTTATAGTTTCTCTCCTTGCAAAAATCTATAGCTGTTTGAACTAATTGTTTACCTAACCCAGTTCCTCTTAAACTAGGATCGACAAGAAACAGTCCTAATTGAGCTACGTCTTCACTGACACTTTTTATACTTATTGATCCTTTTGGGCATCCATCAATATCTAAAATCCAAATATTCTCTAATGAGTTATTTGCCTTTTTAATATATTGATTCACACTATTAGAAACAAACTTTTTAAATGATAAATCGTAACTATACTCTTTATTGTAGATTTTGTAGTGAGAATCGATTATATAATCCTTATCATTTTCCTTAAAATTTCTTATCATATCTTCACCTTTTTAATTCAAGTTTACCTAATATATACCTAAAAATATATGTATACCCCATACAAAGTTAGTTAACGTAATGTTTTTTATAGGAAACGACAAAAACCCACTTCTTAGTCTCATCTTATTAAGAAGTGGATTCCAATTAATATATAACGTAATTCTTAGTTTTGGTGTTAACAGAATAGAGATCGATTACGGTAGGAACGCTTTTGTAAACAGAATTAGCATACTCCTGAAGTTTTTTTAGAAAAAGTAAAATTTCTGTACCTTCCATTTTCGCATGAATAAGATGAAAGATATTATCTTTCCCAATAATGAGTTCATCTGCTGATAAATATAAAGGCAACGTTCGGAATACATACCAGGGATAATAAAGGGAGACGAATGCTTCTCTAAAATAAATTCCATTTTCACCAATAATAATCCCGTCGGTTTTCTTTAAAGGAAACGTACATAAAAAAGCAACAATCTCTCTATTAGCTTGTAAATTAAAATACTTTGTTATTTTCTTTTTTAAATCTGAAGGAATATGCTGATCTACTAACAGACCATTATTAGGTTCAAATGCTTCTTCATATTTCTCAAATAATGTACTTATATTCATTAAGTCATTATAAGTTACAGAAGAAGATACATTGTGCTGTTTTACAAGTAATTCGTACGAATATTCGTTTAAGAAATCCCTTATACTTGTCAAAAGTTCTATAAATAATGAAATTGGATAAGTATTTCCTCCTCCTATTAAGAATGCTTTTCTATCGTCGAAATGAACCTCGACCTTATTTTGGACCGTAATCTGATCTACTTTACCAAATTCAGTCCATTCTATATTGCCTGATTCACCACTTAGATTTTTCCACCTTATCCCCTTATCGGTAAAATACACACCGACTTTTCCTGAGCCAAACATCTTACAGTCGAGAAAAGCAACCACTGCTTCCTCACTTGAAATATTAAATCTTTTATTTGCCTTGGATAAAATAGAGAGAGGAATTTCTTCAATGAAAAATTTGTCTTGTTGATACCTTGAGCATAAGTCAGTTAAATAATTAAATTTTATATCATGCATCTAAACAGTCCCCGTTCATTTTGATAAATATTTCCAATATCTATTAAAACATAATTTTTACCTTTTATTACATATAAAAGTAAAAATGATATAATTTATATATTATTACTTTTATAAAAGGGGATATTTAATGAGTTTCCAAGAAATCATACTAATCATGATAGTTGCTACTATCGTACACGAAATAGGACATCTTATAGGAGCAAAAATAGTAGGAATTAAAATTAAAGAAGCCTCTCTTGGATTTGGTCCAATATTATTGGAATTCACTTTACAATCAATAAAGTTTAAAATTTGTTGGATTTTATTAGGTGGGTACGTTATGCCCGCCGGAAGCGATAAAGAATTTTTCACATATTCTAAGAAGCGTCGGGTAGTCTTAACAGCTTCAGGTGTGATAATGAGCATATTCATTCTTCCCATATCTTGCCTTATGATAATAAAGTTAATTGAGGGAGGTTCATTTCATGTTGTCATGAAATTTATCGATTTAATACGTGTTTTCTTAAATCACCCTTTTCAATATTTTTACTCAGGATTAACTATATTCCCGACAACAACTTATTCTAATGAACTCTCTAATTATTTGAGTTGTTTAGCTGAAATTAGTTTGTTCCTAGGTATTGTGAACGCGTTACCTATTCCAGTTTTGGATGGTGGACAAATAGTAATGACCATGTTAGAAAATAAAATGCCGAAAATCAAAGATAAATATACCCTTATAAATGGCATTGGATATTCAATTATATTAGCTATTATTTTACTCCCAATGATTGAGGTATTTATTAAAAATATAAAAACTACGTTTCCGATTATTTTATTTATAGGATTTATAATGTATAGAGTAGTTAGAATAAACCACAGATTTGAAAAAGGTAGTAAAGAGATCTGATTATAGTTAGCAATTATTGATCTTTATAACATATAAAATCTTAGTTACCTTAGTTACCATAATCAAAGTTCAAGGAACAAAAAACAGTCTTTGAAAGGCTGTTTTTTCCTTTGAAAAGTTATTTATTAGATTAAAATATAATTTTCTTTACTTCTTTTAATGTAACGAATCTGCCGCCTAGAATATTATTATGATGTTCTACTATTTTTGAAGCTGAAAGCACAGCCGTATCAAATGTGCTATGAGCATCTTTTACTAAGATATTCTCTTTATAACCTAAGCTATATGCTTGAATAGGCTACACTCAGTTGGACAGAATTTTTAAGGTCAAGTAGACTACAGATAATATACTAAAGGAGCATCTACAATGACCAGAAGAGAACGTCGAACATTTACGGAGGAATTTAAACAACAAATGGTGCAGCTTTATCAGAACGAAAAACCGAGACAAGAGATTATTCGTGAATATGACTTGACTCCTTCATCTTTAGATAAGTGGGTAGAGCAAAGTCAAACATCTGGTTCGTTTAAAGGAAAAGATAACCTGACCGAGGAACAAAAAGAACTGATGGAGCTTCGCAAACGAAATGAACAATTAGAAATGGAGAATGATATTTTAAAGCAAGCCGCGCTGATACTAGGACGAAAGTAAAAGTGATTAAAAATAACCAACACAAATACTCGAACTCATTTGATGATTTAAAAAGTTATCTAATAAACTAGATGCTGAGATTTGCTCTAAGACAAAATGAACCCCGTTCAAGACAGAAGAAACTCGTCAAAAAGGGAGCTTTGCTCAATAAGAACAAAGCTTCCTTTTGATGATTTTCTCCTATTTTCAAATGGATATAACCTTTACATCAGAATATTTATTATTTATTCAGTCTAGATGACCTGTAATTAAGAAGGATTTTTACTTGTACTATGCTAAAACCTATTAATCCCCCAATAATAGCTGGAACAATCCACCCTAGTCCTAATTTATACATAGGGAGAACTCTAATAAAGAAACTATTAATAGATGAAATGTGAATACCACCCGTATTTAATCCATCAAATAGACTAATAATAAATGTCAAAAGTAAGCTCCCTTGATAAACTTCAGTTTTTCCTTTAAATAAAGGATGAAAAAAAGTTAAGAATATCAATACAATAGCTAATGGATAAATAGCTGTTAATAGAGGTATAGAAATAGCAATTAACTGCGTTAACCCGATGTTAGCAACGATTGCACTAAAACCACATAGACTAATAGCAAGTATTTTATAAGGTACCTTTGGAAATAGTTTATAAAAGAATGAAGAACAAGAAGCAACAAGTCCTACACTAGTTGTTAAACAAGCTACAGTAATCATTAATCCTAATAATATTCCACCGTAAGCTCCAAAATAATAATTCGAGACTTTTACCAAAACAGTACCTCCGTTATCTAAGTATCCAAGTTTTTCTACACTTGAAGCACCCATGTAAGAAAGAGCCGTATAAATGGTTATTAGGATAATCGCAGCAATTCCTGTTGCTTTTGCACAAATAGTCATAATGTGTTTTTTTGTTTTTGCGCCTTTTTCTTTAATAGCATTAATAATAATAATTCCAAAAACAAAAGCTGCAAGAGCATCCATTGTTAAATAACCTTCCTGAAATCCCTTGAAAAATGAGTGAATTTTATAGTTCTTCGTAGGTGCCTGAAAATCCCCAATCGGATGAATAAAAGCCATCATTACAAGCATTCCAATAAATATTAACTTAATAGGCGTTAGGAATTTTCCGATAATATTGATAGTTTTAACGGGATTTAGTGAGAAAAAGCATGTGATGCTAAAAAAGATTATGGTGAAAATAAATAAAGGTATGTGGCCTAGATCTTCCGCCAAGAAAGGTCTGACGCCTATCTCAAAAGAAACGGTTCCTGCTCTTGGTATGGAAAATAAAGGACCAATCGCTAAATAAAGTACGGTTGTAAACACAAGAGCAAACACAGGGTGTACGCGACTCGCTAGTGACTGGACATCATCTTTTCCCGAAAAACCAAATGCTAACACACCAAGTAACGGTAAACCAACTCCGGTTACTAAAAATCCGGCATTAGCTGACCAAATATTTATTCCTGCTGATTGACCAAGCATTGGTGGGAAAATTAAATTTCCTGCCCCGAAGAATAGAGCAAATAACATTAAACCAATAACTACTATAAATGAAAATGGCACTTTATCCGACATATAAAACCTCCATAAAATAACAACTTTCACTATTGTTATATAAATGAAACAAGAGACCGAAAGAATGTACAGTGTTTTTTAGAAAACTTTTCGGCCTTTTCATGTTTTGACTTCTCGCAGCATTACGATAGATAGGAATTCGACTCTTCCTATAGCCCTCGAACATATGAGAAAAGAGAAAAAGATGCCCTAGGCATCTAATAAGACAAGTAAAATATCTCAATAACATCGTCAAAAGAAGCTTTTGCTGTTGTAAGCAAATTCCCTTTTGGAAGAGTTTCTTCTATTCTAAATTATGTTCATGAGATGGGATGGACTTAAATCTTAAAATCTTTACATTTTGAATGAACACTCTTTCTTTTGTAGATATATCCAATTTAGCTAACCTTACAATTTTATCTGGATCATTAATGGATTGCATGACTATGGAATTATTAATTATTTTATTATTTTTTAATATAGAATAGTCTACCGTAAAGGTTTTTAACTTTCCTACCTTATTTTTCAACATAATAACTATCTCCACATACTTATAAAATACTTGTACTAGAAACCAATTTTTATACAGCTTTTTCTTTATCTAATTGAGATTTTATTGTTCTCTCCCTTAATCTCATTTCTTCATTTACTTTGGTGGCTTCCTTGAGGTATTCTGTTTTAAATCCACTCTTTACAGCCCAAACATAAAAAACAAGAGACAAACATGTAATGATAAGCATGTCCCAACCGTATCGAATAACATTTATTCCACCAAACTTTTCACTTCCTAAATATGAAATAACCATCATACATAATAAGTAAGTAACCATCCAAAGTCCAGCTAGGAAGTTCTTCTGGAACCCCTTCCATTTCAACTTTGCTTGATAGTAAAAGTAAATAGGAAGACCCATCATAATAATGAATAACACCTGTCCTGTAAGTGGCCACCTCGCCCAATACAGAGTTAATGACGCAAATATAAAACCTAATGGCGCAATAATACTTAATCCCTTTAGATGTAATGGTCTGTACAATTCTTTCCCCGTTCTTCTTAACGTCATGGCTGTAACAGGCCCGGTAATATAAGAGATTAATGTCGCAACTGAAATAATTTCAGCTAATACACCCCAACCTCTGAATAGAAATAAGAAAATGAATGATACGGCTAAATTGAAAAACATTGCTTGACGTGGCACACCATAAATAGGGTGCAATTTCCCTAAAACACCAGGTAAATATTTATTCTTTTCCATACCGTATATCATACGAGATGTGGTAGCAGTATAGGTTATTCCCGTTCCAGAAGGTGAAACAAATGCATCAGCGTACAATACAATAACAAGCCAGTTAATACTTAAAGCAATAGCCAAATCAGCAAATGGAGAGTTGAAATTAAGGTGACTCCATCCATGAACAACCATAGAAGGGTCAACTGCTCCAATAAAGGCAACCTGTAATAAGATATAAATAACGGTAGCAATTAGAATCGATCCTACTACAGCTAATGGAATAGAACGCCCAGGATTCTTTGCTTCTCCAGCCATATTAATAGGGCTTTGAAAACCATTAAATGCAAATACAATACCGGACGTTGCTACCGCCGTCAGTACGCTTGCCCAACCATTTGGCGCGATGCCTTCTCCAGACGTAAAATTTCCACTATGAAAACCGGCAAATAGAAGTGATCCAATTGTTAAGCCAGGAATCACTATCTTAAAGATTGTGATGAGTGAATTTGCTTTGGAAAAGAGACTTACTGTCCAATAATTTAGTAAAAAATAAATAAGTAATAAAGCAGAAGCAATGCCTAATCCAGGTAAAGTAAGCGTGCCATTTTTCACTAAACTACTTGTCCACTTTGCCCATTCCCAGGGCCAAGAACTCATGTATTGTACAGAGGCAACAGCTTCAACTGGGATAACAGATACAATAGCAATCCAGTTTGCCCAAGCAGCAATAAATCCAAGAAATGATCCATGAGAATATTGTGTATATTTAACCATACCTCCTGCTTCTGGAAACATAGATCCAAGCTCACTGTAAGAAAGTCCAATAAATAAAATAACAATCATACCGATAATCCAGGAAATAATAGCAGCAGGTCCAGCAATTTGAGCTGCTCTCCATGCCCCGAATAACCAACCTGAACCAATGATTGAACCTAGTCCAACCATTGTTAAAGAAAAAGTTCCCATCCTACGATGTAAATGATTCATTTTTTAACCTCTCTCATATAAGTTGTAGTAATTATAGAAAGACTATTACATCCTCCAAAATCCCTTTCTTTGTAAGGGAAGGATTATAGTAGATATCGTAGTCTGCTTAGCTTCAAAAGGAGTGGATACATCAGCGTAATTCGAAGAGATAGTGATACTCCTTTAAGTCATTAATAAGGATACAATGAGAGCAACTTTTTTTCTGTAGTTAGTTTATAAATATCTTCACTCCATTGAAGTGGAACTAAGAAAAGATAAACTAGTATTAAACGCTTTCATTTTTCTCCAGAGACATCGTATCTTTAATTTATACTAGGAACTATATAATCATACAGAAAACGACAAAAATTAAAAATTTTCTAAAATATTTTTTTGTGAATGATTCGATAAGAAAGAAGTGTGTATTATCCATTATTTAGATATAGATACATTTAATGTTATCATATATGGATTTAAATATTTTTTTACATATAAATAATTTAATGGATATTATTGGTTTTCTTGTGTAGATTTTTGTTTAATTCTGTAGTTTGTATCATAAAATGAGGGTTAATAAATCTTTGTTATTAGTTTAAATTCATATATTAATTTTATTAAAAGAAAAAGATAATGAGGTAAAAAGGTAATATAATACATTTTCGAGATTGGAATTACTCCAGTAAAAAATTCTCTTGTGGAGATAATTTGTCACCAAAATACAATTAATTAATAACCATTATTAAATTGAAAGATAATTTAAATTAGGAGTGAGAAAATGAAGAAAATAGGGCTGATTAAGGGTCTAGGCAAATTTGGACGTATCACATTCCCTAGTGAACTACGACGATCCTTAGGGATAAAAGGCAGTGAGAGTCATGTGGAAATGTCTATAGAAAATGAAGCAATAATTATCGGAAAATGTGGTGAAAGTAAACCCTGTGCTATAACTGGTAAGGTAAGTGATAAAAATAAAGTGTATCTAGGTAATATCGTGCTAAGCTCAGAAGGAGAAAAAATTTTATTACAACAATTAATTGATATGAAAAAACAGATTGAATGACCATTCTTTCATTTTCACCTTCTAGGAGCTACATTCCTTTCAAAATATTTGGGTCGGCTCTTACGTTGCAATGCGACTTACTACTGTATTATATATATTCACACATTAATATGCTAAGGCTTCATACGTAGACTTATATAAAAGTGGTTATGAAAAACCAACACCAACTCCTGAAGTTTAAGATCAAGTATAGGCTTATAGCTTACATGTAATTAAAGATATCAAAAGATTAATTAAAACAAATAGGACCTTGAGAGGAGTAAGTTATATATCTTGCTCTTCTCAAGGTCTTTTTTTATTAATAAATAAAAATTACTTTTCTACAGCTACCATTGGTTTTGCTTTACTTGTTGTTTTGAGTATAGAAAGTGACATGATTATAAATGAAGCCACACCTATCATTCCTAGAACAAATAAATAGCTTTCGATAGCATGCCCTTCAAAGTAGAAGATGTTACGTAGACCTTCTACACTATATTTAAAGGGAACCCATGAATAAAACCAATCTTGAGTTACTGTAGGTAGAAACTCTGGAGGTAAATTTAATACCGGAATTGAGAAGAGAAAAAGTAAGATAAATAGTGGAACCCCTACTAATCCTAACCAATTTAAAATAGCGTTTTGAAGTAAATAAAACATAAATGCAGTAAAAAGTAAAAATAAGAATGTTGCCTGGAAGTCAGATATATTAACGTTTAATACATTATCAGTAAATAAAAGGACTGTAGAAGCAATGGCTGTTGCAAATAGTAGTCCTGCAACTAATTGAGCTAAAACAGATCGGGTACTTATACGGCCATTTGTAACCTTCTTCATAATAACAAAATGAATAACAGAACTAATAATGACCGCGATCCATATTATCTGTGTAAATAAAACAGGAGCATTCCCATTGGCTGTGTGATCTCCAACTTCGTTAATGGTTTCATTCTTCACAAGTAAAGGGCTGCTCAAAAGTTTTGCTTGCGAAGGAGTAATAGTAGCTTTTTTAGCTTCTAACTGGGTAAAAATTGTATCCTGAATTTGACCATTTATTTTAGAAAGCGATTGATCGATAACCTGTTTTGTTGTATTAGCAGCCGTGTAATGCATTCCTTGATTAATAATTACCTCTACCTCTGGCTTTTGTGGTGAAGGGGATTGAAGTGACATAATTTGTTGAGACATGCTCTCTGGAATGACAATAGTCGCATAGTATTTCTTTTCATTCATTGCACTGATAGCGTCTTCTCTTGTGTCAATCACTGACCACTTAAAGGGAATATCTTTATTATCTAGTAACGCTTCTCTATAGTCCTCACTAGCATTTAGTTTTGTCTTATTAGGCAGTTCAGCACCTTTATCATTTACCACCAATGCAACAGGCAAGTCCTTCGGAGTGGGATTAACAATTGATCCTATGAAAGCAATACTGAAAATCATAACGACAATGATAATTCCTAGTAAGCTCCCCCAAAATCTTTTTTGTGAAAAAAAACTCTTAAATACGCACACGTAATCTCCCTCCTGAACATCATGTTTTCATCGACAGAGCGTTGCATAAGAAACGCCCTGTTATATACAATGTAATTATATTCCTTATTCTCACATACTCAATAATCAATATTGCGCTATTTGTTATATATACAACACATGAGTCCTGAGTGTTAATTAAAAATGAAATCATAGACAGGTGATGAAAAAATGTTAAAGAAAACAGACTTGCGTGTTATTCGAACACGAAAAATGATTAAAGAATCGTTTATTGATTTAATTCAAGAGAAAGGCTATGAATCTATTACCATTAGGGATATTGCAGACAATGCATTAATTAACAGGGCTACCTTTTATCTTCACTATGTAGATAAGCAAGATTTGGTGGATAAATTAATTGACGAAGTTTTTGAGGAACTAACAGATATTATTAACCCTTGTATATACATTCAAAAGAAAAGGGTGAAAATATCACAGTTTCAATCAATGATTGAAGCTATATTCACAAATATTTTCCACCATGCTACTTTTTATCAAATTATGTTGAGTGAAAAAGGGGTACATGGATTTAATGGCAAAATGAAAGGGGTTATCCTAGAGAAATTCAGAAAAGAATTCGCCACAATAAATTTACAAGAACAAAAATTTTCAACTCCTCCAGAATTATTAATACATTTCATTTCTTCAGCATTGATTGGTACTGTAGAATGGTGGATTAATAATGATTTAGTCTACTCTCCTAAACATATGGCAGTGCAGTTAATTAGCTTAATTACAATTGGTCCATTACAGTCCTCAGGTTTTGAAATTGAAGCATAAGATAAAATTTAACTTGTAAAGAGTTCCAAACTTACTTCAATAAGCAATTTTAAAAACAGTAGCATCACCTAGGCTTTTATAAAAAATGGGATTATATCTAGGATAACTTCTAGAAGAGATCTTGAATGCAGATAGATATAATCCCTCACACTATCATTCTCAGATTTTACCTTCATTTCCAAATGTAAATTTCATTTTTTTTTAAATTTTTTTTGTAACATTCTTTTTTGGTGAAAATGGTAGCGTTATCATATGTTTTAAAATTCAAAAAAGCATTTGAGTGTTATAGAGACATATTATACATAGTGAATTTCTCACTTTTAAATAAAGATTCATCTGCTCTAAAAAAACATCTAAACTTTCTTATATCTTATAGTCCACTTATTTTTTTAAAACTTCCCAAAAATACCTCCTGAAATAAGTCTTGCTTTGACTTTATTAATATAATTTTAAGTATAATATTGTACTTATCCTAGTGAATAAATAGCCTTTATTTTACCTCCTAAAAGTCTTGTAAAATAGTTATTAAATTATTCTTAAATTTCGAATAAAGTAATTGACAACCCAAAATATTGTTTGTAGAATCCATTTGTAGCTGCTTTTTTTACAAATAGAGGTAATTATAGGTTAATTTTCTTCTATTTAGACTTAGTAAAATTTTACCATTGAGAAAAAGGGGTGGGAAAGTCGTCCGTCGATTAAATAAGTTTTTATTATTTTAAAGTAGTTTGTTTTATTCTTCATGATAGTTACTTATATTTAAATAATGAGGGGAGAAATAAAAGATGTCAGACGATACTTTATATAAAAAATCATATTTAAATAGATTAGGTGAATTAAAGGAAAGGTCGCCAAAGGTTGCAGCAAAATTTATGCAGTTTGAACATGAAGTCTTTAATATGGGTACGATTCCTCCTAAAACAAAAGAGTTGATTGCTATTGCCGTGGCTCATACAACAGGATGTCCATATTGCATTGAAGCTCATGTAGCTAAGTATAAAAAACTAGGTGGAACTATGGATGAGATTTTAGAAGCAGTGACTGTAGCAGCTGCACTTAAAGCTGGTGCTGCAATTAGTCATAGCGTAAATGCCATCAATGCCTTTGAAAGAGAGTAGAATTTGTGATTTTGTGATTTTAGAACACTAAAAAGAGGTGTAGACCGCATGGGAAAGTTGATAGACAATCCTACTATTCCAAAAAGTAATTATTCTTCAATGATAGACTTGTTATCACATAAAGTGATGATACATCCTGAAAAAGTAGTCTACACATTTTTATCTAATGATAACCAAGATGAAACTAATATTACCTATCAAGAACTTCATATGTATGCTAAGCAAATCGCTGCTTACCTACAACATTTAGGTTTAGAAGGACAACGAGCTCTTTTAATGTATCCATCGGGGATAGACTATGTTAAAGCCTTTCTAGGATGTATCTATGCGAATGTAATACCCGTACCCGTGTACCCTCCGGGGTTAAGTCGAAATATGTTACGTTTAAAAGCGATTATGAACGATGCAGCTACTAATATTATTTTGACAACTACGCAACTGCATTCAAAAATAAGCTTTCATTTCTCAGATGAACTTTTAAACATGAATCTAAAGTGGATTCCGATTGACGATATATCTCATGATTATCAGGACCAGTGGTCACAACCAAAGATAGATAAAGAATCTTTAGCTTTTTTACAATATACTTCAGGATCTACATCTTCTCCTAAAGGAGTAATGGTCACTCACGGTAATATTTTGCATAATGAAGCCATGATTAAAGCAGCTTGTCAGCATAACAAGGATACAGTCATGCTCGGATGGCTACCAATGTATCATGACATGGGGTTAATAGGTAACATTCTACAACCACTATATCTTGGAGCAAAATGTGTATTTATGTCACCAATGGATTTTTTACAAAAGCCTTTTCGATGGCTAAGTGCTATTTCAAAGTACAAAGCGACTATTAGTGGTGGACCCAATTTTGCTTATGACTTATGTCTAAAAAAGATTACAGATGAACAAAAGAAGCAGCTTGATTTAAGTAGTTGGGAAGTTGCTTTTAATGGTGCTGAACCCGTGCGTTATGAAACTATTCAAAAGTTCGCACAGGCTTTTAAAGATTGTGGTTTTAAACTAAATCAATTTTTTCCGTGCTACGGTATGGCTGAGGCTACATTATTTATAACAGGTAATGAAAAATTAACAAAACCTGTCTCCAAAGGCTTTTGCAAAGAAAATCTTTTAGAAAATAAAGCTATAGAGAGACCTATAAATTCTGAAAATTCAGTTAAATTAGTTGGTTGTGGTATGACTTGGCTTGATCAGAAAGTAGAAATTGTTAATACTGATTCCTTGTCCAAGTGTGCATCAAATGAAATAGGTGAAATTTGGGTTAAAGGAGACAGTATAGCAAAAGGATATTTTGGACGGAAACAAGAAACAAATTATGCGTTTAATAATACAGTAAAAGACACAAATGAAAATGGCTTTTTACGAACTGGGGATTTAGGGTTTTTTCATGAAGGCCAACTTTTTGTAACAGGTAGACTAAAAGATGTCATTGTATTAAGAGGGAAAAACCATTACCCACAAGATATTGAATTAACTGTGGAAAAAGCAGATCAAACTATTATTTCAGGAGCCAGTGCTGCGTTCTCTGTTGATATTAATGGGGAAGAAAAGTTGATTATAGTTGCCGAAATTGAACGTAAATATAGGCCTAGACCACACAATGAAAGAGAATTAAAAGGTTATTTAGACAGTGTTTTAAGGAACATCCGTCAACAAGTAATGGAGGAACATGAAGTTCAACCATACGCTATTTCCCTTTTAAAGACTAGCAGTATACCAAAAACATCTAGTGGGAAAATCCAAAGAAGTGCTTGTAAAAACGCGTATTTAAATAATGGTTTAGAGGTTTGGCATAATTAAATTCGTTCTTTTCTCTCTTTTCTAATAAACTCATCCTACTATGCATAATGTACTTACCATTGTTGAAGGAGGGATGTTAAATGGGAAATTCATATAACACAATTGTAATTGGTGCTGGGCAAGCAGGACTAGCTATTGGCTATTATTTAAAACAAAAATCTCTTTCATTTTTAATTATAGATTCTAATAGTAGAGTTGGGGACTCTTGGCGTCATCGTTACGATTCTTTAACCTTGTTTACACCTAGATCTCATAGTGCTCTACCGGGAATGAACGTAGAAGGGCCACCACATGGTTACCCTAACAAAGATGAGATTGCGGATTATTTAGAAAACTACAGTCGTTATTATGATTTTCCAGTCCAACTGAATACATCGGTTATTAATCTATTTAAAGAAAATAAGAAGTTTCACCTCGTTACCAGTAAAGGAAATTATGTAGCGGAAAATATAGTAGTTGCAACTGGTCCCTTTCAAAAACCCTTTGTACCAGATATTGAGAAAGATGTCTCAAAAGACATTTTCCAGATTCATGCAGCTCATTATAAAAATCCAACCCAATTAAAGGAAGGAACGACTTTAGTAGTGGGTGCCGGTAATTCAGGGGTACAGATTGCAACGGAGTTAGCCGAAAGCAGAGAAGTTTATCTATCTGTAGGTAAACGAATGAAATTCCTACCCTATACCTTACTAAATAGGAGTATTTTTTGGTGGTTCCAAGTGCTTGGAGTATCAAAAGCAACTATTCATTCAAAATTGGGGCAGTTTATGAAAAAAAATGATCCAATTATAGGAAAAGAGTTAAAACCACTGCTAAGTAGAGGAGCTGTTAACAAGGTTTCAAAAGTTTCAAAGGCAGACGGTAAGCGTTTAATTTGTCAAAACGGCGAGAAGGTCCAACCAGAGAATATCATCTGGGCCACTGGTTACCACAATGATTACGAATGGATTGAAGTCCTTAATATAGTTGATAAAAACAATAATGTGATTCATGATCGAGGCATAACAAAAGAAAAGGGTCTTTACTTTCTAGGGTTATCATGGCAATACCGAAGAGGTTCCGCCTTATTATTAGGGGTTGGAGAAGACGCCAAGTTCTTGGCAAATCATATAACTTAATTGATATGAAAAGTTTTAGTGGGGGTCCTAACTATGGAAAACGATAAGATTTTTACGATGATAAGAGAGTCTATTTTAGTTTTTTCACCTTTAAAAGAAACGGATATTAAAATAGATAGCAATTTGTCTGGAGATTTATCACTGGATTCAACTGATCGCCTAGAACTTGTTTTAGATTTAGAGCAAAAGTTAGATATTAGCATTCCAACTGAGGACTATGGCTGGTGCAAAACGATTGAGGAGGTTGTGTTGTTAGTAAAACAAATACAAGCTCAGAACACTAAGGAGGCTATTAAATGAACTTATCTACTCAGTTAAAAGAACTAGGATTATCCCCATTAAATACATTAGTCGGCAGTGCTCATAACCTTTATAAAATGCCTTTTGATACAGTAAATGAATATAAAGGTAGCGTTATCGCAGATAACTTTAACTATCATTATGAAAACAACGAATTTTATCGTG
The DNA here is from genome assembly GCF_029522095.1 of Priestia sp. Y58. Lineage (NCBI taxonomy): Bacteria > Bacillati > Bacillota > Bacilli > Caryophanales > Bacillaceae > Priestia > Priestia sp. Y58. Next base: position 114,288 of record NZ_JAKWFL010000010.1, read on the forward strand.
ATTTATGTAAGAAGAAAAACATTAGCCATCAGGATATAAAGGGTTTTAATGATTTAGCAAAAATCCCTTTAATTCCAGTTCAAACATTTAAACAATGCGATTCTCACCTTCTTATGACATCGAAATTAAACGAAGTTGAATTCGAAATGAGAAGTACAGGGACAAGTGGGATTCCTAGTGTATCTCGTCGTGATCGTTTAACGATGGACAGTGCATTTGATAGTGTTGTAACTACCTATAGAGAGTTCTTTAAGTTTTCCAGAGGGATGGGATTATTCCTTTTCCCACCAACTGAAGAAATGCCTGAAATGGGAATGGTAAAAGCACTGAACGTTTTTGCTGGTTTATTAGATGGTAGCGTTAATTTAGTGAAAAAGATAACATTCAACCCTGAAAAGGCTGTAGAAGTCTTACAGAGTTGGGATGGAAAGCATACTAGACACATAGTAGGTCCCCCATTTTTAGTATATAGATTAATTAAATATTGTATGGATCGCAATATTAAACTTAATTTAGAAAAGAATAGCTTTATTATTACGCTTGGAGGATGGAAAAGGTTCACTGGTGAAGAAATTCCACGAGCAGAATTTAATGAGCTTTGTCATGAATACTTAGGCGTTCAATCATACAATGTAAGGGATATGTATGGATTAGTAGAAGCTAATATGCTGGCAGTAGAATGCCATAAACAAGAAAAACATATTCCACCATGGGTCCACGTTTCTATGCGTAACCCACACAATGTCTTAGAAGAAGTTGAATATGGAGAAAGAGGCATTATTGCTATTTATGACCCAACTTCTATTTCTTATCCAGGCTTCATTCTGACAGAAGATGTTGGCTATTTAAGAAAAGATACATCTTGTGAATGTGGTCGTAATGGACAGACGTTAGTATATATTTCAAGGATGCCAGGCGTAGAAGTAGGTTGTTGTGCAATTAACCTTGAAAAGTTTATCGAAGAAAAAGAAAAAGGCATGGCTGTCAAAGGAGGAATTTAAAATGTTCAATGATATAATCTGTGACCATTTTATGAATCCTAGGAATATTGGTGAACTTACAGATGCGGACTATGTGATCGAAATCAGTAATCCTATTTGTGGTGATACAGTACACATGTATTTAAGGTTAAACCAAGAGGTTATCTCCGATGTAGCTTATAGAGCTTATGGATGCTCTACGTCTATTGCTACAGCAAGTATTGTTTCAGAAAAAATAGTTAGTATGTCTAAAGCTGAAATTTCGTCTATTATACGCGATGATGTTGTTGAATGGTTAGGTGAGTTAGAACCTTCACAGCTTCATTGTGTTGATATCGCTTTAAATATTCTAAATCAGTGCGCAAATCCAACAAAAAAGAAATTTGAACAGAAAGAATTTCTGGTTGAAGGGGAAGGTGCATTTTAACAATGCATACACCTATTTATTTTGACTATAATGCCACTACTCCTATTGATCCAAGAGTACTAGAAGGTATGTTACCGTATCTTCAAAATCATTTTGGAAATCCGTCGAGTACTTATTCTATAGGGTATCGCGCTAAAGAGGCCATTGAAATAGCACGTAAAGATATAGCTAATCTTATTGGTGTTGAGGATAGTAATATATTTTTTACAAGTGGTGGATCTGAGGCAAATTCCACTATATTAAAGGGCATAGCAGCTAAAAATTCAAAGAGGAAACATATTATTACAAGTGCAATTGAACATCCAGCTATCTTAAAAACTTGTGATTACTTAAGAAAGCATCATGGATTTCAAATTACCACAATACCTGTCAATTCGGCTGGTATTGTGGATCTTAATGATATCGAAAGAGCTATAACTAGCCAAACCGTTCTTGTTACAGTCATGATGGTAAATAATGAAATTGGGTCTATACAGCCTATAAAAGAAATAGGTAACCTGTGTAAAAAGCACAATATTCATTTCCATTGCGATGCAGTGCAGGCAGTTGGGAAAATAACAGTTAATTTAAAGGAACTTCCAATTGATAGTTTATCCATGTCAGCACATAAAATTTATGGACCTAAGGGAGTAGGGTGTTTATATTTACGTGAAGATGTGAATATTCCTCCTCTTATCCTTGGGGGATCTCAAGAATTTGGTATGCGTTCTGGAACAGAAAATGTAGCAGGTATTGTCGGTTTTGGGATTGCTGCAAAAATAGTTCAAGAAGATCTATACTTAAATTTTACAAAGACAGAGTACCTACGTGACTTATTCTTAACTAATCTCCAAGCAGAAATTGAGGATTGTTTAATAAACGGAGACATACATGCTAATGTTCCCTCCACGATAAACATTCAATTTTCTGGGATTAGAGGGGAATCCTTAGCAAGTATGTTAAATGAATTGGGAATTTGTGTATCTATTGCTTCCGCATGTAGCTCTACTTCATCAAAACTTTCACATGTATTAAAAGCAATTGGAAAGACAGATGACGAGATTAGAAGCTCAATTCGTATAAGTATAGGAGCACTAACCACTGAAGATGAAATAAATCAGCTAGTTAGATATTTAAAGCATTCTGTTGTGAGATTACGTTCTTTCTCACCTAAATATCAAATACCTGTATAGGAATATTAAAGTAAAAAATAATGATTGTAAGGTAGTGAGACTATATGAATGAATTAGTATTTAAGCAGTTTAAAGTGGCAAAGGATTACTTTATAAGAAATGTAGAATCTATTTCTAAAGAAGTAGCGAGTGTTCAGCCAGATGGTTTTAACAATACAATTCATTGGCATGTTGGCCATGTATTAACATTCACTGAGCAATTAATGTTTGGCTTTCCAGAAAAAACGACTTACCTTCCAGCAAACTATATCGAATTGTTTGATAATGGTACAAAACCAGCTGATTGGAAGGATGAGGTACCTAGCTTATACGAATTGATTATTCAGCTCAAGGATCAGGCCATTCGTCTTCAGCAAATTCCAAATGAACAATTAAAGAAAACACTTCAAAAACCATTTATGGGATTTGAAACTTTTGAAGAATTAGCAGGTTTGGCCGTATTACATGAATCCAATCATTTAGGACACATTCAAGCAATGAAACGTGTTGTTGAATGTGAAAATGTAAAAAACTAATCAATGTAGATACAGATGAAAATACCTTCTAACAGTTTATATTAATAAGTTCTAAACAAAAACAAGCATTTGTTTTCAAAGGCTTGTTTTTTTGTTTAGATAGTTCTGCTACGTCTGTATAGTAAACACTCTAATTATAAAGGAGATAAGATATATGACCATTTATAATAAACTAATTAGAGACCGCATACCCGAAATTATCCAAGAATCCGAAGGCGAGTGTGTGGTTGAAGTTTTAACAGAACAGGATTATTTAATAGAACTTCAAAGGAAAAGTCAGGAAGAATTAAATGAGTATTTAGCAGCTTCTAACTCAAATGAGGCTATAGAAGAACTTGCAGATTTATTAGAAGTAATCTATGGATTAACAAAGTGTCATGGATTTTCCATCGAAGATTTGGAGACAGTTAGACGATATAAAGCTGATAAAAGAGGAGTCTTTGATAAAAAATTATTTCTAGTGGAAGTTCGTAAGAAGGAGTAAATTTAATCTCATTAATGTTGTGAAACAGTATCAAATATACCGTCAGTAGAAGTATAGTTTATAGTCATTTTACACACCTTTCTAGTTATGTAATTGCATCTAATTCACCAATATTATCCAAATGAACCTATTTAATTGATTATATTTCCATATTTAACAATCGGCATTTATTTGATAAAATAATTTTTGACAAACCCTATAAGCATTATCTGGTATTTATATTTTGGGATTTTTTATGAAAGCTCACTTAAAAGGCATGCGTATTAATACGCATGCCTTTTAAGATTTATTATTTTTATTAAACACAATTTATTATAAGTAAGTTTACGTAATTACTTATCGATTTTTACTTAATTCTGTGTTTGGGTATAGAGGCTATACTTGTATGGATAGGTCTGCACAGTTTCTCCACATCTATTTGATATAAATGGTGGACAACAGTACTTATTACAATGAAAGGGTGTATATATGAAAAAGTTACTATTTGTCGCGGTATCTCTCTTAACTATGATTTCTTTGGTAGCATGTAATAAGGATTCTGAATATAAGCAGATGAAACACGACATGGCAAACATGGACCATAACGATTCTTCAAAAGAAAAACGACAAGTTGCCGTACAAACCGATTGGAAGTTTGAACATTATCCTCAGGCTAATACAACCAATCAGTTAACAATCACAATCAAAGATAATAAAGGGAAGCCTATTTCCGAATTTGAGGTAAATCATGAAAAGAAAATGCATCTGATTGTTGCAAGCAAAGACTTGTCAAAATATCAACACATCCATCCTACTTATAAGGGAAAAGGTGTTTTTACAGTACCTGTTACGTTTACTCAGGGAGGATCATTTAAATTAATTGCTGACTTTGTACCGAAAGGACAATCGGATACAGTTCAAATGCATACGGTTTCTGTTAAGGGAAATACATCAGCTCCTGTTAGCCTTATACCTGATAAGAAATTATTAAAAACTGTTGATGGAAATCAAGTGTCTCTTAAAATAGATAGCCAGCTAAAAGCGAATGAGGAAACTATGCTAAATTTTCATTTTGAAGACGCTAAAACCAAACAGCCTATTCAGGATTTACAACCATACCTTGGAGCTGTAGGACACGTTGTCATTCTAAATCAAGACGCAACAAAATATCTGCACGTACACCCAATGGATGAAAGGATAAAAGGATCTAAAGCTATGTTCCATACCACATTTCCTTCACCTGGCGTCTATAAAATTTGGGGAGAGTTTCAGCGTAGTAACAAAGTCTTTATAGTTCCATTCGTAGTGGAAGTTAGTAAATAACTAAAAAAGAATCTGTCTCTGTGAGTCATTCGTCAATCATTCTTTCTGTATAAACTACTTCAGGTAAATTAGATCATCCAAAATGCATTTATATTACAACAAGGAACTACTGTTGAGGGACAGTAGTTCCTTCTGTTTTTAGACTGTATAACCTATACTTGTTCAGTTCACATAATGTGCTTTTTAGGAACAAAAAAGAGCACCTAATCACTTACCGGTGCTCTTTTTCTCTTTTTTAGATATTAATACAGATTCATAGATAAACCAATAAACTAATGGTTATACAATAATCAAAATAAATCCATTTTCAAAAGAAATTTTGTTAAGATTACAATATATGTATGGAAAAATCAAATGTTCATGCAGATACATTTGTCATACACAGAAAGGGGAAAAAAATTTGTCGATTTACTATAAAGTAATTGGAGATGGATATCCCATCGTTATGTTGCATGGGTGGACACTTGACCATCAAGTGATGTTAAATGCAATGGAACCGTTATTCGAGAAACGAAGCCATTGGAAGAGAATATACATAGACTTACCAGGGATGGGCAATTCTGAGCCTCAATTGTCTATTCAGAACTCTGATAATATTTTAGAAGCGATATTATGTCTTTTGGACGAAATTATACCTGACCAACAGTTTATTGTTTGTGGCAATTCATATGGAGGATACATTGCCAGAGGTATAGTTCGTTCACGTCAGGACAAAGTTCGTGGATTACTACTAATGGCACCATTGATTATACCTGAATATGATGAAAGAGTGGTGCCCCAACAGACTGTTCTAAAGAAAGACAACGACTTGATATCACGTTTGTCTCCAGAGGAGGCTGATGAATTTTGTTCCATGGGGGTAGTCCAAGGTCAAACTGAATGGGAGAGGTTTCAAAATGAAATTTTACTTCCTTCTAAACAAACAAATCATGAATTTGTAAGCAGCATTCGTCAAAATGGATATGGCTTTACCTTTGATATTTCATTTAAACTTGAGCATCCCACACTCATTATAACAGGGCGTCAGGATAATGTAGTGGGATATCATGATGCGTGGCAACTAATCGAAGATTACCCAAGGGCAACTTTTGCAGTGCTTGATATGGCTGGTCACAACCTACAAATTGAACAAACTGATGTATTTAACGAATTAGTTCATAACTGGTTAAACAGACTTGAATTGGATAACTTTTGATTGGTATGACTTATCTTTATACTCATACTTAACATAATCACTCTTTCCGGAACTCATGCAAAAAACAAACCCTTGGTACTCAAGGGCTTGTTCGCCTTTTGAGTTTATCGTTTATACAGCTTTTTATAGATCCCTTATTTATAAAGGTTTGATGCAAGAGAAATAATAAAATGAATGAATAAAAAAATTTGGGTTTTATGCATATGGTCATTACCTTAACCCTCTAATAAGCTTACTAAATATAAACCTCTTCCAGGTATAATTCGGGAGAGGTTTATATTTTTATCATTAAGCTTGAATGAATTTAATTTACAATTTTTTCATATAAAATCATTGACTTTATTAGTACCTAGTACTAATATCAATTTATATATCTTGGTAATAAATAAGAGAAGGGTGAATACAATGAAATCAACTGCACGTATTACAGCAATAGGTACATATGTACCAGAAAAAAGACTTACCAATGACGATTTAGAAAGAATTGTAGATACAAACGATGAATGGATCTTGAAACGAACTGGCATGAGGGAAAGAAGAATTGCTGATGAAAACGAATATTCTTCTGACCTAGCTATTAAAGCAATTGAAAACTTAGTGGAGCAATATCAGAAAGAGTTAAAGGATGTAGGATGTATCGTTGTCTCAACTACAACACCGGACTATGCATTTCCAAGCGTAGCAGCCCAAATACAAGATTACTTTGATATTCTTACAACCGGGGCTTTAGACTTTAACGCTACCTGTGCTGGTTTTACATACGGATTACACATGGCAAACGCTTTTATTACATCAGGACTTCATCATAAAGTCCTAATCGTAACTGCAGAAACGTTATCAAAGGTTACAGATTATACAGATCGCACTACATGTGTCCTATTTGGGGATGGAGCTGCAGCTGTTTTGGTCGAAAGTGACGTAGAACGCCCGAGTTTTATTGCTACGCATATCGGTACAAATGGAAAAGGAGGTAAACATGTATACCGAACCAATTTATCTACTACTATGCATGGACAACCTTTGAGTTCGAGTGGGAAGATGGTGCAAAACGGAAGGGAAGTATATAAGTGGGCATCTCGAACAATTCCTTTAGGTATATCTGAATTGCTAGAACAAGCAAATCTACAAAAGAAAGAAGTAAATTGGTTCGTTCCACACAGTGCCAATTTACGAATGATTGAGTCTATATGTGAAAGATCAGAGTTTCCAGTTGAGAAGACATTAACTAGTGTTGAGTACATGGGAAACACTTCTTCCGTTTCCATTCCTCTAGCACTACAAATAGGGATAAACGACGGGAAATTAAAAAATGGAGATGTTCTCTTACTCTACGGATTTGGAGGAGGCCTTACCCACGCAGGCCACCTTATTAAATGGGATTTAGGTAAGTAGTAAATCATTAATGTATACCATTACAACAAAAATTCTACAGCTTATACTATCTTTAATAAACGGAAGAATGAAAACAATAAACAAAGAAAATTAAATGCATTTCTACTAGAAAGCTATCTCGGTTGCCAATGGCGGGATAGCTTTTTATATTTTCTATAATCTTTACCATGCTCTTAGTCAAAAACACCTTGACTAAAAGGTAATTAGAGTCTTTTTATACCGCTAGTTCATTTTTTTTATTAAAACTTTAAGCCAAATGCCAAGTAATTTTGTCTAATAAGTATAAAAGGAAAAAGAAGAGAGGAAGGATTTCAATTATTAGGATCGTTAAGAAAGCTCAAAAAGGTAATGATAAAGCTTTTTTGAAGCTTTTTCAGACATATGAACAAGATATTTATCGAATGGCTTATGTATATGTCAAAAATAAGGATGATGCGCTCGATGTAGTACAAGAAGTAGCCTACCGTTCTTTTAAAAAGGTAAATACATTAAAAAAGCCTGAATACTTTAAGACATGGTTAATCAAGATTACCATTAGGTGCGCAATCGATCATCTAAGAAAAAATAGCAAGGTCGTTCAATTACATCCAGAACATGAGGAAATCATCGGTTCAGACATTGAAGATATTCCCCTTACATTGTCCCTTCACCAACTAGTAGAAGAATTAAATGAAGATGAAAAAAGTGTTATTATTTTACGGTTTTATGAAGGCTATTCTTTTAGGGAAATAGCTGAGACGTTAACCATTCCTTTGGGCACGGCAAAATCTATTTTATATCGTGCTTTAGCTAAACTTCGTAAACAAGTGAAAGGCGTTGGTATTTATGAAGAATAAACTAAAACAAGAACTTGAACAAATTGAAATTCCAAAAGAATTACATAGGAGAGCCAAACTCGGTGTAGAAAAGGCTAAATCAGAGCAACCAAGAAGAACATTTAAAAAAGCAATTGTATTTCCGGCTGCCGCAGCCTTATTCCTTATAGGCTCTACAGGTGTAAGTGCCACGGCCTTTCCAAGTTTTAACCACTTACTATCTCTTGTTAGTCCCGACATTGCCTTGCTTCTTCAGCCTATTGAAACCACTAGTGAAGATAAAGGAATAAAAATGAAGGTTATAGGTGCCATGAATGATGATGAAATGGCTGTTATTTATGTTACGATGCAAGATTTAACCGGTAACCGCATAGACAAAACGTTGGACCTTTATGATTACACACTAACTGAAGGGCATATGTTTAATAGCCAAATTGTTGACTACGATAAAGATACAAACACAGCGACGTTACGAGTTCAAGCAAACGGAGGCACAAACTTTAATCATAAAAAAATCAATTTGCGAATAAGCTCTTTCCTTAGCCACAAGCATAACCATGATGGTATTCATGTAGACACTCACTTAGCAGATTTAAAAAATAAAGAAGTAGCGACAGTTTCTCTTAACTCAGATAGTACGTCTGGAGGTGGTGGAGAGATGTTTGATAAACTTGAAAAAGGTGAAAAGATAGAAATCTTAAAACCTAATGAAAACATTCTTTCTCTGCCAAAAATAAAATTTATGCATGTATCCAACATTGGATTTGTGGATGGTCAACTTCACGTTCAAACAAAATGGTCCGACGACGATATAGATAGCCACGGAGATTTTTACTTAGTTGATTCCTTTGGAAAGCAGATAAATGCTTCTTCAAACGTCCATTACGGAGTAGATAAATCAGGGAAAACCGTTTACGGAAATAAATATGTAGAATATATTTTTGATGTAAATAATGAAGATCTTAGTAAGTTAAAGCTGATGGGACACCTTGTATCTAACGGTAATTTTACAAAAGGTGATTGGAGCACTACATTTAAACTCCATTCTGTAGAAAATGAAAAAAGCCTGAACTTTAATGAAGACTTGGGCAGTTGGAAAGCAACTAAAATGACCCTTTCATCTCTAGGTGTAACGCTATATGGAAAAGGCCAATTTAAAGATACTGATAACATAAAAGTGAGTGTGAAAATGAAAAATGGAAGCATTCAATCACTCGACTCATTACAAAACTTTAGTGATAATAAAAGCGTTAAAGCTAAATTTCTACCTTCTTCTCCGTTAGATTTATCAAAAATCAAAGCAATCAATGTAAATGGTACAGTTATCAAAGTATCTAAATAAAAGATAAAGCTAAGTTTCTTGTTCATAGGATTAAGAAACTTAGCTTTTTTAGCATTAACTATTTTAATAGCTCGCTTTGATGTTGAATAGTTAAGGTTACAATGCATATGAACTGAAAAGACATGCGTTTACGAACTTTTATTCTGTGTAAAAAATCTATTACCTTTTCGGTTGATTTAAATCTTAAAATGACCTACGAATGTATTGATTAAAAAATGAGAATTAAATTTTTTACTTTAAAATTATCCAGACAAGCGAGTATCCGTAATAGTGCTGCCTTCTTATCCGACTAAATAAAACTTTTGTTATTAAAAAGGGATTTTATTAGTGATAAGAGAAAAAGTCTCCTTAAGAGATCAATAAGTTTAGGAGGCTTTCCTTGTATATAAGAGATTATAAAGAAACAGATGAAACTGAATGGGTTCACTGTAGAGTATTATCGTTCTTGAACACTGCTTATTTTGATAACGTTCTTAGAGTGAAAGAGAAATACAAAAATTCAGCTGTTGAGCTAGTGGCTGTAGAAAATAAACAAATTGTGGGACTTATTGATGTTGAATGTGAATCTCAAAAAGGCACGGTTTGTTCCGGTTTAGAGAGCAGGCTTGGAGGTATGATCTGGCACCTTGCCGTTCACCCAGATTTTCGTCGTAAAGGTATTGCCAATCAACTACTTTATGAAGCAGAAAATCGAGTTAGAAAGCTAGGAATCACTTATCTTGAAGCGTGGACTCGAGATGATAACTGGGTAAATAAATGGTATTTAAAAAACAATTTCAAAGTAAGGACATCCTATTTGCATGTATTCCTTGAAAGACCTACGGAAATAAAAAAAACAATTAGTAGCTCAGTCCACCATTTACAGCCAGTTCAGGTATTTGCCCATTATACAGGACCTGAAAAGGAAAGGGTTATTCGTGAATACAATAGAGTGCATGAGTGCTATTGCTATCAAAAGAAACTCTTGTAATGCTAACTAATTCTTTTGGTTTATGAATCAAACTTATTTTTTAGTAGGATATCTTTGGCAATACTCTTTTTTAAATAATAAGATTTATAAAGTGAATGAATTATCAAAATGTGAATATATCTGGAGGCTTTTTATATGAAAGAAGTAATTAAAACAGGAAAAATGCAAGATATTGGCGGTATTAAACTTTATTACGAGTTTTTTGAAAAACAAAATGAAGACGTAACAATTATATTTGAGTCTGGATATGGATGCACTTGTGATTACTGGAATCCAATTAAAGAGGAAATATCAACATTTGCTCAGTTCTTTATCTATGATAGATCAGGCTTGGGAGAAAGTGAACAAGACGCTAGATTAAAAGACAGTAACCAGTCCGTTAGAAATTTACATATTCTTTTACAAAATGCCAATATTAAGCCACCATACGTACTTGTAGGTCACTCAATTGGAGGGGCAAATGTAAGATTATACGCTAGTACATATCCTGAAGAAGTAGCGGGAATAATCCTTTTAGATTCCTGTCATGAAGACCAAAATAAAATTATGCCGCCATTATTTACTGAAGAAATGAGGTCTATTTATTTTAGCCAGTTTTCAGTCGAAGGTTCTATAGGTGATATTGAAAAAAGCTTTGAGCAAATAAGTGAAGTTCAATCTTTGGGAGACGTCCCCCTTATAGTTGTGAGCGCTGGCCTACAGTCTTATCATACAGCTGAATCCTTTGCAGCTTGGAATCTATTTCAAAGAGACCTTACACGCTTGTCAAAGAAAAGTAAACATATTGTTGTGGAGGGCGCAGGGCACCTTCTTCATGTTGATCAACCTCAGGTCATTATTAATATTATTAAAGCTACTTTGGACGAAGTAAAAAAATAAGTTGGAGCGAATATAATACCTGTTTCAACAATCAAAATAGCCTTTAGATTGATCAATCTAAAGGCTGTTAGTATAACTAGCAAAAACTTATCCAATATAGATTCGTACTAGCAATCAACCCAAAAGATATAAATCCCGCAATTTTTACAGGGTGAGTAATTTTATATGTCACAAAGGGATTAACTCTTCTTATTACCTCTGCGAAGAGTAGAGTGCCTATGGATGCGAGTGCTAGTCCAAGCAACAAAGCATTCTCCTTTAACTGAACAAAATCAAAAATTAAATAAATGAAAAAGATCCATAGATAAGCTAAAAATACATTGAAAACAATTGATAATAAAAAATCTTTATTTTTCATAATTAACTCCCATTACAATCTTTTCTAGTTTCTATGATTTTATCATACTAACTAACTGTATATAGCAAGAGAACAACAGTTTCTATACACTATCCTATAAATCTAAGAGTAAGGTGATACGATAAAATATTTTGTAATAGAGAACGATGAATTATCGAACGACGGGGAAGAAACGATCTACGTATTTGAACACACTAAAAGAGAAAATACAGGTTACGGTATTTTTTCTCTGGAGGATTTTGCAGCTAAGTGTAGGTTTATCGAGATGAGAAACCGTTATATGTATTGGCATAAAGGTGAAAATATTGCAGATACAACGGTAGATGAACTTGAAGAAAGAATGAGAGCTGAACAGGAAGAATTAAAGCCATTATCAAAAAAAGAGTTTATTGAATTTTATGCAAGCAAAAAAAGAGCAAACCTTTGAAGGGTTGCTCTTTTATGGGTAACGCTTATTTTCTCTAACAGCTTATACAAAATGTTGTGCATGATCAACGAATAAATAAGAAAGCTGTCTCATTCAAGAGATCATGTTTAACTCTTCATGTTAAACTGAGTTTCCCACCGTGATAACAATAGTAAGTGTCGGCTTTAAGGTTTTTAATGTTAGTCTTTTTAATTTTTTCCTCTACTTTACAATTTTTAATTCTCATCACTTAAAAAGTAAGTTTTAAGTGACGTACCAGCTCCTCAGCACTTTCATGGACTTGTTCGTTCGTTAAGATACGTACTCCTTGTTTTATGAAAGAAGGCAAAAATCGCATACCGGTCAAGTTTGCTGTTGCTTGAAACGGTTTGGTTAGTTCACTCATGCTGAAAAGGTTGGATCCACCGGCTTGATAGGCTGCTTCAGGTCCGCCAGTTGAAATGGCTAACATAAACTCTTTTCCATGCAATTTTGTGCCTTCAGATCCGTATGCCCAACCATAACTAAGAACAACATCCTGCCACTCCTTTAATAAAGAAGGACTGCTGTACCAGTAGAGCGGGAATTGAAACATAATCCGTTCGTGTTCAAGCAGCAATTGTTGTTCGTAAGCAACATCAATAGTACCGTTTGGATATGTGGCATATAAATCATGAACAGTAATGTCGCTCTCTTGACTTAAGCGATCTTTCCATGTTTTGTTAACGGTTGAAGTGGTTAAATTGGGATGTGCAATAATAACTAATGTTTTTTTCATAACTAAACTCCTTTTATATTTGTATATACAAATGATATGTTAAAAATTTTTACTTTTCTTCAAAAGTGACCTCTACGTCTTTTCGGTTTTCAAACATGTGATAGAAGGTCTCAGCAATATTTGCAGGTGAGACGTACGTTCCTTCTTCAACAAAACCCTTAATAGTCAACGTTCCAACGTAAATTCCTTTTGAAGCAAGTTCTTGATTCAAGCTATATGCTAAATTACGAATGCCTGCTTTTCCAATCGCTAATGAAGAATAGTCAGCATATGGATGAAGAGCTAATCCGCCGCCTGTTAACAAAATGGCCCCGTTTTGCATATGGGGAACTGTTTCTTTAACAGCAGTAAGAGCTCCAGCTACACTGATTTTAAAATCGTCTACTAATTGATCAGCGCTCAATGTTGTTGGTTTGCCAGGTCTTCCTGAAGCAGCATTGTATAAAAGAACATCAACTTTTCCATAAGTTTTAATTACTTTATCAATGGCTTTTCTTAAGGATTCTTCAGAAGAGACATCACCTGGAAATCCTTTTGCTATAATTCCGTCGTTTTTAAGTTCATCTTCATATCTCTGTAAGGAGTCCATACTACGGGAAATCATAGCCACTTTAAATCCTTCTTTTCCAAATTTTCTTGCTGTATTTAAGCTAATCCCTGGACCAGAACCAACAATTAGTAATAGTTTTTCAGACACATTGAATCCTCCCATTATATTTGTATATGCAAATGAAGGGGTAAAAAAATTACGATTCTTTCTCTAACTTATTGCTCGCTTCATGCAGCATTTTACTTAAGTCTTTACTAAATTCATCTCCTAATATTTCTGAGTAATTAGTAAACAATTCTTTTAAAGAAACGCGAAACTGATGATACACTTTTTCTCCTTCATCCGTTAACGAGATCCTCGTCTGCTTTCCATCCATTTTTTTGACGACAAGCTTTAATTTTTCAAGTTTATCAATAAACCTCGTACTTGTAGAAGGGGCAATCGATAACTTGTGGCACAGTTCTTTCTGTGTGATATCCGGATGAAACTTTACAATCATAATCATGTAAAGATAGGAAGGAGCGACGTCACCAAAATCAAATGTTTTTTCAGCTAATTTTGTAATGTTACGAGCAAATCTGCTAGCTGTAAAGTAAAGACAGTGTATTAATATTTGTTCTTCTTCATTATTCATGTAATCATTCCTTTTCTTCATTTGCATATACAAATTAACACGTAATAAAAGTAAAGTCAACTAAGTTGTGGTTGAATATTTGGTTCAGTTGTGCCATCAACGAGAAAATAATAAAAACGAAAAATATACGTGAAAACCCAGGTTTTGTTTATAGATGATTGTTATAATACGAATAGTGCAGGGGCGATTACAAGCCTAATACAGAGATAAAATCGGAGGTAGCAAAATGGGGAAAAGTGGAATGTTTACAGATTTTAATTTTAAATTAGTGGTTATTGAAGCTTTATTAGATCAAGAGCCATTATTTCTAAAAGAATTAACCGACTTAAAAGATAAGTATACGAATAATTTTGAATGGCATTCTGGAGCTGGCCCCATTGTTGAAATCAAAGATTATTTAGAAGCGTTAACGTTGGAAATGAGTGATTTAGAAAAGATTGAATCCCTTTGCTTTGAAGGAGGTAATGAAATTTATCATATTCTAAAGCCAGATTGGGACGGTGAAGACAGTTTATTTGACGTACTATCTTCTGTTGAAGGGTTTCAGAACTTAAAGAATCTAAAAGCAGTGGACTATATTTCCATGTGCGATCCAGAAGTATTAGAACCATTTAAACAAGCTGGAATTGAGATTGAGGATTAAGGAGAAGGAAGGCAATATACTAACAGAAATAACTCATTTTGATAAAAAATGGTTTTTCTATAATAAACAGCATAAATAATTTTGAAAATATTTTAAAAAATAGTTGAAATGCCTGGTACTAAGTATTACAATCTACATATACTAAGTATTACTTAATAGCTTAATTTTAAAAGTTATTAAGTGAAAATTGGCTTGGTACTAAGTAATACAGAATATAAGTCAAACAATATAGAGGAGGTTCTGAAGATCGAAAATTTAACTGAAATGCTGAAGGGTTCGCTGGAAGGCTGTGTGTTAGAAATTATCAGCCGCCATGAAACCTATGGCTATGAGATTACGCGCCGTCTGAACGAGCTTGGATTTATCGAGGTCGTGGAAGGGACGGTCTACACTATTCTCGTACGATTAGAAAAGAAAAAACTTGTGAATATAGAAAAAAAACCATCAGATATGGGTCCACCCCGCAAATTTTATTCGCTTAATGAAGCAGGCTACAAGGAGCTTGAGCAGTTTTGGAAAAGGTGGGATTTTGTATCATCAAAAATCAACGTCTTGAAGTCAAACTAGCTTCATAGGATAGTTTTAAAGCATCTTATGAAGCTTTATAAAAAGGAGGAAAAATGACATGTTGGAAATATTCAAAAAAATGATTGGTGATAAAAAAGAGTATAAAATGATGATGGCACGGGTTGAAGCCTTGCCAGAGGACTATGAGTTTGTATTTAAAAAAATTCAAAACTACATGTGGAATTTCTCATCGGGCAACGGAATGGATATGCTACACATGCAGTATGAATTAATTGATTTATTCGAAGCAGGTGCTGCAGAAGGTAGACAGGTGCTCGAAATTACTGGAGACGATGTGGCTTCCTTTGCTGACGAATTAGTGGCAAATGCTAAAACTTATATGGTTAAGTATCGTGAAGATTTGAATCAGAGTATTAAGGAACGATTAGGAAAAAATAAATTTAATCAATAACATCGACTGAATAGCTAGTTGCTTTCGCTATTCAGTCATTTTTTAAACTCAGTACTAAGTGATACAGAATATCAGTCAGACTAAATAGTGATATGTCAAAAACTTAGCTCTACGAGATGCTCAGCTTAGTTAAATCATGACAGTTCTAGCAAGCCAGCTTGTGGAGCTTTTTAAAAGGAGGAAAAACGTATGAGAAATACAGCGATTTTTGTAAAAGAGTTAAAAAAGTCCTTTAAAGACAAAGAAGTTTTAAAAGGGGTGAACGTTGAGGTGCAGCGCGGTGAAATTTTTGCACTGCTGGGCTCAAATGGAGCAGGCAAGACGACGACAGTTAATATTCTTTCAACGCTGATGAAGGCTGATAGCGGCGAAGTAAGTATTTGCGGATTTGACGTCCAACGTCAACCGGCTGACGTCCGCCAGAACATCAGCCTAACGGGGCAGTTCGCAGCGTTAGACGGCATGCTTACTGGGAAGGAAAACCTGATAATGATCGCCAAATTGCGAGGGGTATCTAATCCTAATGAAGTAGCTGACAATCTCCTTGCAAGATTCAGCTTGACCGATGCAGCCAATCGCCGAGCGGATCAATATTCCGGTGGAATGAAGCGCCGACTTGATATAGCTATGAGCCTGATTGGGGCGCCAGCCGTTATTTTTCTCGACGAACCGACGACCGGACTTGATCCCGAAGCCCGGATTGAAGTCTGGAACACTATCAAAGAGCTTGCTGGCGGTGGTACGACCATCTTGCTCACGACTCAGTACCTGGAGGAAGCTGAACAGCTGGCAGATCGTATAGCCATCCTACATGGCGGGAAAATCATCAAAACCGGTACCCTTACCGAACTCAAAGAGATGTTCCCCCCAGCAAAAGTGGAATACATTGAGAAACAGCCAACATTGGAGGAAATCTTCCTCGCGATCATCGGTAAAAAGGAGGAAATGTAAATGAAAAACAATACAGGTGTATTACTAGGACGGTTGATGCGCACTATTATGCGCAGCCCGGATACGATTATTACGGTGGCGATTACGCCAATTATGATGATGCTACTGTTTGTCTACGTATTTGGTGGCGCTATAAATACAGGAACAGCCAATTACGTCAATTATTTATTACCGGGAATCCTGCTGATGGCTATCGCATCCGGCGTCGCTTACACTTCCGTGCGGCTATTTAATGATGTAAAAAGTGGACTGATGGCCCGTTTCATCACCATGCCCATTAAACGTTCTTCGGTATTATGGGCTCACGTGTTGACATCTTTTGTTTCCAATGCGCTTACTATCGTGATAGTTATCTTCGTCGCGCTCTTGATGGGTTTCCGCTCCAGTGCTGATATCCTAGATTGGTTCGCGGTAGCCGGGCTACTCGGGCTGTTTACGCTAGCCCTGACATGGTTGGCCATTATTCCAGGACTGACAGCGAAATCTATGGAAGGAGCCACAGGCTACTCGTACCCACTGATTTTCCTACCTTTTATTAGTTCCGCCTTTGTTCCCACTGAAACGATGCCTAAAGCTGTTCGTGCATTCGCCGAGAACCAGCCCGTGACTTCAATCGTGAATACGATTCGTGCACTCTTGTATGAAGGATCTGTTGGCAATGATATCTGGAGTGCTCTTGCCTGGTGCCTAGGTATCATGGTCATCGCTTACTTCTTTGCTAGTAAAGAATTCAAACGCAAATTAGGGTGAATTTTATAAACTGAGCAAGCTATCCAACGTATATGGAATCATCGAAATTTTAATGTGAAGTATTAATAGCATAAAACAGAAAAACCTACAGTGGCCCAGTAGGTTTATTCTTTTTTATTTGGCTGATTCTTCGACGAGGTTAATAAATTCCATTGCATAATTCTGGTGCTGCTTTATCAACTTCACTTACTCGGGGTCTACGAAGACGTTCTTCATCTTAATCATCTACATAATATTGATTTAGATATATTGAATGAGCATGTATTAAACTAAACGATTCGTTTTAAGCTATTTAGCTCAATTACAAGACGAAAGGGTACTCTGTAAGACTGGTGATCCTAATTTTTCTGTTTTAGAATTTGAAGGGCGCACCTGTATCTTGACATTTTTCATCTCTTCCGTAATCCAATCGAACTTTCCAGCCCACGTAACGCCATCTTCTTCAGGTGTAGAATATAGTTTAAAACGCCAGCTAATATAACCTGGGATGGTTGTAAACCCTTCATATTGATCATACCTACCATAAGTAGAAGGGTGAGGAAGGTGAACAGCCATAATACTAATGTTTGTTCGAGCAAAACTGGGTGGATTCAATTGTACTTTGTAAATTAGAGCCGTTCCTTTGGCGTTTTTTAAATGTTTGTCTACAGGCTCTAATATCGAACTACAAGGCATTTTACTGGCATTAGCTTGATATGGATAAGCAAGTGCTACAAACGACAAGACTATAATTAAAATAAGTTTTTTCATGATATTTCCTCGCATTTTTTAGTTACTATCTCCTATTGAATACATATTTATTATGATGAAATTAAAGCATTATTTACTTCAGGGAAATAGAAGGAGATAACATCAATGACCATTCTGACCAGATCTCATTGCAACACTTATTTGTCGGAGGTAGCATTGGATCAATGAGATTGTTTTTGGAGAATGGTTTAAAAGGCACAAGAGGATATTTTCTTTATAAAAGAGTTGACGGAAATAACGTATTAAAAGAATTAAATAAAATGGGGAATATTTGGGTTGTTATGACAGTTGATGAAAGAAAAGCAGCTAAGCTTGAGCTAGAACCTTTTAATTGGGACAAGTGTGCTGACTAAGTAAGAAAAGGGTCTCAAAAGTGACTCTGAATATTTGCGATTATAAAGAGAACAATAAGTCCAACTAAAAATAATGAGAGGCGTACATAAATGAAAAATTACTTATTTTTATTTTCATTAGCTGTTGTACTTTTTGTTTTCAATAACAATATACAAGCCAGTGCTTTAACTTTTAATCAACTTCCTAACACTCAAAAATCTGACCAATGGACTGTTGAAATAGACAAAGCAAAAAATAACGATCCACATGCTATAAAAGCTAAAAAAGGTGTTTATCAAACGTATAGCATGGCAATTAAAAGTATTAAAAATGATGCATCTAATGTAAGAATTGAACTTTTTAGAGACGAAGAAGACTCTACTAGTAAATATGGAATTGTTAATTCAGAAAGAGAAACATTAAATAGAGACGATAAAGAACCTTTTTACTTTGCGAATTTTCCACTTTCTGAAAAAGCTAAAAAGCTAGAAGTAGTGATCACATGGAAAGAAAAAGATAGCGATAGAAACTATCAAGAGCGATTTACGTTTAGTCAAGATTAACGAATAAGCAAATGAAAGACCGTCCATAATTTTAGAAATTATGGACGGTCTTTTTTATAGATTACTTCGTAAGCTACATATGTGACGAATAGGGCTATAAAAGTAATTCCTATTTCTATAAAAAACGATTCGCAAATTATCCCTTCAACGCATATTTGACCATTATAAAAAGATACGCATATACTTAACACTCCTATACATATCAGTGTTAAAGTATATGTTTAACTATTGTTTTCTCGTTACAAGTTCCTAAAACTTAATATTTATCAACTACTGCTCCTAAACTAGCTGCTTTAACATACGGTTCATTTCTTAGGGAAAGCAGTTCTTCTTTTGTTCCTGTAACAACTACGCCTATAATTAGTCCATTTTTCTGTTTGTTTTTTAGATTTTTAGCTTCTCCTGGATCTGTTTTTTGGAGCTCATTCAAAAAGTCTGCTTCTGTTTTAATTTTAGTGGTCGCTAGTTTTGCTCCTAATTGTGGTGATGGTTTAGAAATACCTAATAACCATTGTCCACTTTCTGGATTGTTTCTGTAACCAGTAGACTTTCCATAGTTATCTACCCAATACCACGTTTGGTGAGCAGATGTAGGCAGCATCTTTTGTACTTCTTCCAGTGTGTAATTTTTATTGAAAGATATGGCCATCTCCATATATTTGTCATTTGGATATTCTTTAATCATGTCAAAGTCATTCGCATACAACTTATATTTGTATTTTGGTACGTAAAATAACATCTCACGTTGCCCATTAGGAATATGATAAACTGTTGTGTCATTGACAATTGTACTACTCATAGAGAATGATGCATTCATGTTTCCAAGTAAATCATACGTTATTTCTTCTGTACCCCAAGGTATCACTTTGTCTTCAATAACTTTAAATACTTCCCTCTTAATAGTCCCTTTTAAAACTCCAACTAAAATGGTATCAGTGTTAGTGTATGTGTTTGGAGACATCATCACCTGATTTTTTGTGATTAACCGATCAGCAAGTTTGTCTCCTTGTGTGTTAATAAAATAATTATTCCCTTTTACAAATATACCAATAATAAAGCTAACTACGAGTGCGGAGATAAAAACTGTTCGTAAAATTGCTCTATACTTTGCTTTTTTCAACGTTCTATGTAAAGACTTTTCATCAAAAATAGAATCTAACTCATCATTCGTTTTCTTCATTACATTCTCTCCTATACATCTCTTTAAATGTTTTTCTAGCACGAGCTAAATATGTTTTCACAGTTTCAGGTTTCATATCTACATATTCCGCAATTTGTTTATAAGACCACTCTAGCTCGTACTTTAAAAGAAGTAGTTGCTTAAAGGTGGGAGATACCTTTTTAAGTGTGCTTCTTACTAGAAGCTGATTTTCTTGTACAATCATCATCTCTTCCATTAATCGTTCATTGGTAATAAGGTAATCTTCTACTACCACGTACTGAGATTTTTTGTTCTTTCGACAGTAATCGTAATATAAGTTTATAGCTACTTTAAAAAGCCATGATTTATATTTATCGGTATCAATCGATTCAAGATGAAGAAGTAGTTTGCAAACAGCTTCTTGAACAATATCTTTAGCTGTTTCTTGGTTTACACCTTGTTTAATTAAATATAAGTAAAGTTGATTCATAACAATTTTTAGTTGATCGTTTGATAACCGATTTTTCAAGTGTTTTTCCTCCTTCCTGTCTTATAACGTATGAGCAGTGAAAAAGTATACAATTATTTCACATTTTTCTATAAAAAAGAAAAGTAATAGCTTTTTGAGTAATTTCTTTCTTAGTACATGTTCTAGGAAAGAATGAGTTGATTTTATATTTCAAACAATATAAAAAATAATACCTTGTAATAAAAGGTATTATTTTTTATAATTTCATAAGAGGTGGATAAATTGGAAATTAGTAGAGAAATTTTGAAAGGGCATATTGATACACTAATCTTATCGCTACTGCATCAACGGGATATGTATGGTTATGAATTGGCTAAGATTGTTCGTGAGAAGAGTGAAGAACAATTCGAATTAAAAGAAGGGACCCTTTATTTGTCTTTAAAGAGATTAGAAAAAAACAATTGGATTTCTTCTTACTGGGGAGATGAACAAGGCCCTGGTGGAAGAAGAAAATATTATAAAGTCACATCATTAGGTAAGCAAAACTTTGAAGCCAAGCGTTTAGAATGGCAATTTGTGAAGAAAATGATGGATTCTTTTTTATGGGGAGGCACTAAGTGAAGAGAATAGAAAAATTTGTGGATTCTATGTATCTGAATGTAGAAGGAGATCAACAAGAAATTAATGAGCTAAAAGCAGAAATGACCAATCATCTGTTGGAAGCAGTCCATGAATTAAAAGCAGAAGGCAAAACAGAACAACAGGCCATTACAGTGGCAATCAAACGATTTGGGGAAGAAAAAGAAATACGAAATGTGATTGGACAATTGTTTGAAATACAGAAGATATTTGCAAAGCGCGTCCTGTACATAGCAATATTGTGTTTAATCGTCACGATATCCAGCTTCTATTTTCTTTGGAAAGTGGAAGAATCAACGGCTGAAGGAATAGCTGACACACGTTCATTGATATCGTATGAATTGAAAGATAAAGATGTCATAACCAGAGACATGAAAAGAAAAATAGAAGCTTTAGTAGAAGACACAAACTATGTTTCTGAGGTTACTATTTATAAATCAAAAAATATAATAAGTCGTGCTGGCGAAAATTATGTTGAATATAACTGGAAGTCAGTACAGCCGGATTTTCAATATCAAAGAACGGTTTGGGCTCCAAAATGGTTAGGAGCAGACTTTTACACATCTGGAGATGGGAATGAACAATGGTTTGTTTCAGTAGATAAAAGAAGCTTTAGTCGATTAGAGGTCGTGGTCTTATTTATGGGAATGGCTATTTACTGGACTCTGTTTACCGTTTGGGCAATTATTAATGCCTATCATCAAAAAAGATTACGTATTGGCTGGCTTTTCATGTTTGTATTTTTCAATATTCTCGGTTATTTAATTTATTATCTGACAGGAAAACAAGGCCTTTTTCTTAGAGGACGTGATGAATTCTACGAGGATTATATTTAGGAGTCACAAATTATCTGGCTGGCTTTTCATGTGGAGTAATAGCTTTGGAAAAACAGGAGAGAGGACTAACGAAATATTTTAGTTTGATCTCTCTTGTTCTAATTCCAGTCATTCTTATGCTAGGTATGCTGTTATTTGCGATGAATTTCGGTCAAACAAAAAGAAGCAAGCACAGCGTGCTTGCTTCTTTTTGTTTCTTTCTAGTTACCATAGAACGGATTATAGGTATCTACAAAAATAAAAAAGAAAATTATTGTAATCGACCTTGTATATAATTAGGAATCTATAATGAGCTCATTAACTGAAAAAAGTATTCGGACTTCTGAGTTTTATTTAAGCTATACCATGAATCTAATGTATTTGATGCAAATACATCCAATTTTTTTAATACGTTCCTCGCGAATTCTAGAGGTGCTACTCCTGAAGCAGTAATCATGTTATTATCGGATACTACAGGTCCAATCTCATACAACTTCTCCCCTTTATAATTAGGACAGACCATTTTTGTATATTCTAAGTTATTAAGCGTATGCTTTCTAGAATCTAAGTATCCACTATTTGCAAGGGCATCAGTAGCACCACAAATTGCAGCTACAATAGTACCAAGCTCTAAAACTTCCCCAACTTTTTTCAATATAGGTTGATGAATCTCCTCACTCCATGTATTTCCTCCCGGTAGAATTAAAAGATCTTTATCCAGAAGAGTACACTCATCAAGAGAAATATCCGGCTGTATACTCAGCCCCCCCATTGTTTTAATAATTTCTTTATTAACTCCTACCGTCATTACTTTTAAAGGGGCTAAACCTTGCCTGAAATATCTTCCTGAATTTAGTTCAGCAATTAAATATCCATACTCCCAATCTGACATTGTATTAAATACATAAATATAAACTTTTTTTGTTTGCATATTAAGCCTCCCGAACTGACGTTCTCTATATTATACCATTTTAAAGGCGTATATCTATAAAAATGTTAAAATATTCAGAAAAAATAAGGAGATTGAGAATCATTTGAAAGAAAACAAAATAGAAAAAGTCGCAATAGTAGGATTAACAACTCCACATTATGTATGAACTTTTACTCGAATGAGTGATAATTTAGGATTTGAAACGTATCTCGTATCAGATGCCACAGCTGCATTTGCAATAAAAGGAGCAGATAATGCATATTATCCAGCTGAACAAATACATACTGTGTCATTAGCAACTTTAGATAATGAGTTTGCCAAAGTTTTAACAACTGAAGAATTGATCAAAAAGTTAAATTTGACTGAAGCAATACAATCATAAGATCTTTATTTTAACTGTATATCTTCTACAAAATTAGTTAACATGATACGGCTTATCGGTACTCTGATGAAATATAATTCATTTTATTTTAGCTGTATAAAAGAAGAGAATTCTTCATCAAACTTTGTAGAAATAAATTTATCAAAAAACCATTTGCACCAAAATCATATAGATAATCGTTCCTCCTGCTATAGAGAGGAGCATCTCTCTCTTCCAAGAATGAAGCAGTACAACCATCGCCACTCCAATAAGCTCTGGGATACCGTGACTACCTGATAGTAAACTCACATCTTTAAAGCAATAAATGATTAGTAGCCCTATTACTGCTGAGGGTAGCACTTTCCCGAGATACTGAACATACTTTGGTGTGGGTTTATTCGCCGGAAAAACAATGAACGGCAGAAACCTTGTAAGCATTGTGCCTAAGACAACCATAGCGACCGTAATAACCTGCTGCATTAAACTCATCGTCATGCTGTGACCTCTACTTTCTCTAATGGTTTTTTCAAAAAGGTTAGTATTGTTAGAATCATAAGCATAGCTGGAATAATAAAATGGTTTCCACCAAAAATAATAAGGCTTATGGCTGAAAGTCCAAGGCCAGCGAGAGCGCTATGGTGCTTTTTCTCTTTTCTCCACTGTTCAATGAAGATGACAATAAAGAGAGCCGTCATGACAAACTCTATTCCTTCTGTGTTGAACTTGACAAGAGAACCACAAAGCCCACCAATTGCTGCTCCTACAAACCAATAACAATGATTAAGGAATGTCACAAAAAACATAAACCAGCCTCTGTCCACGTTTTTTGGGATATCAACCGCACAATTGATTGAAAAAGACTCATCACACAGTCCGTAAATTAAATAAAGCTTTTTCTTTCCAGTTCCTTTATATGTATCTAACATGGAGATACCGTAAAATAAATGGCGGGCATTTACCATTAACGTTAAAAAAAGGGCATTAACTGGATTAAATGGAGCCAGTAATAAATTGGCTGCAATAAACTCCATGGATCCTGCAAATATTGTGAAGCTCATTATGATTGGATAAATAGCGCTAAAGCCCAATGAATGCATGTAGATTCCATAAGCAATTCCTAAAAATATAAACCCTGTCAAAATAGGAAATGTATAAGGAAAAGCAGCACGGCATGCATTCCATTTCTCATTTTTTTCTTTCATGTAACTCACACCTTAACTAGATTTATTTCAATTTAACACATGCAAACCATACAAAAAATAAGAGAATTGTATGTATTACAATTCTCTTTATATAACTGCCCCGATTCTATATTATGATGAAATGGCAAGCTTTTATGGCTGGTACTGCTTCTTATACCAGT
The DNA here is from genome assembly GCF_029522095.1 of Priestia sp. Y58. Lineage (NCBI taxonomy): Bacteria > Bacillati > Bacillota > Bacilli > Caryophanales > Bacillaceae > Priestia > Priestia sp. Y58. The sequence goes on from NZ_JAKWFL010000010.1 coordinate 139,175, forward strand.
CACAAGGTGTGAGAGGAATGTTTTTTCCAAGATAAAATATTTTGAGGAGCACCCCGTACATTAAAGGATAGGATTGTTTGGAATATATATAGATAATAGAGGTGAACTATGCCAGTAAACTCATTCGATAATTATCCGATGTCGTGGAAACCCGACAAAAAAGCTCTAAAGCGTCCTTTTTACGAATCTATTGCGGCATTACTGGAACAAGATATTATAAATGGCTTTTTAGCACCGGGAACAAAGCTGCCTCCACAAAGGGAATTAGCAGATTTTCTCGATTTAAATTTCACTACTATTACTCGCGCTTATAAAGCATGCGAGGTAAAAGGATTAATATATGCCGTTACTGGAAAAGGAACGTTTGTTTCTCCTAATGCTGCTCGTTCTATTACCATTTCTAGAGATAAAATCACAAACTGTATCGACTTTGGTTTGGTAGCTTCATTTGAGCAGACTAATTGGATTGTAGCAGAGGAGATTCAAAAGGTTGTGAGCAAAAATTACTTGGAGCAGTTACTCAATTATAATGATCCGACCGGTATTTCACATCAAAAGACTGCAGGACTAAACTGGATGAAATCTTTTGGTATTCAAGCTGACCAAGATCATATATCGATTGTTTCTGGCGCGCAAAATGCATTAACAATTACATTGACCGCACTGTTTAAGCCAGGTAATCGAATTGCCACTGACTTATACACTTATTCGAATTTTATTGAGTTGGCAAAAATGCTTCATATTCAGTTAGTGCCCATTCCTGGAGATCAGTTTGGGATGCTGCCAGAAGAACTTGAAAAGCAGTGTACTCAACTAAATATTCATGGCATCTTTCTTATGCCATCTTGCTGTAATCCTACCACAGTTATGATGTCAGATTTTCGAAAGCAAGAATTAGCGACGGTCATTCGTAAGCATCGTTTAATCTTGATTGAGGACGATATTCATGCATTTCTGACGGCAGGTATTATTTCTGATTATCAGCAGCCTATGTTCAATTTACTTCCAGAACAAAGCGTTTATATTTGCGGTACTTCTAAGTCAATATGCTCAGGGTTACGAGTCGCCTATATGGTCTATGGAGATGCGTTCCGCAAGAAAATTTTACAAGCTATTTTTAATATTAATGTAAAAACCTCCTCTTTAGATGTGGAGGTTATCACAGAGCTTATCTTATCAGGAAAGGCTCATGAAATTGTTTCCCATAAGCAACAGCTTGCACAGTCAGCAAACGATATTTATTCAGAATATTTTCCTCAAAAAGAGCTAAACGGACATCCTCTTAGTTTTTATCGTTGGCTTTCTATTGGAGAGCATAGTAATCCAGTGCAGTTGGAAGCAGATTTGAAGAAACATGGGATTCGAGTTTTTCATTCTGATCGTTTTCTCAGTGGACCGACTACACCCAACAAGTATGTGCGTATTGCGCTTTCTTCTACACGCTCATTAGATGAGTTGAAAATAGGATTAGAAAGGCTCAAACAGTATCTCGGCTAATTCAAAAAGTATAAAAAATCAATCTTTAAAATGGTGTAAAGCAACGCATCAATTTATAGGCGAAACCAAATTCCTGAATTAATAATGCAAAGTTTTAGTGCAATTTCCAAATACAATAAGGGGATTTTTCTGTTGGATAATGATAAGTATTGCAGAATTAGAATGAGATATTATACATAGAAGAAACCCATCAAAGAAAGGGGTTAGTCACAAGAAGGTAAGCATTCTTTGAAATTTTGGTAATTGGTCTTATACTAGGGTGTCAAAGAAATCATAAAATTCTAAAAAAGGATTCACATAAGAAACAGTTAATAGGAGTGAGTTTAGATGAAAGCATTAATTCATGCAGAAAAACTTGGGTTAGAAGGACTTTCAATACGTGATATTGACTCACCAAATCCTGGTGCAGGTGAGGTAAGGATTAAACTTAAAACTGTTGGCACAAATCACCGTGACCTTTTTGTAACTAATCGTCATCAACCAACAGAGGGAACTTTAGTACTTGGATCAGATGGTGCAGGGATTGTTGACGAAGTAGGGAAAGAAGTTGTAAACATTCAAGTAGGGGATGAAGTTATAATAAATCCAGGTCTTGGCTGGAAGGAGAATACGCCGGCACCTCCAGATAGTTTTCAAGTATTAGGTCATCCATCCAATGGAACTTTTGCTGAATATGTGGTTATACCGGCAGAGAATGTGGTTCCAAAGCCAGTCCACTTAAGTTGGGAAGAAGCAGGTGTCATCTCATTAGCAGCGCTTACTGCATACCGAGCACTCTTTACGAGAGGTCAATTGAAATCAGGAATGAAGGTGTTCATCCCAGGTATTGGAAGTGGAGTTGCAACCCTTCTATTGCAACTTGCAAAGGCTACAGGAGCGACCGTATATGTATCGTCGCGGTCTGAAGAAAAGAGGCAGAAGGCCCTTGAACTTGGAGCAGATAAGGCAATTGATAGTAATGGAGACTGGGAGAAAGCGCTTGAGGGGGAGAAAGTGGACCTTGTCATCGAATGCGTAGGAGCAGCTACCTTCAACAAATCTCTTGCACAGCTAAAAAAAGGAGGCACTATTGTTACTTTTGGTGCATCTGCCGGGGATGTTGTTCAATTTGATTTGCGAACTTTCTTTTATGGACAATATAATTTACTAGGTTCTACAATGGGGAGTGGGAAAGAATACAAGGAAATGATCGAGTTTATTACAACTCATAACATCAAACCAGTCATTGATAGAATGTATACACTTGATCAATATGAAGAAGCATTTGTGCGATTAGAAAAAGGGGAACAATTAGGAAAAATTGGTTTTGTGATTGAAGGATAAAGAATCTGTAGAAGCGCCTTTCTTAAATAAAAAGGGCGCTTTTTTGAATGCATTACTTATTTTTTATAAATTGCTTCGTAAGCTGCATATATAACGAACAAAGCTATAAAAGTAATTCTTATTTCTATAAACGATCCGCAGATTATACCTTCAACACATATTTGGGCATTATAAAAAGATAGTCCCATACTTAATCCCCCTATATGTACCGGTGTTAAAGTATATATTTATATATTTCCTTCTAGTTAACATAAAACGTATTGTCGAAAGAGTATTAGTATAAATCTTTATAGCGTATATCTTTTGATAAGTATCACTTAATATGTTAATTCTCGTGCTAACCTTACTTCTAGCAATAGACCTTTTAGATAAGTAAAATAGACTTTTATCGGGGAATTGAAAATAATAATTTTATGTTATAAAATGAAAGCATTCTACAATAAGGAGGATTATTAAAAATGACTGCTTCAATTAGATTGCGTATCCGTACTTTGAACAATTAATTTAATATGTTCAAAGGCTCTGTTTTAATACTTGCAGAGTAAACAGGATTAGTCTGTCCATTTTTAATAATCTTCAACGGACATAGCAATGTGTGACATAAGAAAAGGTGGGTTCATCTATCTTTCTTTTGTTATACCTAAAAATGTACTCATTTTCCTTGAACAATCCACTGTTATGGTTTCTTCAAGGTATTACGGAGTACATGGACGTTGATACTTGTTTACTTTAAGCTGCAGACAGAGATTTCTGCAGCTTTTTTTGTGTTTCTAACTGTTGATCTATACTGATAAATAGCTATTAATTAATAACATTAGTTGTGAGAAGAAGAGCTGTAGAGAATAAAAGGGCAACGAACAAAGTGAAAAAAACTTGAACATTTATAGGGGGATAATTAAGATGAATAAACTAAAAATTAAAGAATTAGCGAAAAGAAAAGGCCTAAATGTAATCGAAAAAACAATAAAATTGAATGAATCAGGCTTAGACTTTCAAGTTGCTCATGTAGAGGATGAGCAGGGACAAAAATGGATTTTACGAATCCCGCGCAGACCAGACTCTATGGCAAAAGCCAATCAAGAAAAGATGGTTTTGGATGTTGTAAATCGATATGCAACTATTCAAGCACCCGATTGGGAAATTTTCACCGATGAACTCATTGCTTATAAAGCATTAGACGGAGTGCCTGTGGGTACCATTAATCCTAAAATTCAAGATTACGAGTGGGTTTTAGATACAGAAAATATGCCGTCCACATATTACGAATCATTCGGGCGCATGTTAGCAGAGTTACATCAACTGCCAACAAACGTAGTAGAGAAGGCTGGTATTAAGATTTATACGGCAACTGAAGCAAGAGAGTTAATGAAAGAAAAAATGCAAAAAGTAAAAGATGAATATGAGGTGCGTAATAATCTGTTAAATCGTTGGGAGGCCTGGGTAGCTAATGATGATATGTGGCCAAACTATACCGGTCTTAGCCATGGTGATATCCATCCGGGGCATATTTTGATTAATCACCAAGCAGAGGTCACTGGCTTAATAGATTGGACCGAAGTAGCTGTTACAGATGTATCTCGTGATTTCCTTGCTCACTATTTATTCACTGGAGAAGTTGGATTGGAAAAAGCTATTACTGCATATGAGAAAGCAGGTGGGAAAGCGTGGCCCCTTATGAAAGAGCATATAATAGAGTTATCAACAACACAGGCGATTACGGTTGCTGAGTTTGCTAAAAGCTCTGGGATGCAAGAGTATAAAGATATGGCCCAACAGATGCTTGGTCCAATTGAGTAATAAAATAACTTTGATAAAAACTTATATAATGAGCAAACTACTTAAGAAGTCTTTTAGGACTCCACTTACAACCTAATTTATTTATCAGTAGAAAAAGCTATCTTCCCCAAAGGTAGCTTTTTCGCCTTTTAGTTACCATAATGTGCGTTACCTGAACAAATAAAAAAGTTCCCTGAGATAAATGAATTGAAGAATTAAATATGTTAGTTCTTATGCATAAGCTTATGGGGGGTCGGCAAGCCTCTAATATTTGGAACACTCTTCATGCTATATCGTTAACATTCAATCTGTAATGCAGATGACTACTAAAAACATATAAGAAAGTGAGAAGAAGCAGGGAAAGTTCCCTGCTTCTTTTTTTATATTGTGAGTTAAAAATATTCCAATCGTAATATGATGTTGTTAAGAGGGGGAATGAATGTGAGTAATTTAGCACATGAAGACAGAGAAAAAGAAAAAAAAGAAAAGAAAAATGATGCTTATTGTTTTGACATTTGTGCTCATTATTGCAGCGTTTGCTTCAATTGGTGCTTATCATAATCACCAAGAACGCGTAGCAGCAGAGCAAAAGAAAAAGGCCGAGCAAAAATATAAAGAGAATTTGTCCTCAGCCTATGACCAAATGGTAGCTGCTGGCTCAATGATGGAAGACATCATTAATGGTTATACAGAGGTTTGGCATGCGGCTATATGGAATGATGGAGCTACGATCGATGGTCAAAGCTATACAGATTTTAACATGGCATTAGCTGCTCAAATGGCATCTTATGATACAAATGGAGACTTAGCTACGGTAGAAGCTACCATGACTTCGTTAGACCAGACAATGGATGAATTAAAGAATCCTCCGGCTAAGTTTAAAGATGAATATATTGCCGCTCTTGCCGCTTATACGGCTGTTAAAGATATGAATACTTACGTAAATCCTTCCGGTTCTTATCAGACTTATTCTCAAATCACAAATGAAAAAGATAACGAACTGGCAAGTAAGTTAAATAGCTTAGAAGTGCGTATTGATTAAATCGAATAATGGGGGAAAGAGAATGTCGAGACAACAGGAGCAAAAAGGGTTCTTTAAAACGTTATTTAGTAAGTGGTGGGCATGGGCACTAGTACCTGTCGCATGTATTGCTCTTATCTTTACTGCTCTAATTATCAGCTTTGGGCTTGCGCCAGAATCAGTAAAAGAAGTGAGGTCACAAAAATTAGAGGTTCAAGAAAAACTAGATAAAAGCGAAGCAAGACTAGAGAAGGTAGAGTCTTCCCTTGAACAGACAAAGTCTGCTCTTAAAGACGCTCAAGCTAAGCTAGCGGATAGCAAAACAAAGCTGAAGAAAGCAGAGTCTACATCAAAAGATAAAAAAGAAGCTAGTAAAAAGGATTCGGAAGCACTTGAAAGTAAGTTAGCTAAAAGTGAAAGCAGCTTAAAAGAAACGAAAGGTGACTTAAAAGAAACGGGGGATAAATTAAATAGTGCGAATGCTAAGGTAACTGAGTTAACAAAACAATTAAAGGAAGCTAACAATCAAGTCGCGAAAGCCAAAGATGAAGTGAAAACGGCCAATGCAAAAGCAGAGGAGGCAAAAGCAGAAGCTGAAAAAGCACTGGCTAAAGCGAAAGAAACACCTGCACCTGCTAAAGAAGAGCCGGTAAAAGAAGAACCTAAAAAAGAAACCACATCATCAGGCAATTTTCATAATCCTGTTCTCGATCTTGATCCAAGCAATGTAGCTAGTACAATTAAATCAAATGCAGAGCAAAGGTGGAAAGACGATTATCAAATGCAAGACTATGAGGTGCAGCAGCAAACGTCAGCTTATAATCAGTTGAAGAACGTAGCGGTTGATAGTGAAGTGAAACAAACGCAAATGGAAAACGCATTAAGCGGATGGGGCTATGACTTTGAAATGGTTCAATATGAGTACAATGAGCAGATGAAGGCTTATAATAATTAGAGGAGGAAGGTAGGAGGGGATAGCCGAGGCTGCTGGGGGGGCAGTTTTGGTTATGCTATCTTTCTTTAAAAAATGTTAACAACCTGTAAAAAACAGACTTTATTGCTTTAATATTTGAAAGCAGATTGAAAATCAGCATCCGTAAAGGTATACATTTACGGACTTTGATTTTATATAAGGAATCTATCGTCTTTATCGTCCGTTTAAGCTTGAAGATGAATTATGAACGTTTTCTGAAATATATATACATTTACGGACGCTTTTGATGTAATAATAGGAAAGCTAATAAAAAAGACATTTTTTGAATTTATTTTAGGAGCATGGAGATTACAGAAAAATCTATTGTGCGATGATGTAAAAAGTCGTATCAGCAATTAATCGTATTAAAAAATTATCTTTTTCCATTCCAATACTCCTTCCTCTTTTTTGATAAGGTATCTCCTAAACAAGTTAATTCGATTATTGAATAACTTCTGTCGCTGGACCTTGCATATCCTTTTCTTTAAAGATTTGTTGAATGAGTTTGTCTTCTCTATCTTCTGTTATAAAGGTGAAAATTTCATTATTGACTTCATCAGGTTGACATAGATTAGTCGGGTCTGCTGAATTTTTAATAATACGCAAATTACAATTTGGGATATGTGCTTCAATTTCTTTTGCTTTCTGTACTACTGTATCCATAGCATCCCCGACAATAGCTAAAACAGGAATATTAAGGTTTCCTACTTTTTCAAGTAAGTCCATACCGAATACCTCTATTAGTTGACGTGATACATCTTTTGCGCGCCAATTCCGGAATACTTCTTCTAACTGCTTATGTGCTAGGTCCCATTTCTTCCAACGAGAAAAAAATGGTAAGACTAGTTTTGAAGGAAGCCATGAGGCAAATAAAATAAGTGCACCAAATATCGCTAAGCGAACTTCAGGCAAAGATCTTGGAAACAATTGTGCATATGTATCAATTAAAACGAGCCTTTTGACCTTATCAGAATGTTCAATCGTAAAATTTTGTGCAACGATTCCTCCGTAAGATACTCCTACCACAACTGCCTTTTCAATTTCTAAAAAATTGTATACTTCTAATAAAGATTCAAAGTGAACGGTTAAATATTTAGATGTAGGAACAGATTCTGATTTTCCGTTTCCCTTTAGATCAACTGTGATAGTTTGATTCGTTAATGAAAAAAAGTCTACTTGAGGTTTAAACATTGAGTGACTTGAACCAATTCCGTGAATGAAAATTATTGGTTCGCCAGTTCCTTTTACTTCGAAGTATAGTCCATTTAAGTAGTGCTTTTTTGCTTTTATGGGTTTCATTATTTAATCAGCATCCTTTATTTTTAAGTTTTATGTTTTTCATAAGGTAATTTAGTTTAAAAGAAATTTTCACTAATTTTTTTTTCAATGTAGAGTGATAGGATGAAGAAAAACACTAAAAGAGGATAAAAAAACATGACAGTTATAGTTGTTGGAAACTAACATGAAAGTTCATAGGAAAATGTTTTTATTGAAGCATATGTATTAAGAGAACTAATGCATGTTAAGGTAGCAGGCATTAAAGAAGTAAGAGTAAAAGTAAGTGAAAATGTTAAACAAGATACTATCAAAAATTTCGAGCGCTTTTACTACAAAAAGGTATCAAAAAATCTCCGTGAACGGTTGGGAATAATTGATTTATTATAAAGAACTACTTATTAAGAATATTAGTTTGAAGTTATAAAATTAGCATAATGGCTATGACATATGTAGTTTGAAGACTATGAGATCTTATAAAAACGTTTTTTTGTGGTGCTTCTCTAGCTTTCCTTAACACTGAATAACCAATAGAATAAAACATACTTGTTATAGAGTAGAATAATAGGACAACCATATTTATATAAAAACAAATCACTATATCTTCTTATAAAAAAAGAAATCCAGTCCTTTAAACCTGGTAATATAGAAAAAAATGTATCATATTCCATTTTAATATAAATGTAGGATAAAATCACTATAAATTATTCCCTAACACAATCTGAATAAATACACGTTTATAGATAAAAAGTATTACATATTAGCATTTTACTTTCCAGAATTCCTGTATACTGATCAAAAATAATTTCGTTTTCTAAGTGCCTCTGATTCTTTAAGCTCATTCTGTTCAATATTAATGGACTTAATGCGGGACAACAGATAAATTTCTATATTCCATATTTTGGATTGAATTAAGGGTTCTATTATTGTATCTTAAATAACATCTGATGGTTAATACTTTTTCAGTTAATTCTACTTTGCTTTTTCATATTAATCACGCGTGTTGGTCGGACTACCATTACCAGTGTCCACAAGGTTTAAAGGAGACCCACAGATTAATTAGCACCTTTTGATGCAACCAACGTCAATTTAATTAAAGCCCATATGATTATTAGAACTTTTATCCCTTCCAATTTTAATAAATTCTTTTTCTTTAAAAATTGGTAAAATATTATAATAAACATGAGATAAATAGTATAATAGACAAAAAGAAAGAAAGGTAATTATGACTATTGAACTGTTATTATTATACAAGTGGTGGATATTAGCTGCTTCTGAAGTTATCGCTTGGATAGCAACATTTTATATGTTTTATGCAAGATACTGGATGAAATCCAATGTTCAATTTAAAGTTACTGCAGCTATTGCAGGGATAACTGGATATGTTCCGCATATAAGCTTAGCTATTTATAACTATTACACAACAAGAAAAGTTGATATCTTTCTGATTGCCATTTTATTATTTGTGGGAGTAGGAGTTATTTTATGGCACCCCATTGAAAGAAAGCTAGAAAAGAAAATAAAAGAGTTGGCATTAAGAAAAGAAATCAATAGACAAAAAATGCACAAAAAATGAGGTCTGTTTAAATGTATCGAAAAGTTACTACTGATAAAGAAAATGAGCTGTACTTAGAAGTATTTGATAATGTTTGGAAATTCGCTGATTCAGACTACAAGCAAAATACAATTTATCGATATATTATGTTTACAGAAAACGGTGAAGTATTTGGATCATTTGCTTTAAGTTTGTATAACCCAGCAGTAGGCAGTATAGAAAAGGTTTATTCATTTAGAGAGAACGTAGAAAAAATTAATAATATTGGAAAAGTAACCATTGAAATAGTTGCGTTTGCTTTGAAAGAAGCATATCAAGGTACGAAATATTTTATGCAAAGTGTTTTCTGCTTGATGACAGAGTTAATGCGAACAGGCTGTGATTATGCCATTGCTGTAACCGAGCCCAAACTTTCCAAAATAATAAGAAAAGCCTGTAGGGAAAATTTAGTAGTCTTACAGGAAGGAATTATCGCAAAGGATGATAATACAGAATGGGTGGCTATGGTAGCTGATTTAAAGCCTGTATTTAATAACATTGATGAATATCCTCTATTAAAATACGGCACATACCAACTTGTTTAATCCTACATAATTTAACTCATAGTGCAAATGTTAGAATTATAGTATAACAACCATTGATATTTCACATAAATATTTAAAGTGATTAAGGAGTTACATAATTTAGGTATATTTTATAGAGTGATAATAAAATAAAAAGAGCAAACGTGTTCTAGGTTAAATTATTTAATTTTTTATTCTTTCCTTTATAATATATACATTTTGACACAGATACGAATATAAACTGGTTAGAAAAATATTTACAGAACTCATCAAAAAACACTGTTTTTAAGAGAAAATAAACTTAAATTTTCTACGAAAAAAATTTTAATTAGTTCCTATAATCAAACTTATGGTGCGACAAGAAGTCGCTTTCTTACAGTGTAGCTAATGCTACTCATCTAGACGCAAAGATGATCTCCATCCGAAACGGCATTCTTGGTAACGAGTCTGTCGGTTGCA
>NZ_JAKWFL010000011.1:0-138121 GCF_029522095.1 Priestia sp. Y58
CAATCTCTTGTCTGGTGGCGATAGCGAAGAGGTCACACCCGTTCCCATACCGAACACGGAAGTTAAGCTCTTTAGCGCCAATGGTAGTTGGGACTTTGTCCCTGTGAGAGTAGGACGTTGCCAGGCATTTTTATTATCGCGGGGTGGAGCAGTTCGGTAGCTCGTCGGGCTCATAACCCGAAGGTCGCAGGTTCAAATCCTGTCCCCGCAACCAAATTATCTTTTATACATACTTGAATATATTATTACTATCCTTAGGCATAGCCTAAGGATTTTTTGTTTGGCTATATTTATAAACACTTGTTTAGGTTATGATATAAGATAGTGATGCAGATTAATCAGGAGGTTTTTTATGTTACAAAGTAATATTCAAACTTATATTGAAAAAGAAATGAACGTTCAAGGTCAATCTTTATCTCTATATCAAGAAGAAAAGGAATATGCGTTGCAAAAAGAGTTGGTGCCGCAAAACCTGATGATAGAAGAAAAAGAGGCATCTTCACGTTTTAAAGATTCTTATATCGAAAGAGTAGATAAAGAAACGGACGAGCTGATCGCAGAAGAATCTCCTCTTTCGTTTTTAGATACTCCTCTTTCTTACTTAAAAGAACACAGAAGTGAATTTCTATATGTAGAATCAAAATGGTTTGAATTTATTAAGCTTGATGGATGTTCTTTTGAAGTGGATGATGTGTTTGGCACATATAAAGTATTAACGGGGTTACATATGCAAAAAAAATTCGGTTCTGTACTAAAACAATTTTTTGCTAAAGAGCTTAATGACGGCCCAACAAGCGTCCAGCTTTTATTTAATGATAAAGATGGATTATGGGATGTGAATATTGAGTTAGATGCTATAAAAGAGTTTGATGAAAAAATGTCAATAGGTGAAGCTCTTGTTCTTACATATCGCTTTTTCTTTCATCTAGTGGAGTATGTAGAGAACGAAAAAGCTTAAAAATGATGATTACTTTTACTATAAAGATGCTGGGACAAAAGCAGTTTAGTTAACGTTGAACACGAACTATCTATCAAAAATAGATAGTTCGTGTTTTTTAATGGTCATGGTGAACGTAGGTTTCAGTATGAGGTGCTTCTAGCTGTTGGTTGGAGGGCAAGGCTCCATCGCCCGCTCGCGGAAAGCGAAGCCTTGCACGTAAAGCAACAGCGGCGGAACAAGCATCCCAGGTTATTTATCCGGGTTGTTCGTCTTTAGATTGCATTCATTTCGTTATGGCCCAATTTCTTTTTTGATAGGTGATACATAATGAATGTTAAGTGAAGCTGGAAATATATTTACATCTCTATGTTTTTATGGAATGATAAAGAGTATCTTTACATATATGACTGATATGGGTGAAGAACAACTATCAGGAATCTTTCTAGTTTTTTGAGAAAGCAGCCTACATATTAGCTGTTAATAGTACTCCGAGCAAGAAAGCTTCCGTAGGATGAAGTATAATATATACATACAGGAACTATTTTTAACTCTATAAAAAATGTCTGCTGACGTATGGGATTATAAATAAAGAGGGGATGTTCATGTTATTAAGAAAAATAAAGTCTGAAGAATTGGCAGAAGTCTATCAAATGGGATATGCGGCATGGCCTAAAGGCAGGACGTACAAAGAGTATGTTAGAGATAATCAAAAAGAAGAAACATATGGAATTCGGTATGTATATGTAAATGAAGAGAATCAAATTATTGGTTCATTTATTTTGCTTCTTTTACAAACTCCTCGATTAAAGTTTGCTTTGCATGGTATTGGGTCCGTTGTTGTTCATCAGCTTTATCAACGAATGGGGTATGGCCGAGATATGCTTGAAGACTTTTTTAAAAAGATGAAGATAGAGAAGCGCAGCGCTATTTTTATGCTTTATAGCGATATTCTTCCTGAATATTATCATCAGTTTGGGTTTAAGGAGCTCCCTTCTCATTTACAGCGTTATCCTCAATCCATTGCTATGGTAAATTGCAGCGAGTCACAATATGAATACTTAAGTAAGCAGTCCATAGAAGACATACCGGCCTATTTTTAAAAGGTATGTCTTTTTTATAGTATTTATCGGCACAATCGTTTACAGTTTTATGTAAGCGTTTTCTTTATTTGGGAGATGAATGATTTTATTCGTCCTCATAACCGTACGCAAATCGTGCAGTTAATATAAATTTCATTACATAAAAACTTGCTATTATCTTACTAATAACTCTTATCCATTCCATACCATACCGATATGTACGTACGTTTGCTGCTAAGTATAACCATATCAATATAAGGGGGAAGCAGGAAGATGAAACGATTATTTATAGCAGGGATGATTTTTATACTTTTTTTATCTTTGGGTGCTGTATCTTCTTCAGCCGCAGGAAGTTTTACCTCTAAAACATATAACGGAAGGACATACAAACTGTACGTACCTAACGGTTATCAGGGAGATGCTGCTTTACCTCTAGTAGTTATGCTACATGGCTGTACTCAAGACCCTGATCAATTTGCAGCAGGAACCCAAATGAATGAACTGGCGGAGACAGAGAAGTTTCTTGTTCTTTATCCAGAACAACCCTCTTCTGCTAATTCAAATAAGTGTTGGAACTGGTTTGATACAGCTCATCAATCAACGGGAAGCGGTGAACCAGCGTTAATTGCTGGAATGGTCAATCAAATAAAAAGCAGTTATTCAATAGATGCCGACCAAGTCTTTGTTGGAGGGCTATCTGCTGGTGCAGCTATGAGTGTTATTATGGGAGCTACTTATCCAGACATATTTGCGGCTATCAGCGTTGGGGCTGGCTTAGAATATAAAGCAGCGACTAGTGTGACAGGTGCTTATACAGCAATGAGCAGTGGAGGTCCTAATCCTATCCAACAGGGAGATTTAGCTTATTCAGCCATGGGAGATCATAAACGAGTGGTTCCAATTATTTTGTTTCATGGAACAGCTGACTACACTGTTGCGCCTATAAATGCGCATCAAATATTATCGCAATGGGCTCAAACAAATGATAGAGCGTCTGATGGGCTGGATAATAACAATATTGATGATACGGCAGATCAAACTTCAACAGGTACAGTATCTGGTGGAAGAAGCTATACGCAATATATTTACAAAGATACAGCAGGAAAAACAGTAATGGAAAAGTACACGATAGAAGGAATGGGACATGCTTGGTCAGGAGGAAGTACATCTGGTTCTTATACAGATCCTAAAGGACCAAATGCAACTAAATTAAGCTGGAACTTTTTTAAAAGCCATTCGAAAAGTGGTGATGCTCCTAATCCAGGAGATATATCCCCACCGGTTACAACTGCTTCACCAGCGGGAGGAACGTATGGAAGTTCTGTTTCTGTCACATTATCAACCAATGAACCTGCCACCACTTACTATACATTAGATGGAAGCATACCAACTGTTAATTCTCTAAAGTACTCTGAGCCTATTACCATCAACTCTAGCAAAACAATAAAATTTTTTAGTGTAGACGCAGCGGGTAACCAAGAGGAAGTAAAGACGGAAGTTTATCAAATTTCTGGAACTTCAGAGAAATCTTCAGTATTTTCTTCGCTTGCTGCTGAAGATGGATTTATCGGAAACTTATCAGCTGACGGTATGAGTAGTTCTATTCATAAAATTGGGGATAAAGGAATGTACAATACCGACACATACCGAACCATTTTATCTTTTGATACAAGTTCTTTACCTGATGATGCAATCGTTACGGATGTATCTTTAAAAATTTATCGCAAATCTTCAACTGGTAATATTTCATCTTTGAAAGGCGATATTAAAAGCGGTGTATTTGGAACTAGCAGTACTTTAGAACAAATAGATTATCAGGCTTCACCATCTATTTCAGGGGGCTTCCAAATGTCAGTGCCTTCACTCAATAATGGATATACAACTATTCAACTTCCTTCCTCGCTTTGGGGATATATAGATAGGACCGGCAAAACTCAGTTTCGCTTGTCAAGCTCAGGTCCAGCGGACTTTTTAAGTGACGTAGTTGAAATTTATGGGGGCGACAATCCTGCATACGCTCCAACTTTAACTGTTTCATATCAGTAAAAAAACCTTCTAAAAGCTAACTGCTTTTAGAAGGTTTTTTTGCTGATAAGTTACTTTTATCACCGAATACAACTCCAACTTTTTATAGAGTTTTCTTCAAATTTTGACATGATTTTGATGAAATTTAATCATTATTCAAAAATGAATTGTCAGAAATATTACAAGAAAATGTTTAAAATTAATTAAATCCGTAATAAAAGTAAAATATTCCTGTAATGGAAGTGAAATGAACAGGTGGTATCATTCAGTCATTGAGTAAATAAGGAGGTATTCGGAAAATGAAGAAATTTGTATTTACTCTAGGGACAACGGCAATTCTTTCAGCAGGATTTGTAGGTGCAGCATCTGCCTCTACAAGCGGAACGTATGAAGTACAAAAAGGTGACACTTTATGGAAAATCGCTCAAAATCATAATGTGAGCGTAGACGAGCTAAAAGATGCTAATAACTTAACATCAACACTAATTTATCCAAATCAGACACTAAACTTATCTAGCATAAAAGAAATCGTACATACTGTAAAACGTGGTGACACTTTGTGGTCAATCGGTCAACATTATGGCGTAACAGTAGAAGAAATTAAAGAATGGAACGGTTTAACATCAGACTTAGTTTTCCCTGGAGAACAATTTAAAATTAAAACGGCACAAGCAGCTCAATCTCAAACAGCTAGTGCGCCAGTAGCAAAGGCAGCTCCACAAGCGCAGCAGTCTCAAACGGCACAAGCTCAGCAAGAACAAGCAGCACAAGAACAAACGCAAAAAGAACAAGAGCAAGCTCAAGTAGCAGCACAAGCACAGGCAACCCAAGAGCAAGCACAAAAAGAACAAGAGCAAGCTCAAGCAGCACAAGCACAGGCAGCCCAAGAGCAAGCACAAAAAGAACAAGAGCAAGCTCAAGCAGCACAAGCACAGGCAGCACAAGAACAAGCACAAAAAGAACAAGAGCAAGCTCAAGCAGCACAAGCACAGGCAGCCCAAGAGCAAGCGCAAAAAGAACAAGAGCAAGCTCAAGCAGCACAAGCACAGGCAGCACAAGAACAAGCACAAAAAGAACAAGAGCAAGCTCAAGCAGCAGCACAAGCACAGGCAGCCCAAGAGCAGGCACAAAAAGAACAAGAGCAAGCTCAAGCAGCAGCTCAAGAGCAAGCACAAAAAGAACAAGCAGCTCAACAGCAGCAACAGCAGTCTCAACAGCAAGCTAGCGGCAAGTCTATGACTGTTGAAGCAACAGCTTATACAGCTAACTGTGCTGGATGCAGTGGTACGACAGCTACTGGAGTAAATTTAAAATCAAATCCAAATCAACGAGTAATTGCGGTTGATCCTAGCGTTATTCCATTAGGTTCAAAAGTATACGTTGAAGGTTATGGTCAAGCTGTAGCGGCAGATACGGGTGGCGCAATTAAAGGAAATCGAATTGATGTATTCGTTTCTTCAGATAGTGCTGCACAAGACTGGGGCAGAAGATCAGTTAAAATTACAGTTATCGACTAATACTAGTCTTATAGAATAGAAATAAAAAGAGATGTCTTTTAGGAGACATCTCTTTTTTACGTTTAAAATGAACGTTTGAAAAAAATTAGGTCCGGGCATACTGAAATTTATAGTAGGAATTAGTTTGTTATATTAGTAATTATTTCTTGATTTATATACAATGTTTGAGTGGCCTAAAAAGCTGAAAATATGTCAGGAGTATAGAAATATGAAACTTTATAAAAAAATGGCTTTACTAATAGTGCTGGGTGTGATCGCAGGATTCTCGTATCTAGGCTATCAAGGATTATTTCAGCACGACGATCATTTGAACACGTCTGATCATAATCCTTTATCTTCTTCTAAACAGAAGCAAAATAGCATAGAAGTTGTTGGGAACCCCGAATCCATTGCCGTGCTAGTAAATAAACAAAATCTTCTTCCTGATCACTATGAACCCACTGACCTTGTATACCCAGACGTTCGGTTTATATTTAAAGAAAAAATTGAAAAGCGACAAATGCGTACAGAAGCAGCAAAAGCGTTAGAAAGAATGTTTTCAGCTGCTGAACGAGAAGGGATTTACCTAGCCGGTGTTTCCGCTTATCGTTCTCAAATTCGCCAGGAATCTCTTTATCAAGCGTACATAAAGCAAGATGGAGAAGCGGCAGCCAGTCATTATAGCGCCCATCCAGGCAGCAGTGAGCATCAGACTGGTTTAAGTATAGATGTATCAAGCAGCACAGGTAAGTGTGCGGCTCAAGATTGTTTTAAAGAGACTCCTGAAGCCAAATGGATTGAAAGAAATTCATATAAATACGGATACATTGTTCGCTATCCAGAGGGAAAGCAGCAGATTACGGGTTATAAATATGAGCCGTGGCATATACGATTTGTCGGAAAAGAACTCGCCTCTAAAGTGTATAAAAAAGGAATTACGTTAGAAGAATATTATAATGACTACATGCAAGTTGATAATCCAGTTCAATAAAAAAGAAGAGTTATATAAACTCTTCTTTTTTTGTATTGCTGGAATATACCCTTACTTTAAAAGTTGGAACGAGGGAAAGAGAGATGAACCACGGGATGCTATATCCTATGCCTTACTAGTAAAAGAGTTAACGCTTATAAATTATAATGAATTTTGTGATAAAGAATACTCATGTTCGTTTTCATTTCCCTTCACATATTCTACAAAAAAGGGAGGTGAAAGAAAATGAGTTTTTACGGAGGTTATGGTTATGGATACGGATACGGAGCAGGTCACGGAAGTAGCTTTGCGTTAATCGTTGTGCTATTTATTTTGCTAATTATCATCGGTGCTTCATGGGCAGGGCACTATTAATAAGGTGTCTATAAATAAACTCCCTTGAAATAATTCAAGGGAGTTATCTGTTTTTATCTATAATTAGGTAACTGTAAGTACGAAGTGCTTACATATCCTTTAAAGCCGTTGTATTCTACAAAAGCCCAATCAAATGAAAGCTTGTTATCTTTGGAGTAGCCCCAAGCTAAGAAGCTGACGCTTTTTCCTTTAGGAATAGTTGTTACAACTTTGTTGCTTGTGCTAGGCCCTGTACGTAAATTAAGGTTAGCAGCTGTACGAACAGTAGTAGGGACTTTCATTAAATAGGAAGTACTGATATATCCGGTGCCGCCAATTATTTTAATGGCAGCCCAGTCTGCATTTACAAACTTGACTACTTCGATTTGATCTTTTTTTCTTAATGTATCAAGAATCTTTCCCTGAGTGCTAGGCTTTGAACGTATATTAAGTACGTTTGCGGTCACTTCATATACGCTGAACGGTGCGTTTATTTTTTCTGCTGCACTTGCTGTTTGCTCGTGAGTGAATGGCAGTGTTCCAGATAGGGATGAAAAAGCAAAGCCCGCTGCTAATGCAAAAACCGATATAGATTTTGTAATTGTCTTCATACAAATATCCAACTCCTTAGTGAAATAGGTAATGACTTTTCTATAACACTAAGAATAAGGGTTACTTGTTTCTAAATTGTTACCAACATATATCCCAGTTGTAAATTTATAAAAGGTCTGTAAAAAGGTTTATTTCACAGACCTTTTAATAGCTTTATTGTTACTCCTCCTCGCGATCTTCCGTTGATTTGTAAAAAGAAAAATATACAAAAACAGATAGTACTGTTCCATAAATGCTCCACAAAGCTAAGGCAAAAATAAATTCTTTCTGCAGGCAATAAATAATCGTTAAAGCAACTAGTGCAATAAAACTTATTAAAATGGTCTTTTTCATAAGCACCCCGCCTATTTAGTTTGATTACTCTATATGCTTTTTGATCTTGCTTTTACCCTATAATTATTCGACTATTGCGCTAAAGATGAAAGGAAAAAGTTAAATAAAGCCGAACTTATAATAAAAAGAGAGATGAAGGAGGATACGTATGTTAGCACAACATGTACTAGAAGATATACAGAAACTACAGTCTATTTGCGAACAAGAAGAACATATAGAGCTGAAGCTGAATTTTGATATGTTACGAAGTCGAAAACAAAATGAAGTTAACGATTTTTTTCATTATGAAGATAATCAGCTTGTTGGATTTATTGGTCTTTATGGGTTTGGGAATACAGTAGAAATATGCGGAATGGTCGCTCCTAGCTATCGCCGAAAAAGGATTTTTTCAAAGCTGTTTTCTCAAGCTTTACATATATGTAAAAAGCGCGGGTATACAGAGATTTTATTGAATGCTCCTGGCGATTCGGTTTCAGGCAGGGAGTTCTTAAAGCAAATTCCATGTTCATTTACTTTTTCAGAATATCAAATGAAGTGGACAGAAAAAGAATTGGAAGATGATAATCCCTTTGTTACACTTCGCTCTTCCCAATCAGATACCGATATGAAAATGGAAATGCAAGTTGATGTGGAATGCTTTGGTATGTCTTTAACAGAAGCAGCTGCTTATTATGAACAAACGAAAACGGAAGAACAGCAAAATCATTTTATCGTAGAGTACAATAATCAAGCGGTTGGAAAGTTAAGGGTATCTTATGATAAAAGCGAAGCATGGATTTATGGATTTGGTATTTTACCTTCTTATCAAAAATTGGGAATAGGAAAAGCTGCTTTAAAACAAGTTGTTTTAAAGCAGCTTCGGCTAGGATATGATATATTTCTTGAGGTTGAAGCGAAAAACAAACGCGCTTTGCAACTCTACGAAACATGCGGTTTCAATTCATATCACGTGCAGGATTATTACGTATACAGCTTGTAGATAAAAAACACGGAAATCTTAGATTTTCGTGTTTTTTATTTATATATTAGATGATATGTGCTTTTTTGAGCAAATAATGAGAAAGTAGAGAAAAAGTGATATGCCCGTTGATAGAAACAGGGAAGACCATACAAACATGATAGGAGCGCTGCAAGTAAGGATACACGTAAGAATACCTCCAATAAATGCTTTTCTAAATAATTAATAAGCCGTATACCCCAGGCTAATACTGACAAATACATTGGTGAGGCTAAGAAAAATAAAAGAAAAAAAACAAATTATTTCCCCCTTATTTTTAATACACAATAAAAAGAAATATTTCACATTTTTAGCGTAGCAAAAAAGAAAGAAACAATAAAATTTGGATCCTAAAGGTGAAAAAGCAAGCCATCTGTGTTATGTATAGTAAGGTGAATGAGAACGTTAAAAAAGGGAATGAGTTAATAAAGCGATGTAGTAGAAAGAAAGGAGTAAAAGGATGGAATTTGCCCATATCTTTACACTAAGTGTATCTGTTGTAACAGCTATTAATATTTTATTAGCCGGTATTCTTATTTTCATCGAACGAAGGGATATAGGATCGACATGGGCGTGGCTTCTTATTTTATTTTTTATACCGATTGTCGGCTTTATTGTATATCTATTCTTTGGAAGACAGCTAAAACAGAAGAACTTTTATAAGTTATCATCTGATGAGCGGGAATATTTAAGATCTTCAGTAGATGAACAACTAAAAGAACTTAAAGCTACCCATGAATATCGAAATGATTTATTGATTCAACATAATAAACTGCTGTTCACTAATTTAAATTCTTCTAAGTCACTCGTGCGCACAGACAATGAAATTGATATCTTTAGTGATGGTAATCAGAAATTTGATGCATTGTTTGAGGACATTCGAAATGCTAAAAAAGAAATTAATATTCAATATTATATTATTCAACGAGATAATCTTGGGAAAAAATTAAGAGATGAGCTAACAAAAAAAGCAAAAGAAGGCATAAAGGTTCGCGTTCTTTATGATGAAGTAGGATCTAGAAAAATGACGCCATCATTTTTTAAGGAGCTTATTTCATATGGCGGCGAAGCACAGGCGTTTTTCCCTTCAATTCTTCGCTTAATCAATTTTCGGATTAACAATCGAAATCATCGAAAGCTTTGTATTATTGATGGTGAAGTAGCATACATAGGAGGATTTAACATAGGAGATGAATATTTAGGGCTAGATCCAAAAATGGGTTATTGGAGAGACACTCATTTTCGCATTAAAGGAGAGTCAGTGAACGATATTCAAGGGAGATTCATTTTAGATTGGCATCAAGCAACAAAACAGCCAATTGAACTGGAACAATTTTTGCATCGTACAGAAACTCATTCTGGAACGGTTCCTGTACAAATTGTAGCAAGCGGGCCAAACTCGACTACTCAGCATCTGAAAAACATGTATATCTCATTGATTATGTCGGCCAAAGAAAGTGTGTACCTTCAAACGCCTTACTTTATTCCAGACGCAAGCTTTATGGATGCTTGTAAAATTGCTTTATTATCTGGAGTAGAGATTCATATTATGATTCCAAACAAACCCGATCATCTTTTTGTTTATTGGGCTACGTGGTCTCATGTAGGCGAACTGCTGACGTATGGTGCAAATATTTATCTCTATGAAAAAGGCTTTTTGCATGCTAAAACGATTGTAGTAGATAATGAAGTGTCTTCTGTAGGAACGACGAATATTGATCCACGAAGTTTCAGCCTTAATTTTGAAGTGAATGCAGTTGTATATGACCAGCCTATTGCGGAAAAGTTGCAGAACCTGTTTCTTGAAGATGTGCAATGCAGTTCAAAATTAACGTTTGAACGATATAAAGAGCGCTCTCTTCTTATAAAATTTAAAGAAGCGGTATCTCGCTTACTGTCACCAATTTTATAATAAAAATCATTGATATCATGAAACAGGCTTGAATTTTTAGATTCAAGTCTGTTGTTTTATTGGTTTCTCCTTGTAAGGAGAGCGAGAGATAAAGTTAAAAAGTTTTACTAAAAAATCCAAGGGTATTAATACTATAACAAGCTAAAAAATGATAATACCTAGGAGGAATAGAAAATGACAAAAAATGTAGTAGGTACGTATGATTCAGAGGCAGCCGTTATTACAGCGATTCGAAATTTAAAAACACAGGGATATCCGGATAGTGCACTTTCTGTTTTGACAAACAGTGGCCTGAGTCATGAAAATACAGAAGCGATTGAGCATTCTGCAGGAATTGATGTGCAAACAGTTGATACAGATCAACACTCAAAACACCATCAATCCTTTATGGAGAAAATAAAAAATGCTTTTAATCCGTCTGAAGAAAAAATGGATCAAGATGTTAATCGAATCGAAAATCAATTAACCGAATATGGTGTACCTGCTGCAGAAGCTTCCTCATATGTATCTGATCTTAAAAAAGGAAAAGTTTTGCTGATGGTAGATGCAGTTGAGCATGATAAACACAATTCAGCTCTAGGGCAAACAGTGACACCTGCTGAAAAATCAGCTGATCCAATGAATGAAAAAACGTTATACGGCAATCACGAAAATAAAATAAGGTAATGTTGAAGTAATCAAATGCGATAGTAAAAGACTGCGTTCTTAAATAAAAGCTAGTTAACGAAAGGAAGGGGACCGATGAGAAATCTAGAAAAAACGGAATATGAACTTGACTATTTAAAACAGCAGCAAGAAGTTAATCAAGAGCTCATCAAAGTTTCACAGTCTCTTGTCGCTACGTTAAAACAGTATGAAGAAGAACCTAACAATACAGATGTGTTAGCTGTAATCGCTGATTTAGAAGGTCAGCAAGAACAGCTCAAAGCAAAGACCGAAAAGATATCTGAAGAGCTTGCACATTTATAAAGTGAGATAAAAGAAGTTCCTATAAAAGGAACTTCTTTTTATGTTGTATTATACACAATCTATTGTGAGAGAAAGAGAATTTTATATACCCGGATGTTAACGTTATGGGGATAGTGGTTTTGTTTTAGATACATATAGATGAGAAGGAAAGCGATAAGAGATTATATAAAAATGGGAAAAGGAAGGACGGTTATTCGCTCTTCCTCCAGCCGTATTGCTTATGATAGTGATTTAGAAACGTCCGCCGCCAAGTTGCTGTTCAGCCATTTGCACAAGACGTTTTGTGATTTCGCCGCCTACTGAGCCGTTTGCGCGTGCAGTTGCGTCAGGACCAAGAGTTACGCCAAATTCGCTAGCGATCTCATATTTCATTTGATCGATTGCTTGTTGAGCACCGTGTACTGCTAATTCGTTGCTGCTCTTATTTCTGCTGTTTGCCATCATAATCAACTCCTTTTATAAGGTTAAGATTATGATTTGATTAATAGATAGCTTTTATACATAAAATAAAAAAATTTTTTCAAGGATTTATAGAATATGCTTATTGGAATATAGTTACAAAATTTTCCGCTAGGCAACGGAAAATAATTATGTGTAGAAAGAGAGAGAGGTCACGTAAAATAGAACACAAGTAAGTAAGCGGTTACATATTATTCGGAATAGAAAGAGAATTTTAATATTCCTATTCTATTTAAAAGGAGGAGATTTTCTATGTATCAAAGGTTAAAAAAGTCTGTACTATTGGCTATTACATTGAGTTTAGCAATTGGCATTGTACTCTCTTATGAGAAAGCAGCGCTGGCGAAGCAGACGCACGAAAAAGCTACATCCTATCGTACAGTGACAGAGATTTATGATTGGGGAGCGGCGATCACAAAAATTATTATTGACTTAGGTGAACCTGTTCCAACTAATTCACTTACAAAAGAAACGTTTAAGGTGCATGTGGCTCGAAGTGATAGTCGATTAAAACCGTCTTTATTGGAACAAGGAGATCGTACAGTAAAAAAAGCCTATGTATCTGATAAAGATGGACAACCAGCCGTACATAATGGAAAATATGCAGTTTTAGAAATGGAAGTTGGACCAGCTGTTTCATTAGGAGCACCACTAAATTATGATGAATATGGTACAGGGTTAAATGCATGGATAGACAGTCAATATACCATTACTCAGCAAAAAGATATCGTAACAAAGAAAGGAAAGTTGTCAGGGCTTGTAGTGAAACAGTTTGCGGGAGAGAAAAGAGAGCTCGTAGATGATTTTACCATTCAAAAAGGTATATATCATAATATGGAATTGGCATACGCAAGTCATGCGCCGGCAAAGGATAAGAAAAAGAATCCATTAATTATTTGGCTACATGGTGGAGGAGAAGGAGGAACAGATGCAACAATTCCCTTATCTGCCAATAAAGCTGTTAGTTTTGTCACAAAAGAAACTCAGGCTTATTTTGAAGGTGCCTACGTTTTAGTACCGCAAGCGCCAACAAAATGGATGGATGGTTATACAGCTGAAGCGGATGGAACTTCTATTTATAAAGAATCACTGATGGCTTTAATTCAAGAATATGTTTCTAAAAACCCTGATATTGATCCAAATAGAATCTATATCGGAGGAGCATCTAACGGCGGATATATGACTATGCTCATGATTCGTGATTATCCCAACTACTTTGCAGCAGCATTTCCGGTATGTGAAGGACTAAATGATAGATTAATTACGGATCAAGATATTGAAAAGATGAAAGAAACGCCTATTTGGTTCGTAGCCGCTAAGAATGATACGGTTCTTCCGCCAAACATTAACACTCTTCCAACTTATGAACGTTTGGTGAAAAGACATACAAATAATGTTTATTTATCACTATTTGAAGATGTGCATGACACCACAGGTTTGTATAAAAATAATGATGGTTCGCCCTATCAGTATAATGGACATTCATCTTGGATATATCTGTATAATAATGAACCCAACGCTAAAATAAACGGCAGCACAACAAGCATAATGGAATGGATGAGTAAACAATCGTTGAAAAATTAATCATTTTAAAAAAAGCTGTTGAACGTTGAACAGCTTTTTTATTTCTCTTTTACAACGAAAGACTGTATCTAAAATAAACGATTGAATACTTTCGTGATAAAATAAAGGAAGAGATCACGAAGAAAGGAACAGTGAAAGTGAAACCAACCATTTACGATGTTGCGAAAAAAGCAGGGGTATCGATAGCCACTGTATCCAAAGTAATCAATCAAACAGGCCGTATTAGTGAAAAAACGATAAAAAAAGTGAATAAAGTAATGATGGAATTAGATTATCAGCCTAGCAGTGTTGCAGCGGCGTTAACAGGAAAAAAGACGTATACGATCGGTGTTCTAGTTCCTGATATCTCGAATCCTTTTTTTGCAGAGGTAGCAAGAGCTTTTGAAAATAGTGCTAGAGCAGCGGGATACACGCTTTTTTTATGCAGTACAGATCATCAAACTGCGCGCGAGCATGAATATATAGATCTTTTATTTAAAAAACAAGTAGATGGAATCATTATCGCAACCGAACTAAATGATACGAAGCTCGTAAAGAAGATTGTGAAGCATGATGTACCGCTTGTATTGTTTTCAGTTGACCATCCTTCTATCTCAACGCATGTAGTGACAATTGATAACGTTCGCGGAGGATATATCGCAGGTACGTATTTAATAGAAAAAGGTCATCAATCGGTAACGATTATGACTGAAAAAGATAGAAAAAGCAGTGAGGGGCGATTAGCAGGATTTAAACAAGCGCTCACAGAAGCAAATTTATCACTAGAAAACCAGTCCATTATCAGCTGTTATTCAACAGTAGAGGATAGCAGGAGAGCAAGTAAACAGCTGCTTTCCTTACCTAATAGGCCAACAGCAGTCTTTGCATGTACAGATCTAATTGGTGTATCGCTCATAAACGAGGCAAGAAAGCAGGGGCTTTCAAT
The DNA here is from genome assembly GCF_029522095.1 of Priestia sp. Y58. Taxonomy (NCBI): domain Bacteria; kingdom Bacillati; phylum Bacillota; class Bacilli; order Caryophanales; family Bacillaceae; genus Priestia; species Priestia sp. Y58. Next base: position 14,656 of record NZ_JAKWFL010000011.1, read on the forward strand.
TCCGGGAGATCTGTCGGTAATTGGATTCGATAATACGATTTATGCCGATATTGCTGAGCCCGGTTTGACAACGATTGAACAACCCATTTCTCAGATGGCTACTAGTACGTTTGAACAGCTGTTAAAGTCTATGAAAAAAGAAGAGCATGCGAAACAGCGAGTAACGATTATTCCCGAACTAGTAGAACGTGCGTCGGTAAAAAAGTTATAAAATAGAGAAGGTAAAAAAGCTGCAGGTGTTGAGGCACCTGCAGCTTTTTCTGCTTAAGCATATTTATAGAGAGACCGGACTTTTGACTTCGTTTATTGTTTCGCCTTTAATAGTTGTCTCTGTTGGAATCGTAAGGAAACCAGTTAGAAAAGCACCAAAGAAGTATAAGCAAGCAAATATCCAAATTACGCCGCCCGTGCCCAAAAGACCAATAAAAACGGTCACAATTAAAGGACCTACAAAAGCAGAAAGTCCAGATCCTAAGTTCAACACAGACATTGCAGCTCCTTTATTCTCCGGAGCTAAAGAAGGCACTAACGCTGTAAGAGGGACATAACCTGCTAGTGTTGCACCGTAACAGCATGCGACAATCATCATTACCCAATAATTATGTCCGAAGAATTGCGGTACATAGTAAAGAGCAAGTGTTACAATTCCGCATCCAACTCCGCCAAACCATTTGATTGTATTTACCCAGCCAAACTTATCTCCAACAATACCAAAAATAATATTAAAAGCCATATTCACAAAAAACAATGTACCCCAGATTTGCAACCATTCACTCATCGTAAAATCATGTTTCATCATATATGTTGGTAAGAAAACAACAAATCCAAATTGAGCAGCAGAGTTAATAATCTTTACGATGCCGCCGATCCCTACTTTAGGGTTCTCAAATGCAATTGTAATCCCTTTCATTAATTCTTTTGTTTTATTATCGTTTACTTTTTGTACGGTAAACTTGTCTTTATTCATAATAATCGAAAAGATTCCACCAATCAAAACAAAAAGTAAACCACTCCACAAGGTAGCGATTTCTCCAATTTTTGGAACCATATAACTTGAGTAAAAGGCTCCGATTACGCTTAATCCAAGCTGGAAGACAAACCAAAACCAGCCTACTGCTTTTGAAAGCATTTCCTGGGGCGTTCGGTAAGACACCCAGACCAAGAATGAGTAAGCAAATAAAGGGTAACCAAATCCTCTAAGAGCATAACAAATTAGTATAATTGTGTAATTCATAATATGAAGTCCTAAACCTATAAATCCAATTGAACCAATAATAAAGGATATCAAGCCGAATGCCATGGCTTTTCTAGGACCCCACAGCTGAACCAGTACGCCGGAGAACCAGGAAGAAACAGAAACCGTAATGCCGTAAACAGTAAACAGTAAAGCAGCATGTTCAATGGTTAAACCTCGTTCTACAAGATAAGGAGATAACCATCCTTGTTCTAAACCATCGCCAATCATAAAAACAATAATACCTATGTATCCCCACGTTAAATGAGAAGGGATCCCAATCCTGTCTAAAGCCGTTTTTCTGGAAATAAATTCATTCATTTTCCACACCACCAGATCGATTATTTTGTGTAAAACATCAAACTAATTTGGTTAAGCGCTTAATCTATTTGATAAAAAGTATACGCTTACATTTTTTGAACGTCAATTAAAATTTTAAATATATATAATTTTCAATCAAATGATTTTAATCATAAAAATATTAGTATGCAAGGCAATAATCACTGAATTCATGATAAAAATACTTAAATATAGAGAATTTCTTTATATTTCATCGATAAATAGATAAAAAATAAAAATAGTTTTTTATAGTATGCGTTTAGAATGTTAAAAAACAAATATTCTAAATAATCTATAAAAAATGTTTGCATTTCAGAAAACGTTATGTATAATTGGAATCAGGAAAGCGCTTAACCTATGTAGAGGTTTGAGCGAATGTTTTCTTAACTTTTAATTAAAGGGGAAAATAAGATGGGGATTCTTACAATTGGAATAATTGGTGCTGGACGCATAGGGAAATTACACGTTGATAATTTAAAATTAATTCCGCAAATAAAAATTAAAGCGGTTTCAGATGTGGTAGTAGACCATTTACATGAATGGGCTGCAAGTAAAGAAATTTCGACGTTAACAACAAATTATCAAGATTTATTAGCTGATCCAGAAATTGATGCCGTTTTCATTTGTTCGCCAACAAATACGCACGCATCGATTATTAAAGAAGCAGCTCGAGCGAAAAAGCATATTTTCTGTGAAAAGCCCGTTAGTTTTTCAGTAGAAGAAACAATCCAAGCGTTAGAAGTAGTAAAAGAACATGGCGTGCAGCTTCAAGTTGGCTTTAACCGACGCTTTGATCCCAACTTTAAAAAAGTGCATGATCTTGTACAGCAAGGAGAAGTAGGACAGCCGCACATTTTAAAAATCACCTCCAGAGATCCTCAGCCTCCGAGTCCGGAATACGTTCGCGCTTCAGGAGGATTGTTCATGGATATGATGATTCATGATTTTGATATGGCTCGTTATGTAATGGACAGTGAAGTAATTGAAGTATCGGCTTACGGCACGACGCTCATCGATCCTGCTATTGAAGAAGCGGGAGATATAGATACGGCAATTGTATCATTAAAATTTGCAAATGGAGCTTTAGGTGTAATTGATAACAGTCGTCAAGCTGTCTACGGTTACGACCAGCGCCTTGAAGTTTTTGGTGAAAAAGGTGCCGCTGCTGCTGACAATTGCCGTCCTACTACAGTAGAAATATCAACAGGCGAAAGTGTAGTCAAAGAGAAGCCGCTGTATTTCTTTCTTGAGCGCTATACACAAGCGTACATAGCGGAAGTGACACAGTTTGCAAGAGCAATTATGGAAAAACAAAGCGTTATTTGTACAGGGAACGACGGATTACAAGCAGAACGAATTGCTAAAGCAGCAAAAGAATCTTTACTATCCGGGCAGCCAGTAAAGATTGAACATAAAAAATACGCAGTGAATTAATGACGGTAAACGTGGGGATGAAAGAAATTGGTCTTTCTACCCTTTTAGGAAAGCGCTTAACTAAGGAGGAGTAAAGATGAATCCGCTTGTTTTTAAAGAAAATCGTGATTTAGATTTTATCGCTATCGGCCGCTTATGTATTGATTTAAATGCAAATGAAACACAGCGTCCAATGGAAGAGACTAAAACATTTACTAAATATGTAGGAGGCTCTCCGGCTAATATTGCGATTGGAGCAGCAAGGCTAGGCTTAAAAACCGGCTTTATCGGAAAAGTATCAGATGATCAAATGGGACGCTTCATTACGGATTATCTGCAAAAAAATAAGATTAATACAGATAGCATTGTTATTGATAAAACTGGGGCCGTAACAGGGCTAGCTTTTACGGAAATCAAAAGTCCTACAGATTGCAGTATCTTAATGTATCGTGATAACGTAGCGGATTTAAAACTAGATCCTACAGAAGTATCAGAAGAATATATTAAGAAGTCAAAGGCTCTTTTAATATCTGGAACGGCTCTTGCGCAAAGTCCTTCTCGTGAAGCAGTGTTTTTAGCGCTAGAACACGCACGCAAGCATGAAGTTGTAGTGTTTTTTGATATCGATTATCGTCCATATACATGGGAATCCGAAGCTGAAACGGCAGTCTATTTTAATTTAGCCGCTGAAAAATCAGATGTAATTATTGGTACGCGAGAAGAGTTTGACATGATGGAAAACCTTTTAAATTATAAAGAATCTAATGATCAAGTAACAGCAGAGCGCTGGTTTTCTCACCATGCTCAAATCGTCGTGATTAAGCACGGTGGAGAAGGGTCTATTGCCTATACAAGAGATGGTAAGTCTCACCGCGGAGGAATATTTAAAACAAAAGTTCTGAAAACGTTTGGCGCTGGTGATTCCTATGCTTCAGCCTTTATTTACGGATTGATGCAAGGGCTGGAAATTCCACAGGCAATGCGATTGGGGGGTGCCTCCGCATCGATTGTCATTTCAAAACACAGCTGTTCAGATGCTATGCCGACAAGCATTGAGCTCTTCAACTTTATGGAGACAGCAACGGAAGTTTTGCAGGAAGCTTAATAAACAAAGGGAAAATCTTGAGAGATTGCTTGAGAGATTAAAGGAATAGCAGCTTATTAAAATTAGATAAAGGGAGAGATATTCTATGACACAGACAGCAGTAAAAACAGTAAAAAACTATATTGGTGGACAATGGATTGAATCAGCTACATTAAAAACGGAACCTGTGTATAACCCAGCGACAGGTGAACTAATCGCACAGGTACCTCTTTCTACAAAAGAAGACGTAGACCAAGCGGTGCAAGCAGCAAATGAAGCGTTCAAAGGGTGGGCAAAAACAGCCGTGCCTAAACGTGCACGAATTTTGTTCAAGTATCAGCAGCTATTAGTAGATAACTGGGATGAATTAGCAAAGTTAGTGACAGTCGAAAACGGAAAAAGCTTTAACGAAGCGCGAGGTGAAGTGCAGCGTGGAATTGAATGCGTAGAATTTGCGGCAGGTGCTCCTACGTTAATGATGGGTAAACAGCTTCCTGATATTGCAACAGATATTGAGTCTGGCATGTACCGCTATCCAATTGGCGTCATTGGAGGAATTACACCGTTCAATTTTCCAATGATGGTTCCTTGCTGGATGTTCCCGCTTGCGATCGCTTGCGGCAATACATTTGTGTTAAAGCCTTCTGAGCGTACGCCGCTGTTAGCTGCAAGATTAGCTGAGCTGTTTGAAGAAGCTGGTTTGCCAAAAGGTGTATTAAATATTGTAAACGGCGCGCATGATGTGGTAAACGGTCTTCTTGAACATAAATTAGTGAAAGCTATTTCGTTTGTAGGTTCCCAGCCTGTAGCTGAGTACGTGTACAAAAAAGGTACGGAAAACTTAAAGCGTGTTCAAGCTTTAGCCGGTGCTAAAAACCATTCAATTGTATTAAATGATGCAGATTTGAACGTAGCAACAAAACAAATTATCGGAGCCGCTTTTGGATCAGCAGGTGAACGTTGTATGGCAGCATCTGTTGTTACTGTACAAGAAGAAATTGCGGATCAGCTAATTGAAAGATTAGTAGAGGAAGCAAATGATATTGTAATTGGCGACGGCTTAGAAGAAAACGTCTTCTTAGGACCAGTCATTCGTGAAAATCATAAAGAGCGTACGCTCAGCTATATTGAATCAGGCGTGCAAGAAGGAGCAGAGCTTATTCGTGACGGTCGCACAGATGCAGCAGTAAATGGCAAGGGCTACTTTGTAGGACCAACGATTTTTGATCATGTTACGCAAGAAATGAAAATTTGGCAAGATGAAATTTTTGCACCTGTGCTGTCCATTGTACGTGTGAAAACATTAGAAGAAGCTATTGAAGTAGCTAATAACTCTCGATTTGCAAACGGTGCTTGTATTTATACAGATAGCGGCGCAAGCGTACGTGAGTTCCGTGAAAATATTGAATCTGGTATGTTAGGAGTAAATGTAGGGGTACCGGCACCTATGGCATTCTTCCCATTCTCTGGCTGGAAAGATTCTTTTTATGGTGATCTTCATGCAAATGGTACGGACGGCGTGGAGTTTTATACAAGAAAGAAAATGGTAACAACGCGCTGGTAAGTGATTCATTAAAAATCGCATTTCATTTTAAAAGGAGGTATCAGGAATTAAAGATATTCCTTATGCTTCCTTTTTTAAAATCGCAATCTAGTATTAGAAGGGAGAAAGAAGCATGGAAACAGTTAGAATGACGACGGCACAAGCATTAGTGAAGTTTTTAAATCAGCAGTATGTTGAATTTGATGGAAAGCAGCATCAGTTTATTAAAGGGATTTTTACAATTTTCGGGCACGGAAATGTGGTAGGTCTTGGGCAAGCTTTGGAAGAAGACCCAGGAAATCTAGATGTATATCAAGGACGTAATGAACAAGGAATGGCCAATGCAGCGATGGCTTTTGCAAAACAAAAACATCGAAAGCAGATTATGGCTTGCACATCTTCAGTGGGGCCAGGTTCAGCAAATATGGTTACAACGGCAGCCACTGCTTCAGCTAATAATATTCCGGTTTTGCTGCTTCCTGGTGATGTATTTGCAACTAGACAGCCGGATCCCGTCTTGCAGCAAATTGAACAGTCATATGATTTATCTATTTCTACAAACGATGCTTTCCGGCCAGTGAGTAAGTACTGGGATCGCGTAAGCCGCCCTGAACAATTGATGACAGCTATGATTAATGCGATACGTGTGTTAACGAATCCTGCAGATACGGGAGCTGTAACTATTTGTTTGCCTCAAGATGTGCAGGGAGAAGCATGGGATTTTCCAGCTTATTTCTTCCAAAAGCGCGTTCACCGCATTGAGCGCCGCCTTCCGACTAGGAACAGTCTAGCAGATGCAATTCAATTAATGAAAACAAAGAAAAAGCCAATCATCATTTGCGGAGGAGGCGTTCGGTATTCAGAAGCTGCAAAAGAGTTAAAACAATTTGCTAGTGAGTTCCATATTCCATTTGGAGAAACTCAAGCAGGGAAAAGTGCCGTTGAAAGTGACTATCGCTATAATCTAGGCGGAATAGGTGTAACAGGGAACTCAGCTGCTAATACAATCGCTAAAGAAGCAGATTTAGTAATTGGAGTAGGCACTCGATTTACTGATTTTACAACAGCATCTAAACAGCTTTTTCAACATCCCGACGTGCAATTTCTTACCATTAACACGTCTGAATTTCATGCAAATAAACTTGATGCCGTGAAACTTGTAGCTGATGCAAAAGAAGGTTTGTTTGCTCTTAGGAAAGAGCTCATGTCAATTGGCTATCAGTCTGGTTACACGACAGAAATTGCAAGTGCAAAAGACGCATGGGATACAGAGTTAGAGCGTCTGCATAGCATACGTTTTACTGGTGCAGATTTTGTTCCGGAAATACAAGGTCATTTAGATGAAAGCTTAGCTGAATATGCAGAATCACTTGGTACTCAATTAACGCAAACAGAAGTAATTGGAGAGGTGAATAAGCTCCTTGATGACAACTCCGTCATTGTTGGTGCAGCAGGAAGTCTTCCAGGCGACTTACAGAGAATGTGGAAGTCTACTAAACCTAATACCTATCATATGGAATATGGATATTCATGTATGGGATATGAAGTATCAGGCGCACTTGGAGTTAAGCTAGCAGAACCAGCTAAAGAAGTGTATGCGATGGTTGGAGATGGAAGCTATCAAATGCTTCATTCAGAGCTTATTACAAGCCTTCAAGAAAGAAAAAAGATAAACATTTTACTGTTTGATAACTCAGGCTTCGGGTGCATTAATAACCTTCAAATGTCAAACGGTATGGGTAGCTTTGGCACAGAGTTTCGCTATCGAAACGATGAAACAGGAAAACTAAACGGAAACGTGATGAAAATTGATTTTGCAGCCAGCGCCGCAGGCTACGGTGTAAAAACGTATCGGGTAAGCTCTCTTGAAGAATTAAAAACGGCGATAGAAGATGCACAAAAACAAGAGGTTTCTACGCTAATTGATATTAAAGTGCTGCCAAAAACTATGACGAACGGTTATGAATCATGGTGGCATGTAGGAGTAGCAGAGGTATCTAAAAATCAGCATGTACAGGAAGCTTATGAAGATAAGGTGAAAAACCTTGAAATGGCAAGAGTTTATTAAGGGGCAGGAGAAAATGAAGTTGGTGAAGAGAAACATTCGATAAATATAAAAGAGGTTTCAATTTCATATAAGGGAGAGGAAGAGATGTTCAAGGAAAATACGGTCAAACTGGGGATTGCTCCAATTGCTTGGACAAATGATGATATGCCTGAGCTAGGAGCTGAAAATACATTCGAACAGTGTATCAGTGAGATGGCTTTAACCGGTTTTAAAGGAAGTGAGGTAGGAAACAAATATCCGCGAAATGTTTCGATCTTAAGGAAGGCATTATCGCTTCGGAATTTGGAAATTGCAAGCGCATGGTTTAGTACATTTTTAACAACAAAGCCGCTGGAAGAAACGGTGACGCCATTTATTGAACATCGCGATTTTTTATACGAAATGGGAGCAAAAGTAATTGTTGTGTCTGAACAAGGGCACAGCATTCAAGGGCTGATGGATGTTCCTTTATTTAAAGAAAAGCCTGTGTTCACGCCAACAGAGTGGAGCAGACTTATAGAAGGCCTGCACCATCTTGGGAAACTGGCACGAGAAAAAGATATGCATATTGTCTATCATCACCATATGGGCACAGGTGTACAAACAACAGAAGAAATTGAGCAGCTAATGGAGCTTACCAATCCGGAGCTTGTTTCGCTCCTATTTGATACCGGTCATCTTGTCTTTTCAGGCGAAGAACCTCTTTATATCTTAAAAAAATATCTTCACCGTATTAAGCATGTTCATTTAAAAGATATTCGCCAAGAAGTAGTTGATCGAGTCAAACAACAAGACCTGAGCTTCTTGCAAGCGGTAAAAGAAGGAGCCTTTACTGTTCCAGGTGACGGAGCTATTGAATTTGATGAAGTATTTACTACGCTTGCCACTTCGGATTATAACGGATGGTTTGTCGTAGAAGCAGAACAGGATCCAGCCCTTGCTAATCCTTTTGAATATGCGTTAAAAGCAAGAAACTTTATTAAAGAAAAAAGCGGTCTTTAATTTCCATTGTAAAAGATTTTACGCCTTTTATGTGTTTATGAAAGGAAAGGAGGAGAGGAAATGAAGCCAACCATTTATAGTGTGGCTGAAGAAGCAGGTGTATCAATTTCTACCGTATCAAAAGTCATCAATCAAACCGGTCATATTAGTGAAAGAACAAGACAAAAAGTAATTGAGGTTATGGCGCAGTTGAATTACCATCCAAGCGTCGTAGCATCTGCTTTAACAGGAAAACCCACTAAAACGATTGGGCTTCTCGTACCTGACATCTCCAACCCTTTTTTTGCCGATTTGGCAAGAAGCATAGAAGACCGAAGTCATGAGCGAGGTTTCCATGTTGTAATGTGCAATACCGATAACGATGCGGAAAAAGAGAAAAAGTATCTATCGCTGTTAATACGTCAGAGAATCGACGGTTTAATTGTAGCTTCTGCTTTTCGCAATGCTAATCTTTTAAAAAATATGCTTAAGCAAGATATACCGATTAGCGTTATTGCTTCAGAAATTCCTCACATATCCGTTAATACAGTGACAGTGGATGACTACAAAGGGAGCTATTTAGCGACTGATTATTTGCTGTCTTTGCATCATGAAAAAATTGCGATTATTACAGAAAATGCAAAAAGCAATCACGCCCGTTTAGATGCTTTTCGAGACGCTATGCAAGAAAATGGAATCATCGTGCCGCCTCAGCACGTTATTACGACCGAAGCAAGTATTCAAAAAGGATATGAAAGTGCTAAGCAAATTTTTTTAATGAAGGAGAAAGTGACGGCTATTTTTGCTTGTAACGATTTACTGGCTATCGGCGTTATGCAAGCCGCAAAGGAACTCAAAATTGATGTGCCGCAAGACTTATCAGTGATTGGCTTTGATAATACGGTTCTTTCTACTACCATCACGCCCATGTTGACGACAGTAGCACAGCCGACAAAAGAAATGGCTGTAAACGTAGTGGATTTGCTGGTTAGAGAAATGAAATATCCAGCGATGCATAAAGAACATTTGCTTCTTGAGCCAAAATTGATTGTTCGGAAATCAACGGCTCCGTTACGAAGGGAAGCCACAGCATCTGCAAATAATTGAATACAATCAAGAGTATTGCTGTTAATAAAAACTCTTCACAGTCACATATTCAAAAGAATGTATAAAGTCTATGAAGAAAAAATGAGTGATTAGTAAATTCTGATTGCGCTACTACATAAAGGAGGAATTTAAGCATGTTAGGTAAATTAGGTGAGTTAAATAAAGGATACAACGTACTTACAGAAATGACCGGTCAGCACAAAGATATGCTGATGGATATTGGGATTTATAAAATGTCCCAAGGAAAAGAGGAAACTTTACTAGACAGTAGCAGTGAAACGGCTATTCTTTTACTAGAAGGAAAGGTAAAGCTAGAGTGGGAAGGCCATTCGAAAGAAATTCAGCGCCAGTCCCTATTTGAAGAAGAGCCTTGGTGTTTGCACATTTCAAAAAATGTGGAGGTTAAAATTACCGGGCTTGCCGATAGTGAAGTGCTAATTCAAAAAACGGATAATGAAAAAGAGTTTTCATCAAAATTATATACGCCTGAAGATTGTCAAAACACAGTGGCTGGTGAGGGAGTATGGGAAGGTACTGCTCAGCGTGTAATTCGAACAATTTTTGACTACAATAACGCTTCTTACTCTAACCTTGTTATTGGAGAAGTTATTTCTTATCCAGGAAGATGGTCGAGTTATCCGCCTCATCATCATGACCAGCCCGAAGTGTATTACTATCGTTTTGACAAGCCCCAAGGATTTGGCTGCGCAATGGTTGGAGAAGATGCGTACCGTGTAGTTGATAATAGTTTTATTACAATTCCTGGCGAATTGGATCATCCTCAAGCAACGGCTCCCGGCTATGCGATGTACTTCTGCTGGATGATTCGCCATCTCGACAATAATCCGTGGACAGACCGTATTATGGAAGAGGAGCATAAGTGGTTATTAGAGCCAGATGCAAAAATTTGGCCTGAAAAATAAATAAAGATCTTTATACGAAATGGTTTCAAATGTTGAAAAACATCGAATAAAAAATAATTATGCGTAAAATAATAGTTTATTTTTGTAAAAAATGTTTTTATATGTTAAAATATAACTTGTATTAATATTCAGGCGATGATATCGCTCTTTGCTGCAGATTCCTTTTTAGGAGTCTCTTTTTTTTGGAAACTGAAGCAAAAGATAAAGACGATTCGTATATAAATTAAAAGGAAAAGGAGATAAGCGTAAACCGCTTATCTCCTTTTCTTTTTAGCGTTATCTAACGCTAAGTTCTTTTTCACTACTTTTTCTAAAGCAACTTCCACGTGAACATTTTTTTCATCGATGTCATTCACAAGCACGACGGTTCCTTTTCGTCCTTTAATCTTTAAATCATCACCCGTAGAAGGAATGTTTTCCCTCAGCTGGCTTAATAGAAGCTTTCTGTTTTCAAAAAAGTGGACAGCCACCATTTTATCTCACCTAATTTCATATGATATGTGTGATACAAAGATGTGTATATGAAATCCTTCCTATACATTATGTCGTCAGGGGTGGTTTTAGAACACATTGAATAGACAATTGTTGCATAGATATATGAAATAAATAGGATGGCATAGTTATAAATCTCCTATCCTTGGACATACTTATACTACTAATCTAAAAAGGGATGTGGATGAAAATGAAGGTGGCTATCGGATTAAGTGTATTTACGGTCGTTACAGGAGCAGTTGCGTTAGGGTCTGTTTACTTTTTAGCAGGTATCTTTTCGTTTTTCTTAACGGTTTTTTCATAAAAAAATCCACCAAGAGGTGGATTTTTTTATTTAGCAGCGGCTTTTGTTTCATGAGGCGAATTGCCGATAAATCCAAATTTCCCGCCGACAACTTCTTTTACTTCGTGGATGACAATAAAAGAATTCGGGTCAATTTGCTGGATTTTCTTTTTAATTTTTAATAGCTCGTTCTTTTTAATAACAACGTAAATAATACGTTTATCTTTATTGGCGTAGTAGCCATATCCGTAAAAGATTGTGGCTGCATTTCCAAATTCACTGGTGATAACTTGCGCAATGTCTTTGTACTGATCAGACATAATCGTCATAGCTTTTTTGTTGTGGAAACCTTCGATAACGATGTCGACGATTTTGGCACAAAGATAGACGAATATAAAAGTATAGAGTGTGTTGTTGACGCCAATAGCAAAAACCGATGCTAAAATAATGACGCTGTCCATATAGAACATGCTTTTAGAAATATTATAACCTTTTGTATAGTTTAATAAATAAGCTAAAAGCGTTGTTCCACCGGTAGATCCATCTGCGATAAAAATGAGAGCAAGTCCTGTTCCCATTAGTAAAGCCCCGAATACAATTCCTAAAATCATGTCGTGAACGTGAAAAGGAATATAGCTGACTAGACCGAGGAAAACGGACGTCATGACGGCTCCTAGAATCGTATAAAGAATCGTTTTTTTGGTTAGAAATTTATAGGCTAAGGCAATAAATATAAGGTTTACAAGAAATGTGCTGATACTTGTAGGGATATGAAATAAATAATATAAAACAAGAGCAATACCAACTGTACTTCCGTCACCTAATTTATTTGGAATGACGAAAAAATCAATGGATGCAGCAACTAAAAGTGCTCCAACAATAATTAAGATGATGTCTTTATAGATTGTTTTCAATATGCAAACCTCCTTGATTATTAGGATATTTTCATGTGAAATCTTGTTTTTACTAGTGTTTCACAAATGATAAAATAAAAAACGTCTTAGAAATTGTCTAGTTATAAAACTGATCAACTTCTAAGACGAAGAATTACGATACGTGTATGGGTCTTGATCCGGCTTTTCCATGCTTCGATGTCACCGATTATATAAACCTCTGACCGCTATGTCAACGCTATGAGAGATGTTCAACTTTTCAAAAAATAGAAGGCGGTTTCCTACATAAAAAAGAATCCTTTGCGACGATGCAAAGGATTTTCAAATTTATTGGAATAGGGGGAATACGTTATTAGAATTGCCATTTTCATAAATTAATATACCTTTATTTTTTTAAAAAATTATTTGTTAATGACAATTGAAAGTTTGTAATTCACATGCTGATTTAGCTCTGTCAAAAAATCATTTAATTCTTCATTTGAATGAAATTTGCATTCTAGTAAGTAGCAGCCATCGCCGCTGATTTTAAAGTTGTTGATGACGTACTTCTGCTGACTTTCTAAAAATGTAAGGTAGGGGTGGTGATGAATGCTCTGCGTATAGATATTTAAAAATGCATGGACGGTGTAGCCAAGTTTTCGTTCATCAATGTTAATTGTATAGCCTTTGATAATGCCTTCATCTTCTAACTTTAATACTCTAGCAGAAGCGGCTTGTCCGGTTAAATGCACTTTTTCTCCTAATTCTTTCATCTTCATACGTCCATTTTTTGATAGCTCTTCTAGTATGCGCTTATCTGTATTATCTAACATCACTACAAATCCTTTCGTATTTCAAATCAAAAGGGTTAACTACTTTATGTCACCTATGTATACGGATACGTCTTCTATTTTATACTAAAGAAAAGTAAGAAAAAAGGGCAGTCAATGTTCAAGATATAGAAAGCGGCAGTAGTTTGCAAACAGCTAGATTGACGAAAGCTTAAGCTTGCTGTATGATTCTTTGAGTGTTTACGTGGTTCGTAACCATCCCACGTTAAAAAACTAAGGAGAGAATAGTAAGATGAATATAAGAACACTTTGCGTCAACGGTCTTTTAGCTGCTATGTATATTGCTGTCAGCATGTTAATTCAGCCGTTTGGCTTCACCAATATCCAATTTCGTATATCGGAAATGTTCAATCATTTGATTGTATTTAATAAAAAGTACGTGTACGGCATTGTACTAGGGGTATTTCTGACGAATTTGTTTTTTTCACCAATGGTCGCTTATGATCTGGTGTTTGGGGTAGGACAATCTGTACTATCATTACTCATTACCATTTTTTCTATGCGCTACATTAAAAATATGTGGGCTCGTATGCTTATTAATACACTTGTGTTTACGTTTACGATGTTTATTATTGCGTTTGAACTGCACCTAGCATTTGAGTTACCATTTTTCTTTACATGGCTAACAACGGCTGTTGGTGAGTTTGTTGTTATGCTTGTTGGAGCACCAATTATGGCAGCAATTAATAAACGTGTACAATTTAATAAGCTAGTTGGATAAAAAAGATGGGGGTGTGATAAATCTCACAGCCCCATCTTTTTTTCTTTGTTATTCTATAAGTGTAGTGATAAACCCCTTATTATTGAAGAGCTTTTCACGCATGGACAAATTACCCATATCTAGCATGTGAAAAGAGCAGGTCGCGTTTGCGTTCTGCTCTTTTTGCGTAAGGAAATAGCGAGTATTCGATTAGATTATTTTGAAAGAAGAAGTGACAAATCTCACAGCGCGTTCTTTTTTCTTTTGTTACGATATACATATAGTTGGCAAACTCCTTATCGAAAAGTTTTTCGCACAACAACACATTACCTATGCGTAGCAATTAAAAAAGCAGACCGAAAAGGTTTGCTTTTTTAATTGTGTATTTTTACCATTAAATTACTAATTTGAGTTATAATTGTAAGGTAATTTTTGTTACTAGAGAGGGGATTATTTTTTGAGCAGAAAGTTAGGAGTTCTTATTTTATTAGCGTTAGCCATCGTGTTTTCCGGATGTTCAAAAGAAGAAGGCAACGTTCCTTTAAAAGAGCTAGAAAAGATCCATATTAACGTCATCAAAGAACAAAAGATGAAGCAAGGGATTTCATATGAAATGGAATTAGTAAACAAGAGCGATTTGACCATCAAACAAAACAATGTCTTTTTATCCTATCCTTTAAAAATGAAAAACGGTTATTCTGAAAATAAATTTAAGGTATTAGCAGAAGGTAATAAATTAAATATTAAGCCAAAACAAAAAGTGCAGTTAACTGTATTTCTTCCTTATAAAGGAATTAATAAAGAAGCGTTAGCTATTGATGAGCCTGACGTAAAGTGCATAGGATATTGGAATAAGCTTGATGACTACCATCAATTTTCTTTTGGAGGATCCTTGAAGCAAGAGTAATAGAAAGTTTTTTGTTAAATAGTGGAACTTGAAAGGTGTGAAATCGTATATAAACCAAGGGGGAGATTTCATTGAAGAGATATGGACTATTTATCATTAGCTTCATTGTGTTGCTAGGTAGCTTTCAACTGCTATCAGGCATGATTCTTACGCTTTTGCATGTTCCAGAAAGCGCGGATATGTGGAGTTCAATTGAAGGTTTATCAAGTAAAGTAATGTTTGGCAGTCATTCACCTAGCTTTGCTTTTGTAATTCCCGTTTTAGCAGCTACAGCCGCTTTTTTTATTTCTAAAAAACGGGTTAGGAAAAGTGCATAAGGGATTGACAAAGGCGGTGAATGAACAGTGAGTGTAGACACGGATAGATTAATTAGCTTCTTTATTTTATGGGGAACACCCGCTGTTTTTAGTATAATAGAGTACTTTAAACTGAGTAAAATTGAAAAAAAAGAAGCGATACGAGACTTAATATCTTTAAAATCTATTGCAACAACAGGATTTATATTGATTGGAGGAGTGATGGCGAGTTTAGGTAGAGTATTATCTCTGCTGCCTCTGCACATTATAGGTACTTTTATTTTAGCTATTGGTGGTATCGTGGGCGCTATTGAAGCATGGAAAACAGAAAAAAAGAGAGGTGTTATTATCCTTGTTTTCATAGTATCTATGATTGCTTTTACATTTGTGATATAAATTCTGCATGTAACAAGAGCTGCTCAAATTATGAGCAGCTTTTATCAGTTTCTTATTTATTGCGTTTCGAGCTGCTGATCTTTTTTCTTTAACGTAAGAGCGAGAAGGAACGAAACGACGGCGAAAGCGATGGCTACATAATAGACGGTATGAACTCCGCTTGTCATACTTTTTATTTGTAACAGCGTTTTATTCGTTTCATTTGATTGTTGAATAAAGCGTTGAGAAGCCATGGTCATAATACTTGTATACAAAGCGGGTCCAATTGCGCCTGAAACTTGGTTAATCGTATTTGAAATGGCTGAACCGTGAGCGTGAAGAGGTTTAGGTACTTGATTTAAAGCAAGCGTCATCACGGGTCCTATGCTTAAACCTACGCCAATTGTAAAGGCAGCGTATAAAATAGCTGCGGTCATCGTAGTTGTTTCACTGGAAATGGTAGTGAACAAACTTAAAATAAATGTTAAAAGGATTAAGCCTGTTAAAAGCAGCGGTTTAAATCCAATTTTATCAAACAAATGTCCTCCGACCATAGCTGTTAGAGCCAGCGTTACTCCTCCTGGAAGCATAAGAAAACCTGTTTGCAAAGGAGACAGTCCGGCAGCCGTTTGGAAATAAAGCGGCAAAATTAACATCATTGAAAACTGAATCATCATAATAAGAAACATTAAGAAAATTGATCTTGAAAACACAGACGATCTAAAAGGCTTCATATTAATCATGGGAGAATTAAGCTTTGTTTGCTGTCTGACAAATAAAGCAAGAGCTACGACGCCAATGATGAGCGTGAGCCATACAATAGGATTACTCCATCCTGTCTCTTCACCAGCTGCGCTAAATCCATAAACAACTCCTCCAAATCCAATTGTAGAAAGAATCACAGATGGGATATGAATTGTTGGTCTAGATGTTTCAGAAACGTTCCCGAGTTTAAAGAGAGCAAATAGGAAAATAAGCGCCGCCGCAATCAAAAGACCTAGAAATATAATTCGCCACGAATAATATTGAATAATTAATCCTGAAAGAACCGGTCCTATCGCGGGTGCGAATAAAATAGCTACGCTAAAAATCCCCATTACGGTGCCGCGTTTGCTAACAGGTACGAGTGTTAACATTGTGCTCATTACAAGTGGTAAAACAATGCCTGTTCCTAATGCTTGAATCATACGTCCCACAAAAAGCAGAGAAAACCATGGAGTAATAAAGCCGATGAAGGACCCAATTAAGTAAAAGCTCATAGCCGTCACAAACAGCTGTCTTAACGTAAATCGTTGAATTAAAAAAGCAGACACCGGGACGGATATGCCAATCACAAGCATATACCCTGTAGTTAACCATTGAGCTGAGCTCGTTTTAACGTAAAAATCTGAAATGATACTTGGCAAGGCTACGTTCATTACCGTTTCACTAATTAAGCATAAGAAATTTCCTAGAATCAAAATGAAAAGGATAAGCTTACTTCGTGTACTCATTTTTTCTTTTGTTTGTGTCATAATCGACCTCCTTTTACTACATTAATTTTTGTTTGCAAACAGCTTGCCAATTTGGTCAGCAGCAATTTGCATAGGAACTGTACTATTTTTAGTTAATGAAAGAGTATAAGCCCCTTCAATCCAAGACTGTATAGCTGAACCTAGCTGTCTTGCTTCCTCTTGTTCATAACCTGAACAAACTACCTTATCTGCATAAACTTGCTCCCACTCGTTATACACGGCTTCACAGGCCATACGAAGCGTTTCGTTTGATGACCATACTTCACTTGACATAGCAGCGAGGGAGATATCTGCTTCATTTTCCACTTGTTCAAACATTCGATCGGCCATTAGTTTTATATGATATTGAATAGCTGACGCGGCATCTTCATGAGAAGCGAGGGATTTTTCGATATAAGCTTTGACTCTTTCCCCCGTTTTTTGAATAGCTTCTTTTGCTAATTGTTGTTTTCCATCCGGGAAATAATAATAAATAGATCCTCTCGGAGCGCTGCTTTCTTTTGTAATTTGACTTAGACTGGTGGCGTGATAGCCTTTTTTGCGAAAAAGTTTAGCAGCTGCGCTTAAAATCTTTTCTTTTGAATTGGTTGGTTCCATCAAAACAGCTCCCTAATATAATTACTAGTTGATCGGTCAGTATAATGGTAGCAACTCTATACTAATCAGTCAATCTAGACGTTGAGGTCTTGTATATAAGTGAAGATTGATGCAAGATTCACAGGTGTAAGCATTGATTGAAATGTTAAGAATAAGGTTACAAAGTATTTTGGACCTATACTTCTATTACTGTTAAAAAAATATGATTAAGTAATGAAATTAAAAGAAGACGAGAAGCGTATAGCATGTTACGATAGGGACGGTATAGAAATTGACACATATCGGTTTCTAATAGAAGATACAAATTTTAAAATTTTTAAATGTAAGGTTGTGATTCACCTGAGACTGAATAAATTTATTAGCGAATCTGGCAAAGCATCAAGACGCGGGGCAGATAAGTTAATTAGTGAAGGAAGAGTAACCGTTAATGGAAAGGTTGCAAAAATCGGAGATCAAGTTAAGCCTGGCGATGATATTCGAGTAAGCGGCCAACAGCTTCGGATTGCTCGAAATAATGTATATATTGCACTTAATAAACCAGTCGGCATTACAAGTACGAGTGAAAAAAAAGTAAAGGGAAACATCATTGACTTAGTCAATCACCCTTTGCGTATTCATCATGTCGGACGACTAGATAAGGATTCAGACGGCTTAATTTTACTTACAAATGACGGCGATATTATTAACGAAATTTTACGTGCAGAAAACAAGCATGAAAAAGAATATATTGTTGCAGTAGATAAGCCAATTACACCGGAGTTTATTAAAAACATGTCTGAGGGAGTGAAAATTTTAGGTACACAAACGCTTCCTTGTAAAGTGACACAGCTGTCTAAGTACGAGTTTCAAATTATTTTAACACAGGGCTTAAATCGTCAAATTCGCCGTATGTGTGAAGTGCTCGGGTATGAAGTATACCGCCTTCAGCGTACTCGTATTATGAATATCCATTTAAACAACTTACCGGTTGGACAGTGGAGAGATTTAACGAAAAAAGAGCGTACGCAGCTATTCAAAGAATTAGACTATGAACCTAAAGAGTGGTAAATCAAAAGACACCAGCCTGTTAGACTGGTGTCTTTTTTTATTCGCATACAACTACTTGTCTAGAAAATACGCTTTTGCGCGCTACGCAGCGATCTGAAATAGAAAAGCCAGCTTCATGAATCATATGGTCAATCGTATCTACTGTAATCACGACTACTTTATCCGCAAAGCGGCGAGCGTGTTTTAAAATAGAAAGCTGATCTTCAGGCGTCGCGTGGGTGTAGAGATTGTAAGGCATGTCGATGATCGCTACATCATAGTGAGTGGTAACATCCGAAATCGGTCCGGTTTTGACATCACCCTTTAAGCCGAAATGCGCAATATTTTCACGAGATCCGTCGGTCACAAGTGGGTTGATATCACGTCCTACAATATCAATGCCCATTGAAAGAGCTTCTACGAGGACTGTACCAATACCACAGCATGGATCAATCGCTTTGATTCCTTCAGGGTTTGGAACGGCAATGTTAGCTACAGCTCTTGCAAGGCGGGTACTGAGTGCTGTAGAGTATTCACGCGGTTTTTTCAAATGATGCAGCCATACAGCTTCGCTTTTTTGATATTTCCCAAAATACCAGCGTCCTTCAAATGGAACAATGCCAAACAAATGGTCAGGGTTATGCAAGTCTGCTTCTGCTACAAAATGCCAACCCACATCACGTTCAATAGCACGCTGACCTTTATAACTTACTTTTTGATCTTTTTCCAAGTCATTAATTTTCATGAAAATGAGTTTAAATGTTTTGTCTCCAAGGTCAATATCTTCTACTTGCTTACAAATATCTGCAAGGTCATCTGATTCATACATAATATCTAATCGCTCTTTGATAAAAGGGCTTCTGCTTGGATCAAGTTTAACGGCACTTTTTATGATAGGTTTCTCAGTTTCAATTTCAAAAAGAGAGCGTCTCTCTAATTGGCATAGTGAGAGTTCCTCTTCGCTGCATGCGTATGTGTAGATATACTGAGGCAGCTGCGTATGGTTATTCAATATCGTATCATCCTTTATCGTATCTAATTATCCTTCTTCTCAAACAATAGCGAGAAAAGAAGAGAAAAGCAACGAATTTAAATATATTTGGCCGTGAATACTAAATTGAAGCGCTACATAGTCCACTTATTTGACAAAACATGCTAAAATAACTGGTGATAACCTGCATGTGCTGCTGTTTATACAAAAGAACTGGATCAAGGTTTCTCAAAAATCATTTACACACTGCTGACATTTTGATGAATAGGAGAGGCTACGTGATGTCTAAAAGTGATCATGAAAAGCAACAGATGAGTCGGGCTGATATGAAAAAACAAGCCAAAACATCCTCGCAAAACCTTGTGATGAACGTACTCATTGCCATTGTATCTGTATGTATTTTAGCTCTTATTATAAATGTTTTTGTACTAATGAAATGAGCCGTTATGCTGCTCATTTCTTTTTATTAGGTTCAGCTTTTATTGAAGCGTTTGAGGTCTCTTTCACTAGAGAGCACATTGTGAATAGCATATCTTTTTTTAACAAATGATAGTTGTGATATGATGAAGCAATAATACATTAGACAAAAAGCTGGAGGTTACTTAGTATGCCATTACTTAGATTTGATGTAATAGAAGGAAGAGATGAAAAAGAGTTAAAAACATTACTAGACGCTGCTCACCGAGCGATGCTAGAAGCCTTTGGCGTGCCAGAACGCGATCGTTATCAAATTGTACATCAGCATCCTGCTCATGAAATGATTATTGAAGATACAGGTCTTGGCTTTGAGAGAAGCAAGGATTTGGTTATTATAAGCGTAACAAGCAAACAGCGAACAGAAGAGCAAAAGCAAGCTCTTTACAGATTAATTGTAAAAGAGCTTGGAGAGAGCTGCGGCATTCAGCCAAACGACATTATGATTTCGATTGTTGAAAATGGTAATGCTGACTGGAGCTTTGGCATGGGAGAAGCTCAATTCTTAACTGGGAAATTATAAAACGGTTTATTATCTAGAGAAGCCCTTATTTCTAAGGGCTTTTTCTCATTTTGTCTATAAAAATATTATTCTCTTAGTCACATCTTACTCAAAATTAAATACAGACATCTGTCAAATGAATGATACAATAAGCTTATATGCCATTTTGAGTGGAAAAACCATAAAAGAGTTCGGCGTACTAATTTTAGAACAACAATAAATTTACATAAAGATGTAAAGATTTAAAGGTTAAAAGAGAAGTGTATAAAATCTGTAAAACAAAAGAACAGTTACGCGTTAAACATAGGAGTAAAAGGTTCTTCACGTGTTTTTTCGGATAATAAGAGAAAGTAATTTTGATCATTGAGGAGGAACTTAGAATGTTTGGATTTGATGCAGATGTATCGCCACTGGTGCGAATTAAAGTAATTGGGGTCGGCGGTGGAGGAAATAACACCGTTAACCGTATGATTGAACACGGTGTACAAGGAGTAGAATTTATCGCCGTTAATACGGATGCTCAGGCGCTTAACTTATCTAAAGCAGATGTGAAAATGCAGATTGGTGCGGCCTTAACGCGAGGATTAGGTGCAGGAGCTAATCCAGAAGTGGGAAGAGAAGCAGCCGAAGAAAGCAGAGAACAAATTCAAGAAGTACTGCAAGGCGCAGATATGGTATTCGTAACAGCTGGCATGGGCGGAGGAACTGGTACTGGAGCAGCTCCGGTTATTGCCCAAATTGCCCGTGAACTAAATGCTTTAACAATTGGAGTAGTCACTCGCCCGTTCAAGTTTGAAGGAAATAAACGTACGAAGCAAGCAGTAGGCGGTATTACTGCGATGAATGAATCGGTAGATACCCTTATTGTGATTCCAAACGACCGCTTGCTTGAAATTGTCGATAAAAAGACGCCTATGCTTGAAGCATTCCGTGAAGCAGATAATGTTCTTCGCCAAGGTATTCAAGGTATTTCAGATTTAATCGCTGTGCCGGGGCTGATTAACCTTGACTTTGCTGATGTAAAAACAATCATGTCTAATCAAGGATTTGCGCTTATGGGTATCGGACGAGCTTCCGGATCAGACCGGGCAATTGAAGCAGCGAAAAAAGCGATTTCTAGTCCGCTGCTAGATGCATCGATTGATGGAGCACGAGGCGTGCTGTTGAACATTACGAGCGGCAGCAGCTTGAGTCTTTACGAAGTACAGGAAGCAGCAGATATTGTCACGTCCGCTTCTGATCAGGACTTAAATATGATTTTTGGATCTGTGATTAATGAAGATTTAAAGGACGAAATGATGGTAACCGTTATTGCCACTGGATTTGATGATGAAGATGTTTCACCATCAGCTTCTACTTCTAGAGTTTCAAGAGCACGCTACTAAATTAAATAACCAGCTTTTATGGTAGCAATTGTTTTTCAATTGCCTTAAAAGGGAATCCGGTGCAAATCCGGAGCGGTCCCGCCACTGTAACAAGGAGCCTTATGTCAAAAAGCCACTGTCTATTTAGAGACGGGAAGGCGGTATAAGGCAATGACTTGAAGCCAGGAGACCTGCCATAAATCTCAGCACACAATAACCTACGAGGATAGGGAGGTGTTTTGGCAGAATCAAAAATAAGATAAACAAGGGATACGTTTATCTGAATTTGTTGTGAAGACAAGCACTTCTTTTTAGAAGTGCTTTTTTGTGTATTAAAATAGAAGGTGGAAAAATCAATGATAAATAATAAAAAACTCGTATCTATGATATTTCTCGTGTTACTTTGCCTCACTGCTTGCGCTCCTAATGAAGAGAGCGTAAGTATAAAAGAAAGAAAGAAAACGGATAAAAGTGTGACGTTTTTATTTAATTTTACATCTGCAACGCTTGATCCTCATAGGGACGATAATTATACAGCAGTTCGTGCGGGAGTAGGGGAGACGCTTGTTAAAATCAGCGACGATTTAAAAATAAAGCCTTGGCTTGCTGAAAAGTGGGAAACGAAAGATAACGGCCTTACATGGACATTTATGATAAGAAAGAACATCACGTTTCAAAATGGAAAAGCGCTGGATGCAAATGCCGTTAAGTCTTCTCTTCAAAGAACGATAGATCAAAGCTATGCGATGAAAAACGCTTTAAATATTAAAGAAATGAAAGCGAACAGTCATGCGCTGACAATTACATTAAAAGAACCAATGCCTAAATTTCCTTCTGAGTTAGTGCATCCAAACACAGCTATTATAGATGTTGATGTTTCTAATATAGCTAAGAAGCCCATTGGTACAGGGCCATTTCACGTTTTGACTTTCGATCAAGGAAATCAAGTGAAGTTAGAAAGATATGAACATTATTGGAATGGAAAAGTGAAATTGAAAAATGCGATCTTTGCATTTAACGAAGATGCTAATGCGCGAGTTGCGGCTCTTCAGTCCGGGACAGCGGATATTATTTATCGGCCGCCTTTAGAAAGCTTGAGCACTTTACAAGCGAATTCGTCTTTCAAAGTAAGTGGAGTACCTAGTGTGCGTACTCATTTATTGCTTTATAATCAAACCAATGACTCATTAAAAGACGAAAATGTAAGAAAAGCTATCGATACTTTATTGAACCGAAAAGAAATTGTCAGTAGCATAATGAACAATCAAGCGGCAGCGGCTCGAGGTCCATTTTTACCTCAATTTCCTTTTGCTGATAATACTGCTAACGAGCAAAGAGGTATGACATCTGCTAGAAAATATTTAGAGAAAGCAGGCTATCAAATCAAAAATGACAAAGCAATCAAAAATGGAAAGTCACTATCGCTCTCTCTTGTCACATACAGCTCTCTGCCAGAACTGCCTTTAATTGCTCAGCTTATACAGTCTAATGCGAAAGAGTTAGGAATTACTATTAAGATTCACCTAGTTGAAGATAGCGATGAATATGTAATGGCAAAAGATGATTGGGATTTAGCATTGTACAGCCTTATCACAGCACCTAGAGGGGATGCCAGCTATTATTTAAGCACGAACTATTTGCCGGGCGGTGGTTTAAATGCCAGTCGGATTAATGACGATACGCTAACAAAAATGATAGAACAGTTAAATTCAACCGTAGATGACGCAAAACGAAATCAGCTAGCCAAGCAAGCAACCGCTTTGATTAATAGAAAAATGCTGACATCATCGATTGTACATCCAAACATTGTTGTTGCTTATAATCAACAAGTGAAAAATTGGACAACAAATCCAAGCGAGTATTATATGCTGACTCAGCATTTAGACGTAACGCCGTAGTCAATATTGTTGTTCCTATAGGAAAACGAGAAAGTATACAATGATAGATAAAAGGATGTGACAGTAAACGTGCAAGAAGTACAAATGTATCAAATTAAAGAAGTAACAGAAAAGGATGCGAAAGTGGTTCAGTTTGTCATGAATATGCGGAATGAGCTATTTCCTATGCTGGAAAAAAATCAGCTTCCTGTGGATTTGCTTCATTTTAATGAACATTACGTTCAAGCGAAAGACGCTGCTTTTTTTGCAGCTGTTACGGAAAATCAACAAGTAATTGGAACAATTGGTTTATACGCTTACGATGGAAGGTTTCATGCATTAAAAAAGCAATATGAACATAAAACTGCAGCTGAGATTGTAAAATGCTATGTCGATCCAGCGTACCGGCGTCTAGGCATTGGACAGCAGCTGTTAAAAGCAGTGGAACAATTTGCTCAAAATCATTTTTATGACACGTTGTATCTGCATACTCATCCTTTTTTACCGGGGGCTATCCCATTTTGGACTTCACAAGGTTTTATCGAAAGGCTTGCTGAACAGGAAGAGCCATGGAATACGCTGCACATGGACAGAAAAATACAACCAGTCGTAATGTAACGATATTATACAGTAATTACCATAGAATCTAGATAAGAGCTCATGCTATAATAAGCGTACTTACATTTATAGCCTGTAGGGCAAGTCCTTACAGAAAAGAACCACGTTTCGAATTGGCTGAAGCGTGGTTTTTTTCTATGAAAAACAAATAACAAAATATTTTTAAAAATATATATGAAATCGCTTTCAAAATAATGAAATATATTATATAATTACTAGTGTTGTGTTGTACTTTGTTAGTGTTAAATCAATATCCTACATGTGTGAGCCGACTGCCTTATGGTAGTCGGCTTCCTTTTTATGGTAGTATTCTAAAAGGAAATAGCATTCTTTGAAATGGCTGTAATCGTCATGACAATAGTTGTCCCAAAGGCCCATTTGAAAAGAAAGAAAAGTCGCAATCATTCCAAACCCTAACAAAGAAAGCATTATCCATCACCTCTTAAAAAGTTAGAAAATTCTATTAATTTATATTATAGCATTAGAATTAATGTTAAAGTTTGGTATTTTTAAATAAGGTAGCTTCAACCTAAAACTAAAAACTAAAAAAGCCGCCTTGTAGGCGACTGGTTTAAGCTAGGTCAGCTGTTATGGACTGCTTTTGAAGGTGATCAGACAGCAGGCTGTAAGCAATAATTTTCTTTTTATACTGTTTTACGACATCGACGTGATCATGATAACTGTATACGCATAATCGAACATCGTTTTTTCCTTTTTTCGTATCGATAACCAGTGGAGTTTCACTGTCTTCTAGGTGTTTATAATAGTCCTTATTTCCTTCATGGACATAATATTGTTTTAAAAATGTTGCTTTATTAAAATAATCAATCACTTGCATTTTATCTTTGCCTTCTAGATGTTTCCCATCAACTGTGACAGTAACGTTTTGATCATCAAGTGTTGGGTGTAATTGAAATTTAGTCATAAGCCATTTGACCACTGGAGTTGGAAGACACGTTATTAATATTTTGAGTGCACTTACAAGAATGATGGAAAGTAATACAATCCACGTCATAGTTAATCATCTCCGCTATAGTTTAAATGAAATAAGATTACATACCTATTTTATCACAGAGAACATGAGTGCTTTTTGTACATTATGTGAACCTTCCTCAGTGAAAAGATGTATATGAAATGCGTTTATTTATGCACATTTAGGGAAATATAAAATTATAACAAATACTACATATAAAAAAGGAGAAAAAATTATGTTGTGGACGATTATTGGACTTTTATTTATTTTTTGGTTATTAGGATTAGTTTTTCATATTGGCGGCGGCATCATTCACATTCTTCTTGTCATTGCAGTGATTGTGCTAATCGTAAAACTTGTGAAACGAATTTAGATATAAAAGGCCTTTCCTTAGGGAAAGGCCTTTTATATAGAGAGACTATAAAAACAAGACGTATTTTGATATAAAAAATCATATGTCTCCGTTACAGAAACTCCTTTGAGACGTGCTATTTCCTGAACGGACTGATGTATCATTGATGGAACCGTTGTGTGGTTTTGAAAAGGTCCTTCAAATGGCCACGGACCATCTGTTTCCACCATCAAGTAGTCAAGAGGGTATTCCATGACAAGCGCTTGGATTTTAGGCTTATATACAATATCGGGTGTAACTGAAATATAGTAGCCGTTGTTTTTCATTCGTTCAACGGTTTTTTTAGCTCCTTTGAACCAGTGGAAGTGAGCTTTAGACACAGAATGTTTTTCTAATAAGTCGCATACGATCTCAGCGTCTTCATATACAGCATGAAGAATTAACGGTTTACCCCATTTTTTTGAATGAACAATAAAAGCTTCAAGCAGCTCCAAATAGGGCTCTAGAGAAAGAGTGTATGTCTGACTTAAGTAATAAGGTAGACCAACCTCCCCAACAGCTATCATTTCTTCATTGTTTTGATCAATCCAGGCAAACAGTTCCGCTAATTCATTTGAAGAAGGCAGCATTTGTTCAGGATGAAATCCGTAGGCGGGTTTCACGCAGGAATACAATTGGCTAATTTTTTGATTAAGTTGGCAAGAGTGTAATGTGGAAGATACAGAAATAAGCGCTTTTAACGAAGGATCCTTCTCTATTATTTCTTTCCAGCTTTTCGGTTCATATTGATCGAGGTGAATATGAGAGTCAATGATTTGTTTCATAAATATCGCTCGCTCCTTTCAGCCCAATTTGTTTAGAAATAATACGTAAGAAAATGTATGCTTCTGTTAGGCTTCTATCTTATTTTTTATGTGTTTTTTGTTCTCCCATTTAGCAATAGATGAAAACGTATAAATAATAAGAGCTAACCAAATAAAATTAAAAGCAATAACATGAGCTTTTGTTAGCGATTCATGGTATAGAATTACTCCTGCTAGCAGAGATAAGGTTGGTGAAATATATTGAAGAATACCAAGCATTGATAATGATACTTTTTTAGCACTTTTTGTGAATAATAAGAGTGGTAGAGCTGTGACCATTCCACTTCCGATTAATAAAAGACTTGTTAGGGGATTAATATATTGTCCAAGGCTCGCTTCTACTATTTTTCCATCAATGACAGCCCACATAAAAATGCCCCAATTTGCACTAATAAGTACAGACGCAGTAAAAAGGGACCAGAATAAGGATGGTTTCTTCATTATTTCTTTTACAAACGTAATGTATGTACGCCAGTTCTTTGTTATCAATAAAAGAATAAGCATAAAAATAAAAGACCAAAAAACGCGCTGAGCTAAAATCTCTCCTGGTGCTACGTGGTGAACCAGCTTCCAATAAATTGGCGTGAACCCCCACATTAGATAAGAAAGGACTGCATACGTTACACCATCTTTGTCATGATTTAAGTTCATTTAAAACTTTCCTTCTAACATGAGATAAATTTGGTAATAAGAGTCATAGATTAACATAAAAAAGCAGCATAAACGATTATATCACAGAGAAAAACGATTTTTCACATGTTGAATGGCTCAAAAAAGCGCTATGCGCAAGGTCATTGCTTTTCCATGTCTAAAATAAAATCAAATTGCGTATTTCTAACAAGGTAAGTGCTTACACAAGTGTGCATGATAAGCGCTCTTTCAGCTTATATTCAAGTGGTTATGAAAAACAGTTGATTTCCCCATTAGAAACTGTCAAGCTTAAGGAAGAAAAAAATCTTAGAGGAAAGAATATATAGGTGACGAATATGATCGAAATAAAAGCGTCTGCGATAAGCGACGGAGAATTTAACAGAGGTGTATTTGCTAAGCAAGATATTAAAAAAGGAACGCTTATTCACGAAGCCCCTGTTATCGCTTATCCTAATAAAGAGCATGATTTTATTGAGAAAACAACACTAGCGGATTATGCTTTTGAATATGGAGTGAATCATACGGCTATTCTTTTGGGATACGGTATGCTGTTTAATCACTCGTATACACCCAATGCTACGTATGAAATTAATTTTGACAATCATACCTTTGATTTTTATGCATATACGGATATCCAAGCAGGAGAAGAAATTCTCATCAACTATAATGGAGATGAAGATGATCAAGAGCTCCTTTGGTTTGATCGTGAAGATGAAGAAGAGCAAAAGTAAAAAGTTAAGCCCATCGATTTTCGATGGGCTTTTTATTATGCTTTTTTATCTGGATACATAGTAGAATTCAAACGGATAAATTGGTAAATATGCGTAATAATAACTTTTAAAACGGCATATCCAGGGACGGCTAAAATGATACCGATGATTCCGAATAAGTTTCCGGCGGTTAGAATGACAAAAATGACTGTAATCGGGTGAATGTCTAGGCTTCTTCCCATAATTTGCGGAGATATTACTTTACCTTCAAGCAATTGAACAACTGCCCAGACAATGGCTAGTTTTACAAGCATGAAAGGAGAGGTAATAAACGCAATAATAATGGCTGGGATAATGGCGATAATAGGACCAAGGTAAGGCACAACGTTGGTTACCATGGCGATAATCGCTAGAAGTAATGCATAATCTAACCCAATAATCAGATAGCCAATGAAAAGCAGTACACCTATACAAATCGCAACAAAAATTTGCCCGCGAATATATGCGCTTAATGCGTGGTTCATGTCGGCTAAAATGAATTTAGCTTCAGAACGAGATCGGTTTGGAAGCAGTTTTACAATATAATTAGGTAAGTTTTTCCCATCTTTTAATAAGTAAAAAAGAATAAAGGGTAAAACGGCAACCGATAATATAATTTCTGTAATGGTGCCGACAAAGTTTACAATACCGCTTGAAAATCCAGAAACATATTTACTCAAGTGTTTTGATGCATCTTTGGAAATCTTATCTAGGTCCGTGTTAGCCGACTGAAGACCTTGTTCGACATATCGGTTATTCGAAAGGTTCGTCACCGCATGCTGAACGTCATGCGTCAGCTCTGGGATATTATCAATAAGACGGTCAACTTGATTTTTTAGAGGCGGAATAACCGATGAAATAATAATGGCTAATGCGCCGATAATCACTATGTATAAAACAAGAATGGAAATAATTCGTTTTACACCTTTTCGTTCTAAAAAGTCAACAAGCGGATTAAATAAATAAAAGCAAATTCCTGCTAGGATAATCGGCAGTGCGATTGTTTTAATAAAAATAGAGATAGGAATTAAAATAAATCCGATTTTTGATAATGAAAAAATAGTCATGCTGAGAATAAAAATAATAATTGTATATACAACAAATTTATTATTTAAGATTTTTTCTCGGAAAAAAGTTCCTTTCTGAGGTCTAGGTTCCAAGCTGTTCAACTCCTTTTAAAAATAAATGTATAGTTATCATACCCTGATTTAGACTAATTTAAGAGGGTTTTTTACAAAGAAGTGTGCATACTAGTAGAAAATCTTCTAGAAAGAAGGGGTGAAATCATTGAAAGAAGACAAACAACCATCGTATGATGATTTCTCTACAGTAGAAAAAAGCCATGAGTATATAACCGCTGAAGAATTTCCAGACGGTCCTTTCGGCTCTCCTGTTAATCAAAAACTGGGGAAATCTACTTCATGGGAAGAAGGGCAGCGAACGTATAGCGCATTTAATTATGAAAACAAAAATCTTCATGAAAAAGCGCAAAGATTATTTCCAGGCGCGCATCCTGTACATGATAACCCAGAGGAACATGAACAAAATCCAAGTTAATGTCTTTATTATGCTCTGAATATATTGCCCTATCTTTTTGCTGAATTATGTTGACAATAAGCAATTTAGCCTGTAATATAAAACGTAACTTATCACTGTTTCTACAGGATTCGACAAAATTTGATTTACTTAAACTTGTGATCTCAACTTCTATTTACAGCTATTAGAGCGCTGTAAGTAGAAGTTTTATTTATGTTATCGATCAAAAAGAAAAAAGCAGGTCTGCTCAAGCAGGCCTGCTTTTTTTATTATTGAACAGCGTCAAATTTATTTACTTTCCACTGAGAATTAGATTTATAGAATGTGACAGTTCGTTTTACGCTGCCGCCATCTACAGTTGGAACTGTGAATTCATAAGAGCGAACTGTTGCTGTTTGATACACAAGCTTTGTTTTTGCTTTTGACCACTCTAACATGCTGAATCCGTCGCCGATTGGATGTGCAAGTTTGCCATTATATGTGATATAGCCGTAATTTGTTAATCCTTTTTCTACTGCACTATTTGTAAATGTCTCAGATAAGTAGCTTGATAGCTCAGCTTTTGTATCAAATTCAGGGCAAAGATACACGTACTCAGTTCCTTTATATTCAAATGTACGTTCTGTACATGGTTTGTTTTTATAACCGTGCAGAGCACTCCAGAAATGATTGCTGGCACTAGCTGCAATTTTGACAGCATTTGCATCCGTTAGTGTTGTAGATGTTGTTTGTGCTGTAACTCCAGTGCTTAGTGTAAAGAAAATAGCGATTGATGATAAAACTAGTCCAATTTTTTTCATTTCTAACTCACTCCTAGTTAATTAACCTTATTTATGTAACAATTATGTGTTTTATATTTCTTTTGTTACATTTATATTACAATAAATCTGTAATAAAAGAAAGTGTTTTGTCTTTTTTTCTTAAATTTTTTTAGTTTTTTGCTAGTTTCTAAAATAGATATAGTAAGGGAATTACCAGTTAAATGCTGATTTATCAACGTTTTCAGGCGTTCCTTTCTGCTTTTTAATCTTTTTGTTACAAAAGGATTGTTTGTAACAAAACTGTAATAAAAGAAACTTAATACCTTTACGATACAGAAAAATAAAGATAAAACGGTGAAAAAGTGAATGTGAAAACTGTTTTTTTCTTTTTTAGGCATATTTCTTTTGTCATTTTCAGCTTTTTAGTAGGGTAGATTAAGCGGAGGCGAAATGATGAAAGGCATTACACATAGTGAAAAAAGTGGAATAGCAGGTATGAAGTACAGAGATCTTCAGGAGATGCCCCCTCAAAGAGGAGAAATTCAGAATAAAAAAAGTCCCAAGCGCTAACTGGGGACTTTTTTATATAATCAAACGTTTGTTTAAATGAAAGAAACAAGGTAATAACAGTTTTTTAGCGCTTTTTTATCATAACCACCAAGCCAATAAAAAGGTAACAAATCCTCCTAGTATCAAAAATCCCATGCTGTATTTGAGCGTGTATTTAAACAGTTCACTTTCTTTTCCAGCCAGTCCCACTGCTCCGGCAGCGACGGCAATTGATTGAGGAGAAAGCATTTTAGCCATCACGCCGCCGGCAGTATTGGCCGCTACGAGAATAACTGGCAAGACATTAATTTGCTGAGCTGTAGTTAGCTGCAAGTTGCCGAACAGCGCATTATTTGATACGACAGACCCAGTTAGAAATACGCCAATCCAGCCAAGAAATGGAGATAAAAATGGAAAATAAGCAGCTGATGTAGCGAGCGCCAATCCAAGTGTAGAAGACTGTCCTGAATAATTTGAAATAAAAGCAAAAGCAATGACCATCATAATAGTAATAATAGGTTTTGATAATTCTTTTACGGTTTCTAAAAGAGTGGTCCATGCCACTTTTGGTGATACGTTAAGCAAGAAAACTGAAAGGACACAAGCGATAAGAATTGCTGTACCTGTTGCTGCAAATACGTCTATTTTTAAGATAGCAGCGTAAGGCGTAGGATTTTTTACTAAAGGCGCTGCTTTAATTACGTGATTGTGTAAAAATGGGACGTTAATAAGCAGGTTCATATGTTCAAGCATCGTTTTGACAAAAGAAATGCTCCAAGCCGTAACGAGTATCGTTAAGAGAATAAAAGGAGACCAAGCCTTTAAAATCTGTTTTGGTGACAGGCTGAAGCCTTTAGCTGCTGCCGGGCTTATTCGTTTAATATAAAAAGCAAGAGCAAGCAAACTCACAATAGAAGATGTGATATTTGGAAGTTCAGGGCCGATGTATGTAACAGTTAAATACTGTGTCAGTGCATAGGAAACGGCTGTGATGCTCGTTGCTTTCCATACGTCTTTTAATCCTTTTATCCCATCCATAATAAAGACAAGTAAAAAAGGGATAAGAAAAGAAATAATCGGAAGCTGCGTGCCAAGAAAATGAGCAATTTCTTTTGGATCTATGCCAGATACTTGTCCTGCGACAATTACAGGAATCCCCATGGCGCCAAACGCTCCTGAAGCTGTATTAGCAATTAAACATAGCGCTGCTGCTTTTAACGGCTTGAACCCAAGTCCAACTAGAAGCGCTGCTGTAATGGCAATCGGAGCTCCAAATCCCGCTGCCCCTTCTAAAAAAGCATTAAAGGAAAAAGCAACAAGCAGCATTTGCAAGCGGGGGTCATCGGTTATTGAAATAATAGATTGTCTGATGGTAGTAAACTGTCCGCTTTTGACAGTTAGCTTGTATAAGAACACCGCTCCGATAATAATATAGCTGATGGGCCAAAGTGCATACAGAAACCCATAGCCTGTGGCTCCTAAAACCATTGAGGCAGGCATATCATAAAAATAAATAGCAATAATCATAGAAAGAAGCACCGTAATACCGGCAGCAATATGTCCTTTTAATTTCAAAAGAGTTAAAGCAATAAAGAAAAAGATAATGGGGATGAGTGCAATTAGTGCAGAAAGCCAAATATTATCTAACGGATTATATACCTGAGTCCACGTCATATTCATACACCTCTACTACATATTTAAAACAAGGGAGCGGGGGAGTCCCCCGCAAAAATCTTTAGATGTTATACAAAAGCTCTGTCGCGAGTTTGCTTAAGAATGCTAGCAGAGTGCTCTAGCTGCTGCTGTTCGTGAGGAGTTAAATTCAATTCAATAATTTGACGCACGCCGTTTTTATTAATGATAGCTGGCACGCCGATATACACATCAGAAATACCGTATTGCCCTTCTAATAAAGCAGATACCGTTAAAATAGAGTTCTCATCATCTAAAATAGCCTTGGTAATGCGTACAAGCCCCATTGCAATTCCGTAATAAGTCGCTCCTTTTCGATTAATAATATGGTAAGCCGCATCGCGGGTTTGTTCGAATAGATGCTGCATATCCGGTTCTTTTTCAATAGCGGCAGTATTGATAAAATGTTCAAGCTTCACACCGCCAATTTGCGCGTGGCTCCAAACAGGAAATTCCGTATCTCCATGTTCCCCCATAATATAAGCGTGGACGTTGCGAGAATCTACTTCGAAATAGTCGCTTAACAAGTAGCGGAAGCGAGCTGTGTCAAGAATCGTTCCTGAACCAATTACCCGTTCGTTTGGTAATCCTGATACTTTTTGTGTAACGTGTGCGAGAATATCAACTGGATTTGTTGCCACTAAAATGATGCCGTCAAATCCGCTGTTCATAATATCTTTTACAATGCATTCAAAAATTTTAACATTTTTTTCAACTAGATCTAAGCGTGTTTCCCCTGGAGCTTGATTAGCGCCCGCTGTAATAACTACTAAATCAGCGTCAGCACAGTCTTTATAATCTCCAGCCCAGATTTTCATCGGTGTGGCAAATGGCATTCCATGATTGATATCGCGTGCTTCGCCTTCTGCTTTTTCTTTGTTCATATCGATTAACACTAATTCATTGGCAATACCTTGATTCACCATTGAAAAAGCGTAGCTTGAGCCAACAAAACCAGTTCCGATAACGGCAACTTTTCGTGTTTTTGGTGTAAATTGTGTTTTCATTTGTATCATCCTTTGAATTTTATTTTGTGATGTTTTTCACAATATTAGTGTAACAAGAATAAATACCCTCGGCTGTGATAAAAATCACACCTTAAAAAATAGTAAACAATTTTACAGGGTGATTTAAAAAAAGGTTCTTCTACATGAAGTGCCACATTTAGAAAGATCTTAAACGTTTAAAGTGTTGAGTAAAGGCAACTTGTTTTGCAGAAAGCTAAAGAGTTTAACATTCTCTATTTGTATGTTAACAGCCAATAATGTTTCTATAGACCCACACGAAATCCATTTGTTACACTAAGTTTGCTTATTTTTAATAAAGGAGTTGAAGGGATGGAGAACTACTATGAGCAAGCCCAAAAAGGCGCTTGGGTTAGTATCTTATCATATATCTTTTTATCGGCATGTAAACTTATTATCGCGGGTATCACCGCTTCCTCTGCATTAAAAGCCGACGGTCTTAATAATGTTACAGATATTATTGCATCAATTGCCGTCTTAATCGGCTTAAAGATTTCTAAAAAACCTCGCGATAATGATCATCCCTATGGACATTCCAGAGCGGAACATATCTCTTCACTTATTGCTTCTTTTATCATGATGGTCATCGGACTAGAAGTATTGGTCGATGCGGGTCAGTCATTATTTATGGACAAATCTGAAGCGCCTAATTTACTGGCTGCTTGGGTAGGTCTTGGAGCGGCTGCTGTTATGGGGGGTGTCTACCGATATAATATTAAGCTTGCTAAAAAACTTGATAGCCAGTCTTTATATGCGGTTGCTAAAGATAATTTGTCTGATGCACTTGTGAGTATAGGGGCTGTTGTGGGAATTTTCGGCTCACAATTCGGCTTGCCCTGGCTGGACGTGGTAGCTGCTTTTGTTGTGGGAATTATTATTTGTAAAACAGCCATCGAGATTTTTAAAGAAGCGGCTCATTCCTTAACGGACGGATTTGATGAAGAAAAGTTAGGGCACTACAAAGAAAGCATCGAGCTTGTAGAAGGTGTAAAAGAAGTAGAAGATGTGAAAGCGCGCAAGCTTGGTAATCAAGTCGTAATTGATGTAACTGTTAAAGTAGATCCCCATTTAAATGTTATCAAAAGCCATGAAATTGCTGATCAAATTGAACATATGATGAACGATGAGCATCAAATTAAAGATACGCTTGTTCATATTGAACCTGATGCATACGAAAAGCAAAAATAAAACCAGCACGTTCTTTCGTTATGAAAGGATGCGCTGGTTTTATTTTGCGGGAATTTGAAATAAATCACAAAAACTTCTTCAAAAATGAAAATGAAAAGCCGTTATTAGTAATATAAAGATTTTTGTAGAAGGGTGAGGGAATGAAGAGGTTAAGTGCAAAGCTCGTAGTATTTTTTAGTATTTTTATAGCTATTTTATTATTAGTTGTTTCAGGGGCTGTTTATCAATTTACCAAAACGCAAATAGAAAAAGATGTAGAAGTTCAGTCTCAAAGTCAAGTGAAAGAGTTAAAAGAAACGATTCATACGTACTTAGACATGTATAGTCGTTCTTTGCTGACGTATAGTGAAAACGATGTAATTGTTAATTTTGTTAAGCAGGAAGGAGGTCAAACAAACCAAGAGAAAAATCCGTATTTTACATGGAACACAGTTCAAAAAGAGTTTACACAGTTTAAAGAAAAGTATCCAAACCTAGCACTTGAATACATAGGCACTAAAAATAAAGGAATGTATTCTGTTCCTCAACAAGAGTTTGGTTCAAACTATGATCCGACTTCAAGGGTGTGGTACAAACAAGCAGTAGAATCACCTAATGAGGTTATTTATACGGATCCATATGAAGATGCAGCAACGAAAAAGACGGTCGTGACAATTGCAAAGGCTATTTTAGATCCAGATACTAAAAATGTGCTGGGCGTTATAGCTACTGATTTAGACTTAGATGCATTAAAAAATATTGTAGGTAAAGCAGAAGTAAATCACGGGGGGTATGCATTTTTATTTGATCAAAATGGCACAGCGCTCGTTCATCCAACAGAAGCTGGGAAAAATTTAATGAATCAGCCATTTATGAAAAAAATGTACGAAGCAGACCGGAATAGAGATTTCATGAAGTATACCTTTCAAGGTGAAGAGAGAGTGATGGCATATGATACTCTCGAAGGGACGAATTGGAAGATAGGAAATGCCTTTATTTATAATGAAATGCTCTCAAGCGCTCATCATTTACTGACTGTTATTGTCTGGATTGCGTTAATTGGCATCTTATTATCAGTGGTGTTAACCATCTTTTTCTCAAGAATTATTACTAATCCGATTCGCCGTTTGAAAAATGAAGTAGCCAAAGTAACAGCTGGCGATTTAACGGTTCAGGTGAAGACGAAGTCAAAAGATGAAATTGGTGAGCTTACTCATTTATTTAATGATATGGTAGCCAAAATGAAAACATTGATTGGCACGGTTCAGACGTCTGTTGAGACAGTAAAAACGTCTGTTGAAGACTTGAGTGCCGTATCTGAAGAAGCAACTGCATCCAGTGAGGAAATCGGCCGGGCTATCCATGAGATTGCCAGCGGTGCCACGCAGCAAGCTTCTGACGCTGACTCTACTAATCATAAAACGATGAGTTTATCTTCGCAAATTGAAGAAGTCATTGAACAAAATGCACAGATTAATAAAATGACGATTGAAGCTGTAAGCATCAATGAAAAAGGTTTAAAACAGATGCAGCTCCTTCGCAACCAAACCACTGAATCGTCTCAAACGATTCACGCTGTTCAAGCTGTAATGGAAGAGTTAACAAATAAGATGAAAAAAATTGAATCTATTATTTTCACGATTAATAGTATTTCAGATCAGACAAATTTACTTGCATTAAATGCTAGTATTGAAGCAGCTCGTGCAGGAGAACATGGCAAAGGATTTGCGGTAGTAGCTGAAGAAGTGCGAAAACTTGCTGAACAGTCCTCTCAGGCCACTGAACAAGTTCGCCATACGATTGCAGCGATTCAAGGTGAAGTCGCTGCTGCGCGTGAAGAATGCAACCGTACAGAAGAGCTTTCAAAGTCTCAAGACTTTGTGGTAGGAGATACAGAACGCGCTTTTCATGAAATTGCAACTACGATTGAACAAGTGGCGGCGGCTGTCGAACATGTGACAAGAAGCATGGACAGTATCGATGAGCATAAGGAAGACGTGGTAGCGGCCATTCAAAGCATAGCGGCTATTGCACAGCAATCAGCAGCGGGAACTGAAGAAATTACCGCTTCTACAGAAGAACAAATTAGAGCTATTTCTACTGTTTCTCAATCAGCTGAACATCTGCAAGAGATTAGTGAAGAATTGGCGAACTTGATTCGTCAGTTTAAAATTCAATAGAAAAAAAGCTAGGACAAAAGTATTTTAGTTAAAAGAAAATCCGAATGATGAATTGAGATTCTTGATAAAGAATTTAACTCGTTCGGATTTTTTTATTGATATGGTGGACGCAAGTTTCATGTAGGTGGCTGCTTCTAGCTGGTGATGGGAGGGCAAGACGAAGACTCCTGCGGGAAAAGCGGAACAGGTGAGACCCCGCAGGAGCATAAGCGACGAGGAGGCTCACCGGCCGCTCGCGGAAAGCGAAGTTTTGCACGGAAATCAGCAGCGGTGTCTCAAGCGGTTCAGCGTATTTCTTCTATATTGTTTGCCTTTAGCTAGTTGTGTGTTAACCTCTCTTTTATGTTTAATAGGAAAGCAACTTGCTGTAAGGCACAAAGACTTGCTGAGTTGGAGGTGCAACAGCTGACACGCGCTGATGTGTAAACGGATGTATAAAAGAAAGCTTAATGGCATGTAAAGCTTGCTGCTGATCTTTTAATCTCTTTCCTCCATAAAGAGTATCACCAAGTAACGGGTGGCCAATGTGACTCATATGAACACGAATTTGGTGAGTGCGTCCAGTTTCGAGCGAAAGTTCAATAAGCGTTTCGTTTTTTGTCGTATTGCGTTTTAACACCTGATAACGTGTTTTCGCAGCTTGTCCCGTTCTAGATACTCTTCTTCTTGTAGCGTGATGACGATCACGTCCAATGGGTTCATTGATGATTCCGTCCTCTTTTTTTATGATTCCTTGGACGAGGGCAATATAAGTCCGATTAATTTTACGTTCAGCCAGCAGCTGATCAAACACAGAGCTTGCTACAAAATGCTTCGTGAATAAGATAGCACCTGATGTATCGCTGTCCAAACGGTGAACGTGTCTAGGCTTTGTTTTGAGGCCTATTTTTTGAAAATAAGCAGCTACAGCATTTAAAAGAGTTTTTTGGTCTTGCTCTGATGAAGGATGAGTATCTAGATTTATTGGTTTGTTTACGATTAGTACATGCTCATCTTCAAACAAAATCTCTATATCAACATTGTAAGGTGTTATTTCATTAGGCTCTGCTTCAAAAAAAGGGAGTGACATTTTATCATGTTCCTTAAGAGTGTTTCTCCATGGTAAAGGCTCACCGTTTACAAGCACATTTTTATTCATCCGAAACTGATGCAACGTTTTTTTAGGAATACGCCATTTCGTTTTTAAATAATCTTCAATTGTTTGCCCTGCATCATTTTTTGCGATTTTATCTTCTAGCCATTGGCCGTGTATACTCATATTTAATCCCTTCCTTACATACTAGTAAATATCCTTTAATCTTTTAAAAGAACTTGTAAATAATTAGGAGGAAATAACTACCTGAAGTTCTCGTTTTATGTTTATGTTATGCTAAATAAAGAGACATAAGTTAAGAGAAAAAAGGGGGGGTAACCATGAAAATTGCCCAAGCAGCTCCGCCAGAAATGGAGAATTACATAGAAGAGTTGACTGAACAGCTTCGCTATGACTTGTTACCTCGGTATGTATCTGTAGATAAGCTTAATCCTGATGAATTATTAAATCCAGATTATTGTACAGACCATTTATATAATGGCTTACTCGATGAAGCATTGCAAGTCATTAGTAGCCTTCAGACAATAATTGCCGTGATTGAAGCGATTCAACATCGGCCGATTGAAGAAAGCGACTGCGAGCAATTCGAAAAAAATATTGCAATTTTAAAAAAATACGGGTTCTTATTTCCTGTTTCCATTAAGTGTTTTGCAAAAGAAAACAATTTGATTACGTATTCGTATGAATCGTTTTATAATTCATACATAAATTGAAAAGAAAAAAGCATGATTATTCCATGCTTTTTTCTTTTTTTAATGAATTTTGGCTTTCAATTGGATAAAAAAAGAACTTGTGATATCGTTAAATTCGTATAAAGTTTTTATAGAAGCATGAAATCAAATACTATTGCTTTTCTTATAACAAATAAATTGAAAAAATACAGATGTATAACGTACTGTAAATTATGTAAATCATACTAAATAATGTTATGATTAGACAGGCCGTATAAAGAAGAGCATTTATCTTTTATAAGATTACAAAACGTTTCAATCTTATTACATATGTTTAAAATTAGCCTAAATGGTTTCTTTTTACGCCTATATCATATACAATGCCCCCTAGATGATTTTTTCGAATAGCTAATAATCGTTTGGGATTATGAAAGGAGATTAATCATGAAAAAACTGATGTATACATTGCTCATTGGGTTAATTGCTGCAGCTTTAACAGCATGCGGTTCAAACGATGATGCAAAGCAATCAAAAAGTGATGATCAGAAAACTGCACAAACTGAGAAGCAAAAAGAGGCTCAGGAAAAGCAGGAAAAGCAAGCAAAAGAAATGCAGAAGAAATTAGATAAACAAAAAGTAGATGAGAAGAAAACCGTAGCGGTTGTAAACGGTAAAAAAGTTTCTGGTGAAGAATATAATGCAGCCTTGGCTACATCACAAAATCAGTACCAACAAATGGGACAAGACCCAACATCTAAAGAAGCAGCTAAACAAGTAAAGCAGCAAACAATTGACAATTTAGTAGGTCAAACACTGCTATTGCAAGAAGCTGAAAACAAAGGCTATAAAGCAACTGATGAAGAAGTAAATAAAAAGTTAAAAGAAACGAAAAAGCAGTTCAAAACAGATAAACAGTTTAAAGCGGCTTTAAAAGATGCAGGACTAACTCAATCACAATTAAAGTCTGAGCTGGCTGACAGCATTAAATATCAGCAGTACGTAGATAAAGACATCCAAACACCAGAAGTAACAGATAAAGAAATTCAAGATTATTACGATCAATTTGCAAAACAAAGCCAAAGTCAAGCAAGCGGCGGTAAAGAACAATCTCAAATGCCAAAGCTTGAAGACGTAAAGCCACAAATTAAGCAGCAGCTTGAACAACAAAAGAAACAAGAAGCATTGGAGAAAAAAGTTGAAGAACTTAAGAAAAATGCAAAAGTTGAAGTGAAGCTTTAAATACAAATGAAACGGCCCTTTAAAGGGCCGTTTTTTTTGTTATGTACATTTATTGCTTCTTGTCAGTAAAAAGGGGTGCGTGAAAGATTTTATTGTATTTTGACTTATAAGGTAAAAAGTGTTCTGATGGTTTGCCTTTCATCCTATACTTTTCTTATATAGATATAAGAGAAATTGGGGGAGTCAATAAATGAAAAAGGTGGCTGTTTTTTTTGTTGGGCTTATTTTTTTACTCGCGGGGATGGGTCTGACAGGCAATGCGTCTGCGGCGTCAAATCAACTTATTATTATTAACAAATCTACTAACACCCTTGCTTTTTATGATGGAGGAAAATTAGTAAGGACGTTCAAAGTTGCGACAGGGAGGCAGATGAGTTATACACCAGAGGGTACCTTCAGCATTGTGAATAAAATTAAAAACCGGCCTTATTATAAAGACAACATTCGGGGAGGAGATCCTAGGAATCCGCTAGGTGATCGCTGGCTAGGATTAAATGCGCGCGGAACATATGGAACGACGTATGCTATTCATGGAAATAATAATCCAAGTTCTATCGGGACTTACGCAAGTTCAGGGTGCATTCGTATGTATGATGAAGAGGTACGCTGGCTGTTTGACCGCGTTCAAACCGGTACAAAAGTAGTTATTGGTCAATTTCATTCTCAAAGTTTTGATTCAATCGCTGTTAAAAACAAATACAAAGTAAGCAGTGCTCCAGTCGCCCAGAATCTTTGTAAAACGAAAAAGCTCTCAAAAGGCCAAATTGGTTTTGTAACGATTCAATCACCGATGGTTTTGTTAAAAGAAGAAAAAGGAAAATGGGTAAAGATTCGTACGTTAAATCGCGGTGAACGCTATAATGTATATGAAATAAATGGCATTAAAGTCTCTTTAGGACCAGGATTTATTGAAAATTATCCTAATAAAAAAACATCCATAAAATTAGATATTTGCAAATAGAAAATGAGGCTGGGACAAAAGTATTTTAGCTAAGTGAAAAACGAGCCATTGATCAACATGTTTGATTGGTGGTTCGTTTTTTTATTATGGTGAACGTAGGTTTAATCTGTTTTGTTTCTTCTAGCAGTTGATGGGAGAGCAAGGCGAAGACTCCCGTGGAAAGCGAAGTTTTGGACGAAAATCAACAGCGTTGTCACAAGCTATTCATACGAGCCAATGCATTCATTTGTTCGTCTTTAGATTGGATTTATTTTGTTATGTTTTAACCTCATTTTTTGAATTTTTAATAATGTTTATTATAATAAAAAACAGGGAAACTAATTGCCTAATGAAGAGAGAGAAAGGGTTGTTTTAGCGTATGTCTACAATAGATTTATCAAAATTCGAGAAAAAAATGATTATTCGTAACATCAAACCGGACGATATAGATGAAATTTTAGCACTTCAAAAGCTATCATTCCCGGGAATGGATCCGTGGAAAAAAGAACAGCTTGAAAGTCACCTGGCCATTTTTCCAGAAGGACAAATATGTGCAGAGTACGACGGGGAAATTATCGGATCTTGTTCAAGCTTGATTGTGAACTTTGATGAGTACGATGATCAGCATACGTGGGACGATATTACAGACGAAGGATACATTACAAATCATAATCCGGAAGGCTACAATCTGTATGGAATTGAAGTAATGGTTCATCCAAAGTATCGCGGCATGAAAATAGGACGCCGCTTGTATGAAGCGCGTAAAGATTTAGCACGTGAATTGAACCTGAAAAGTATCATCATCGGAGGAAGAATTCCTAATTACCATAAGCATTCAGCTGAAATGTCGCCTAGAGAATATGTAGAGCAAGTTATTCATCATAAAATTTATGATCCAGTCCTATCTTTTCAGCTAATGAACGGATTTACGCTTATGCGTATAAACCCTGGTTATCTTCCTGATGATCTAGCTTCTAATAAGTATGCAACGTTGATGGAATGGAACAATGTAGATTACGTTCGCCGTTCAAAACGCCATTTTAAAACGTCATTCCCAGTGCGTATTTGTGTTGTTCAGTATATGATGAAACAGATCAATTCATTTGAAGAGTTTGCAACGCAGGTAGAATATTATACAGATGTTGCTTATGACGCAAAAGCCGACTTCTGCGTATTCCCGGAAATTTTCACAACTCAGCTAATGTCTTTCTTGAATGAAAAGATTCCAAGCAAAGCGGTTCAGCGCGTAGCAGAATATACGGAAGAGTACATTGAACTATTCACTAACTTAGCGGTTAAATATAACGTAAATATTATTGGAGGATCCCACTTCGTCGAAGAAGATAATGGAGATATCTTTAATATTGCGTATTTATTCCGCCGAGATGGAACAATTGAAAAGCAGTATAAAGTGCATATTACACCTAATGAAAGAAAATGGTGGGGAATTAGCCCAGGAGATAAAGTTGAAGTATTTGATACAGATTGCGGTAAAATTGCCATCCAAATTTGCTATGACATCGAATTTCCGGAGCTTGCTCGCATTGCTACCGATAAAGGTGCAAATATTATCTTTACACCATTCTGTACGGAAGACCGTCAAGGCTATCTGCGCGTAAGATACTGTTCTCAGGCGCGCGCGATCGAAAACCAAATTTATACGGTTATCGCAGGTACAGTTGGAAACCTGCCTGAAACAGAAAACATGGATATTCAGTATGCTCAGTCTGCTATTTTTGCACCGTCTGACTTTGAATTTGCACGAGACGGTATTGTAGGAGAATGTAATCCTAATATTGAAATGGTGGTTATTGGAGATGTAGATTTAGAAATTCTTCGCCGCCAGCGTCAATCAGGAACGGTTCGTCAATTAAAAGACCGACGCCATGACGTTTACAATATCAAATATAAAAAATAACTCAGTTTCTAAAACATCATGCAAATGCATGGTGTTTTTTATTTCAACTTTTGCCATAATAAAAACTATTACAATGAATTTTGTGGACTAACCATGGAAAAGAGGGGAAAACATGAGTTTTCATGGACAATCGGTATTACCCGCTGTTCGAGATATGAAGCAATTGGAAAAGTTTTTAGCAAGTAATTATGAGTACGGAGTTCTTTTAGACAATCAAGTGGGCATGCTAAAAGGAATCATGAAAGAAGTCCATAAGCATGAAAAAAAGCTAATCATTCATTTAGACTTAATTCATGGCTTAAAGCACGATGAATATGCGGTTGATTTTTTGTGTCAGGAGTTTAAGCCGGCGGGAATTATTTCGACAAGAACAAACGTTATTTTAAAAGCTAAACAAAGAGGGATTTATGCCATTCAACGGGTCTTTTTATTAGACAGCACGGCTTTGAAGAAAAGCTATGAGTTAATGAAGAAAGTAAAACCGGATTATATTGAGCTTCTTCCTGGAATTGTGCCCACTTTAATCCAAGAAGTTAAAGCTGAAACGGGCATTCCTGTGTTAGCTGGAGGTTTAATACGAACGGCAGAAGAAGTTCATAATGCTTTAGAAGCCGGGGCTTCTGCTGTTACAACATCAAATAGAGAACTGTGGAGTATTTCAACTTAAAAAAAACTGTTTGACAACGCTTTCATAATCTAGTAAACTTCTAGATAAGTTAATAGATGTGAGGGAGAATAGGAGATCCACGGTATAGCCTTTTAATGATTTTATTAGGGGGATGTATGGTGGATTTTCTTATTTTCTTGTTATTTTAATCGTTTTCATACAAAGGGGAGGTTATTTATATGCAAGCATTCTTAGGAGAAATAATTGGAACAATGATTTTAATTATCCTTGGCGCTGGTGTATGTGCGGGCGTCAATTTAAAAAAATCGTTTGCTGCTAATTCAGGATGGATCGTTATCACAATGGGATGGGGAATGGCGGTAGCGATGGCAGCATATGCGGTTGGTAATATGAGTGGGGCACACTTAAATCCAGCGTTAACCGTAGCGCTTGCTATTACAGGTGATTTTCCGTGGTCACAAGTACCGATGTACATTTTAGCTCAGTTTATTGGAGCCATTCTTGGTGCAACAGTTGTTTATTTACACTATCTTCCACACTGGAAAGAAACAAAAGATGCTGGTACAAAATTAGGCGTATTCGCAACGGGACCAGCAATTGCTAACCCATTTGCAAACGTTTTAAGTGAGGCAATTGGAACGTTTGTATTAGTTGTAGGAATCTTAGCAATTGGAGCAAATAAATTTACAGATGGATTAAATCCTTTAGTAGTAGGATTTTTAATCGTAAGTATTGGTTTATCATTAGGAGGAACAACAGGCTATGCCATCAACCCTGCTCGTGATTTAGGACCTCGTATTGCTCATGCTATCTTGCCGATACCTGGCAAAGGCAGCTCGAACTGGAAATACGCTTGGGTGCCAGTAGTGGGTCCTTTATT
Organism: Priestia sp. Y58; assembly: GCF_029522095.1. Classification (NCBI taxonomy): domain Bacteria; kingdom Bacillati; phylum Bacillota; class Bacilli; order Caryophanales; family Bacillaceae; genus Priestia; species Priestia sp. Y58. The sequence goes on from NZ_JAKWFL010000011.1 coordinate 58,933, forward strand.
AGGCGGATCAATTGGCGCAGTATTTTATCAAGCGGCATTCTTAAATAAAATGTCTAGCAGCTTATGGATTGTCTTAAGCATTGCGGTGATTGTTTTAGCTGTTATCTACGCTGTTTCTAAACAAAAGGCAGCACAAATTCAATCAGCAGTAGTACCAAAAAAATGAATGCGCTTTACCATCTAACTATGTACAATAAAGAAACGACACTATACAGAGAATAGGGGATATTGATATGGAAAAATTTATTTTATCTTTAGACCAAGGAACAACAAGCTCACGAGCAATGTTATTTAATAAAAAAGGTGAAGTTGTACATGTAGCTCAAAAAGAGTTTACGCAGTACTTCCCAAAACCAGGTTGGGTAGAGCATAATGCTAGTGAAATTTGGGGTTCTATCCTTGCTGTTATTGCATCTTGTCTATCTGAGTCAGGTGTTCATGCTGATCAAATTGAAGGAATTGGAATTACCAATCAGCGTGAAACAGCAGTAGTATGGGAAAAAGCAACAGGAAAGCCAGTATACAATGCAATCGTATGGCAGTCTCGACAAACGTCTGGCATTTGTGAAGAGTTAAAAGCAAAAGGATTAAACGATACGTTCCGCGACAAAACGGGATTATTAATTGATGCATACTTCTCTGGAACAAAAGTAAAGTGGATTTTAGATAACGTAGAAGGTGCACGAGAAAAAGCGGAAAACGGTGAATTGTTATTCGGAACAATCGATACATGGTTAATTTGGAAGTTATCAGGTGGAAAAGCGCATGTAACGGATTACTCAAACGCATCCCGTACGCTTATGTTCAATATCTACGATTTAAAATGGGATGATGAACTGCTAGATATTTTAGAAGTACCGAAATCTATGCTTCCAGAAGTAAAGCCTTCTTCTGAAGTATACGCTCATACAGTAGATTATCACTTCTTCGGTCAGAGTATTCCAATTGCGGGAGCAGCAGGAGATCAGCAGGCCGCTTTATTTGGACAAGCGTGCTATGAAAAAGGAATGGCGAAGAACACGTATGGAACAGGTTGCTTCATGTTAATGAATACGGGTGAAAAAGCAGTTAAGTCCGATCACGGTTTGTTAACTACATTAGCATGGGGGATTAACGGTAAGGTAGAATATGCGCTTGAAGGCAGTATTTTTGTAGCAGGATCTGCTATTCAGTGGCTTCGCGACGGTTTAAGAATGTTTAAAAATGCGGCTGAAACTGAAAACTATGCAACACGAGTAGAGTCTACAGACGGCGTATATATTGTGCCAGCTTTCGTAGGACTTGGAACGCCATATTGGGATAGCGATGTACGTGGAGCGATGTTTGGATTGACTCGCGGTACAAAAAAAGAACACTTCATTCGTGCAACGCTTGAATCACTAGCTTATCAAACAAGAGACGTATTAAGCGCGATGGAAGCGGACTCCGGAATTACATTAAAAACATTGCGTGTAGACGGAGGAGCAGTTAAGAATAATTTCTTAATGCAGTTCCAAAGTGATGTGTTAGACGTTCCGGTTGAGCGTCCTCAAGTGAATGAAACAACGGCTCTTGGGGCAGCATATTTAGCGGGTCTAGCGGTTGGCTACTGGAAAGATTGCGATGAAATTGCGCAGCAGTGGAATATGGAAAAATCTTTCGAACCAAATATGGAAGAAGAAAAGCGTGAAGAATTATATAGCGGCTGGAAAAAAGCCGTGCATGCAACAATGGCTTTTAAGTAATTATTTGATGAAAATCCTTTAATTAAAAGTGCATGTATGATATAATTTACTCAAGTTAATAAATTGGTTGGAGAATCGGAGAGACCACAGATCCATATGTAGGCATACTATATATGTGATTTGTGGTCTCTCTTTTTGTATATTGGAAAATTTTGATATCTTTGAAAAATGAAAGGGGAATGACGTATGTTTTCAAGTCAAACACGTTCGAATAAATTGGTAGACATGACACAAAATCAATATGATTTACTAGTAATTGGTGGGGGAATTACTGGTTCAGGGATTGCCCTTGACGCAACTCATCGAGGCATGAAAACGGCATTAGTTGAAATGCAGGATTTCGCAGCAGGAACATCTAGTCGTTCAACGAAGCTTGTTCACGGCGGTCTACGCTATTTAAAACAGTTTGAAGTTAAAATGGTAGCCGAAGTTGGTAAAGAACGTGCCATTGTATATGAAAATGGCCCTCATGTAACGACTCCGGAGTGGATGCTGTTACCTTTCCATACGGGTGGAACATTCGGTAAATTCTCAACTTCAATCGGACTGCGCGTATATGATTTCTTAGCTGGTGTAAAACGCTCAGAGCGCCGCAAAATGTTTAGTGCACAAGAAACGCTTAGCCGCGAGCCATTGGTGAAATCTAAAGACTTAAAAGGCGGCGGTTACTACGTTGAATATAAAACAGATGATGCACGTTTAACAATTGAAGTAGCTAAAGAAGCTGCCGCAAAAGGAGCAGATTTAGTCAATTACACAAAAGTGGAAAACTTCATTTATGATAAAGGAAAAGTAGTAGGGGCTGTTGTTCTTGATCAGCTTACGAATAAAGAATATAATATCTATGCGAAAAAAATCGTCAACGCTGCAGGTCCATGGGTGGACACGCTGCGTGAAAAAGATAATTCAAAAAAAGGCAAGCAGCTTCAATTAACAAAAGGAATTCACTTAGTTATTGATCAAGAGCGCTTTCCGTTAAAACAAGCCATTTATTTTGATACACCTGATGGACGTATGGTGTTTGCAATTCCGCGTGATGGAAAAACATATGTGGGCACAACAGACACGGTCTATAAAGAAGACGCTAGACATCCGCGTATGACTGTAAAAGACCGTCAATATGTTATTGATGCGATTAACTATATGTTCCCAACGGTTGATATTACAGTAGACGATGTGGAATCAAGCTGGGCTGGTGTTCGTCCACTTATTCACGAACAAGGAAAAGACCCTTCTGAAATCTCGCGTAAAGATGAAATCTGGACATCGGAATCAGGTTTAATTACGATCGCTGGAGGGAAATTAACTGGGTACCGTAAAATGGCTGAAATTGTCGTAAATCGCGTAGCTGAAGATTTTAAAGCAGAAGGACGCGAATTTGAAAGCTGTCAAACTAAACATTTACCGATTTCTGGAGGTAATGTAGGAGGTTCAGGTGGATTCCCAACGTTTGTAGAGCAAAAAGTCAAAGAAGGCATCAAACTAGGGTTATCACGTGACGCTGCTGAAAAGCTTGTAAAACGCTATGGCTCAAACGTAGATAAAGTATACCGCTACATGATTGAACGTCCGGATCAGCTAAAAAACAGCGACCTTCCAGCTAGTGTATTTCTGCAAATTCAATATGGCATCGAAGAAGAAATGGTTTCAAAACCAGTGGACTTCTTCATTCGACGTACGGGCGCTTTATTCTTTGATATCAACTGGGTAAGAAGCTGGAAAAAACAAGTGATTGCTCATATGGCCGAAGAGTTAAAGTGGACGCCTGAGCAAACAAAAGCTTATACGGATGAATTAGAACAGCACCTTCATGACGCAGTTGTACCAGTAGATGAAAAAGTTAACCGTATGACAGGTATTTCATGATAAAATAAAAAAGTACCTCAAAATTTGTCAATACAGCCATAATATAATAGCAGGAAGTCAAATTTTGACGAAGAAATATAATATGACTGTTAAAAAAAGAGAAAGACGATTACTCGTTTTTCTCTTTTCATACATATTTACATTTATATAAGGGGGCTTTTTTTTATGAGTTGGAAAGAAACGTATACATCTTGGGTTAATCATCCAAATTTAGATCCTGAATTACGTCAAAATTTAGACGCAATCAAAGGTGATGAAAAACAATTAGAAGATAGTTTTTACAAAACATTGGAATTTGGAACAGGCGGAATGCGTGGGGAAATTGGAGCGGGTACAAACCGTATGAATACGTATACAATCCGAAAAGCTTCTGAAGGCTTTGCTGAGTACATTAAACAAGCTGGCGAAGAAGCTATTAACCAAGGAGTAGTCATTGCATATGATTCTCGCCACAAATCCCCTGAATTTGCAATGGAAGCAGCAAAAACATTAGCAAGTCACGGAATTAAAACATATGTATTTGAAGAGCTAAGACCAACACCTGAACTTTCATTTGCAGTGCGTGAGTTAAACGCATTTGGAGGTATTGTTATTACAGCAAGCCACAATCCTCCTGAATATAATGGATACAAAGTATATGGTCCAGACGGTGGTCAGCTGCCGCCAAAAGAAGCTGATGAACTAGTTGGCTTTGTAAATGCTGTGGAAAATGAACTTACATTAGCTGTTCAATCTGAAGCGGAGCTAAAAGAAAAAGGTCTTATTGAAATGATTGGTTCAGCGATTGACGAAGCATACAATGAGAAACTAAAAACGATTTTAATTAATCCAGAGCTAGCTTCTGAAACAGGTAAAGACTTAAAAGTGGTTTTTACACCTCTACATGGTACAGCTAATAAGCCAGTTCGCAACGCGCTTCAATCCATCGGTTACGAAAATGTCACGGTTATTGAAGAACAAGAACTTCCTGATCCAAATTTCTCGACGGTTAAATCTCCGAATCCTGAAGAACCGGCTGCATTTGAATATGCTGTTCGTAAAGGAAAAGAAATTGATGCAGATATCTTAATCGCAACGGATCCAGATGCAGACCGTTTGGGAATTGCTGTCAAAGATCCAAGCGGCGAATATGCGTTATTAACAGGAAACCAAACGGGTGCTTTATTGCTTCACTATTTGCTTTCTCAAAAGAAAGAAAAAGGCGTGCTGCCTGCTAATGGCGTTGTGTTAAAAACGATTGTAACGTCAGAAATCGGCGCACAAATTGCTCGTTCATTTGGACTGCAAGTTGTTGACACTCTAACAGGTTTTAAATTTATCGGTGAAAAAATTAAGCAATATGAGCAAACGGGCGAGTATACATTCCAATTCGGTTATGAAGAAAGCTACGGCTATTTAATTGGTGACTTTGCTCGTGACAAAGATGCTGTACAAGCAGCCATTCTAGCAGTAGAAGCTTGTGCTTATTATAAAAAGCAGGGCATGACGCTATATGAAGCACTTCAGCAAGTGTTCACTAAATATGGTTTCTATCGTGAAGGTCTGAAATCTTTAACGCTTAAAGGAAAAGAAGGATCTGAGCAAATTAAGCATATTTTAGCTACATTTAGAAATGAGCCTCCTACGAATATTGCAGGATTAAATGTTTCGGTTGTAGAGGATTATACATTAAGTGAGCGTCAGCATATTAAAGCAGGAAAAGTAGAAGAAATTACATTACCAAAATCAAATGTATTAAAATATATCTTAGAAGACGGTTCTTGGTTCTGCCTTCGTCCGTCTGGTACAGAGCCAAAGGTGAAGTTCTATTTTGGCGTCGTGTCAGAAGATGAAGCGACGAGCATTGCCCATTTAGAAGCTGTACAAACAGCTGTAATGGGTGAAGTAGAACGTGTATTAGATAAAGTGAAAACGGTATAAAAGTAAAGCCTGCTCAAACTTGAGCAGGCTTCTTTTATGATACTTTATTTGATTGCGTATTTGACAAGTACGAAGAAGATCGTAGGGCTTTATAAATTCTCGGAGCAAGCATAGCCCCAAGAACAGTAAAAATAAGATCCTTTACCGCAAACCACGACATAATCTTCCAAGCGGCTGCATATGTCATTGCAGGAGCTTCAAGCCAGTAATTAACCGCTACATACATATACGTAGTACCAATTAAATAAATAACTGCAATACCAACTAGCGATGAAATTAAAAAGATAGAAAAAGTCGGCTTGCCGCGCATTTCCATAATTTTTCCTGTGATAAATGCAGCGACAATATAAGAAAGCAAAAAGCCGCCGGTGCTTCCAAATAAAATACTAATTCCTGCTTTAAATTGAGCAAATACCGGAGCGCCGGCAATGCCAATTAATACGTATACAATCATTGAAATAGAACCCATTCGACTCCCAAGTAAAAGTCCTGCTAATATAACAAAAAAAGGCTGAAGCGAAAGAGGCACGCCGCCTACTTGTAAAAAAGGTGCCCAAGAAGTAATATTTGCACCAATAGCCATAAGAGCTGCAAACATACCGGCTAATGTTAAATCTAATGTGCGAAACCTTTTAGTACTCATATATGTTCCTCCCAGTATGTACTGAAATATCTTAGCGTATGTACTGAAGATTGTACGTCGAATTCACTTTTATGTCAACGGTAAAAATAAATATGTTTACATATATTATTTGATGCTTTTTGAAATAAAGTATGCATATTTTTAGTGCAACATAAAAAAATAAAGAAGGGAATTCATCCCTTCTTTGTCCAAGTGTGTGTATCAAAAATACTAGTACAATGATTCTTCCAGAAGCTCCGGGTTGTGCTCCGAATATTCCGTTGCATGATCAATGTAGCGTAGTAAAGAATAGAGCTCTTCTTGAATGATGCGGTAGTTTCGTTCAAAATTGTAGGCGTGCAAAAAATGTTCAATCTTTTTTGAAAGAAAATCGTCGTCTGTTCGAACCATTAAAATTAATAAGTTATCCCATTGTGAACGGTGTGTGTAATATAAAGCTCGATCATAATCAATTACATCCATTAATAACGTTCCTCCTTTTGAGGAGTTGAAATTAGTGTATGATATTTGCAGGAATTCTTACGCTGTAAATGTTGGGCAAAAGACCAGTGCATAATTAAAAGAGGTTGTAGTCATTATGCAAGAAGAATAAACGTACAGCACCGGATAAATGATAAGAAGAGCAAAGAATGATGCAGCGTAACAGTTATATTACATCCATTATTTAAGACAACTAAGTAAAAATCCCCTTTTCTTGAAAAAATAAAGCTTCTTTTTGATGAAAACACATGAATTGACATGTTTGTACATAGATTGAAGTAAGGAGTGAAAGGGGGAGCTGTCGTGAAAGAAGCAGATTATAAGCAATTATACCGTGCGATTGATGAAATTACGGAAATAGCTAGCGGTTTCGGCTTAGATTTTTATCCGATGCGCTATGAAATTTGCCCGGCAGATATTATTTATACGTTTGGTGCATATGGGATGCCAACTCGTTTTTCACATTGGAGCTTTGGAAAACAATTTTACAAAATGAAATTACACTACGATCTTGGATTGAGTAAAATTTATGAATTAGTTATCAATTCAGATCCTTGTTATGCATTTTTATTGGATTCCAATGCGCTTATTCAAAATAAATTAATTGTAGCTCACGTGTTAGCCCACTGTGACTTCTTTAAAAATAACAGCCGTTTTGCCAACACTAAACGGGATATGGTAGAAAGTATGGCAGCGACCGCTGATCGAATTAAAGAATACGAAGTAAAGCACGGTAAGCGTGAAGTAGAAAAGTTTTTGGATGCTGTCCTATCGATTCAGGAACATATTGATCCGTCTCTTATGCGTGCCAAGCTTTCTTGGAGCATAGATGATGTAGAATCATCGGAAGAAGAAATCATTTCTCCTTACGATGATTTATGGAATTTGGATTATAAAGAAAAGAAAAAACCAAAACCTCCAAAATCTTTTAAAAAATTTCCGCCTCAGCCTGAAAAAGACATCTTATTATTTATCGAAGAATACAGTCCTTATCTAGAGGATTGGCAGCGGGATATTTTAACGATGATGCGAGAAGAAATGCTTTATTTCTGGCCGCAGCTTGAAACAAAAATTATGAATGAAGGCTGGGCTTCTTTCTGGCATCAGCGCATTATTCGAGAAATGGACTTAACGAGTGATGAAGCGATAGAATTCGCCAAGCTAAATGCAGGGGTTGTGCAGCCGTCTAAGACGGGAATTAATCCATATTATTTAGGATTAAAAATCTTTGAAGACATTGAAGAACGCTACAATAATCCAACAGAAGATATGATTCGCAGGGGCGTCGAGCCCGGATCAGGAAGAGAGAAGATGTTTGAGGTACGTGAAGTTGAATCAGATATTTCCTTTATCCGCAATTACTTAACAAAAGATTTAGTCATGCGGGAGGATATGTACTTATTCCAAAAACAAGGAAAAGATTATAAAATCGTCGACAAAGAGTGGACAGAAGTTAGAGATCAGCTTGTTAATATGCGCGTAAACGGCGGATTTCCTTACATCACAGTAACCAATGGAGACTATTTAAAAAATGGAGAGCTCTATTTAAAACACTGGTATGAAGGAATTGAATTAGATGTCAAATACTTAGAAAAAGTGGTACCGTACGTTCATCAGCTTTGGGGCCGCCCCGTTCATCTAGAAACGGTAATGGAAGGCAAGCCAATCGCCTTTACGTATGATGGAAAAACAGTGCATAGAAAACATTTGTAAAAAAGAAGACCGCTTAAACAGCGGTCTTTTTGTACTTCTGTAACTTGTTATCCGTATAAATTGAAAAAATAAAATGAGCATGCGATAATTAAATGAGAATTATTTTCATTTAGAAAGGAAGATAAGATGTTTGTTGTAAACGCAAGTTTTGAAACAGAAAAGAAATTTGAAGAACAGCTCAAGCAAAAAGCTAAGAAAAACAAAACAGAAATTGAGGCAGCCAAAGGAAATTTATCGTTCGAATGCTGGAAAAAAGATTCCGCAGATAAAGTTGAATATGTCTTTGTATCCAAGTGGGAAGATAAGCAGTTCTTTCAAGCGTGGATCTCAAGAGAAGAACATGTGAACGAACATAAAGAAGCGAATAAAAAGAAAACGAAAGCATTTTCTGAAGCTATGGAAATCAAGAAAACGCTGCGTTTTTATGAGGCGGTAGAAGAGGACATTCTTTGCTAAAAAAGCATGCTTGACTTTCATAAATGTTGTAACTATAATGATTACAACAAAATAGGAGTGAGAGCAATGAAAATTAGCAGTCGATTCACCGTGGCCGTTCACATACTATCTTTAATTAAAGTAGATAGCAGTCACCCTAGTACTTCAGAGTGGATTGCTAGCAGTGTAAATACAAATCCTGTTGTTATAAGACGAGTAATTGGGATGTTAAAGAAAGCTGGACTCGTGGGTGTAAAAGCCGGAGCTGGCGGAGCGTATCTATTGAAAGATTTAGAAGAGATAACGTTGTTAGACGTTTATCGAGCGGTGGCGGCAGTGGAAGAAGGAGAATTGTTTCAAATGCATGAAAATCCGAATGTGGAGTGTCCTGTAGGAGCCAATATTCAAAGTGTTCTTGAATTGATTTTAAAACGTTCTCAAGATGCTATGGAACAAGTCTTAGCCGATGTGACGATGAAAGAATTAGTGACGGATTTAATAGCAAAAATAGATGCGTAATAACATGCTTCTGTTCGTAAAAAAATGGAGAAACCTAGGTTTCTCCATTTTTTTATAGCTTCACAATTGTTCGTCCTCGAGCTTGTCCTTTTAATAAAGTCGGAAGTACCTCAGGGAGCTGTTGTAGTGAAATTTCCTGCTGAATGAAAGGTTCGAAGCTTTCAGGCTTAAAGTCATTAGCGAGTCTATTCCAAATCTCTTTTCGAGTAGGCATTGGACAGTAAACAGAATCGATACCTAATAAATTAATCCCTCTTAAAATGAAGGGAAAGACGGTTGTTGGCACTTTACCTCCAGCTGTTAGCCCGCTGACAGCTACAGAGCCTCCGTACTGAATTTGACTGAGAACAGAAGCTAGAGGCTCTCCGCCCACGGGATCCACCGCAGCGGCCCATTTTTGCTTGCCTAATGCTTTTAATTTGCCGTTATAAACATCTTCACGCGCTACAATAGAGGAAGCGCCAAGCTCTTTCAAATAAGCTGCTTCCGAGCTTTTTCCCGTACTTGCTTCCACTGTGTAGCCTAATTTTGAAAGAATGGCAACCGCAAAGCTTCCTACACCTCCCGTAGCGCCTGTTACAAGCACAGAGCCATTAGATGGACTAGCATGGTTTTCCTCTAAGCGATGCACAGATAAAGCAGCTGTAAAGCCAGCTGTTCCGATAATCATTGCTTCTTTTAACGTTAAATTTTGAGGAAGAGGGACAATCCATTCGCTGCGTATGCGCGCATACTCACTATAGCCTCCAAAGTGTGATACGCCAATGTCATAGCTTGTTGCAATGACACGATCACCTTCTTTAAAATCAGGGCTGTCAGAAGATACAACAACTCCTGCTAGGTCGATTCCTGGGACAAATGGGTAGCTTGTCACAATATTGCCGTTTGCGATGCTGGCTAAGCTATCTTTATAATTCACCCCTGAATAATGAACGCGAATAAGTACATCGCCTTCTGGCAAATCGTTTAGCGTCAGTTCTTGGACGGACGCCTCCACTTGCTCTTCACTTTTTTTATCTACTATTAATGCTGAAAATGATTGCTCCATTTTATTTCTCCTTTCTATAATGAGATGTATATATCTATACATAGATTACCTTATTTCTATACCCATTATAGAAAATAGTAAAAGAAGTTCCCAATACTTTCATTACGAAAGGGATTATTTCATTATAAAATAGCGGTATAGCTATTAGTTAGCAATACATAGAAAAGAGGAGAAGAGAAATGAGTACAAACATATATTTTAACCATGATGCAGGCATTGATGATTTAGTATCGCTTTTTTTACTGCTGCAAATGGATGATGTAAAGGTAACGGGGGTATCTGTTATTCCTGCTGACGGATACCTAGAACCGGGCATCAGCGCAAGCCAAAAAATTATTGATCGTTTTGGAATTTATGATATCGAGGTAGCCAAATCTACTTCACGAGGTATGAACCCATTTCCAAAAGAATGGCGCATGCATACGTTTTATGTGGATGCGCTGCCGATTTTAAATGAAAAAGGGAAAGTGCAAACAAAAATAAGTCAGCTGCCTGCTCACGATCATTTAATTGAAACATTGCAGCACACAGCCGGGAAAACGACTTTATTATTTACAGGACCGTTAACTGATTTAGCAAGAGCACTTGAAAAAGCGCCGGAAATAGAAGAGAAAATTGATAAATTAGTGTGGATGGGCGGTACATTTCAAGAAGTAGGAAATGTGCAGGAACCTGAACATGATGGAACGGCGGAGTGGAATGCTTTTTGGGATCCAGAAGCAGTAGCGAAAGTATGGAAAAGCAAAATTAAAGTTGAGATGGTTGCTTTAGAAAGCACGAATCAAGTTCCCTTAACGCCCGCTATTCGTCAAATGTGGGCTTCACTTCGAAGATATGAAGGAGTAGACTTTGTAGGGCAGTGCTATGCGGCTTGCCCGCCGCTTGTACACGTTGAAACCAATTCAACATATTATTTGTGGGATGTACTCACAACAGCATTTACAGGGAATTCAACACTTGTGAAGGTAAAAACCGTTTCGAGTATTGTGCATACAGAAACACCGAGCCAAGGAAGAACAGAAATTTCCGAAGAGGGACGACCTGTAGATGTCGTATATGATGTCACAGCTGAAGCATTCTTTACGTACATTACAGATTTGATGAAAAAAGCAGTAGCCAAATAAAGAAAAGGTTGCACATGAAAGTGTGCAACCTTTTTAATGAATCATATTCAAGAATTGACGTGTCCGCTCTTGTTGAGGATTTGAAAATATTTGATCCGGTGTCCCTCTTTCCATAATGACACCTTGATCCATAAAAATAACTTCATCCGCTACTTCACGGGCAAAGCGCATTTCGTGAGTTACCACCACCATCGTCATTCCTTCTTTTGCCAAGTCTTTCATGGCTTGAAGAACGTCTCCTACAAGCTCAGGATCAAGAGCTGAAGTAGGCTCATCAAACAGCATAACTTTTGGGTCCATCGCCATTGCTCTGGCGATGCCAACACGCTGTTGTTGTCCGCCAGACAGCTGGAAAGGATAAAAGTCAAGCTTATCTCCTAAGCCAACTCGTGTTAATAATTCTTTCCCTCTTTTTTCTGCTTCTTGAGTAGGAACACCTTTTACAATTACAGGCCCTTCCATAACATTTTCAAGCGCATTTTTATGAGGAAACAAGTTATAGTTTTGAAAGACCATACCTGTTAGACTTCGAAATGAGGTAATGTCTTTTTTGCGAACAGGCTTGGTAAAATTCATGCTTTTTTTATCAAGTTCAATCGTGCCGTCTGTTGGGATTTCTAAAAGATTTAAGCAACGTAAAAAAGTAGTTTTACCCGATCCAGAAGGACCGATTAATACAATTACCTTGCCCTGTTCAACTTCCAAATCAATCCCTTTTAATACTTGCAAATCACCGAATGATTTATGCAAATTTTTGATATTAATCATATGAAAAACTCCTTTAGCTACTCGAAACGGTTATTTAGATACGTAACGATCTAGTCTTATTTCAATGCGTTCTTGGATAATGGATAAGATTGTACACATAATCCAGTACAAGAGCGCTGCTTCACTATAAAGAAGTAAAAATTCATAGTTAGTCGAAGCAATTTCTTGAGCTTTACGGAACATCTCAGAAACAAGAATAAGCGATGCAAGTGACGTATCTTTAATAAGGCTAATAAAAGAGTTAGATAATGGCGGAATCGATACACGTGCTGCTTGCGGTAAAATAATCCGTCTTAACGCTTGGGAATAGGTCATACCAAGTGAGTAGCCAGCTTCCCACTGTCCTTTAGGAATAGATTGAATCGCTGCTCGAATAATTTCAGATGCATACGCACCTACACTTAATGAAAATCCAATAATAGCAGAGATAAATGGGTCAATTGTTATATCTAAATTGGGTAAGCCGTAGAAAATAATAAATAATTGCACAAGCAGCGGTGTACCTCGAATAATCGATACATAGATGCGCGCAATTATATTTAAAACTTTTATAGATGATAAACGAGCCAAGGCTGTTAAGACAGCTAAAATGATACCGAGTACAAACGTGATTAATGTTAGTGGAATAGAATATTGAATAGCTCCCTTTAGCATTGGTAAGAGAGATGATTGAGCGATTGAAATCAATTGATTCAATCGCTCTCCATCAGGAAAAATATTATTTAGGAGAAACATCTTCGCCAAACCATTTCTTAGAAATTTTTGCGTATGTTCCGTCTTTTTTCATATCTTTCAATGCTTTGTTTACTTCATCCACTAACTTACCGCTGTCTTTTCTAAACATAAAGCCGCTTGCAGCACCATCGGATTTTTCATCCGCGATTTTGATAGGTGCGTTAGGGTGCTTTTTCTTATAGTCAAGGAACGATAATTTATCGTTGATTGTAGCATCAACACGGTTTGCGCTCATTAGTTCTACTGCTTGAGCAAAACCTTCAGCACTCGTAATGTTTGCACCATAAGATTGAGCCATGTCTTTATAGTTACTTGTTAATGACTGCGCTGATTTTTTTCCTTTTAAATCTTTAAATGATTTGATATCTTTTTCGTCTTTACGAACAATTAATACAGCGCCTGACTGGATGTATGGATCAGAGAAATCGTATTTCTTTTGACGATCTTCACGAATACCAACTTCATTAGCAATCATGTCAAATCGTCTAGCATCTAATCCAGCAAACATGCCATCCCACTGTGTTTCTTTGAACTCAGCTTTTACGCCAAGGCGTTTAGCTACTTCTTGAGCCAATTCTACATCAAACCCAGTTAGCTTTTGTTTGTCATCATGAAAAGTGAACGGAGGGTATGTACCTTCAGTTCCAATTGTTAATACGCCATCTTTTTTCACTTTATTATATAAATCTTCTTGTGAAGATTTATTGTCTCCATTGTTTGCTTCATTTTTTGAGCTAGAACCGCATGCGGCAAGCACAACTGTGAAAGCTAATAGTAGCGACAAAAGTGCAGCAAATTTCTTCATTTTCTAAACCCCCTAGTATTCTGATAGGAAATGATACTCTGTGATACTAAACAAGAACACAGCAAAAGTCAACAAAAAAAACTTATACGATTAATGTGACTTAAAATAAGGGAAATATACCTTCTATACACGGTTTGTCATAAGGATACAGAAAGATTTTAAAATTTGGATTAAGTGGATTTTTAAGGGAGATTTGAGGAGGAAAAAGGAAGTTTCATGCGACGATTTTCTCTTTCATTTTTTCATGACTTTTGGTGCAATAAACATATAGTTAAATGTTAAGGTAGAAATAAATTCCTTATGGTACACTTAAAGAAGAATTTATGAAACGGAGCGATATGATGAAAGCCATAAACTTAATCTCAATTGCTTTTGGTGCTATCGCTGGTACATATGCACGTTATTTTCTAAATCTTTCCTTATTATATACGGGGTATCCAATAGGAACAGTAATTGAAAACCTATTAGGTAGCTTCATATTAGGACTATTAACGGGATTTTTTGCATGGAAACAGCCAAAGGAATGGATCAAGCTTGGACTAGGCGTGGGCTTATGCGGCGGTTTTACCACGTATTCAACGTTTGCAGGAGACGTCATTTCCCTCACACAGCACCATTTATTTTGGGGAGCCATTTATGTCATTGTCTCTTTAGTAGGTGGAATCCTTCTTGCCTTAGCAGGCTATCTATGCGGTGAAGCGGCAGGGAAAAATTTAGTAAAAGTACATGAGGTGAAGTAAATGAGCATAGTGAGCTTGGCACTTGGGGGGGCAGCTGGAGGCATATGCCGTTATCTTTTGGGATTAAAGGTTACAAAAACAGTTTCAAATCCTCCTTTTCCAGTATCAATGCTGTTTGTTAACTTGCTTGGTGCGTTTGGCCTTGGTCTTTTTTACGGTAGTTATTATGGAAAGGTTCCGAGTCATGCTTATAATGATTCAATATTTCTAATGATCGGCATTGGTTTTTTCGGGGCTTTTACCACTTTTTCAACGTTTAGTGTGGAAACCGTGCAGTTAATTCGAGAAAAATCTTATCGGAAAATGTTGGCGTACGTGGGGATTTCAGCATTTGGAACAGTTGGTTTATTTACAGTCGGTTTACTGGCAGGAACGTTTTTATTTAAGTAAAGAGAACGTTTCTAGTAGGGAAAAACAAAAAGACGGAGAAGTAGAGAATGGATAGAAAAGCAGAAGTTTGGAAATACATTTTGTTGATTGTAGCTGTTGCAGGTCAGATCATCGGTTTTTTATTTTTATTTATAAATGTTGTGGCGGCATTTATTTTTTACGGTTTTTATATTCTAACTTTTATTATGTTACTCCTGCTGTTTATATGGGATCGGAAAAAGGAAAAAGACAAAGAAGAATTTGACGACTATACCGATTACTAACCATATAAAAAGCAGAATGATGTGGTGCGCCGGGCCTCTTAGTAAAGAAGCTTAAAAGATACATCTATAAAAGGAAGAGAGCCGTAAGAGCATAAAGAGATATTGTATTTACATCTAGTTGTGTTATAATTTTAAGTGCAAAAACAAAATCAATAAATAGCAATCACTAGGGGAGCTTTTTGAAGCTGAGACGAATGTATTTCGGACCCTTTGAACCTGATCTGGTTTGTACCAGCGTAGGGAAGTGGCGATCATGTTTACATAACGATACATGCTAACCACTCTACGTTGTAGAGTGGTTTTTTGTATGTAATAAAGCCCTCTACACAAGATGAAGTGATTGAAATTTCTCTTTATTCTGAAAGGAAAGGTTTCGATCATATGGATATTCCTAAATTTCATGTCATTACAACAGATAAGCAGCCAATTGAAGAGGTTCGAGACATTTTAACGGCTATTGAGCCTTTTGCGGGTGCCATTCATATTAGAGAAAAAAAGAAAACGGCAAAGCAGATTCAATGTTTGCTAGAAAGCCTGCCATTTTGTCTCTCTAAAATTATTGTAAATGACCGAGTTGATGTAGCGCATGCTTTAAAAGCAAAAGGCGTACAGCTTGCCTATCATAGTTTAGATGTTTCGTGTGTTAGAGACGCATTTCCTTCTCTTATTGTCGGAAAATCAGTTCACTCTGTGGAAGAAGCTCTAGAAGCTGAAAAAGATGGCGCTCATTATATTCTATACGGACATATTTATTCAACTCATTCAAAAAAAGGATTAAAAAGTCGAGGGATAGCAGCGCTAAAAGAAGTAGTAGACGCTGTGGAGATACCAGTTATTGCGATTGGTGGGATTACACCTGGAAATGCCAAAGAGGTACTGCAAACAGGAGCACACGGTATAGCTGTGATGTCTGGTGCCATGCTTGCGCAAAATCCCCTTGAAGCGATTAAACAATATTCTCATATATGGACATCTGGAGGTGGAGAAAATGAAGCAGCATTATGATGTACTGTTAGTCGGAGGAGGCATAATCAGCTCTTCTATCGCTTATCATTTGTCAAAACAAGGAGCATCAGTGGCCATTCTTGAGCGCAATCAAATTGGTTGTGAAGCTTCAAGTGCAGCCGCTGGTATTTTAGGTGCCCAAGCTGAAATTGATGAAGAAGGTCCTCTTTTAGACCTTGCTATTAAGAGCCGAAGCATGTTTCCTGAGCTGGTGAAGGAACTAAAAGAAAAAACGGCCATCGACGTAGAGCTCATTCAAAAAGGCTTATTAAAAGTCGCTGTAACAGAAGAAGATGCACACGTATTAAAGAAAAAAGCCGCTCAGCACCACCGGTGGGATGAACATGTAAGATGGATCGATGTAAAAGAAGCGCGTTTGTTAGAACCCGGGCTCTCTCCAGACATATACGGAGCCATTACAATACCGGGGGACGGCCAGCTAGCTCCAGCTAAGTTAACGCAAGCTCTTGCTCATGGAGCCTTGTATCACGGAGCAGATGTATTTGAATACTGTGACGTTCATTCTCTTATTATGGAAAATGAAACAGTAAAAGGTATACAGACGTCCAAAGGCTCTTTTTATGGAGAAAAAGTAGTTATTGCAGCAGGCTCATGGGCTAAACGCTTTATTTCTTCTGAACATTTAGGTCAGGTGTTTCCTGTAAAAGGGGAGTGTATTGCTCTGCAAAGTCATAAGCCGCTGCTTTCTAAAACGATTTTTTTAGATGAAGGTTTTTACTTAGTGCCAAAGACTGGTGGAAGAATCGTAATAGGGGCAACTAAGCTAAAGCATGACTTTACCAAGACGGTTTCTGCACAAGGTATTCAATTTTTGCTGAATAAAGCTTCTGCGCTTCTGCCGGCTATTAAAGAAGCCACATTTGAAAAAGCATGGGCAGGTCTTCGTCCACAAACAAATGATGGCTGGCCTTATTTAGGAGAGCATCCTGAAATAGCGAATCTACACATGGCGTTTGGCCACTACCGAAACGGTATTTTATTAAGTGCTGCAACTGGAAAAATTATGGCTGATGCTTTGTTAGGGAAAAAGCCGAATCATTCATTTTTTACATCATTTCAGCTAACTAGAGTAATGGAGGGAGTTCATTGAATCTAATCATTAATGGTAAGACCGTTACTGTTGGAGATGAAATTGAAACGGTTCAGCACTTGTTGCAGGCTCAGAACCTGCACGAACGAGTGGTAATTGTTGAGCTAAACAAGAATATTTTACAAAAAGAAGAACATAGTGATGCAAGTTTAAAAGATGGAGATGCGTTAGAAGTCGTTTCATTTGTAGGAGGAGGATGAAGAGTATGTTAAAAATTGGACAATATACATTTAATTCACGTTTATTATTAGGAACAGGAAAATTTCCGGACTTTACGACTCAGCGTCAAGCGGTAGAAGAGTCGGAAACAGAAATTTTAACATTTGCTGTTAGACGAATGGATATTTTTGATCAAAATCAGCCTAATTTACTAGAAGCGCTTGATGTGAAGCGTTTCACTCTTTTGCCTAACACTGCTGGAGCAAAAAATGCAGAAGAGGCCGTACGTATTGCTAAATTAGCAAAGGCTTCTGGACTTTGTGACATGGTGAAAGTAGAAGTAATTGGATGTGATAAGACGCTTCTTCCTGATCCAGTTGAAACATTAAAAGCTAGTGAAGAACTGTTAAAAGAGGGCTTTACCGTTTTACCTTACACATCAGATGATGTTTTACTTGCGCGTCGTTTAGAGGAGTTAGGCGTACATGCCATTATGCCAGGAGCTTCGCCTATCGGTTCAGGTCAAGGTATTATCAATCCGTTGAACATGCGTTTTATCATTGAACAATCAACTGTTCCAGTAATTGTAGATGCAGGTATTGGAACGGCTTCAGACGCAGCTCAAGCTATGGAGCTAGGAGCAGATGGTGTGTTATTAAATACAGCTGTTTCAGGAGCAAAAGATCCTGTGAAAATGGCTCGTGCTATGAAGCTAGCGATTGAGGCAGGAAGAGCAGCATTTGAAGCAGGACGTATTGAAAAGAAACAATATGCCACGGCAAGCAGTCCAACAGAAGGGATGAGTATCGGTTGATTAATCGTTATTCCCGCCAAGAACTGTTTCAACCTATTGGAAAAGGCGGACAGCAGCTAATTCAAGAAAAGCATGTTCTGATTGTAGGAGCAGGTGCTCTTGGAACAGGGAACGCCGAGGCCCTTGCGCGAGCGGGGGTAAAGAAAATAACGCTCATTGACCGGGACTATGTAGAGTGGAGCAACCTTCAGCGTCAGCAATTATATAGTGAAAAAGATGCTGATAAAAGAATTCCAAAAGCAATTGCTGCTAAAAAAAGGCTTCACGATATTAATCATGATGTAAAAGTAGAAGCGCACGTAGCAGACGGTACCCCTCAAGTTTTAGAACAGCTTGTTGAGGGGGTAGATGTTATGATTGATGCGACCGATAATTTTGACACACGCCTTGTAATGAATGATTTATCACAAAAATATGATATTCCTTGGATTTACGGAGCTTGTGTAGGAAGTTATGGAATTAGTTATACTATCATACCAAGTGAAACACCGTGTTTATCCTGTTTGCTTGAATCTGTACCGCTTGGAGGGTTGACATGTGATACAGTGGGGATTATTAGTCCTGCTGTACAAATGGTAGTCGCTCATCAAGTAACAGAAGTGTTAAAAATATTAGTCGGAGACTGGAATGCGCTCAGGAGGGAACTTGTTTCGTTTGACGTATGGAAAAATGAGTATACGAGCATCAATGTGAACGTGTTTCGCAAATCTGCTTGCCGCTCATGCGGCGGTGAACAAACGTATCCCTTTTTACAATATGAAAATCAAACGAAAACAGCTGTGCTATGCGGAAGAAACACGGTACAAATCCGTCCGGGCAAATCAGCTAAGCAGCCGCTGCAGTCTTTAGGTGAACGATTAAAAGAAAAAGGATATAAAATTGAACAAAATCCGTATCTGCTTTCTTTTTATGTAGATGATTACCGTTTAGTTATGTTTCAAGATGGGCGCGTCTTTGTCCATGGAACAAATGATATAGTAGAAGCAAAGTCACTTTATCATCGGTATATTGGGTAAGAAAGAGATGGAGGTTTCAAGCATGACAGTACCAAAAGCATTAACCATTGCTGGATCAGACAGCGGTGGAGGAGCAGGCATTCAAGCTGATTTAAAAACATTTCAAGAGCGTGACGTTTTTGGCATGTCTGTTATTACAGCTGTGACTGCACAAAATACAGTTGGCGTTCAAGGAGTTTATCCTTTAGAAGTAGAAGCAGTTGAAACGCAGTTAGATTCAATTGCCACTGACTTATTTCCTAATGCAGTGAAGACAGGTATGTTGTTCAGTGCTGATATTATTTACGCAGTGGCTCGTAAAATCAAACAGTACGGACTGCAAAATGTTGTAGTTGATCCCGTTATGATTGCAAAAGGCGGTCAGTCTCTTCTTCAAAGAGAAGCCGTACAGGCTCTAAAAGAATTATTGCCTCTTTGTGAAGTCATTACGCCGAACATACCTGAGGCAAAAGTCATCACAGGCAAAGAAATTCACACGATTGAAGACCGAAAAGAAGCAGCAAAACAGATGCATGCGCTAGGTGTAAAACATGTAGTGATTAAAGGCGGACACGATCAAACACATCAAGAGATGATTGATTTAGTGTATGATGGTCATACGTACGTTAAAATTAAGCATGAAAAGATGGATACAAAGCATACACACGGAACGGGATGCACGTTTGCTGCTTGCGTCACGGCTGAACTAGCGAAAGGCAAAAGCGTGGTTGAAGCAGTTCAAACCGCCTCGGATTTTGTTCACTATGCGATTAAGCATACGCTTGAAATTGGTTCCGGACACGGTCCTACTAATCACTGGGCGTATAGAAAATACTTTCGTTCAAACATATAAAAAAACGTGCCTACAATCTAGGCACGTTTTTTATGAAGAAGGAATATGTGTAGGAATCTCTCCGTCGATGCCTAAATAATAATGTCTAATAGGTTTTAAATTATCATCAAGCTCATACACAAGCGGCACGCTTGTCGGAATATTCAAGTTCGCAATGCCATCAGGCGAAATGTTATCCAAATACTGCATCAGAGCTCTAATCGTATTACCGTGAGCGGAAATAATAACTCTTTTGCCAGCTTTAATAGAAGGAGCAATAGTTTCGTTCCAATATTCTAGAACCCGCTTTTCTGTATCAGCTAAGTTTTCCGTTACAGGAAATTGTCCCTTAGCTAATTCTTTATACTTAGGGTTGGAAGCCTCATAGCGAATATCTGTTGTCTTTAAAGCAGGAGGACGTTCGTTCATCGACCTTCTCCACAAATGTACTTGTTCTTCTCCAAATTTTTTTGCGGTTTCTTCTTTGTTCAAACCTTGAAGAGCCCCGTAGTGCCGTTCGTTCAATCTCCAAGATTTGTATACAGGAATCCACATGAAGTCCATTTGATGTAAGACAATCCACAGAGTGCGAATGGATCGTTTTAAAACAGAAGTATAGGCAATATCAAAAGTATATTCGTTTTTCTTTAGCACTTTTCCAGCTTCTCGCGCTTCTTGCAATCCATTTTTAGAAAGATCTACATCCGTCCAGCCTGTAAATTTATTTTCCAGATTCCACACGCTTTGTCCGTGCCGAATCAACACAAGTTTTATCATCTTGTTCTCCTTTCAACAGTGACTAAGGACTCTATTCTTTTTTATTATGAGAAGGAAAGAGTTTTTTATCCTAAAGCCAGGGAAAGGAGTTTTTATCATTTAGAAAAAGTGATGCTGAAAAGTAAAGCTTTAACTTTTTTACGCATATGATAAAAATAAAAAAGGGAAGGGAAGATAGTCGATGAGTGACCAAGAACGTCAGATTCAAGCGCTGCACGACCAGGTTGAAGATTTAAAAGAAGAAATGTATCAGATGAAGCTTGATATTAGCGCATTAGAGAAAGAAAAAGGAAAGCCTGTTTTGACACCGGCTCTCGTTGGTCAAATAGGAGGTTTTGTTCTAGGTGGATTAGCTATAATTGGCATTTTCTGGATGTAGAACTTCTCGTTTTGAAAACGAAAAGTTCTCCTGATTTTTCAATAAGCAATTCCAACGCGGCATTTGGGAAATTTTTGAGCCCATATCTCATGGTAGGTAAAGTGAGCGGTATCTCCCGTTGAAATTTTAACCGCATCGGCTGGTAAAATATCTTTTTCCACTCGATAAGTGCCTGTTACTTCACCGTCAGGCAAGTATGTTGGGCATATAACAGTCCAGTTTAGATCACTTTCCTTCAAGTGTAAGTATCCTTTTAAATGATCTTCTGCTGCTCTGGTCGTTTTACGCTTTGATTCATTGGATTGAAAACGATACTTTTCTGGTTCTGTTCGTGATTGTAAGATGCCCGCAGTTCCAATAGTAAGAATACGATGAACGCCGTAATGCTTCATGCTGTTTATAATAAGCGGCATACTTTTTGAAATTGTTTCTGCACCATCTGTATTTAACGCGCTGACTACGATATCTTGGTGCTTGAGGGCAAAGTTGATATTTTCTTGATGCAGGACATCGCCTTGTAAGATATGTAGGTTTGGATGACTAATCTTTAGCTTATTGCGGTCTCTAACAAGTACAGTAACGTCGTTTTCATCTTTTAGCATCATTTTTAATAAAGACTGTCCAACTCGCCCTGTTGAGCCTAATAGTAAAATTTTCATTGGCTGCACCCCTCTATAAAAGATAGTATCTATTCTTTAGGATATACAATCTGTATACTTATTCATAATAAAAAGCATGCGTAGCATAAAGTAATACAAAGTTGATGAATGAAATATTCAACAACAAAAAAATTTGATATGATAAAAAGACAGAAAAATCAAAAAAATAGGAGAGTGAATGTCTTTTGGGAGACTTGCCTCTGAATCAAATGATGATATTAGTCGTTTTGCTTATGTTATCAGCTTTTTTTTCATCTGCTGAGACAGCCTTTTCAAGCGTAAATAAAATTCGTTTAAAACATTACGCTGAGAAAAAATATCGGGGAAGTAAAAAAGCGCTGCATATTGCTGAACACTTTGAGCAGACGCTATCGACAATTTTAGTAGGAAATATTGTCGTAAACATCGCTGCGTCCTCTTTGGCAGCTAAAATTGCCCTCGATATGTTTAAAGGAAACCTAGCACTTGTGATTAGTATCATCGTTATGACCATCATCATTTTGATTTTTGGTGAAGTCTTGCCAAAATCGTTAGCGAAAGAGCATGCCGAATCTTTTGCGCTGATGATTTCTTCCTTGTTATTTCTTATTATTAAATTGTTAACCCCGATTTCCTTCTTATTTTTACAGGTGAAAAAAGGAACTTCTCACTTGTTAGCGTCTGCTCCTACACCAACGATTACAGAAGATGAAATTAAAGTG
Source organism: Priestia sp. Y58 (assembly GCF_029522095.1). Taxonomy (NCBI): domain Bacteria; kingdom Bacillati; phylum Bacillota; class Bacilli; order Caryophanales; family Bacillaceae; genus Priestia; species Priestia sp. Y58. The sequence continues at coordinate 81,538 of NZ_JAKWFL010000011.1, forward strand.
ATGGTAGATTTAAGCGAAGAAGAAGGAACGATTAATAATATTGAAAAAGAGTTAGTTCATCGTTCACTCAATTTTAATGACATTGTGGTGGGGCAAATTTTAAAACCTAGAATAGATGTCACAGCAGTTGACGTAAATGCCGATATTGATTCGGTTTGTCAAATGTTTCTTGAAGAGAGATATTCAAGAGTCCCTGTATACGAAGATCATATTGATAATATTATTGGCATTTTATCAGAAAGAGAATTTTTAACCTGTTTAGTCCAAAGAAAAGAGATTTCTATTCGTGATTTGTTGAGACAACCTATTTTTGTAGTAGAATCCATGAAAATATCTGTTCTATTGCCAGAGCTTCAAAAAAGTAAGGTTCACATGGCAATTGTAGTTGATGAGTTTGGGGGAACGGCCGGTCTTGTGACCTTAGAGGATATATTAGAAGAAATTGTAGGAGAGATTTGGGATGAACATGATGAAGCTGTTAAGTATGTACACCAGATTGGGGAAAAGGAGTACGAATTTAACGCCGACATCCCTATTGATGAATTTTTAACCTATATAGCGGTTAGTTCTCCTGACAGTACGTGTCATACCTTAGGGGGATGGATATATGAGCAGTTTGATCATATTCCTGCTAAAGGAGACTTTTTTTCATATGAAGAGATATTGTTTACCATTAAGGAAGTAGAAAATCGACGTATTCGCAAAGTTTCCGTAAAATCATTTGCGAATAAGAATGAGGAAGCTGATTAAAAGAAACTAGAAAGCGCTCCAAGAAATCTTGGAGCGCTAAAGCCATAATATGAAATTAGTTAATATTAGTACTTGCCGCCTAGGTTTTGCTCAGCTAATTGTACTAAACGTTTTGTGATTTCGCCACCAACAGATCCATTCGCACGAGCTGTTGCATCTGGTCCTAAGTTTACACCAAACTCACTAGCGATTTCGAACTTCATTTGATCGATAGCAGCTTGAGCACCAGGCGCTACTAACTTGTTTGATGAATTTCTGTTTGATGCGTTTTGATAATTTGCCATGTGTATTCATCTCCTCGTTAGATAAAATAGATTGTAATGGTTGAGTTAGCTGGAGTTGAACCAGCCGAGCAGATGCATCGATTAGATCTGCTTGCCCACCGCGGCGTAACTCAATGCTTGCGAGCTGTTGTGCTCGGTTGTTACTAGTATTATGGCGAAAGGGAAAAAAACATATACATAGAAATTTGTTGGTAATTTATAGAAATTTTTGTGTGGAGTTTGATAAAGAGTAAGAGAGTTTTATTCCGTGCATATTATAGGTACATATTGATCAGGTAAAGCGAGGTGTGCGGATGTCGATTTGTTCCTTATGTAATGGGTTTAGTGATGTACAAATGACGTGCAAAACATGTGGAGGAGTGCTGGGGGATATGGGGAAAGTCAGCGATTATTTTGATGATTACAGTGCTTACATGGAAATTGATCAGTTAAAAGTAGAAAATGGGTATCCTAGTGATTTAGCAAATCACCAATGTATTCATCTCTTTTACTGCTCTACTTGTCACAGTGAAGAATTGAAGCAAATACAGGAATAAAAAAAAGACCCCTAGGGGTCTTTTTTTATTCGTGTTCAGCACGGATGCGCTGTTCAGATTCTGCATCAAAGAAATGCGCTTTGTTCATATCTAATGCTAAGTCCAGAGACTGAAGCGGTTTAATATCTGTTCTTGAATCTACGCGTGCTACAAAATCTTGTCCGCCAAGTTTAGAATAAAGCATGGTTTCAGCTCCCATTAACTCGGATACATCGACTTTGATTGTAACTTTTGTGCCAGGTGAAGATTCAATAAATACAGGCTCATCATGGAAATCTTCAGGACGGATGCCTAAAATAATTTGTTTGTTTAAATATCCTTGCTCGCGAAGTATTTTCATTTTACCTTCCGGAACTGCAAGAAGAGAATCGCCTACTTGAACCTTTCCGTCTTTTAACGTTCCGGTTAAGAAGTTCATAGCAGGAGAACCAATAAACCCGCCTACAAATACATTTTCAGGTTTTTCATATACTTCTTTTGGTGTACCAACCTGCTGGATAATCCCATCTTTCATAACAACTAAACGAGAAGCCATTGTCATTGCTTCGGTTTGGTCATGCGTTACGTAAATTGTCGTTGTACCCAAACGCTGGTGAAGCTTCGCAATTTCAGAGCGCATTTGCACACGTAATTTCGCGTCTAAGTTTGATAAAGGTTCGTCCATTAAGAAGACCTTAGCATCACGAACGATTGCACGACCTAGAGCTACACGCTGACGCTGTCCGCCGGATAATGCTTTTGGCTTGCGCTCTAAGTATTGCTCAAGTCCTAAAATACGAGCGGCATCTTTTACGCGGCGGTCGATTTCATCTTTTGGTAATTTGCGAAGTTTTAAGCCGAAAGCCATGTTGTCATATACGCTCATATGCGGATACAATGCGTAGTTTTGGAATACCATTGCAATGTCGCGATCTTTTGGAGCCACGTCATTTACACGCTTGCTGTCAATATAAAAATCACCTTTAGAAATTTCCTCTAGACCTGCAACCATACGAAGCGTTGTCGATTTCCCGCAGCCTGAAGGCCCAACAAATACAATAAATTCTTTATCTTGAATGTGAAGGTTAAAATCTTTTACCGCCGTCACATCTTTATCATACATTTTATAAATATGTTCTAAACGTAATTCAGCCATTTCCATTTCCCCCTTGTATGTACTCTGTGAAACCGTTTTCTTAACTCTAGTGTAATTTTTTTAAATGAAACGGTAAATGGCAAACATGCACAAAAAAAGAAAGAGTTTTCGTGCACTATTTACGAAAACCCTTTCATTTTATTTTTCATCCTGCGAATTTTTTAAAGCAAGAATAGCTAAGTAAGCAGACACAGCTCCTGTGAAGTGTTTGATATCAAGGTGTGTGCGATCAATAAATTTCTCAATTCTATACTGCAAGCTGTTGCGATGCATGTACAATTTCTTAGCAGCAAGAGATACGTTTAAATTACATTCTAAATAAATTTTAATCGTTTCTAAAAGATCTCCATCATCTTTTACTAAGTCAAGTAAATGTATCATATGATTTTGGATTGCCCCTGAAGACTCTTGCAGAACCAAATGGGGTAAAACGTCGGTAAAATGGATAACATGTTTTTGTTCGACTGTATGCTTAATTTCATAAAACCATTTCTTTTCACGTTCAAAAATTAATTGCGGTGAAGACGGAAAAAAATGAATTTGCCCTTCAAAGAACTGAATCGAAGTTTCAAAATCATGACATAGCACCTCAATAGAGTCTGATAAATTTTCAGTTAAGTCATTAGGATCATCAAAGGTTTCGATAACCATACCTGATTGCTTATCGATCCACAACACAGTAATGGAGGTAGAATACAAGGCGTGGAGCGCATTTTCAAACTCTATTTTTTGTTCAAACAAACGTTTAATTAAAAACTGGGTAAAGCGAAAAGAATGGTGCGTATGATGAGAGTGAATGACTTTTTCAGGTGCTTTAAATAACAGGTTTGACCAATACAATTGTTCTGGCGTCAGGAAAGAAACTTCCTCATCATAAGGCGTTAAAAAAGCAGAAAGTAATGCCTGCTCTTTTTGAGATAAAGCCGTGTGTTCAATTCCAATGAAGCCTTCATCACATGAAAACCATTTGTAACGCTCAAATTGAGAAGGGATTGTAGCCTTAATCATTTTATCCCCAAATAGTGTGTGCAGCTGTTTCATCTGTGCTCGTTCCCTTCGGTGAAAGCTTACTATTCATAAACGTGAAAAAGCATAAGCTCATGAATATAATCAATTAATTGTGTTTCATCTATTTGATTAGAAAGCGCAGTTTTCCATACAATTTGTCCATCTTTTAAATAATCAGCCTCATAATAAACCCGATTCATATAAAACGAGATGTGCCAGCCCGGCATTCGATTATTTTGATACAGTGGTTTAACCTGAAAGTGTGAAACCATAAAGAAAATCTCCTTTCTCAATTAGTTATTATAAGCTTACCATGAGAAAAGGAGATGAAAAATCATTTAATCTAAAAATTTTGTTAATTTGTAAAATATGTTGCATATGTGTTTAGCACCTTGCGTTTGAATATCTGTTTCATCAAAAATCATCGGTTTTGCATTCACTTCAAACAAGTAATACTGTCCTTGGGCTGACTTTGCCATATCAAGAGAAAATTCTTCAACTAGAGGGAAGGACTTTTGAAGGACTTGCCCGCACGTATTTACAAAGGACGAAAGAAAGGAAGTATCTACTTCATCTTCAAGATCTTGAAAAGATGAAATGCTGCCGCCGTTTAACGTATGTGTTGTAATGGATTGATAGGGACTATGTCGAATACCGACGCCGCTAATAACATATCCGCTATCTTTGTGATGGGCTAAAATACGTAAGTCATAGCGCCTGTCTTTGAATGGTTGCGTCTCAATAGCTTCTTGAATGAGATAAGCAGACCTGGGAAGATCAATTGCTTGTAAAGAAGAAAATTCTTCTTTGCGTTTATGATCTTGATAAATAATCGTATGCTTATGGGAAGATAATCGGAAAATTCCAGCACCTTTACTGCTGTTAATAGGCTTAAAGTAAAGGGAAGAGTGTTTTTGCAGAAGCTTAGCAATATCAATTTCTGGTGTTAAACGATAGGTTTTAGGAAGGTGAGAAGATAGCAGTGGATCCTTTGAAAATAATTGATATACTTTCCATTTTGAAAAAAAAGCGGAATTAAAAAGTGGGATGTGCTTGCCTTTAATTTTTTGATGTAAAGATGTCAACTTCTTGGTTTCTGATTTTCTTCCTGGATAACGATTATATATAACGTTTGGCAGCGGCAAGGTTGTTTTGATCCACTGCTTTTTTGCACCGTCAAAGCAATACCCTTCAAAGAAGTGATGAGACATTGTTTCTTCAGCGAATAAAGCAAGAAGCCCTCCTTTTTCTTGCAGGGTATGATGTAAGAGTTCTAATAAAGGACGCTGTTTTACATTCAGTTGTTCTAAAACAGCTTTGTTCGTTAAAACCCCCACAATAGGACCAGCTTTTTCTCCTTTTAAACGAAGAAAAGCTTGAGTAGAAGAAATGTTTTGAGTAAAGGGAAGTTCAATTTCTTGAACTCCCCATGTGTAAGATGCTGAAGGGTTGTGATGAAACCACTGCTGCTTTTCTTTGTGATAGTAAATTGTAATCATATGCTGATGCCTTCAGGTGTATTTAGATAGTATCCAGATAAGTAAATCGCGTATTCTAGAGAAAGTTTTCTAGTTTGTTGGTCCGCTTTTCGTAAGGCAGGGTGTGAAAAAATAGAGCGACCGGGCTTAGAATTAGCTTCAAACAGCCATACGTTTCCTTGATAATCCACTCCAAAATCGAATCCAAGCTCTCCAATTAATCCGTTCAACTCCTGTTCAAGCACATGACTAATTGAGATAGCGGCATCTTTTAGCTTATTTTCAATTTCTTTTTTGTAAGAAGGGTTAGTGAATATTTTGGCTGTAGCTTCAATTTCTCCGCCGTAATCAAGATGCGTAGTGATGCTGTTGGGACCGGCCACTTTAGCAGCTAGAGCAGTAAGCACCCATTGGTTATTCCCGTCTTTATTCGTATGCACGCGAAAGTCTACACAGCGCTTTTCTTTTTTGATTAATGAAATACCTTGCTGAGCAATGTAGGAAGGATTAGTAAGTAAATATTCAAATTCTGATAATAGATCCTCTAAGGTTTCTTTTGCTTGAACATGAAGACCTTTTTCTCCTTTGTAAGTCAGCGTGTACATGGAATCCTTAAAAGATAGGGTATAGATGCCGCGGCCTAAGCTTCCGTTTTTCGGTTTTAAATAAACGGTTTGATGAAGAAGCAGAAGTTTTTTTATTTGCTTACACGAAGGACTTTCAACCGTGTAAGGTAACAAATAGGCTGTCTGCTCGTTCAGTTTTAAAAGCTCATGAATTTCCCACTTGTTGAAAAAATCAGGATTAAAAAATGGAATGCCGTAATCAGTCATCATCTTTTCTTTAATGAACTTAAAAGGAGCTAATCCCTCTGTTTTTCGATTTGGCAAACGATTATATACAACGTTAGGAAGCGGGATTTCATGCTGTGTCCAGCCGCTTTCTTCATAAAAATAGCCGTTTATGGTCCCGGCCTCCCAGTTGATATGATGAGTTCCAAAAATAAAAGGCAGGCCCCCTGTTATACTTGCAGTAGAAAGAAGTTTAGCTAAGTGAAGGGAACGCTTTCCAATTGGCCGCAGCAGAGAACCAGTAAAACCAGCGGATAACACACCGATTAAAGGTCCTAAGTGAATGGTCTCATTCACAATAATAGGATGCATCATATGGGCGAAAGGAATTTGAAGTTTTGTCATTAGCTCAGCTGAAATCTGAATTTCTTCACGTTCTGAAGGTTGTATAAGGCATGGAGCTGTCATTGTTCCAAAAGCTGCTTGTTTCAAGGAGTCTTTGTAAAGAGTTGCAGGAACAGAAAGATCGCAGCCTAGCTGCTCTACTACAACAAGGCGAGTAAGAGTTTTTTTCATAGCATTACTCCTTACGATACGATAGTGTGTTAGCTAAATAGACGCAGTAAGACAGGACATTTTTATACATGACTTCTTTTTGTTCAGGTGCTGTCTCCATTACTATTTTTCTTCCCGGTTTCGAATTTAAATCTAGAATCCAGATGCTGAAGTCTCTCGAGATACATAAATCAATACCTAATTCAAAAAGAGAAGGAAAGTGATTTTCCAGCACGGACGGAATCGTTTTACAAATGGTGTTGATTTCATCCATTACATATTGACGATGAACGCGTGGGATGCGAGGCAGCAAGTTCTCAAAAGGTACAATAGATGCTCCTGAACTTACATTTGTTACGATGGAGTCCCGTTCACCTTGTCTAATTCCTCTTCCAATTTCTTTCCAATTACCATCGATTCCTTTTTGTAATAGCAGTCTTATATCAAAAGGAGTGCGTTCATAAGGGAAAAATGAAATATGGGGCTGAGCAATATACAGTACATCACGGGTCGTTTTCGTAAACCAGTTCTTAAACTCTTGAAAAGAGGAAAATAGAATGGTGTTTACAATGTCATTTTGTTGATAAGAAGCTTCAATTTCACGTCCGCGCTGTCTTAATTTCACAATCCCTTTACCTTGTGAGCCATTGGCAGGTTTAATCATTAGGCTATCGTTTGTTCGAAGCAGCTGAACAAGTTGCTCTACACTTTCGATTGGAGTGGTAGGAGGAATATATGAAGATAAATAGCTATCTTTTTTAATTACTTCATAGACATCTAGTTTATTGGGTAATCCATGGCCTAAAAATGTCACATCTTCCCGCTGTTTAAGCCAGTTTACAATAGGGCGAGCCTTTTTAGACAGAGAGTCTTTTCGATAAAAGCAGCGATCGTAAATAAACGAAGGAAGTAAGAAGGAATCTTCTATCCATTTCTTTTGTTGTAAATCGTAGCGGAAGCCTTCAATATTTTCGGTGTTAGGATGAATGTTAAAAGGAGTAAAACGGTATATTTCAATCGAAAACTCAGAAGCATGTTTAGCAATTTCGGTCACGTACTCCACTTCTTGCTGTGGGTGAATCGTTAAAAAGCCTAATGAAATCATCGTAAATCCTCCTTGGGAAATTGAAAATTCGTTGCATGCAGACAATAATCAAGCAGTGCTTTTGTTGATGGACGGACGGAGAAAGCGCTTGAATCGGATTGTTTGGAAGGTTTGACATTTACTTCAATAATCCAAGGCTTTCCTTCTTGATCAATCGCTAAATCAATACCGAATTCCGCATAAAGTTCAGACGGATGAGAAAGCTGTGTGCAAATTTCAATCGCAATCTCTTTTAGAAGTGAAAGGATATGGCGCGTAGTTTTTGAATCGTAGAGCTGATTTAACACTTGATGAGGAGGATGAATATCTCCTCCACGGGCAAGATTTGAAACGAAATTGCCGGGTTTTGATACACGTGTGACAATGGACGTGATTTTCCACGTCAAGTCGTCTTTTTTATGACAGAGAATGCGGAAATCAAAAGGGCACTGTTTGTATGTCTGCAGGGAAATTCCTTCTTGGATGAGGAATCCTTGCCTTTTTAATTGACTATAAAGCGTTTCAAATAAGTCATAAAGAGATTCATATTCTTTTTCATACGTCTGCGTAAACGTTGTATAGTCTAAAATATACTTCTCTTTTTTTGAAATTTTAAAAATGTTTTTTCCTTGGCTACCATGAACAGGCTTCAAAAAAACATCGTCATGAAGTTCCAAAGCGTCAAGAAGATCTTGCCGTGAACGAAGCTGATACGTTTTCGGCAAATATGGAAGCAAGTGTACGACATCTTTAAGCTGTTGAAAAACCGTCCATTTATTTAAGTAGCGTGCGTTAAAGAAAGGAACGTCATGTTCTTTTAAAAATGTTTTAAAAGTTTGAAAATCAGCGGTTTGCTCCGTTTTCCTGGCATGAATCCGATTGTGTACGATTCCCGGAAAGGGAACGTCTGAATAAACCCATCGATCAGCGCGATAAACATATCCTTTAGGGGATAATGACTTCACGTCGCTTAATTTGCTCACATAGCAAAAACACCCTAACTCCTTGCAAGCTTGAACAAATTCCTTACAAAATACAGAAATGGAGCCAAAGAGTTCTTCATCTTCTCGAACTTCTGTTACGATGCTAATTACGGGTCCCAACCTAAACGAGTTCTCTTCATAAATGCCTCTCAGCTGATGCGTTTCATACGGAAAGCGAAAGTCTGTAAATAGAGCTTCTGACATCATGAAACAGCACTCTCGATGCTGAAACACGGTGGCTTCGACTTCTTTCGTGATGGAACCTACTGTTAACGTAAACTCCTGCTTGCACTTCACACGGGAGAACAGAGCAGAACTAATGTAAATGTCGCTGCTCATATGGTTCTCTAGTGGTTTTAGAGAAATGGTAAAAGTATTCATAAACGAATCCTCTTTTTCTTTCCTTTAGTAGGCGAATGCTGATATATACTATGAGGAATTAGCCCAATCTGTGAAGAGAATTTATCGTTTTCTGAGAAAATAAAGGTCTTAAGCTGAATTTTATATAATAATTTGTTATAGTTAGGGAAGTCAAGAAATTATAGAACTTAATTAGGAGGAACTTAACGTGTCTGTAAACTTACATGATGTAGCAAATGATTTAGAAAAAGCAATTCGTCAAAGCGACGATTACACAAACTTAAAAAACTTATATGCAGCAGTAAACGCTGATCAAGGTTCAAAACAATTATTTGAGCGTTTCCGTACAATGCAAATGGAGCTGCAACAAAAGCAAATGATGGGCCAAGAAATCACTGAAGAAGAAGTTCAGCAAGCTCAACAAACAGTTGCAATCGTTCAACAAGATCAAAATATCGCGAAGCTAATGGAAGCTGAGCAACGTATGAGCATGGTAATTGGTGAATTAAACAAAATTATCATGAAGCCACTTGAAGAACTTTACGGTGCGGCTGAATAAGAAATAGAGGAAAGAGGAAAAGAGAAATCTTTTCCTCTTTTTTTATGCGGAAATTCCTTCTAATTGTGCAGTTCTGCTCATAAGCTTAGTAACAAGGCTACACATGCCGACTATCATGAAAAGGTCATTTATAACCGTATCCTAACGGATTAGACATCTATGAAAGAAGGGGTTCTCATATGGCTTATCGATTGCTAGCGTTGAATATTGATGGAACCATTTTAAATAGCCAAGGGCGCGTTACAAAAGAAACGAAAGACGCAATTCAATTCGTTAAAAATAAAGGGGTTTACGTTACATTAGTAACAAACAGGCATTTTCCGTCTGCTAAAAAAATTGCTCGGTCACTTAAAGTTCATCCAGCAATGCTAATTACTCATAGCGGTGCCTTTATCGGAACATCGATAGACAAACCGATACTAGATAAGAGAATTAGCGAGGAAAAAACATTTAATCTCATTCAGCTTTTTGAAAATTTTAATTGTCATGTCCGCATTTTGCATGAAAGGTTTTCAATTGGAAATCGTGTAAAGCTTCCTAATAATATTGTAGCTAAAAGCGTGTTAAAAACGGGAGAACCGCTCTTTTATCCTGTGCAGTTTGTAGATTCATTAGGAGATACGCTTCGTGATGAACCTGTTTCTACGCCAAAAATAGAAGTGTATTTTGCAGATCGTAGAGAAAAAGAATACGCCGAGCAAACAATCGCTAGTGCAGTTCCGGATATTGAATGGTTTTCGTATCCAAATGAAAATAGATGTTATATTACGCCAAAAGGAGCCACAAAAGCTGCCGGCGTTCGTTATGTAGCAAATCGTCTAGGGATACCAATGGAAGACGTAGTAGCAATTGGAAATTGCTACGATGATTTAGAAACGATTGAACATGCAGGAATGGGTGTGGCCATGGGCAATTCACCAACAGAATTAAAAATGCTTGCGGATTGGGTTACTCGTTCTAATAATGAAAATGGTGTAGCCTATATGGTAAAAGAATTATTTAGAAAGCAGCAGCGCCTTGGTTATCTTCATCAAATTGACAGCTTTCGTTTAAAATAAATAAAGGAAAAAAGAGGCTAGTACAAAAGTAGTTTAGCCGAAGGAAGATCCGAACGATGAATCGAGATTCTTGATAGAGAATCCAATTCGTTCGGATTTTTTTATTGGAAGAGTGAACGTAGGTTTCATATATGTAGGTGCTTCTAGCTGTTGACTGGAGGGCAAGGCGAAGACTTCTGCGCGAAAAGCGCAAGCGACGAGAAGGCTCATCGGCCGCCCGCCGAAAGCAAAGCCTTGCATGGAAATCAACAAAGTGTAACAAGCGGTTCAGCTCATGTATCTCATTTGTTCGTCTTTAGATTGAATGAATGTAGTTATGGCTCAATCTCTTTTTCCGTTTGTTTCCTGTCCGCGCATTCCCTTGAGCTGAGCACCTTGACCGGACATACGTAGGTTTTGTAAACTGATTACTTAGATAGAATTGATTTGAAAGGTGATTATATTGAACATTTATATAAAAGGTATAGAAGATGAGCGTTTTTTACGTCCGCTTCACCGAATTTCAGATTTGTTTTTTGAAGAAAGCAATGTCTCCTTTGAGGATGATAACGAAGCTCAGCTGAAGGTCGAAGTAGAGCTAAAAGTTCATGAAGAAATTTATGCGAAAGCAGTGCTGCATGACGCTGAAACGGACAAGGTGTTTACAGAAGAGCTTTCTAAATCGTTTACGCCGTATGAAACAGAAAAAGAAGAATTTAAGCAAATAAAAAATGTGGTGCTTCGCGTCTACTTATCTGTATTACAGGAGTATACAAGCATTGTTCAAAAATGGGGTATTTTGACCGGTATACGTCCGACGAAGCTGCTTCATATGAAACTGCAGTCAGGCAAAAGTAAAGAACAAGCGCATCGTGAGCTAAAGGAAGAATATTTAATTACCGATGACAAAATTAATTTAATGCAGCATATTGTAGATCGTCAACTAGCAGCTATTCCCGATTTACATGAGTTAAAGAATGAAGTCAGCATTTATATAGGCATTCCGTTTTGTCCGACGAAGTGTGCATACTGTACATTCCCAGCCTATGCGATTAACGGACGTCAAGGATCCGTTACGTCATTTTTAGGCGGCTTGCATTATGAAATGCGTGAAGTAGGAAAATGGCTAAAAGACAATAACGTCAACATTACAACCGTCTATTATGGCGGAGGCACACCAACGAGCATTACCGCTGAAGAAATGGATATGCTGTATGAAGAGATGTATGAATCGTTCCCGGATGTACAAAATATCCGTGAAATTACCGTAGAAGCAGGAAGACCCGATACGATTACGGAAGAAAAGCTAGCTGTTTTGAACAAATGGAATATTGACCGGATTAGTGTAAATCCGCAGTCTTATATTCAAGAAACCTTAAAAGCTATTGGACGCCATCATACAGTTGAAGAAACTATTGATAAATTTCATCTTTCTCGAAAAATGGGGATGAATAACATTAACATGGATTTAATTATTGGTCTTCCAAATGAAGGTGTAGAAGAATTTCAGCATACGCTAGACGAATCTAAAAAATTGCTTCCTGAATCTTTAACTGTTCATACGCTATCGTTTAAACGCGCGTCTGAAATGACTCAAAATAAACGGAAATACAAAGTGGCAGATCGCTATGAAATTGGTAAAATGATGGATTTAGCGACTGAGTGGACTCAAGAACAAGGGTATGAACCTTATTATTTATATCGCCAAAAAAATATTTTAGGTAATTTAGAGAACGTTGGATATTCATTCCCTGGTCAAGAGAGCCTGTACAATATTATGATCATGGAGGAAAAGCAGACGATTATTGGTCTTGGATGCGGGGCATCTAGTAAGTTCGTGCATCCAGAAACAGGCATTATTACAAGGTTTGCGAATCCAAAAGATCCAAAATCGTACAACGATGGATTCGAGCACTACACACAAGAGAAACTCAAGATTTTAGATGAATTATTTATGAAATAAAAAGGTCACTTTTTAGTGATCTTTTTTTATTTTCAGCAGGGAAATGTCGGAATCTGTTGAATATATAAAAAAGTTGTAAGCGTTTTCTTATTATGACGATGCGAGGTGCCGCTTAATGATGAATGTACAGTTAACCGTACCATCTATGATGGAAAGAGCTGAAAAGCTGTTTAGTAAAAAAGAAGTGGTTTCTAAATCTTCAAAAGGAATTCAGCGTTTAACTTATAATCAGTTAATAAAACGGACTCGGCAGCTCTCTAGTATGCTAGAACAAATTGGAGTGAAGCGAGGAGAAAGAGTCGGAACGTTTGCATGGAATCATCATAGACATCTAGAGGCTTATTTCGCCGTGCCTGGAATAGGCGCTGTTCTTCACACCATCAATATCCGGTTAGATCCTGAGCAGATTGTATACATCATTAACCATGCACGCGATAAAGTCATTTTATTTGATGAATGCTTTTTACCTTTATTTGAAAGTATTCATCAAAAGCTTCCACATGTTGAAGCCTATATCATTATGTCAGATGAAGATGAGCTGCCAGAAACAGACTTGCCAGTTTATCATTACGAAAATTGGATTGAGCAAGGGGATGCATCGCATTCTTTTGTTCAAGATTTAAACGAAGAAGAACCAGCAGGTCTTTGTTATACCTCTGCTACTACAGGAGAGCCAAAGGGCGTTGTATATTCTCATCGCGCTATTTATCTGCACTGTATGGCGCTAGGGCTTGCTGATAGTGCTGGATTATCAGAAGCTGATACCGCTATGCCTATCGTTCCAATGTTTCACGTGAACGCATGGGGAATTCCTTTTGCTGCCGTTTGGTTTGGAACAAAGCTCGTGCTGCCGGGTGCTTTTTGTACTTCAGAGACGATTGCTTCTCTGATTGAACAAGAGAAAGTAACTCTGGCTGCAGCTGTGCCTACCGTTTGGTTAAATTTTTTACAAGAGTTAGAAGAAAAACCTTACGCAGTTGATAGTTTGCGAGCTATTTTATGTGGCGGATCAGCGGCTCCAAAAAGCGTCATTCGAGAATTTCAGGAAAAATATCAAATTGAATTTATGCATGCATACGGAATGACGGAAACAAGCCCTGTAGTGACCGTCTCCCGTTTAAAAAGCTATCAGTACAGCGAAGACTTTGAGTATCAGCTCAGCGTAAAAGCAAAGCAAGGTTTCTTAGTTCCTGGGGTTGAAATGAAAGTAATAGGTCAAAATGGAGAAGTTGCTTGGGATGGAGTGGAAATGGGTGAGCTATTACTAAAGGGCCCATGGGTAGCTTCTGAATATTACAAAGATAAAAGAACAGAAGATACGTTTAAAGACGGCTGGCTGTATACCGGAGATATTGTGACGGTTGACGAAGAGGGAACAATCAAAATCGTAGACCGAACAAAAGATTTAATTAAAAGCGGAGGAGAATGGATTTCATCGGTTGATCTAGAAAACGCGCTTATTGCCCATGAAGCTGTTTTTGAAGCCTGTGTTATAGCAGTCCCTCATAAGGTGTGGCAAGAGCGTCCAGTGGCTTGTGTCGTGTTAAAAGATGCATACAAAGGTGTCGTTTCATCAGAAGAGCTGCTCGGATTTTTAGCGCCGCAGTTTGCAAAATGGTGGCTTCCAGATGACATTTTATTTATGAATGTAATTCCAAAGACAACGGTAGGAAAATTTTTAAAACGTACGCTTCGTGAACAAGTCCTCAATCATTATCAGAAAGGGTGAGTAAGATGACCGTCGAATTAAAAGTAGTAGAACTAGTTTTGCAAGAGCGTATCGCCACAATTTCGTTTAACAGGCCGGATGCCTTAAATGCATTAAACGAAGAAGTGCTAGAGCAGTTTATTCAATGTTTAAAAGTTGTCGAAGAAAGCGAAGCGGACTTTTTAATAGTAAAAGGAAACGGAAAAGTATTTTCAGCAGGCGGAGATATTAATATGATGATGTCACCTTCACAATCAGAACGTTTTGAGCAGGTGATGGATTTGATTAATGAAGCCGTACTGACTTTATACAGCCTTCCTCAAATGACGATAAGTGTACTGCACGGTGCGGCAGCAGGGCTAGGGCTCAGCATTGCGCTTGCTTCTGATTATATTATTGCAGAAAGACACACAAAAATTGCGATGAATTTTATCGGTATTGCTCTAATTCCAGACGGAGGCGGTCACTTTTTACTAGAAAAGCGCATCGGTGCTCATCGTGCAAAACAGCTGATTTGGGAAGGAAAGACATTAAAAGCAGAGGAAGCTCATCAATTTGGCATAATTGATGAAATAAAAGAAGGAGATTTGGCGAAGCATGTAGAAGATTATCTCTCATATTGGCTAAAAAAACCTTCACGTGCTTTGAAGGAAACAAAGCGAATTTATGTGGAGACATCTGTTTCACAATTAAAGCAAGTGCTTGCGCTTGAGAAAAGAAGTCAGTTTGCTATGAGCCAAAGTTCGGATCATAAGGAAGGTGTACGTGCGTTTCTGGAAAAGCGAGCGCCTGTTTTTAATCAAAGTGAAAAAGATATTTCCGAAAATTAAGTGAACTAGTTTAAAAGCCAATATTTTTGTCTATCATATTGATAGAGCATGTTTAAAAGTTGCAAAACAGTGGTAACACAAGATAATGTAGAAACTAATGAGGTGATTGGAAATGAACAAAACAGATTTAGTAAACGCAGTGGCAACAAAATCAGAGTTAACAAAAGCAGATGCATCTAAAGCGGTTGACGCATTACTAGAAACAATTTCATCAACGCTAGGTGAAGGTGAAAAAATTCAGTTAATCGGCTTCGGTACATTTGAAGTACGCGAGCGTGCTGCTCGTACAGGCCGTAACCCTCAAACGGGTGAAGAAATGCAAATTCCAGCATCAAAAGTACCGGCATTTAAAGCTGGTAAAGAACTAAAAGAAGCTGTAAAGTAATATAAAACGCCGGAAAGCTAAATCTTTCCGGCGTTTTGTATTAACGATGAAACAATACAAGCTTTCCGCTAGAGCTAACGCATCGATGTGTTTTTTCTAAATAGGCAAGCTCTTCTAACTTTTTGGTGCCTATAGTCTTTGCTTCTGTATCAGAAGCTGCTTCGAAACTTTCATCTATTAATTTTTCTCCAGTCTTTTCAAAAGCGGTTAATGTGTAAGTACTCATAAAATCTACTCTCCTCTTATAGTATAATTGTAAGCGTATTCAACATATTTCTCGTCCTATTCCCCTAAATCCTGCTAAGGTTTACAGATATCATTTTTTTCCATACAATAAACATAGGTTTATTTACAAAGGAGGAATTAAATGTCTCTTTCTATCCGTGAAGTTTCAAAAAGGTACGGTGAATTTACAGCTGTAAATGAGCTATCCTTGCAAATTCCAAAAGGCGAAGTGTTTGGTTTTTTAGGTGCAAACGGTGCTGGCAAAACGACGACGTTTCGAATGATTTTAGGGCTCATTGAACCAACCTCAGGTCACATCCAATGGAACGATAAATCTTTAACTTACAGTAGAAGTCATCTAGTTGGCTACCTTCCAGAAGAAAGGGGATTGTATCCGAAATTAAAAGTCAAAGATCAGCTTGTGTACCTTGGACGGCTGCGCGGAATGAAAAAAGCGAACGTGCTGCAAGAAATGGAGCACTGGTTATCTCGGTTTAATATTCCTCAATATGCTTCGAAAAAAGTAGAAGAGCTATCCAAAGGAAATCAGCAAAAAATTCAATTTATTGCCTCCGTTATTCATCGTCCCGAGCTGCTTATTTTAGATGAACCTTTTAGCGGCTTGGATCCTGTAAACGTAGAGGTACTAAAAGAAGCGGTACTTGACTTGAAAAAACGCGGAACGACGATTGTTTTTTCAAGTCATCGAATGGAACATGTGGAAGAACTTTGTGAATATTTATGTATTATGCATCATGGCACGCCTGTTGTGTATGGAAGGCTGCCGGAGATCAAGCGTTCATTTGGCAAGAAAAACGTCATTGTACACGGAAAAGGTCCGTTTGAGAGAATTACAGAGCTTGAAGGCGTTGTAAAGGTGAAAAAAACGGTTGAAGGCATGATTGTTCAAATTCAACATGAATCCGTATCGCAACTCATTTTTCAAGAACTTAAACACTTTTCATTTGTATCTAAATTTGCAGTGGAAGAGCCTTCATTAAATGATATTTTCATTGAAAAGGTAGGTGCTTCCTATGAATAAATTTTGGGTCATTGTCTTTCATACATATCTTAATAAATTAAAAACAAAATCTTTTATTATTACAACGATTATTACTGCTCTTATTCTAGTTGCTCTTACAAATATGGAGAAAATTATCGACGTTTTTAATTCAGACGATAACGGTACAAATGTTGGTGTCATCTATGAAGTGGAAAGCGTATATACGTTGTTCAAACAAAACGTAAATGCCATGGATAAAGACATTCATTTAAAAGAATTTACGTCTGAGTCTAAGGCAAAGCAAGCGGTAAAAAGCGGGGAGCTCGATAGCTATTTACTTTTATCTTTAAACGATAAGCAGCTGCCTCAAGCTGTGTACAAAGCTAACTCTTTGGCCGAATCAAATCTTTCTTCTACCTTAGAACAGGCGGTACAGCAAACCAAAGTGGCTATGGCTACAGTGAAAATCGGGTTAGAAGAAAAGCAAATTGATCAGCTTTACAGCCCTGTTTCATTTAAAAAAGAAGCGTTAGTTGAAAATGCCAAAACAGAACAAGAGCTAAATCAAGCAAGAGGTCTTGTGTATGTGCTGCTGTTTGTTATTTATTTTGCCGTTATCATGTATGGGAGCATGATTGCGATGGAAGTAGCTACTGAAAAATCATCCCGCGTTATGGAGATCCTTGTATCGAGCGTATCACCTATTACACAAATGTTTGCTAAAATCATTGGAATTGCACTGCTCAGCTTAACACAGCTTGCAGTGATACTGAGCGTGGGCTACACATCGTTAAAAGCCAGTGTAGAAACAAATCATAACGGCATCTTTTCTTATCTCGGATTTAATGATGTTCCGCTGACTACATTCGTGTATGCATTTGTCTTTTTCATATTGGGATACTTTCTTTTTGCTACGCTCGCGGCTTTTTTAGGTTCTCTTGTGAGCCGTATTGAAGATGTACAGCAAATGATTACGCCCATGACCCTTGTGATTGTGGCCGCTTTTTTAATTGCTATGTTTGGACTTGGTGATCCTGAAACCACAATCATTACGGTCACATCTTTTATCCCATTTTTTGCTCCGATGATTATGTTTTTACGTGTAGGTATGTTAAATGTTCCTGTGTGGGAAGTGAGTGTATCGATAGGGATTTTAGTTGTGACGATTACTGCTTTAGCTATATTTGGTGCCCGTGTGTATAAAGGAGGAGTCCTTATGTATGGGCAATCTACCTCTTTTAAAGATATTAAAAAGGCGCTGCAGTTAACGAAAAAAGAAACATAAAGAAGCGAGAGGCTGAGACAAAAGTAGTTTAGTCGAAGGAAGGTCCGAACGAACAACCTAGATTCTTGATTGAGAATCCAACTCGTTCGGATTTTTTTATTGCTATGGTAACCATAGTTTTCATATATGTGGCTGCTTCTAGCTGTGTATTGGAGAGCAAGACGAAGACTCCTACGGGAAAAGCGGAATAGGTGAGACCCCCGCAGGAGCGGAAGCGACGAGGAGGCTCAGCGCCCTCCCGTGGAAAGCGAAGTCTTGCACGGAAATTAACAGCGGTATCTCAAGCAGTTCAGCTCCTTTATCCAATTTGTTCATCTTTAGATTGCATTGATTTTGTTATGTTGCAATCTCATCTTGTGTGAAAAAGCGTCTACCCGTGCATTCGGTGCCAAGCGATGGTAAAATGAAATGTAAAGAGCTGTAAATAAGCGGACGAAGCGATAAGAGCTTTGCTATCAAATACATAGAATGAAGTGGTAAGGAGGAAAAGATCATGACAAAAGGAATTGCTCAATACGAAGTAGGAGAGCAAGTTGATCTTTATTTTTTAATTAAATCCTCAACGAGAGGAATTGCAAGCAATGGAAAGCCATTTTTAACGGTAATCCTGCAGGATAAAACAGGTGATATTGAAGCCAAGCTGTGGGATGCTTCCCCAGATGACGAGGAAAATTATGCTGCTCAAAAGATTGTGCGAGCTGCTGGAGAAGTAATGAATTACCGCGGGCGCAACCAGCTGAAAATACGCAACATTCGTCCTGCACAGCCCCAGGACGGAGTGCGCACATCTGACTTTTTAGAAGTGGCACCTTTATCTCAAGAAGAAATGGTCGAACATATTACAAAGAGTATATTCGAAATGAAAAATTCGAATGTCCAGCGCATTACTCGCCATTTGTTTAAAAAATATCAAACGGAATTTCTAGAATATCCGGCAGCAACTAAAAATCACCATGAGTTTGTATCGGGACTTGCCTACCATGTGGTGTCTATGCTGAAGCTGGCTGAGTCATTTTCAACCCTTTATCCAAGCTTAAACCGCGACTTGCTGTACGCTGGAGTTATTCTTCATGACCTTGGCAAAGTATTTGAACTTTCAGGTCCTGTTTCGACGATATACACAGTCGAAGGGAACCTGCTTGGCCATATTTCGATTATGGTGAATGAAATTGGAAAAGCGGCAGAAGAATTAGCGATCGAAGGAGAAGAGGTTATGCTTCTTCAGCACCTTGTATTATCGCATCACGGTAAGGAAGAGTGGGGAAGTCCGAAAAAGCCGTTAATTAAAGAGGCTGAGATGCTTCATTTGATTGACAATGTAGACGCTAAAATGAATATGCTGGACCGAGCATTAACAAAAGTGAAGCCCGGTGAGTTTACAGAGCGTATTTTTGCACTTGATAATCGCTCATTTTATAAACCAACGATTGATTAAAAAGGTATAAGTCTTTCTTCCTTCGCATATAGTGGTTGTAAATAACTGTGATGGGGGATCAATATATGGTGACACTACCAATTTGGATTTATTTAGTTGTAGCAGGCATTTTCTTTAGTGGATTTATGGCGATTCGTGCTGCACAACATGATAAGCAAGTGGATGATTCGTTTATTGAAAAAGAGGGACAAGTCTTCATCGAAAGAATGCAAGTGGAAAAAGAAAGACGCAACAGCGATTCCATCTGATTATATAAAAGAGCCTGTCACATGAGTGACAGGCTCTTAGCATTACTGCTGAGGAGTTTCTACGCCAGATTGACTATCTGTCGCACCTTCTTCGAAAATTGGTTTTACATTTTTATCTTTGACTTCCACTTTTGCTTTATCAAGCTCTTTTTGAATCTTCTTGTTTGCTTCTGCTTGATCTACTTTTGAACGTTTGATTTGCTGCTCAAGTTCGGGTTTCTTTTTCTCAAACGATTCTACTTTCTTTTTATCGACTAGTTTAATGATATGGTAGCCGTACTCTGTTTTGATTGGTTTACTTACTTCACCTTTTTTCAGCTTGTAAGCCGCTTCTTCAAATTCTTTAACCATTTGGCCTTCACCGAAGTAGCCTAAATCCCCGCCGTTAGCGGCAGACTGCTGATCCGTTGAATATTCTTTTGCCAGACTAGCAAAGTCCTCGCCTTTTTTGATTTTCGCTTCCACTTCGTTTGCTGTTTTCTCGTCTTTTACTAAAATATGACTTGCGCGAATTTGAGGTTTTTGAGCTTTATACTCATCATAAGCTTTTTTCACTTCTTTGTCCGATACTTTAATGCCTGCTGTAGCAGCTTTTTCACGGAGAATATCAACTTTTAGCATATCTTTGACTTCTTTTTCGCCTTTTTGCTTAATAACTGAATCCACCTGATCACCGTATTGTTCTCTTAGAATGTTCAGCTGCTGATCAAGCTCTTTATCCGTTACTTTATATTTTTTACTCAATACTTTTTCTTCGGTAACGCTTCGTACGAGTGTATTAAATTGGTCTTGTCCGATTGTATCTTTCATTTGCTTATACAAATCACCTTGAGTGATATTGCCTGCTTTTGTTTCTACAATTACTTTTGAAGAATCGTTTGCATTTGAAGCATCATTTCCCCCACTGCATGCTGATAAAGCAACGAGACTGGCTGCCGTTGTTAGTGCAACTAAGCTTTTTTTCATACGTAAACACTCCTACTCATCATTTTTACTTATGTAGCTTGACTCAAGATTTACTATATCACATTTCCTGATGTTAGCAAATGAAGTTAAAACCACGTAAATTTACATTTATTTTCCACTAAGCATGGAGTGATTATACGCTTATGATGGCTTTTTTATAAAGCGTTTTCAAAATGGTGGACAAACTCACAGAGTAATCTCCAAACGAGAAGCAAGAGAAATAAATTATGGAGTTTGGGCTAAAAGCCTAGACGTTTTTTGAGCTGATGCATAAGATGCAGTATTAGTAAACAAAGGGGGTGCTCAAATGAGCGGATGCGGACATGGAGGCGGTTTTGCACTATTAGTTGTACTGTTTATCTTATTAGTCATTGTTGGTTGTGCATGTTACCACTAGGAAACAGATGAATATAAAAGGAAAGGGGCGATAGATATGGGTTCTTACGGATGCGGATACGGCAGTGGATTTGCGCTATTAGTCGTATTATTCATCTTATTAGTTATCATCGGAGCTAGCTGTTTTTGCTAAGCCTATAAAAAAGCGGTGAGACATCTCACCGTTTTTTATGTAAATGATACTTCAATATAAGATGAAACTAATAAAATGGTAATTAATACATTAATCGTACGAAAAACTTTAGGCTGTTTTTCAGCTGGAATTTCTTTTTGAATACACAATGTATTTGTTAGTGCATTGATGTAGAATAAAATGAATAGTGCAAATACAATAAAGAATATGTACATAAAAATCCCCCTAACAAAATCAGTGTGACGAAGACAAAAAGTCTTATAGTCATTTATATAGTACAGCTTTGTATGAATTTACAAATATCTATATTAACATTACCAAAAAAGCGGTAAAATAGATAGTTATATATACAGTTGAGCAAAGAATTTCAAAAGGTATTTACACAGAAATGCGGTTTTTATTTTATAAAGGGTAGTTAAGAAGTTGAGAAATAGGTTTTAAACGAAATAGCAAAGTGAATGGATAAGAATGAGTAACAATTACCCATTGTGCAAAAGGATTGTTAAAAAGGACAGAGGGATTTATATTAATATATGCAGTGAGTACATAATCAGTATATGAAAATCTTTATACGGTGCTACTTAAACAGGAAATGTGAATGACGCAGAAAGAATTATTTGGAAGAACATGAATGAATCATGTACAATATGGAGTAGAGGTATATGAACGTTGAAGGAGTAGGGGAAGCGGATGGAAACTTTAGAATCTCGAGTATCACGTTTAGAATATTACATAAAACTGTTATCTGGGACATCTGAACAAGAAGCTAAACCATTTATTGATTTAGTGGTAAGAAATCAGCTTACAAAGAAGGAAGTAGAGGAAATTTTAATTCTGTGTGAAGATACAAAAAACGAATATATTGAGCAAAAAGCGGAAGGTCTAACAGACTTTGTTCCGCTTCTTACACAATTTGTTGGCATGCTGAATTATAAATTAACTCCCAGAGAGACGGTCGAATCGCTTCGTTATCAACCTTCTTATCAAGATGTGATGAATGAATTTTTTGAAATTATTCAATGGATAAGGGACTAACCATTAAGAGTTTGAAATAGTCTCCTGGTGGTTCTCTTTATCTTTCTTGACAAGCTTGCCATCTTCTTCAGTGAATTCTTCTTCGATATGATGGAAAGATCGCTCGAAGATATCCATAAAATCTTCACCGTAAATTTTGCGGATGACGGTCATTAGTTCCATAAACTCAGGGAATTTGCCGTACAAGTCGCGCAACGGAAGTGCGCCGCTGAACACTGAATTATTAGAAGGTTCGTAATGTTCCATTAAATCTAATAAAATGGCCTCGCCTTTATCTGTCAGCTGAATGTACGTATTTCGCTTGTCGCTTTCTTTTTTAGAAAACTCAAGTAAACCTCGTTCTTCTAGTTTTTTGGAGAAGTTAAATGCAGTAGAAACGTGCATAACTCCAAATTTGGCAATTTCGGAAATGGAAGCCCCGTTTAAATGATATGAAATCCATAAAATATGATGCTCGTTAATATTAAGGTCATAAGGCTTAATCCATTGCTGCCAATCTTTCTCTACGGTTTTCCAAAGGGCTTTACTTAATTGGGCAATGCGTTGGCTAAATAGAAGTGCTTCTTTCAAACTGTAATCTTGATCACTAGTCTTTTTCATCTTCTCCCACCTACTTAGTCTCTTTTTTTATTTATCTTCTATTATGCCAATAAAATAAAAAATTATAAAGATGTAAATTTACAAAATTTTAAAAAATTAAAAAAGAAGGCGTTTTAACCTTCTTTTTTGTCAATTTTTTCATTGGGATTTTTAGTTGTCTGTACATGTTCCTCTAGGTTTGACAAAGAATTTTGGATTTCTTTCAAATGATGCTGAAGGGATTCCTTATGAGGGACAATTTCTTTTTTAAACTGACCAAGGGTAGTGGAAAGGTCACTTGCGATATTTTTCACTATAGTATTTCCTTCTCTGGCGGTCATTTGTACTTGTTGAGAAACAGCTTTTATTTTTGTTGAGAGCTCTTGTTGTGAAGCGTTAACTCGGTCTTTTCGAGAGCTAACACGCTGTTTAAGTTCTCGTCCTGAATATGGGGTAACAAGAAGCGTTGTAATAGCGGCTACGGTGCTTCCGATTACTGCTCCAGCTGCTAGTTTTTTCATTCTACTCATTATTTATTTCCTCCTATGTAGTAAAGTAATTGCTAACACTTCCTTCTGACATAATCATAAAAAAATAGCATAGATTTATACAAAAGAAGGAGGTTATCAACATGGGGTAGCTTTATTCATTCTTTTGGTGATTAGCCTGAGTTTTTTTCTGGCTGCCTTTAAATGGTTTAGCCTTACGACTAGAACGGCATCATATCCACCTAAACATGTGCTGAAACAAAAGTCTCTTACATGTGCGACAGTGGCTTTTGCGAGTTTTTTATTGGCGCTTATACTTTATTATGTAACCTAGGATGGAGAACTTAAACCTTTATTACATAGTAAGTCTTCATACCTATTGTATGAGCTGCAAATGAAATTTAAGTGAAAAGCATTCTGTACCATTTCTTTTTTAACAAAAAGTTAAGAGCCGAACCGCAGGCTGTTTCTAAAAGATCAGCAACATACTATAAATGAATCGTTTTATCTAAAGGTCCGCCACGCTTTGGCGGGCCTTAGCTTTTGGTGTAAAAAAAGAGCCTGATTCTTAATTAAATCAGGCTCTTGACGTTACGATAATTTTGCTTTGATACTTGTGCGTTTTAGAACGGATTGAACAATTGGATAAATAACGATCATAACGATTGTATTTACTACTGTTGCAGGTAATACAACCGCAGCAACAAGTGCCATGACGCTATTTCCGCCCGGTAAGCCGACGATTAGCGCGGCAGCTGACAAGAATACGGTTCCTGATACGAGCGTGCCAACAGCTGTTAAAGCAGCAGCAACTGGTGTTTTCATGCCTATTGCTTTTTTCACAAGCATAAATAATGCAAAGAAAACAAATGCTGTAATTGGTTTATCAATCAAGTTTGCAATTTGTCCGCCAGGAAAGCTTGTTGTTAAAGCGGAAATAACCGCTGTGGTTAAGCTAACCAATGCAACATTTTTTACGCTAGGAAACAACAGGATTGCTAAAAACATCATCGTTAACATCATATCTGGTTTCATTCCAAATAAAATAGGAGGTACCACCGTGTGGAGAACCGCTCCAATTCCGACTAATAACGCTAAAGAAACTAAAACCTTTGTATTCATTTCTCATCTCTCCTCTTCTAAGCTAAGCTCGAAATATACCAATAGTGCGTCTATGCCCATTGCATATATTTACATACTGATTATAACATATTTATGTGAAAAAAGGATCAGTTAATTCTGCCAATTATGCGTTTGCCTGTGCAAATTCATCCATAAAGGCGGCAAGAGCTTCACACGCTTCAAGCGGTACAGCATTGTAAATAGAAGCGCGGCATCCGCCGATTGAACGGTGTCCAGCTAATCCTACGAAGCCTTTTTCTTTTGCTTGCTGTAAAAACGCAGCCGTTAACTCATCGGTTGGTAAAGTAAACGTTACGTTCATAATTGATCGGCTTTCCTCTGTAGCGTGAGGGGTATAGAAACCATTTGAACGTTCCATGCTTGTGTAGAGTAACTTAGCTTTTTTATGATTTTGGGCTTCAATTGCTTTAACGCCACCTTGTTCTTTAATCCAATCTAAAACAAGTGAAAGCATGTAAATGCCAAACGTTGGAGGAGTGTTGTAAAGAGAGTTGCTCTTTACGTGTGTCTCATAATTCAGCATTGTTGGTAAACCTTCAGGAATACGTTTAAGTAATTCTTTCTTCAAAATGACAACCGTGACACCAGATGGTCCGAGGTTTTTCTGAGCACCAGCATAAATGAGTGAGAACTTAGATACATCAATTTGACGGCAAAGAATGTCGCTTGACATGTCGGCAATTAAGTCTACTCCTTCGATAGAAGGATAGTCAGCCCATTGTGTACCAAAAATGGTATTGTTGGACGTGATATGCAAGTACCCAATCTCTTCTTTTGGAAGCTTTACATCATCTAAAGCTGGAATAGAGCGGTAGTTCTCTTCTTTAGTAGAAGCAACAACTGCTGTTTTTCCAAGTTTCTTTGCTTCTTTTAATGCTTTTTCCGACCATGATCCCGTTAGTACATATGCACCGACTTGATCGGGAGATAAAAAGTTCATTGGAATCATAGAGAATTGCAGGCTTGCTCCGCCCTGCAGGAATAAAATTTCATGCGTATCTGGAATGTTAAGCAATTCCGTGAGTGTTTCTTTAGCATGTGTTAATACATCTTCAAACTCTTTGCTGCGGTGTGATAATTCCATCACAGACATACCCGTATTTTTAAAATTAACTAGCTCCTCTTGAGCAAGTTGTAAGACAGGTAGGGGAAGCGCAGACGGACCTGCATTAAAATTATAAGCTCTGTTTAACGTAATCACATTAATTCCTCCTCAAATTAGTTCGAACACTCATCATACAAAATGGCTAATGACTGATGTCAGAAAGAATATCATTATACTATCATGAAAACCATTGATTGTGGAGGTAACTTTTCAAAAATTTAAATTAATCTGTAAAGAGAAAATAATAGAAAAAAGATAATTAAAAAGTATACGCAAACATGTTTTGGCAAACATGTAAATGAAATGTTTATATGCTATACTGATGGAAGAAATAATGTGGAGGAACAGAATGAGAGTATTAAAATATGCCATATTAGGGCTCTTAGATCAGAAGGAGCTCAGCGGGTATGACATTACCAGACTTTTTAAAGAAGAGGTCGGTAATTTTTGGAGTGCTAAGCACAGCCAGATTTATCCTGAGTTAAAGCGATTAACAGAAGAGGGATTTATTCGCTATGAAACCGTGATTCAAGGCAAGAAATTAGAAAAAAAGATGTATTCGATAACGGAAGAAGGAAGAGCCGAGTTAAGCAAGTGGCTCACTACGATTGATCCTATTCCTGAAACAACTAAAGATGAATTTATGTTAAAAGCTTATTTTGCTTCATCCATGTCAATAGAAGAGTTAAAGCAACAAATAGATAATCAGCTATCAAGCAGGAAAGTGAAGCTAACTTTTTTAAAGAAACGAATGGATGACCTTTTGGAACAAGTTAATCATCACATTACCGTTTCGTCTCCTCAATTTGGTCATTATTTGGTGCTATCTCGCGCTCAAGACCGGGAGACAAGCTATATCAATTGGCTTGAACGTACGCTGAATTTAATTGAAAAAGAACAATAAGAAAAGGTGAGCGGATCATGACTTGGTGCATAAAATCATTTCAAGAGCTGACAAACGATGAACTTTATGAAATTCTACAAGTTCGCACCGCTATTTTTGTTGTCGAACAGAAGTGTGCTTACTTAGAAGTAGATGGAAAAGACAAACTTGCTTATCACTTGTTCAAAAAAGAGAATGAGAAAATTATCGCATACCTTAGAGTTTTACCAAAAGGAATTAGCTATCGGGAAGCTTCTCTTGGACGCATTATTGTAGAACAAGCACAGCGCGGTACAGGTCTTGGAAGAGAACTAGTAGCAAGAGGAATTGATTTTTTAGAAAATGAGTTGCACGAGAAGACAATTAAAATTCAAGCTCAAAGCAGACTTCAAACATTTTATGAATCGTTTGGTTTTAGACCTATTTCCGATATTTATTCAGATGAAGGGCTTCCCCACCTAGATATGCTAAAGACACCTTAGAAACTTCACCAATTGTGTGAAGTTTTTCTATTTCTGAAACGGGTAAGGTGAAAGAAAGATGTTAGGCTTTAGTACTGCGCAGATAGAATCGATATGACTACTACTAAATTAGTAATTTATGAATAAGATAGATAGTGAATTTGTTTCTTTTTACTTATTCTTTGATTTTAAGTAAGTGATATATTGAAGAAAGTAATAATATTGTATATAATGATTTTTGTAACAAAAATGTAACAATTACGTAATATTCTTAATATTTATTAGGAAAGAAATTTGTTGTACATATTGCTTGGAGGCATTTTTATGAGTGCAAAAGAAAAGAAAAATAGGTATATATATAGTTTGGATGGACTTCGAGCTTTCGCTGTTATGTCTGTCATTGCCTATCACTTAGGATTTGGGTGGGCATCTGGAGGATTTCTAGGAGTTGACGTTTTCTTTGTATTATCAGGGTATTTAATTACCTCGATTTTACTCGTGCAATCTTGGGAAAATCCTTTGGGAAATTTGAAGCATTTTTGGATCAGCCGAACGAGAAGACTTCTTCCAGCTGTGTATGTGATGGTAGTATTAACTGCAGCGTGGGTTATTTTATTTAACCGGCCATTGTTAACAACGCTACGAGGCGATGCATTATCGTCTATTTTTTATATGAGTAACTGGTGGTTTATTTTTCATAAAGTTTCATATTTTGATAGTTTTGGGTCACCGTCACCATTAAAGAACTTATGGTCACTTGCTATCGAAGAGCAGTTTTATATTGTGTGGCCACTTGTTTTATTGTTGGGTTTAAAATTTATCAAAAAGAGAGGAATTCTTTCTCTATTCATTTTAGCTGGAGTAATGGCCTCCGCTATTCTAATGTCTTTTTTATATGAGCCAGGAGGAGATCCTAGCCGCATTTATTATGGAACCGATACTCGGCTGTTTGCCCTTTTAATCGGCTGTTTACTTGCATTTGTCTGGCCGATGTATCGTTTGTCATCAAAAAATCTTCCAGCCGTAGGCAAGCAAGTATTAAACGCGGTAAGTATGGTGAGTTTCTTTGTATTTATTCTCTGCGTATGGAGCGTTGATGAGTATACTCATGCATCTTTCCTTTATCAAGGTGGAATGCTGCTGATTTGTTTAAACGCTGCTGTACTGGTTGCAACGATTAGTCATCCTAGTAGTTTTTTAGGAAAAGCTCTGTCGTTTAAACCGCTTCGCTGGCTTGGTACTAGATCATACGGTATCTATTTGTGGCATTATCCGGTTATTGTTCTTACAACGCCTGTATCCGAGATTGGCCGCCCGGTCTATTGGCATGCGCTGTTACAAGTAGGCCTTACATTTATCATTGCTGAACTTTCTTACCGTTACATCGAAGTACCTATCCGCACACGCGGCTTTCGCTATTATTTCCGGCACTACCATCCGAGAGAGCTTTTTAAATGGCGTAATCTCTCTCGTTCGAGACAAGCGGTTTTGGGCAGTCTCATTTTCTTTTTGGCGTTGTTTACAGCGGATATGACAAGCTTTGCTATTAGTACGCAACAAAAGGATGAAACGGCAGCAAAAGAGACAGAGGTTAAAATTCAAACGAATCATAAAGAAAATGCTTCAACTTCTGTCAAAGACAAGAACAAAGCGGATGATAAAAAAGCAGAGAACGCGGAAAAGAGTTCCGGGGAAGAAAAATCTGATGCCAAAGAAAAACAGCAGCCGCATTCTTACAGAGATGTTCTTGCGATTGGAGACTCGGTCATGCTGGATATTGCTCCTAATCTTAAAGAGATGCCGCTTAGCATTACGATTGACGGAAAAGTAGGAAGGCAGCTCAATGAAGCACTGCAGCTAACTCCTAGCTATCAAGCATTTAATAACGCGAACAGCGCAGTGATTATTGAGTTAGGAACAAACGGCTATTTTACAAACGAAGAACTTGAACAACTGGTAAAAGCTTTTTCACACGCAGACGTTTACTTAGTGAATACGCGCGTTCCTCGTTCGTGGGAAAGCACCGTGAACAAGAACTTGAAAGCTGCTTCTGAAAAGTTTGATCACGTCACGCTCGTAGATTGGTACTCAGAGGCTTCTAAGCACCCTGAATACTTTACATCAGATGGTGTCCACTTGGTACCTGAAGGATCAAGAGCATTAACAAAATTGATTGAAGAACGTATGAATTTAGAAGTTAAGGCAGAAAGTCGTTCATAATAAGTGAAAAGCCGCACGATGTTTTATATCATAAACTGATTAAACATGTGTCAAATGAATAGATAAAATAAAAAAAGCTTACATGTGTAAGCTTTTTTTGTTTCAAGAAAGGCGAGAAGAAATATTGCCAGCGATTTCTTGAAGTTTTTCAGGCGTGTATTCGCTTGTATGCTCTTTCCATACAGCACCGAATCCATCGCCTTCCCCATAGCGAGGAATAATGTGCATATGATAATGAAACACGGATTGACCAGCTTTTTCACCATTATTATTTAAGATATTTAAGCCGATTGGGCTGTATGTTTCTTTAATTGCATTTGCGATTTGAGGAACCACTTCAAACAAATTGCGCGCAATTTCCGGCGTTAGTTCGTGAATGTCTTTTTTATGTACTTTTGGAATCACCAGCGTATGACCTTTTGTTACTTGACTAATGTCTAAAAAAGCTAATACATGTTCATTTTCAAATACTTTTGCACCTGGGATTTCACCGCGAATAATTTTGCAAAAAATACAGTTTTCATCATGTGTGCTCATTATGTTCACCTTCCGTTACCAATATAAATGTATGGGTATACATGTACGTTTATTTTACCACAAAGTAGAAATGCAATCAGCAGGCAAGAAATAGCTGCTGGCATTTTATACACAAAAACGGGATGCAAACGATTATGCATCCCGTCATGTGAAGAAGGAAAAAATAGCTTTTAATGCAGCATATGATCTTTAAGGAACACCTCATTTACGTAATTGCATTGCCTAATGAAACAGTAACTTGAAAAAGTATATGCTCTTTAACAAACACCTCATTTAAGCATTGAGCTAAAAAATATACAATGTGAACGAAATCCTTCTTGGTCTTTGACAAACACCTCATTTACACAGTAATAAATGAACATTATTGTCTACCCATTATATATATTCTTACTACGTTCATGATTACCATCCCCTTATGAATCAAACATACATCGATTTACAATAAGGTTTTCTGAAATATGCCTGCTGTAGACACCTCATCCCAAATGTAAGAAGCTTTGTAATGATTAGTTGTAATCAATAACTTGTTTTCCTTCTTCCCTATATAGAATGTCCCGATATTTTGATTATATTCTGGAAAAATTAACCGAAAAAAATTGAAAACGATGTGAGGAAGAAAAAGATTTGGTACAATAGAGCAAATAGCGCTTGCGCTTGGAGACAAAAAAGAACAAATAAAAGGAGATCGTGATGGGTTCTTTATTGCAAATTAATAATATTACAGGGGGATATACAAAAACTCCCGTCTTAAAAGATGTATCGTTTGATGTAAATGCAGGTGAATTAGTTGGGTTAATCGGGTTAAACGGAGCCGGCAAAAGTACAACGATTAAACATATCATTGGATTAATGGAAGCAAAAAAAGGAAGTGTATCCATTAATAATAAAACCTTTCAACAAGACCCAACAGGTTATCGAAGTCAGTTTACGTTTATTCCAGAAACTCCTGTGCTATACGATGAATTAACATTAAAAGAACATTTAGATATGACAGCTATGGCTTATGGACTTGAGCCTCAAACATATGAAGCCCGTCTGCAGCCGCTTTTAAAAGAATTTCGTTTAGACCGGAAGTTAAAATGGTTCCCTGCGCATTTTTCAAAAGGAATGAAGCAGAAGGTTATGATTATGTGCGCTTTTTTGGTTCAGCCGTCTCTTTATATTATTGATGAACCTTTTTTAGGTTTAGACCCGCTTGGTATTCAATCTTTACTTGATTTGATGACGGATATGAAAAAGCAAGGTGCAGGCATTTTAATGTCCACACACATTTTGGCGACCGCGGAACGCTACTGCGATAAATTTGTTATTTTACATAACGGAGAAGTAAGAGCGCAAGGAACGCTTAAAGACCTTCAAGAAGAATTTCAAATGCGCAATGCTACTCTTGATGAAATTTATATTGAATTAACAAAGGAAGAAGGCTATGAGTAAGATTGATGCATTATGGAAGCAACGGTTTCAGCAGTATTTAGTGGATATAAGAAGATATACAAAATATATCTTAAATGACCACATTAAATTAGTGTTAATTTTTGCGATTGGCGGTTTGGCCTACTATTATCAACAGTGGTTGAGTACATTAACACCTGCGTTTCCTTCGGCTGTAGTCATTGCGATACTTATGGGATTGATTTTAACCATGGGTCAAATTCAAACGTTTTTAAAACGACCTGATTTAGTCTTTTTACTTCCTTTGGAGACGAAGCTGCAGCCTTATTTTAAAAAATCTTTTTGGTTTACCTTTACGATTCAGCTTTATATTTTATTATTTGCAACTGGTGCAGCAGCACCTCTTCATGTAAAGGTAATGCATGATTCTTACTCAAACGTTTTTGTGTTTTTTCTGCTATTACTCATCTTGAAAGTTGTAAACTTAGGCATGTCTTGGTGGGCCGTATGGTTTGAAGAAAAGTGGGCAAAGTGGACAGATTATATCGTCAGGTTTTTCTTGAACGCAGTTTTTACGTACTTCTTATTTTCCCATGCATACGTATTGTTTACAGGAGTCGTAGCGGTGATTATGATTGCGCTAGCCATTTATTATCGCTCGCTTACAAAAAGAAAGCCGATTAAATGGGAAAAGCTAATTGACTTAGAAGAAAAGCGCATGGGCTATTTTTATCGATTAGCTAATTTATTTACGGACGTTCCTCAGGTAAAAGAGCGAGTTAAACGCCGTAGATATTTAGATTGGCTAGTAGCACGTATTCCATTTCGTCAAAGTGCCACTTACCATTACTTGTACACCAGAACATTTTTGCGATCAGGAGATTATTTAAGTTTGCTCGTTCGCTTAACTGTCATTGGCGGATTTTTAATTGTGGCTGCGCCGTTTCAATATGGCAATATAGTGGTTGTTTTATTTGTTGTGTACATGACGGGTTTTCAATTACTCCCGCTTTGGAAGCAGCACAAACAGATTTTATGGCTTTCTCTTTATCCAGTTGAAGCCAAAGAACGGAAAAAGGCATTTTTGGACGTATGGAAAAAAGCGCTGTATGTACAAATTCTTGTGCTCGCCATAGCGGTGGCTTTTTCTAATATAGTTGCTGCACTGCTTTCCGTGGCAGCAGGTGCTATATTTATTCACTTATTTATAAATGCATATGTAAATAAAAAATTAACGTAAAAAAGCTCCGAATGGAGCTTTTTTTACGTTTTTAGACTACTTTTGTGACGAAGATAATATCCGAAAGCGATAGACGTTCATCGCTACTTTTGTGAGATGATCAAGAAGCTGATAATTAGCATACGCACCTACAACAGCTCCAATTCCCGGCATCAGCTGAAACATTTTCACAACATCAATGTAGTCGCGGTATTCTTGTTGAAAAGCTTCCCAATCAAGCTCAAGAAGTTCCTCTTTCTTTTCCTCCCAGTTTTCTACTACTTCGAGCAGCTTCGTTCTATGGTCATCGCTGCAAAAAGCAAGATGAAAAATATACAGCATATAAATGCGCTCTTCTTTTTCTTTTACATCAAAACCATACGTAGCGGCAATGTCAAATAAGCACTTCATTTTTATGGAAAGAAGAAGCGGGAAATCTGCTGCACCTAAAAGGAGACCGCCTGCACCAGTACCAGCTCCTTCTACAGCAGCAGTTTTTTTGTACTTAGGTATGAGCTCCAAAATTTTTTTCTCTTTTTCTTCAAACGAAAGACCGCTGACATCTCTTTTTTTAGTGGTGAAATCGGATCCAACAAGCGTGGTTTCAACCATTTTTTTTATGCTTTCAGTCATAACCTTATGGACTTTAGCAGGTATTTTTTCATTTATTTTAAGCTGTAAAGATTTTGCGGTCCGTTGAAATTTAGAAGGTCGTTTCAATATACTGAATTTCCAGTGTTCAGCTTCTTGTAACATTTTTTCTTCATACGTATTCAAAAAAGTCACCTCATTTCAGTCGATATAAATACTACGTTTTAAGTGAGAAAAAGGTTCCTGAAATAAAACAACAAGCACTCGTCTGCTTATCCGTACGAATGCTTGCTGAATGATTAATTCGCTTTTATTACGTTTTTAGAAGGAGCTTGTTCTCTTAAATACTCAACAGCAGCCGTACCAAGCGTTTTAGCTGCGATAAGCATTGCTTTTTCGTTAAAATCAAATTTAGGATGATGATGAGGATAAGGAGCATCTACACCTTCTGGCTGAGCTCCTGTAAAGAAGAACGTTCCTTTAATATGCTGCAAATAATAAGAGAAGTCTTCCCCAGTCATGTGAGGCTCCGTTTCTTCGACTGTATGAACTTCATCGATTTGAGAAGCAGCAGAAGCAAGAAAGGCCGTTTCTTCCGGGTGGTTTACGACGGAAGGATAGCCGCGCGTATAACTCAGTTCATAAGAAGCATCAGCTGTTAAGCATGTACCTTGGACGATTCGTTCGATTTCTTTTTCGACATCATTTCGTACATCTTCATTAAATGTTCTTACCGTTCCAATTAGTCGAGCAGAATCAGCAATAATATTAAATGCATTTTCCGCTACAAAAGAACCTATGCTCACAACCGCTGAATCAATTGGGTTTACACGTCTGCTTACAATTTGCTGTAAATTAACAACAAGCTGAGAGGCGATGACGATTGAATCTTTTGTTTTGTGGGGCTGTGCACCGTGTCCGCCTGCTCCTTTGATCGTAATTTCAAAGCGATCAGCAGCAGCCATAATAGGGCCCGTTCGATATTGAACCACACCAGTCGGAGTTAATGACCACAAATGCGTTCCGAATATCGCGTCTACACCGTCTAAGCATCCGTCTTCAATCATGGACTTGGCGCCTCCGGGAGCGTACTCTTCAGCGTGCTGATGAATGAAGACGATTTTACCGGGGAGAGAATCTCTTATTTCAAAAAGCGCTTTAGCAAGGACTAAAAGAGTAGCCGTATGACCATCGTGACCACAAGCATGCATCACACCCGGAACAGTTGATTGATATGGTACATCTTTTTCATCTTGAATAGGAAGGGCATCAAAGTCGGCTCTCAAAGCTACAGTAGGACCAGGGTTTCCTCCTTGAATGCTTGCTACAATACCGTTTCCTCCTACATTTGCTCGGTAAGAAATACCGATTTTATCATAAAAAGATCGAATGTAGGCAGCGGTTTGAAATTCTTTAAAAGACGGTTCTGGATACTGATGCAAATATCGGCGGATTTGAACCATTTCATCAAATTTTTCTTCAAGTAAAGTATGTAGCTTGGAATTCACGTGACCATATCCTTTCTGTATAAGTTGAATAAAGTTTTGAATTTTTTGACATTTTAATCATTATATCATTATCTATAAAAAAGAAAAGAATGTAAGCGTTGTTATTGAAAAAAGTAATTGAATCATGAAATATTTTATATACATAATAGATACATAAGGTGAGGAATAGGGATAAAGAATGAGTTTTTTACCAATTTTCTCATGAAATAATAGGAGGTAACAATATGGTAGATTCACAAACTGTATCCCTGTACAAAAAATTGATGTGGATGTTTGGGGGGGCAGGTCTCGTTTTTTTAGGAGTGTTGTTTGTTGTGTCGACAGATTCTTTTCAAGGAGACCACTGGCTTGTTTCAGCTATAGATGACAGCACTATTCTTCAGTCAGCGTCATCTGTTTTTCATGGCTTGTCTTTTTTAGCTTCAAAAGTGATGATTATGGTTCTTTTAGCTGTACTTCTCGTTTTTTTATTTTTCAAAAAGGACTATATCGGTATGATATCGGCATTTTTACTTATTTTAAGCGGTGATATTATTAATAAAGCAGTTAAAGATGCGGTAGAACGAGGACGTCCTCTTGAAGGCATCGAAGGCTACAGTTTTCCAAGCGGCCATGCGATGATGGGAATTCTTATCTATGGTCTGATTATCTTTTTTCTCACAAAGCATATGAACAGTCAAAAGGTAGCCAAGCGGTATCAGCTTGCAATTACTTTAATCGTTTTATTAATAGGTGTGAGCCGTATTCTATTAAGAGAACATTTTTTAACAGATGTCTTAGCTGGCTACAGCTTAGGGCTTATGTGGCTTATTGTAGGCATTTTCTTCTATACGCTCGTTTATGCGTATGTAAAGCCATCAGCGGAAAAAGAGTTTCCAAAAGGCATGTAAAAAATATATACATATGGCCCCCTTCATAAAAAGAAGGGGGCTTTTGTTTAAACTAAGAACATCGCGACAATTGTTGTAACGACTAATCCAATCGCTACAGGTTTTAAATTACGTCTGGCGAGTTCAAACGGACTGACTCCGCAAATCGCAGCAGCTGGAATCAACGCCCATGGAATCAACGTGCCTCCCCCAACCCAAATCGCAGCAATTTGCCCTAAAGCAGTTAGGGTGGCAGCGCCCGATCCTAAAGCAGATGCAAATAAATGAGAGACAGAGCCTACAAGTGAAATGCCTGAAAAGCCTGAACCGTCTAATCCGGTAATAGCTCCTAGAGCAGTTATCGTTACAGTGGCGACCTGTGCGGTTAACGGCACAGTGGAAGCAAGCGCAACGCCTAGGTCATTTACAAGTCCATGTGATCCTTTCGGAAGAAAGTCACCAATGATTGTTGTGAATCCAGCATCTCCTAAATAGAAAAAAGCTGCAATGGGAATAACGGGACCGAATACTTTAAAACCAAACTGCAAGCCTTCAATCAAGTAGGAAGTTGTTTGTTCGAGACCTTTTCCTTTGTGAGCAATAAGTGAAACCACCACTAAAATAAATAGGGCTGTGCCACCAACGAGAGCAGTCGCATCTCCTCCCTGTAAATGAAGGGTGAACATTGCCCATACGTCTATAGCAAAGAAAAGGGGAACTATAATGGCTAAAGCCCGGCGTATTGAAGAAGAAAGAGGTGTGGACTGTACAGAAGAACTGTTTGTTAACATTGTCGGTTGAACGTGAATTCTATTATGCTTCATATCTTGTTTTAAAAAGTAAAAAGCAGAGAGTGTCGTAACAACTCCCATCACAATGACAAGAGGGACACTTGCTTGAACCACCTCGTGAACTGGAAGACCTGCTGCGTCAGCTGTTATCTTAGGAGCAGCTTGAATAACAAAGTCTCCTGAAAGCGCAACGCCGTGGCCGAATAAATTCATCGCTACAGCTACGCCTATAGCTGGAAGCCCTACGCGGATGGCCACTGGTAAAAGCACGGCTCCAAGTAAAGCAACGGCTGGAGAAGGCCAGAAAAAATAGGAGATGGTCATCATAACTAATCCAATAACCCAATAGGCAAGAGCAGGTGTTTTAATGAGACGAGCAAAAGGTGAAATCATCGATTCATTTATTCCTGTAGCCATTAAGACTTTACTCATGGATACAATAATTGAAATAATTAAAATGGTAGGAAGCAGTTCTGTAATGGCATAAATGAAGCTGGAAAAAACGGCGCTGACGGAGTGGCTTAACGAAGAGGTAGCCGTTAAGGAAAGCAAAAAAATCCCGAGTATACAAAGGATACTCGTATCTCGCCGCATAATCATAAAGCCGATAATGAAGGCGATAAAAAGGACATACATCCAATGAAGAGCTCCAAGCTCTATGCCCATAAAAATTCCTCCCAATAGGTGATGTAGTATACAATATGACGTTTGTGCCTATTGTGATACTCGCCTACTAGGAGGATGTTTACTTATTTAACTACGTGGTATGAGGTCACATAAGAAGGGCGAGAGAAAATCGATGGCTGCTGATCCACGCCTTCTGACGTACCGCGTTTTTTGTGTGCTTCATTATAGGCTTTTGAAGACTGCCAATCGCTAAATGAACTTTCATCTTTCCATCCTGTAAAGATAATGTATGTGTCATTTTGCAGTGGACGAAGCACACGAATAGCTGAAAAGCCTGCTTCATTTTCAATTAAACGAGCTCGTTGGCTAAACCGCTGTTCAAACAAGGGGCGGCCTTCATCTGTAACTGAAATATTATTTAGTACAGCAAATCCGCTATCTGCAAGATCTCCAGAAGCATCTAATACTTCATAAGCATGTCCTTCTTTAAAAATTGTATCTCCATCTGTTTCGTGGACTAGTGCAAATTGATCGTCATCTTTGTGAAGCAGTAACAAACGTTCACTCGGATGTTCGTCGATCAACTTCTGAAGGTAAGGGCCTGTTCCGTAAGTAATAAAGATCTTCATGGATTATACTTCCTTTCTAATTGGGAATTGCATACAATTTACAATTGTAAATCATACTAAAATTATAAAATTTTACACACAAAAATTCAAAAATTGTGAACTTCTAATGAAGATGGTAAAGTAAAACATTGATGAAGTTGTTTTCCATATTATCAAAAGTTTAGCGAAAGAAAAGGGGTGGCACGATGTACAAAAAAGGCTTATACGCAATTGCTGCCTTAGCTGGAATTTTTCTATTAGGATTGATTGGATATATTATCATCTTGTTTCTTGGAAACTATGTAATTGATGAGAAAAAAATCGTCATGGACTCTGCTACGAGGTTAGTGGACGAAAATGGAGACGAATTAACAAAGCTCTATGTGAAAAATCGGGACTTGGTTTCAATTGATAAGATTCCAAAGCATGTGCAACAAGCATTTATTTCAATTGAAGACGTTCGTTTTTATGAACATCACGGAATCGATTTTAAATCTATTGGCCGAGCATTATACCGAGATATATTGGCTGGAGGAAGTGTTGAAGGAGGAAGCACTTTAACACAGCAGCTGGCTAAAAATGTGTTTTTATCGAATGATAAAACGTTGCTTAGAAAAACAAAAGAAGTAGTGGTGGCCATTAACCTGGAGCAGCGTTACAGTAAGCAAAAACTGCTTGAAATGTATTTGAACCAAATATACTTTGGACACGGAGCCTATGGAATCCAAGCTGCATCCAAGCTTTACTTCAATAAAGATGTCTCCGAATTAACGGTAGAAGAAGGTGCACTGCTCGCTGCACTGCCAAAAGCACCGAATTCTTATTCTCCTATTTTACATCCAGAAAAAAGTATAGAACGTAGAAATGTTGTGTTAAATGCCATGCAAAAAGCAGGTTATTTATCAGCTGAAAAAAATGTCCGTTTGCAAGGAAGAACGCTGGGGTTGAACGTAAAGGAACAGGCTAAAAACCCAGCGTATTTAACCTATATCGATATGGTTATTCAAGAAGCAGAGAAGAAATACAGCATTTCGAGCAATGAGCTTCTGCGTGGCGGTTATACGGTCAAAGTACCTATGAGTACAAAAGTACAAGAAGCCGCCTACGAGCTGATGAAAGAAAATCGTTATTTTCCAGGTACAGATAACAGTGCCCAAGGTGCTTTTGTATTAGTGGATAACAAAAGCGGAGGAGTTTTATCTGTTATGGGAGGACGAGATTATGTACAAAAATCGCTCAATCGCGTAAATGTCAAAAGACAGCCAGGTTCTACGATGAAACCTATTGCGGTATATGGCCCTGCATTAGAAGAAGGTCAATTCAAGCCTTATTCCTTGCTGCAAGACAAGCTTAGAAGCTACGGGGGATACACACCTAAAAATGTAGACGGCCAATATGCTAAAAAGGTAACGATGTACGATGCCCTAAAAGATTCTAAAAACGCAGCTGCCGTCTGGACATTGAATCAGCTAGGAGTTGAAACAAGTAAGCAGTATCTCACAAAGCTAGGAATTCCTTTAGAAGATAAAGGGCTTGCGATTGCTCTTGGAGGGTTAAAGGAAGGAATTACACCGCTTCAATTAGCAGGAGCGTACCGGGCATTTGCTGAAAACGGAGAAAACATCCAACCGTACTTTATTCAAGAAATAAAAGATCAAGACGGAAAAGTAATTGCAAAAGCTGTTCCCGACACTCACAAAGCATTTTCAAAACAAACGGCTTGGTATATGACAAAGATGCTTCAAGTAGTTGTTAAAGAAGGAACGGCAAAAAATGGAGAGTTTAAAGGAGAGTTAGCAGGAAAAACAGGGTCTACTTCGTATACGAATGTTAAAGGAGCCACAAGAGATGCTTGGTTTGTTGGATATACCCCAGATGTTGTAGGAAGCGTGTGGATGGGATATGATTCTACAAATGACCAGCACTATTTAACAAAAGGAAGTTCTTATCCGACTCTATTATTTAAAGACATTCTGACAAGAGCTGGTTACGACGAAGCTTCATTTCAAAAGCCAGTAGGTGTTAAAGATCTGCCAAAACCAATACGCTTAGAGCAAGTTAAAGACTTAAAACAAGAATTAACATTCCACCCATTTGGTTTGCTAACGGTAAATTTATCGTGGACACCTTCACCTGATAAAAGAGCTGTTTATTATGTTTATGAGAAAAAAGGAGATAAAGCCGAAGTAATTGGCAAAGTGAAGGGAAAAGGAGCATTTGAAAAAGAGCGGGTGAATCTGCTCGACAGTCCTACTTATTATGTAGTTCCTTACAATTCCCAAACAAAACAAAAAGGAAAAAAATCTAACGAAGTAACACCTGCTCTTTTTCAATAAAATAAGGAAGAGTAGGGCGAATTTTTGACATTTTTAGCAGGTGGCTATACAAGTCGTAAAGAAATGGGTATAGTGACAAGTAGAGAATATAACGTGAAACTTTAATCAGTAGAGGAACCGGTATGTTCCTTTGCTGATTATTGTCTGTCTAATCGAAGAAAATACGGATGGAAGACAATCGAGAAAGGTGGAAATTATGAGTCAAGGAACGTTTAACGATACTTTTTTAAAAGCCTGTAGAGGGGAAAAAACGGATCATGTTCCGGTTTGGTATATGCGCCAAGCAGGGCGTTCACAGCCGGAATACCGAAAGCTAAAAGAGAAGTACTCTTTATTTGAAATCACTCATCAGCCGGAGCTTGGGGCATACGTAACACGCCTGCCCGTTGAACAGTACGGAGTGGATGCAGCTATTTTATATAAAGATATAATGTCACCGCTTCCTTCAATTGGAGTGGATGTTGAAATCAAGTCAGGAATTGGTCCTGTAATCTCTAATCCAATTCAATCTTTAAGCGATGTAGAAAAACTAGGAGAAATTACGCCGGAAGAAGATGTTCCGTATGTATTAGATACAATTAAGCTGTTAACAACAGAACAGTTAAACGTACCTCTAATTGGCTTTGCGGGTGCTCCTTTTACAGTGGCAAGCTATATGATTGAAGGAGGACCTTCAAAAAATTACAATAAAACAAAAGCATTTATGTATACGGAACCTAAAGCATGGTTTGCACTAATGGATAAGTTAGCAGATATGACGATTACATATGTAAAAGCGCAAATTGACGCTGGGGCAAAAGCCATTCAAATCTTTGATTCATGGGTAGGTGCTTTAAATGTAGCGGATTATCGTTACTTTATAAAACCTGTTATGGAGCGAATTTTTACCTCTTTACGTGAAAAAAAAGTACCGCTCATTATGTTTGGAGTAGGGGCAAGTCATTTGGCAAAAGAATGGCATGATCTGCCGTTGGATGTAGTGGGATTAGATTGGCGAACGCAGCTGGATGAAGCACGTGCATTAGGCTTAACAAAAACACTGCAAGGAAACTTAGATCCTGCTATTTTGTTAGCTCCATGGGAAGTTATTGAAGAACGTGTAACAGAAATATTAGATAAAGGGATGGCTAGTCCTGGTTACATCTTTAACTTGGGGCACGGCGTTTTTCCACAGGTTCAGCCGGAAACGTTGAAGCGTTTAACAACCTTTATTCATGAATATTCTGCAAATAGACAATAAATTGTCAAATAATTTGGAGCGCTAAACTTTGAATTTTTCTTTTTATTCATGGCAAAATGAAGACAAGTATTGAATCTAACAAAGAGGTGTCGAACACATGAGTAAAAAAGTAATGGGATTACTTGTAATGGCATATGGAACGCCATATAAAGAAGAAGATATTGAACGTTACTATACACATATTCGCCGCGGACGTAAACCTTCACCGGAAGCCTTAGAAGATTTACAAAACCGCTACGAAGCAATCGGGGGCATTTCACCTCTTGCAAAAATTACGCAACAGCAAATGGAAAGTCTGGAAAAGCGCTTGAATGAAGTGCAGGATGAAATTGAATTTAAAGCGTATCTTGGCTTAAAGCATATTGAACCGTTTGTTGAAGATGCAGTAGAAGCCATGCATAAAGACGGAATTAAAGAAGCGGTCAGCATTGTACTTGCACCTCACTTTTCAACGTTTAGCGTAAAATCCTATAATGGACGCGCCAAAGAAACGGCTGAAAAATTAGGAGGACCAATCATTCATTCTGTAGAAAGCTGGTACAGTGAGCCAAAGTTCATTCAGTACTGGGCTACACGTGTTAAACAAACGTTTGATTTAATAGACGAAGAGAAACGCCAAAAAGCCGTGTTGATTGTCTCTGCGCACAGCTTGCCGGAAAAAATTATTGCAGCAGGAGATCCATATCCAAATCAGCTTCAAGAAACAGCGGATTTAATTGCACAAGCCGCTGGTATTGAACATTATGAAATTGGCTGGCAAAGTGCTGGGAATACGCCAGAACCATGGATTGGTCCGGACGTACAAGATTTAACAAGAGAATTGCACGAAGAAAAAGGCTATACATCATTCGTTTATACTCCAGTTGGATTTATCGCAGATCACTTAGAAGTACTTTATGATAACGACTATGAATGCAAAGTTGTGACAGATGAAATTGGGGCTGATTATTACCGCCCTGAAATGCCCAATGCACAGCCTGAATTTATCGATGGGTTAGCTACAGTTGTTTTAAAACAGATTGCCCGTTAAGTCAATATAGATTCTTTGTACGTTGAACAGGGATGAAAAGTAAATTATAATCAATATAGAGAAAAGTAAGAAGCGAGCTATGGATTTCCATAATCGCTTCTCTTTATATTGAATTTTACAGAAAAGGCGATGATAACATGACGGATAGACGCAAAAAGGTTGTCATCATCGGTGGAGGAATAACAGGTCTTTCAGCTGCCTATTATTTGCAAAAAAAAATAAAGGATCATCAGCTGCCAATTGATCTTCAACTAATAGAAGCGACGCATCGGCTTGGTGGAAAAATTCAAACGGTCAAACGAGACGGGTATTTATTTGAAAAAGGTCCGGATTCATTTTTAGCGCGTAAGCTAGCTGCTACAAA
This sequence comes from Priestia sp. Y58, assembly GCF_029522095.1. Lineage (NCBI taxonomy): Bacteria > Bacillati > Bacillota > Bacilli > Caryophanales > Bacillaceae > Priestia > Priestia sp. Y58. The sequence goes on from NZ_JAKWFL010000011.1 coordinate 123,701, forward strand.
ACTGGCAAAAGAAGTAGGGCTAGGCAGGGAGCTAGTCGGAAATGAAAAAGGAAAATCCTATATTTTAGTAAAAGATACACCGCATGCGCTGCCTGATGGTGCTGTAATGGGGATACCAACCAAGTTATCTCCTTTTATCACAACAGGGTTATTTTCACCTGTTGGCAAGCTGCGCGCAGCAGCTGATTTTTTTATACCGAAGACAAAAAATCAGGATGACCGTTCGCTAGGCGTATTTTTTAGAAGACGGTTTGGTGATGAAGTTGTTGAAAATTTAATTGAGCCTCTATTATCAGGAATTTACGCAGGAGACGTTGATCGTTTGAGTTTACAATCAACATTTCCACAGTTTTTGCATGCTGAACATAAGTACAGAAGCTTAATTGTTGGAATGAAAAAGCTAAAAGAAATTCACCCACAGCACGGTGATGATTCGGAATTCAAAAAAAATAGCGTTTTTTTAACATTAAAAGAAGGCCTTCAATCGCTAGTAGATGGGGTAGAAAAAGCAATAGATCCTGATATTATTACAAAAGGAATAAAAGTAGAGAAAATTTATAAACAAGATACCGCATATGCATTATCTTTAAATAGCGGGAAAGTCATAAAAGCAGACAGCGTTATTGTAACTTCTCCTCATGCAGCTGCTCAGTCTATGCTTTCGGAATATAAAATATTCGAGCCGTTGAAGCATATGCCTTCCACTTCAGTAGCTACTGTTGTGATAGCCTTTGCACAAGAAGCGCTGCAAGACAATCTAGATGCAATGAACATCGCCGTTTCAAGAAATAGCGATTACACGATTACGGCGTGCACATGGCTGAATAAAAAGTGGCCGCATGCGGTTCCGGAAGGAAAAGTGCTGCTGAGATGTTTAGTTGGACGAACCGGGGATGAAGCTGTGGTGGATCAGCCTGACGATGAAATTTTTAAAATTGTCCTGGAGGATTTGAAGAAGCTCATCACCATTTCTGCTGACCCCGAATTTTACGCGGTAACGAGATGGAAGCAGTCAATGCCTCAGTATACGGTCGGACATCACGATATGCTAGATACGATGAATGAACAGCTTGAAAAAGAGCTTGCCGGTCTTTATGTAGCGGGAAGCTCATATGAAGGTCTGGGTATACCGGAATGTGTAGAGCAAGGAGAAGATGTGGCTAAAAAAGCGGTTAAATATGTGCAGCAACTAGAAGTGGAGCGGTGAATCAATGCTCCGCTTTTTTGTCTACTACCTGTAGAAGAGAAAGGTTATACTAAGAGAAGAGATTGTGGTTGAAAAGCAAAAGAAACTTATGCTATAGTAAAACCGTACTTGTTGACTGAAATATTCATTTGGTCAGAAAGAAGGGGATAACGTGGCGATAGACCGAAAGCAATCAGTTGTGGATGCAGCGTCAAAATCATTTGCGCTGTTTGGATATAAAGCAACGACTATGGAGCAAGTGGCGAAGCTTGCAAATGTCGGAAAAGGAACGATTTATACTTTTTTTAAAAACAAAGAAGAGTTATTCGATGAAATTGTTACACGAATGATTCGAGAAATGACAGATGCAGCTGAAACTGTCATTGATAGCAACCGTCCTTTTTTTGAAAATGCCCAAGCAGCTATTTTTCGAATCTTAGAATTCCGCACCGAGCATCAGCTCATGCTGAAGCTGGTACAGGAACAGCAGTTAGGCACTACAGCAGTGCAAGAAGTGCTGGTGCGAGTAGAAGAAGAGATTTTGACTTATATAAAAAACAAAATCGAAATTGCGATTTCTAAAAAAGAAATCAAACCGTGCAACCCAGAGCTCACAGCTTTTTTATTATTTAAAATGTACATTGCACTCGTCTATGATTGGGAAAAACGGCATGAGCCGCTTTCAGAAGAAAAAATTGCTGAATTAATTGAACTATATTTTTTACGCGGTCTGTCTCAGTGAGATGGGCTTTTTTCATAAAAAAACAAAAAAGGTCTCATGACGAGACCTTTTTTATTGTTCATTATCATCTTTTTTTACGCCGTTTAATTCTGTATTTCCTGTTTTTGCATCTTCTTCTTTTTGCTCTACTTCTTTTTCGCCTTCTTTTTTAAGATCGAAGTAAGCTTTTATTACGTCACCGGTAATAGTTTTACTTAACGTGTTAGATGTACCGGCTACATAAGCAGAAGGAATAACAACCGCTACTGCTACTTCCGGATTATCATAAGGCGCGTATGAAACGAATGTAGAGTTACGAACGCTTACCCCTTTATTAAAGGTTTCTGCGGTACCAGACTTACCAGCAATATTATACTGACGGTATTTTCCTGTGTTAAGTAAACGCCCTGTACCATGGGACCCTGTAACTACTTGGCGAAACCCTTGTTTGACAAGGTTAATTTCTGATTGGCCCATCGTAATACGGTTTAACACTTCTGGTTCAACAGAACTTTGAATACTTCCTTTTAGTTCGCTATCAAGCTCAGGTTCGCGGATTTCTTTTACTAAGTGCGGCTTCATGCGATATCCACCGTTAGCAATCGTTGAGATGTACTGAACAAGCTGAAGCGGTGTGTACGTATCATACTGTCCAATACCAAAATCCAGTGCTTTACCTGGTTCGTTTGTTACGGTATTGCGAATACCCGTTGATTCGTTTTCTAATTCGATGCCCGTTGAAATTCCAAGACCAAACTGGCTATAGTATGAGCGCAGCTTATTAAAGATAGACGGTGGAATGTTCAGTTTACCGCCAGGGCGGTACGTTTCACCAGCCATGCTCATAACCGTACGGTACATGAACACGTTTGACGATTGTTCCAAAGCATTTTGAATCCCAGTTGCTCCAATTTGGTGAGACGACTTTTTAATTGTTCCGCCAGCAAACTTCAGCGGCGCATCGTAAAAAACCGTACCGGGCTGAATAGCGCCTGAATCAAGTCCTGCTAGAACGGTCGCTCCTTTAACTGCGGAACCTACTTCATAAGAAGTGGTCATGTTACCAAGAGCAAAGTCTTGTACTTTACGTGCTCCGGTTTGCTTATCAGTAACAAGCTGTTTTCCGCCCATCGCTAAAATATCTCCCGTGTGAGGGTCCATCATAATAGCAAACGCGCGATCCATTAATCGTGAACCAGCAGCACCGGATGTCACAGCTTTTGTTAAAACATCTTCGACTTGTTTTTGAAGTTCCATATCAATTGTTAAAATTAAGTCACTGCCCCGCTGACCTTCTGTAACGGTCTCTTGACTCACTAAGTTGCCCGAGCGGTCCGTTACGTTTTGCACGCGAGCTTTTTGACCGCGAAGAACGTCTTCGTACTGCTTTTCTAAATAACTTTTTCCAACTCGGTCGTTACGGCTGTAGCCATGTGATAAATAGTACTGCAAGTTTTCGCTTGGCAATCCTTCATCTGCTGATGTGATTTTACCAAGCAGCGTGCTAAGTAAGTCATCGTATGTATACATACGGTCCCAGTAAGTTGTCGTATCGACGCCCGGTAAGTCACCCAGCTGCTCACTAATAACGGCAAGCTCTTTATCGGTTAAGCCGCTTTTAATAATTTGAGCAGTTAACGCGTACCCGCCTTCCATCTTGCTTTTAATGGCAATCACTTCAAGGTCATCTTTCACCGATAAAAGTTCACTTTTTGTGATGCGCTTTAGCTGAAGAGGATATAAATCATCTTCAGAAAGTTGACCTTCTTTTACTTTTTGCTTATCCGCTGCGGTAATTTTCTTCGCTGCTGCTTTTGGATGAGTTGCAATCCAGTAATCTTTTAAGTCGCGTTCTGTTAGCTTAATCGTATTTTTATCTTTCTTTTTATCCGATTTGCCAAACACGTCTGTTGTAACAGGAACATCAATAAGAGTAGCAAGCTTTTTAGCCACTTTTAGTTTGTCTTCTTGAGTGACGCCTTTCAAACGCGTGTACGTGACAGCGTTCAACGGTTTATTATCCACGATAACGCGGTCATAGCGGTCTAGCATCTTTCCGCGAGGAACCGGTGAATCTACCGTTTCATCTTCTGTTTTTTCAACTTCTCGTTTATAGTTCTCTCCGTACACGATCTGTACGAAGCCTAATCGTAAAATGAGTGCAGAAAAAAGCAGGAAAACCACAATAAACAGCCAGTTAATTCGAAATGAGACATGTGTTTTTTTGCGCTTTTTAGTTTTCATGTAAACCCCTTCACTTTGTTTATACAAGTTAAAAAAATTCATAAATTTTCTTATGAATCTATCACTCTACATATTAACATAATTTTGTCTATAAATGTTATTAGGTGGAATAAAACAGACAAAAAATTTATAGAAATTTTTGCGGAAGAAGAGAGACCTGTCGAAGGGTGCTGAAGGGGTTGTTCAATATTTTCCACTCGGTTGTTCAATATTGTTACCTGTTCAAATGTCCTAGAATCGGTAAAATAAAGAGAGATAGATATCAAGGGGGGCAAAACGAATGAAAATGAAAAGGCTTTCAATAATGTCTGGCGTGTTAGCAACATCACTTTTATTTGCGACAGCATGTTCAAACTCAGGTACGGATTCAAAAGCAAGTAAATCAACAGGCTCAGGTGATCAAGTTGTTATTGATATGTTCCAGTTCAAAGTGGAAATTGCAGATCAGCTGAAAGAATTAACGGATGAATATACAAAAGAACATCCAAACGTAAAGTTTAACATCCAAACAGTCGGCGGAGGCGCGGACTATGGTGCGGCATTAAAAGCACAGTTTGCCTCTGGAAATGAACCTGATATCTTTAACAATGGAGGGTTCCAAGAAGCGCAAACGTGGAAGGATAAATTAGAAGATCTATCTGATCAGCCGTGGGTAGATAATCTGTATGATATCGCCAAAGAACCGATGACAATGGACGGGAAAATTTATGGTCAGCCGCTAAACTTAGAAGGTTATGGTTTTATTTATAATAAAGATTTATTTGAAAAAGCAGGCATTAAAGAATTACCTAAAACGCTGTCAGAATTAGAAGCAGCTTCTAAAAAGCTTAAAGCAAAAGGCATTACGCCATTTTCTAATGGATACGGCGAGTGGTGGGTGCTAGGCAACCACTTATTTAATATTCCAATGGCACAGCAAGACGATCCAGATGCGTTTATTAAAGGTCTAAACGAAGGAAAAGCAAAATTTGAAGGCAATGAAACGTTTAAGCAATTTATGAATCTGTTCGATTTAACGTTAAAGTATGGAAATAAAAATCCACTAACGACAGACTACAATACACAAGTTACTCAATTTGCTTCTGGGGAAACAGCAATGATGCAACAAGGTAACTGGACGGTAAATATGATTACGAAAATCAATCCGGACATGAAAATGGGCTTTATTCCAATGCCAATCAGCAACGATGCAAAGAAAAATGATAAACTAGCAATCGGAGTTCCAAATAACTGGGTAGTGAACAAAAATGCGCCAGATGCAGATAAAAAAGCAGCGAAGGAATTCTTAAATTGGATGGTTTCTTCTAAAGAGGGTCAAAAATTCTTAGTTGAAAAGTTCAAGTTCATTCCAGCGTTCAAAAACATCGATGGAAAAGGAATCGATTCTTTATCTGATGATATCTTAAAATACTCCGAAGAAGGTAAAACATTATCTTGGAACTGGTTTAAGTATCCGGAAGGAACGGTTCAAGAAGTCGGCGCAGCAATGCAGTCTTACGCAGGCAAGCAAATGACGGAAGAAGAGTTTATGAAGAAATTAGATACAATTTGGGCAAAAATGAAAAAATAAACAAGAAGTCCGCGTGGAAAACGCGGACTTTTTGGTGTGAAAAAATAGTTGGTTAGATTTATAGCTATGAAAAAATAATAGTCAATTGAAAGCGCTTTTAATGTATAATAATAGTCATAATGTATGACATTAGTCAAAGGAGGTTATTTGTGAAAGGATGGAGCATACGCAAGAAATTAATTTTGTTTTTCTTATTTGCAACGGTTATTCCATTTTTAATTTCGACGATTTTTACGTATCAGTACACAAAAGAAACGGTTAAGAATCGATTTATTTCTACCAACTATCAAGTTATTAAAAATGGAAGCAATGATTTGAGTGATTACTTAAATGAAATTGCTAATATTACAAAAAGGCTGTACGGCTACCACCCATTTATTAAAGTGCTAGATGAAGGTGTATCAAGTGACTTAGGAGCCAATCAGCTGGAAATATCACGAACTCTTCTTTATTTATATAATACTCGTCCAGAGATTGAACAGCTCCATCTTTACATTGAAAACGGGCATGACTCGTATACAGCTTATAATTCGAAAGTGAGCAGCAGAGGGAAGTACGATGATATTTACACTCAGCCTTACTATTCTTATTTAAATAAAAATCATAAATTTCTTGTGATTGAGCCTACTCATGAAATTTATAGCTACAATAATTTATCAACGTTAATTGATTCACTTCCGAATCAAGTTATTAGCTTTCATCAGCGGATTGATGAGATTCCATCAGACAAGTTGTTAGCTTATCTATCTTTAGACATTAATATGACACAAATCCAATCTATATCGCAGCGTCTATATAATGAAGAGTCAGAAGATTTTTATTTAATGAACAATAGAGGGAAGGTTTTGTATTCCTCTGATTCAAAGGTTATTGGAAAAAATGAAAACTACCCGTGGATGAAGGCGCTCACTTCTCAAAAAGACCATAGCATGGAATGGGAGGATAAAAGCTTCTCAGGCGTATTAATGTATGAAAAGCTTAAACAGCCCTTTGAGGACTTGTACATTGTGAAACGAATTCCTTACAGTGTTTTATATGAGGATGCAAGAAAGACAGCACTTATGAATGTATTAATTGGCCTGCCATTTCTGTGTATGCTCGTTATCGCTACGCTTTTTATATCAGTACGTTTTACACAGCCGATTAACGTATTGATTCGCAATATGAAAGAAGTGGAAAAAGGATCATTTGAGGTGCGGTTTAAGTCGCTTGGAAACGATGAATTTGGTGTTTTAGGAAGGCATTTTACCTCTATGGTAGAAACAATTAATGACTTGATTGAACGTAAATTTCGATTGGAATTAGAAAATAAATCAACGCAGCTAAAAGTGCTGCAGTCACAAATTAATCCGCATTTTTTATACAACGCATTTCAATCGATTGGAACTCTTGCTCTTAAGCATAAAGCAGTTGAAGTATATTCTTTATTAACCTCACTTTCGCACATTATGCGTTACAGCATGAATATGAAAGAGGATATCGTTAGCTTAAAGCAAGAAGTCGATCACGTAAAAGCTTTCTTAAGTCTGCAAAAGCAGCGGTTTGGTTCAAAGTTTGAGTATGAGTTAAATATTGAAAAAGAGGCAGAGCTTATGCGAATACCGAAAATGATTTTGCAGCCTCTTGTTGAGAATTCTTTTAAGCATGGATTCGAAACCCGCACAGGAAGCGGAAAGCTGTTGATTTCAGCGGATCTGAACGGCGAAGAACTGATTCTAACTGTTTCTGATAACGGAAAAGGGATAGGAGAGCAAGAGTTGAATCAATTAAAAACGAGACTTCAGCAATCGTATAATCAAACAGATGAGCATATTGGGTTGCAAAACATTTATGAACGACTTCGCATCTACTATGGAGATCATGCTTCAATGCAAATTAGCAGTCGAGAAAATCACAATTTTACCGTTGTCATAAAGCTAACAACAATTGAGGAAAAGAGGGATAGTGATGAAAGTATTAATCGTGGATGATGAAGAGCATGTAAGAGAAGGAATAAAGCTGCTTGGACAGTGGGAAGAGCATGAAATTACAGATGTGATAGAAGCTGATAGCGGTGAGCAAGCGATTGCGCTTATCGAGGATCATGGACCGGAAATCATTTTTACTGATATGAAGATGCCTAATATCGATGGAATTGCTTTGTTGGAGTGGATTAAAGAGAATTCGCCTTCTAGCAAAACGATTGTGGTAACAGGGTATGATGACTACCACTATATGCGTAAAGCTATTCATTTTGGAAGTACGGATTACATTCTAAAGCCAGTGGATCCTTCGATTTTAAACGATACGCTTGTACGAGCTGTAACCCAATGGAAGAAAGAAGAAGAGTCCAGAAAAGTCCATAACAGCAGCTATCGTTTAATCAATGAAATGAAGCCGATTTATCGAGATCGAAAACTGACGCAGTTAATGAACAATTATTTGCTAAATCAATCAATCTATGAAGAGTTTGGTTTCCATCTGACTAGAGAATATGAAGTGGGGATTGTACGTGTAGATGAATCCATTATTCGTTCTTTTGGCGGTGACCGGGATTTAGCCTATTTTTCAATTTTAAATGTAATCAATGAAATGCTGATGGCAGAAGAAAATGGGGTAGCCTTCCGTTATTTATCAAATAAGTGGGAAATTATCATTATATTTTGGAATGACTTTGAACGTATAACCTCTTTACTGACGACTTTACATACAGCAATTCGCCGTACGCTAGACGTGAGCTGTCGGATTGCAAGAGGGTGCAAAGTTTCTTCTATTGATCAGCTAATGAAATCCTATGAACATGCGAAAAACTCGCTTTTATTAAGCAATGTTCTTGATCAAAATAAAGTGAAGGTCTACGGTGAGCAAGACGTTTTAGCAAGTGCTTTATTAATAAATATGATGGACTATAACAGTAAAATTGAAGAAGCGCTGCAAGTCGGGAAGTTTGAAGCCTTTTTGCCGGTATTCAACGAAATTATCACAGCTTTTGAAGCGCAAAATTATCTCTCATTAAAGCAAATTCTGCATTTTGAGCAGGAATATCAGCTGTTAAGTCAGCATTGGTTAAAAAGATATCACATTCCTTATACGATAAATAACGGTCCTGAATATGTCCTTTCTTTTTTCTATAACCAAGATGGGCAGTTTCAGCTAGCAAAGTATGTAGAGAGAAAGAAGCGTGAAGTAAAGCGTTTTTTAAAAGTAGTAAAAAGGTATAGCAAGCAAAACAATCGCGACGTTATTTATGAGATCGAACAATATTTGCAGCAAAATTTTCATCGAGATGTGAAGCTTCAAGAGATATCGGAACGTTTCTATTTAAGCCGTGAATACATTTCGAGGAAATTTAAGCAAGAATTTCAAGAAAACATTTCAGATTATATGGTGAAAGTCAGAATGAATAAAGCCAAATCACTTTTACTAAATGAAGAACTAAAAATCTATGAAATTGCGAATATGATTGGATATCATGATGATAAATACTTTCGAAAAGTGTTTAAAAAAGTAGAAGGCATTACGCCAAACGAGTATCGAAGTTTGACCGTATAAAAAAAAGCTGAAACTGTTTTATAACAGTTTCAGCTTTTTTTATTTCATGATATCTAGACAGTGATCGCATTTATTTCCGTAGCACTCATGCTGTTCCTCGATGTCGTTTCCGCATTCTACGCACTTTTTATTGGGTAATCTTTTGAAAAATTCAGTCATCTTTTCTAACATTTTAAATCCCCTCCGTTGTCTTTTGTTACTAACATTGTATTATAACAGATGATAAAATGTCAATTATGTTTTATAACAATTTAGCCTATTTTGCTATTCTAAGTGGTTATTTGTTATATAACAATGAGTTATTTTGATAAAATGGCCGAAACGAGTGCCTTTCAGTTAGTTTTCAAAAAAAAGTAGGGTATACTGAACGTAATAAAAATAGTACGAAAGGGTGATTAAAATGAAAGTAACTGTTATTGGTTTTTGGGGAGGATATCCAGCTGTTTCAGAGGCTACTTCTAGCTATTTAGTGGAGCACGATGGTTTTAAGCTGCTTGTTGATTGCGGAAGCGGTGCATTGGCTCAGCTGCAAAAATATGCAAAGCCAGAAGAAATAGATGCTATGATTTTATCTCATTATCATCATGATCACGTGGCTGATGTCGGAGTATTTCAATATGCACGCCTCATTCAGACTCATCTAGGTAACGCTGTTAAGGAACTTTCTATTTACGGACATACATATGATCAGGAAAGCTTCAACAAACTTACTCATAAAGGAATTACTAAAGGGGTAGAGTATGATCCGAGTCAAAAACTTGAAGTTGGGCCTTTTACCATCGAATTTATGAAAACGAAACATCCAGTCGTTTGTTATGCCATGAGAGTAAGCGCCGGCAATCAAACTGTCGTGTACACAGCGGACTCTAGCTATTTGGAAGAGTTTGTTTCCTTCTCAGAAGAAGCAGATCTTCTTATTTGTGAATGTAATTTTTATGCTAACCAAGATGGAAGAGGCGCTGGACACATGACAAGTACAGAAGCCGGGACACTTGCTTCAAAAGCAAGTGTCAAACACCTCATGCTTACTCACCTTCCGCACTATGGAGAACATCAACAGCTAGTAGAGGAAGCTGCTGCTCATTATAGAGGTACGCTTACGTTAGCTGAATCAGGATATGTATGGGAATAACAAGGAGGAAAATGAATGTTATTTATTGATAATCAAAAAAACTATGATCCCCGAATTAACTTAGCAATTGAAGAGTATGCGCTCAAGCATCTAGACATTAATGAGACATATCTGCTGTTTTATATTAATGAACCTTCTATTATTATTGGAAAAAACCAGAACACCATTGAGGAGATTAATACAAAATATGTTGAAGATCAGCAAATTCATGTAGTGAGACGTCTATCTGGAGGCGGTGCCGTTTATCATGATAAAGGAAATTTAAACTTCAGCTTTATTACAAAAGACGATGGAAATAGCTTTCATAATTTTAAAAAGTTTACTGAGCCGGTCGTGGAAGCGTTAAAGAAATTAGGAGTTAATGCTGAGCTAAGCGGACGAAATGATTTAATGGCCGAAGGACGGAAAATTTCTGGAAATGCTCAGTTTTCAACGAAAGGGAGAATGTTCAGTCATGGAACTCTTCTTTTTGATTCAGAGATTGAAAACGTCGTATCAGCGTTAAAAGTAAAAAAAGATAAAATTGAATCCAAAGGCATTAAATCTATTCGAAATAGAGTAGCAAATATCAGCGAATTTTTAGAACAGAAAGTAACGGTGGAAGAATTTAGAGAAATGCTGCTTCGGTATATCTTTGACGGAGAAGAAAATATAACAGAATATAAACTAACGGAAAAAGATTGGGAAACGATTCATCAAATTTCTAAAGAGCGCTATCAGTCATGGGATTGGAACTATGGAAAATCACCTAAATTTAACTTACAGCACTCTCACCGCTTTCCTGTGGGACAAATTGACGTTCGTTTAGAAGTGAATAAAGGAAAAATCGATGCTTGCACCATTTACGGAGATTTCTTTGGAGTGGGGGATGTCCAGGAAGTACAGGAAAAATTAACAGGTGTTCGTTATGAAAAAGCTTCTATTGAACAAGCCTTAGAAGACATCGATATTCCACATTATTTTGGTAATATTACAAAAGAAGAGTTTGTTGAATTAATCTATTAAGAAAAAAGTCTGCTACATCAGGCTTTTTTTCTTTTTAAACAGATGAGTCTTGTCAATAGAACAGCAGTAACATTATAATAGAATAGAAGAAGTAAGAATTTTTACATTATTATGACTTAATAATGAATGGTTGTTCATTCATTCGTTATTAAAAGGAGGAAGTTATGAGATGAATTTGTCAGCACAGCTTCATAAAACAGCTGAGCAATTTCCACAAAAATCGGCATATGTTTTTATGGACCAGGAAACATCTTATGCAGATCTTGATGCATTGGTATCTAAGTTTGCTAGTGGTCTGAAGCAGTTAGGTGTAAAAAAAGGAGATCATATCGCTTTGATTGTCGGCAACTCGCCTCATTTTGTGATTGGATTGTACGGTGCTCTTCGAGTAGGAGCTACTGTTATACCGATTAATCCTATTTACACAGCGGATGAAATTAGCTACATGCTTCAGGATGGAGATGTAAAAGCAGTTATTGCGGTTGATTTACTTCTCCCTATTTTAAAGAAAATCATTGGACACGCTCCATTTTTGGAACACGTTATCTTATGTGAAACGACAGATACAGTAGAAAATATACCTTCTTATTTTCACACGTTTTCGCAAGTTGTAAACAGAGGGGAAGCTACATATGATTTTCTGGAGTTAAAAGAAGAAGATGTGGCCCTCATTCTGTATACGTCAGGAACAACTGGAAAACCAAAAGGAGCTATGCTTACACATAAAAATATTTATTCAAATGCTCAAGACGTAGCAGATTATTTAAGTATAAATGGAAATGACCGAGTCGTAGCTGCTTTGCCGATGTTTCACGTATTTTGTTTAACTGTTTCATTGAATGCGCCTTTAATGAATGGAGGGACTATATTAATTGAACCAAAATTCAGTCCATCTTCTATATTTGAATTAATTCAAAATCGACAAGCGACTATTTTTGCGGGCGTTCCCACAATGTATAATTTCTTACTTCAGCACGACAAAGGGAAAAAAGAGCACTTTCACACGGTAAGGCTTTGTATATCAGGCGGGGCATCAATGCCGGTGGCACTTCTAACCAATTTTGAACGTAAGTTTGGGGTAATGGTAGCAGAAGGGTATGGATTATCTGAGGCTTCTCCTGTGACGTGTTTCAATCCTATTGATCGAGAGAGAAAAGCCGGTTCTATAGGCACATCTATTATGAATGTTGAAAATAAAGTGGTAAACGAACTAGGAGAAGAAGTAGAAGTAGGACAAGTCGGCGAACTTATTGTCAAAGGCCCTAACGTGATGAAAGGGTATTACAAGCTTCCTGAAGACACGGAATATGCTCTCCGAGATGGTTGGCTGTATACAGGTGACTTAGCAAGAATGGATAAGGAAGGTTATTTTTATATCGTTGACCGTAAAAAAGATTTAATTATCGTAGGAGGATATAACGTTTACCCTCGCGAAGTAGAAGAAGTGCTATATGCGCATCGGAATATTGTAGAAGTGGCTGTTATTGGAGTCCCTGATCCTTCCTTAGGTGAATGTGTGAAGTGTTACGTGGTTTGCAATAATCAAGAGATAACGGAAGAGAAGCTTATTGCCTACTGCAAAGAGCACCTTGCTAAATATAAAGTGCCAAGTGAAATTGAATTTTTAAAAGAACTTCCTAAAAATACAACGGGAAAAATTTTACGTCGTGCACTGAAGCAACAAGTATCCCAGGAGCGATAAAATGAAAGCGATTCCAAGTCGGAGGTGGTAAAAGGATGTCATCTATTTCTTATGAAATAAAGGGACACGTAGCCCATGTGATACTGAACCGTCCAGAAGCGATGAATGCTTTTAATTACGATATGCTTAAAGAATTGGAAGAAGTAATTGAAGGAATTCGTATTCAAAAAGATATTCGAGTTGTGACGTTTAAAGGGGCGGGTGAAAAGTCTTTTAGTGTAGGGGCCGATTTAAAAGAACGTAAAACCCTCTCTGATCAAGAGGTAAAGCGCAATATTTACAAAATAGGAGAAGTGTTTTCGAAGATAGAGCAGCTTCCTCAGCCAACGATAGCAATCATCAATGGATATGCATTTGGAGGAGGAATGGAGCTGGCTTTAGCATGTGATTTCCGGATTGCTTCAACCGAAGCGCTTATGGGTTTAACGGAAACAAGCTTAGCGATTATACCAGGCGCAGGAGGAACACAGCGTCTCCCTCGGTTAGTTGGGGAAGCAAAAGCAATGGAACTAATTTTAACAGCTCAGCGTCTCTCAGCATCAGAAGCGAAAGAATGTGGTCTAGTAACGAAGGTGACTCCCGGATATGAAATAGAAGAAACAATAGATATTTTTATCTCTCTTTTATTGAAAAATGGGCCAATTGCACTTCAGCAAGCAAAATTTGCTATTAAAGAAGGAATGAAGGCCGATTTGCAGACTGGTTTGCAAATTGAACGAAAAGCATATGAGTTAACGATTCCGACAGAAGATCGTCTCGAGGCGCTTCAAGCATTTGCTGAGAAGAGAAGGCCTAGTTTTAAAGGGAAATAAGAAAGGGCTGTCTAATGGACAGCTCTTTTTTAGTTTCTTCTATAGGAATAATAAAAAAGAATATGTAAAAGCGCAGGAACACAGAAGGCAAAGTTACAGCTGGCTTTTGCCTATAATATTTACTATAATACGGTGCAGTAGTCATTGTTCAAATCTATAAATAATAGTTTTTAATTTTTTCTTTAAAAACCGTTGACTTTAGTTAAAATATATTTTATTATTATAAAGCGTCGTTGAGACATACCGTTAACAACGAAGCTAAAAAAAGATTTTCAAAAAGTTGTTGACATTACGTTAAAAACTTGATAAGATAATAAAGTCGCTTAAGGGCGGCGGTTGAACTTTGAAAACTGAACAAAGCGACAAACGTCAACGTTAAATTTTATTTTTAAATTGAGCAAGTCAAACATTTCTTCGGAGAGTTTGATCCTGGCTCAGGATGAACGCTGGCGGCGTGCCTAATACATGCAAGTCGAGCGAACTGATTAGAAGCTTGCTTCTATGACGTTAGCGGCGGA
>NZ_JAKWFL010000012.1:0-116141 GCF_029522095.1 Priestia sp. Y58
TCCGCATTTCCTCATGCAACCGACAGACTCGTTACCAAGAATGCCGTTTCGGATGGAGATCATCTTTGCGTCTAGATGAGTAGCATTAGCTACACTGTAAGAAAGCGACTTCTTGTCGCACCATAAGATAAATTCTAGGAACTAATTATTTTGAAAAGAAGAGTGTTCTCTTCCCTTTTTTTGTTGATACGATCTTTTCAATGCTCAAAGCAGTTTTTTTCCTCAGTTAGATAAAAAAGAGCATGACCTTTTGTCATTCGTTAGGTTTACGCTCTTGTCTTGTAATAAAGATGAGAGTTTCATTTAAACGGCTATTAGAGTATATAGTTAGCAAAATTGAAATGTTTAAGAATATTTTTAGTTGTCTATTATATAAACACTTTAAAAATTACATCTAGAATAGGTAGTTAGGAAACTGCTTTTGTAAATTTTTTAGAATTTCTTGCCCTATTATATTTAACGAAATCTTAGTTCCATAAGCGCCATGGCTTTTTCCATTTTTATCTGATCTCCCTCCAAGACCGATGAATTGCTCTGATGGCTTAAAATGAAGTCCTACCACTGGAATATTCATCCTCGAGTGAAAGCCAATTTGATATTTTACATCAGGAAAAAGATTAACATATTCTAATGATTCAAAATGAATTTCGTGCTCCAAAAGCTCAAATCTTTTACAGTGTTCTTTACCAAGAATAATTATTAAAGATGGTTTTAAAAATTCTAATACATCTCTAAGAAATTTCTTTGTAAATGGTGAATCAAGTATATCTTGTTTTGTTGCAATTCTTCCCATTTGACTTCTAGTAGCTATAGGGAAGAAATCAGTATGTATTACACGCGAAAAACCTCTAATATCATACAAAGAACCACCCATGCCGTTTAACAAACCTTCTAATTTTGCTCCATTTTGCTTTCCAAACCAGCTACGGTATGCAGTTTCTCTATGGAAATATGAACAATAATATTGAATAGTTTCATTTAGTAGAATTTCGTTTTCTACATATTCTCTCAATGAAACATCTTGCTCCCTTACGTAAAATCTTGCATTTTCAGCTAATAATAGTCCGTCTTTATTATCAAGAAATTCTCTGGTAGATGGGTTCGTAGCAATTGTCACCCAATTTTTAGCACAAGGGTTACCGAACCATACTACGGGTGTACTTCTATCAATAATTTCATTTCTTAGATTAGTATTTAATAGTTCTTCTTGGTAATTTGCTGCACGAATTAGAAGCGATTTAGCTTCTTTATTTTGAATATTGTTTAATAAATAATTATTCATATTTAATCATCCTATTAAATGACTTTATGTCCAAAAACCATACTTAAACTCGGGTGATAATCTTTTTAATTACTATATAAACGGCGCATATAACACAGGTTAAACGCTATAATTTTTATTACCTTATACCGTTACTATTTTATAACTAAATTAGATCATTTTGTTTTTTTACAAATTTATGATACTTGTTTATTAATCGCTTTAAGAGTCCGTCTATTTATTTCTTTGAATTTTGAGTCATAAATCAGACAATTCCGGTACAAAAAGTTCAATACACTTGCAACTATTCTCCGAATATTGGTAATTCTGATACGATTACGCTAAAAAAGGGGCCTAATCAGTATGGTAAACCAGCATTCATTCAAATAGAAACATTATCAGCCTGAGATTATTTTGCTAACTGTAAGATAGTACCTACGATACAATCTCAGTTTTCGTGATTTGGTGGAAATGGTTGAAGAACGAGTCCAATCTATCGCTCACACAACCATCATGCGTTGGGTACGCCAATATAGTCCTGAATTAGATAAGAGAGTTCGCCGTCATTTTAAGAAAGCAAACTATTCTTGGCGAGTAGATGAGACGTATATCAAGATAAAAGGGCAATGAATGTATTTATATGGCGCAGTTAATTTTGAAGGAAGTGCGATTGATTTTTGCACCAGGATTCAAATATTTATACCTTACTTTTCATTCAGCATCTACTAAAATACTTTGACATTTTGGACAGTTAATTTCTTTTAAACCATATCTATTTTCTTTATCAAAAACATAAATCTTTTCGCATTCTGTACATTGAACAACATTATTTTCAATAAAGATTTCAAGCTTTTGATTTGAACAGATAACCCTAGCAATTCTAATATCGTTTATTAGATATAAGTTTACAGGTTTTTTACCTTTACTTATCTTTACTCTATCTGAAAGAGTAATGGCAATACCAGATCTTGTCCAAGGCATTATCATATTCCTGATTTTATTGTCACTTTCTTTAAATACATCATTACTTAGCAATGGAATCGTAAAAGTGGTTGTTTTAATACGTTTTAACCTCGCTCTTTGGTTCACTTCTGTAATAATTTCTTCAAATTTAGTTTCACAAAATTTATCTATTCCCTCTATTATATCTTCTCTAGAAGGAATAGTTGCCTCATTATTTAATCTGTTTATATGTACATCAAATACATTTTTTAAAATATTAATTAAATCCCGAGGAGAATTTTGGGCAAACATCAATATAAAGTCAATTAAGTAATCTTCACATTGTAAGAGTTTCTCTAAACTATTTATCTTTTTATCGCTTAGTACCTTTAACCTTGCATTAATCATTTCTTTGACTTGAGCCCTATTCCATTCAAGACTATAGTTTTCAATTCTATCAAGACGAACATCTTGGCTCCAATGATCAGATAATTTATCCCACAAGAAGAATTTTAATACTACAGTTTTTCTTTCTAATAACTTTAACTCTTTGATTAAAGGCTGTATTAATAAGTATGAGGAAGATGAATCGTTTCCTGTTAAATGATTTTCGTCCACCTTATCAATAAGTAAAAACACACCCTTGATTCTAACTTTTTCAAATAAATTCTCTATAAAGTATAGATCTTCAATTATAGGAATTTTTACTTCTTCTTGCTTTGTGGTGAAAGTTAAATCAATTTTACCTATATTAGCTGTGGCTAAAATTAGGTTTATTATAGATGATATGGGTTTAGATGCCGTTATCCACAAATCATATAATTTCCCTTTAATTCCTTTTATTGTTCCGATAGCATGTGAAATTTCAGTTGGATTCAAATTCTTGAGATACTTATTTATTAAATCTAATAATGCCTTTCTTTCGTACTCATCAAATTCTACCCCTGAATATCTAGCTTCTTCAATATGGAGTTTAGAAAGAAAAGCTATAAGTAGGGATGTACATAATTTTGCGATGTGATGTTCAAAAGTCACTTGTTGCACTTTTGATCTGTTTTCAACAGGAAAGTTATCATAAACAATTGAAATAATATCTGAAGTCTCCTCAGCTAATTGTTCAATTCTTTTTCGTTGAGCAGTTTTCCCGAAGCCCCTAGGCGCTAACACAATAGAAGATTTAGGATTATCTAAATCTCCCACTAATGAAGAAAAATAAGGTGGATTAACAAAATATTCACTTAAATATTCTTCGTTTTCAGCATTCGTTGACGAAAAAGGATCAGCTTTGAAACCTAAATTTTTAAAATATTGTCCCCTAGTGAGCATTAATCTTCCTCCAGTCTGTTAGTTAACTTAGCTACCATTGTCTTTCATTCTTAGATAGGGCTTGGCATCTTAACTTTTTAATTGGCGTTCATTGATCTGAGTATTTAGTATTATTATCATAATACTAAATACTCAAGCTCGAATAATGTCATATTTTGTTTTTTTATCCTTTTTGTACACAAAAAAATTTCATTTATTTGTTTGCGGTAAGTGGAAGAGCCCATTGATGAAGAAGAATCCGGAGATTTAAATAGGCAAAAAATCTGATAATCACCTAAAATAGGAGAAGATTAAATAAGAAAAGCGAAACAAGCTATTGTAGCTTCTACTGGCTACGCAGAAGCAACTTAATACTGTCTAGATATACGTATCCCCACAAAGCTTTGGCTACCTCTTGGAAACAAAGACCTGTCATGGCTAGCATCGTTAACAACCCTTAATTAATAGGCTAATCATTCTAATAGTCTAGAAGCTGTTTCACTTTATGGTAATACAAATCTCGATTAGGGATTTCTTGCTCAGATAGTGACGTGTTTAAGGGTTCTTTATGTAATGGATGCTGTATATACTTCGTTTCATATAACTAGTTCATAAAACTTTTTGAAATCGTCATTTTTGCATCTGAAGTTGCAAGTGAATAAGTTTTTTCCCTCCTCCCCCTCCTTACCTAATAATGCGGTGCTTAAATACGTCTGATAGTTTCGAATATGCCGATGGCGTAAATTTTTTAAAAATAGTGTCTTCTGCTTTTATATTTGAAATACGGGTTCTTATACCTATATTTTACACAGTGCTGAAAATAATTCAGTTTGTAGGAAAACTTAATTGGTACATAGCAACTATTGGTATTCTATTAATATTTGCAAAAATCATATTTACATATCTCTTAGAAAGAGAAAAAAACGTATATAATTTTTATAAGTATAAACCACTTTATTATCTCTACACATTATGCACCCTTTTAAGGTTTAAAATCATGTAGGAGGAAGAAAAGTTAAGATATTTGTATACTAGAGCTACTTTATTAACAACGAGATGGTACCCAGGGGTACCATCTCGTTGTTAATAAAGTAATACCTGGTTGATAATATTACTATGTCCAAGATTTAGAAATTTAGAGATGTAACGAAATTATCTTAAAATTTCCGCACCAAAATCCGAATTTGACCTTACTTAGGATTTATCTATCTAGTGAAGGAACGCTACGTAATTTAATATGAGAATAAATAATAACTATTAAGAAAGTTACATAAATTAATTATAGATATAAACATGAAAAACTTTATAAACATTTTATATGTAATAAGAATAATAATTGGATCATTAAATTTTTTGTAAAGACAAAATCAATTTTCTCTTCGTTTTAGAATAGCTACATTTTATTATTTGAAATCATAGAAGAAGTATACATTTAATAAGCCCTATTGTATTTATGAAAAAAACTTATAGACGTCTTTCTTTATAATGGTATAATTATTTATTAATGGAATTTAATATGAAAAATAGTTGGCTCTATACTTTAAAAAAGGGAGTTAAATTATGAATGATAAATTAAAATCTCTCTCTACACCAGCTATATTACTCTCACTTCTAGCAGTTATATTTGCAATAGCTTCATTTTTAACCCTTACTAGCTCTTATTCAGGAATTGCAAGTAGAGTTATCTTCTATGGGTCGATTATTACAACATCATCTGCTATTATAGTTCCTCTTCTCTCTTTCAAAAAATTCAAGTTAGATAGTTATAAAATAAAACTATACAGTTTGTTTTTTGGAATAATCGTTCTTCTTTTATTAATAATATTTGATTCTTATGGTATTGGTATTATGATCGAGTTGAAAACTTTTGCTGATAAAGGTCTTATTTGGGGACTTAATACAGCGTTATTATTATTTAATTTAACTTATTTGGAAATTGAAAATAATGACTTAAAAAACCAAGAAAGAATTAAATATAATTTACAAAAAGAAGAAGAATTAAAAATAGAGAAAGAAAAACGAGCTATTGAAATGGAAAAACTGATAGAAAGTCAGAGAAAAGTATTAAAGTTGCAAAGAGAGCTTCTTAAATCGAAACAAAAAAGTAATGCCAAGGGAGAAAATGAATAATGGATCTCTATACTGAAATAATGAAAAATAACTCTTTAAACAAAATTACTGTAAACCTTAAGAGTCATCGTGACTACCTATACAGCGGTTGGGAAATTACTCAAATTGGAAATTCTTTAAACAATGTTTACTATAAAAATGAATTAATAAATACTCTTAAATCGTTATTGTTAAATGGAACAAATCCAGAAGATATATACATATTGAACCAGTCTGTAAAAATAGGTAAAAGATATAATCTTATAAAAGATGGACAGCTAAACTTAAGAAGCTCAAGGGATATTGCCTTTTTATATTACATGGGGTCACCTATTCCTTTAGTTCCAAATAAACATCCGTTGAACATATATAATTTATTTGAGATATATAGATTTTTGTATAAAAAATGTAATTCTTTAGGATTAACCCCTCCTAATCGTCGATATACTCTACATGAATTATTAGAAAATAAAAGTAATATAAACAATGCTAAATTACTAAAAGAATATTTAAAGGAAAAAGTTTATGAATGTAATCCTGCATCCGAAATTAATAAAGTTAATGAAAAAATATTAAAATTGTTTAATTCCTTAGATAAATTATTAAAAACTTTTGATAATTTATTTACTGACATAGAATTACTTAATAATTTCAATAAAAAATATGGTTCAAACATAGTCGAAGGATTGGCCTTAGAAAAATACAAGAGTTTAGACAAATACTTTAGATTTTTCTTTAAAACTTTTAATAAATTAGACCGACCTTTTGTATGTGTCTACAAAAGAGAGGAACAACAGTTAGATGTATTATGTACAGATTTGATTTCTATTGAAAATTTCACTGAAGACAATTACAGATTTTTTGAGACAAAAAATATATCACAAAATAGCCCTCTAACCATTGCCATTTGTATCGGCCTTGGTTTTGCTCCTAGTCTTTTTAAAGTTGGAGAAGCTTTATCATTAGCTAAAAGAAATGTTCTCAATGTTAAGAATGACCTTTTACAAGCAAGGGCAGAAATTGCAGCAACGGATTCGAGGATTATTCAACACCATGAGGAACTCATGGCTTTAAAGAAAGAAATTGAAGATGTAAACAATGAAATAAGAAAACTAGAAAACAATACCATCAACAATGAAGTTATAAATACAGCTAAAGAAGTTATATCAAATAATCCGGCAACTGATGAAGATATAAATAGTTTCGTAACCAATAGTGTGAACTCCTTAGAAGAAAAAAATAATGAAAATTTAAAACAAACATTAGAAGAAAAGAAATTGGATATTGATAATGTTACGATTAGAGAGAATGAAGCTTCCTAAATAAATTAATTTTTAAATAACTCACATTTTTCTCAGACTAAAAAATTATTGTTAGTTGAACTTGTAAGTTTTCTTCCTTCTCTTTGTTAGTTTTATAGACTTTTAAGAAGACTTCAATATTATAACAGCCAAACCGTTCAACTTAATTTATATTTATATGACTTTGCTGTTATATGATAAATATAAACGCCTTTTAACTAATAAATCTCATTTTTAAATCGTCTCAAGCTCCTCAGCAATCTTACTCTTTCAAGTAAGATTGTCAGGACTAGAATAAGTAACTAATCTGAGCTGTCATACGCTCTCAAGGTTACGATAAGTAGCCCATATCAAAATTCTCAACAATACATAAAGTAATTAGAGGATTAAGGAAAGATGTAAAAGCAGAAGGTTTTCTACAAATGTGAACAGACAATACTATAATTATCTTGAGAATGTGACGTAAATGTTTTATAAACTTTAACGTAGCAGAAAACCCTACTTGTTGATCTGCAAGTAGGGTTTTCATATTCGCTTTCCTTATAAGATTATCCTTGTTTTGTACCATTTTAAAAAGGGTACTTTTATAAAAACTCTTATTAATCAATAGTAAGATTAATTAAAATAAAATTGTCCTTGTTATAATAATTGTATTAGGATACGCAGGGAAGTCTGTGGAGGTGGAAAGATTGCAATATAACTTTATTGATTTATTTGCTGGCATTGGAGGTATGAGTATAGCTTTTGAACCTTATGGAGAATGTGTCTTCTCATGTGAATGGGATGTAAAAGCACAAGAAACATACGAAGCTAATTTTGGCCACAAACCTGTTGGTGATATAAGAACTGTTAATGAAAAGGAAATTCCTGATCATGATATATTATTAGCTGGCTTTCCATGTCAGCCATTCAGTATAGCGGGAGTTAGTAAGGAAAAATCATTAGGCAGAGAACATGGCTTTTTAGATGAAACTCAGGGAACTCTCTTCTTTGATATTGCACGTATTATTAAAGAGAAACAACCTCAAGCTTTTCTACTGGAAAATGTAAAGAATTTAAGAAGTCATGATAAAGGAAATACATTTAAAGTAATAAAGAAAGTACTAGAAGACCTGGGATATACTGTTTATTCCGAGGTTATTAATGCAAGAGGGGTAGTACCTCAAAATAGAGAGCGAATCTATATTGTTGGCTTCAAGAAACCTTTAAAATTTGAATTTCCTATAATTCCAAAAGAAGGTCCTCCTCTACATACAATTCTTGAAGAAAATGTAGAAGAAAAGTATACATTAAGTGATAAACTTTGGAATTATCTCCAAGCCTATAAAGAGAAACACGCAAAAAAAGGAAATGGTTTTGGTTTTGGGCTAGCAGATTTAAACTCTTATAGCAGAACACTCTCTGCTCGTTACTATAAAGACGGAAGTGAAATCCTAATCCCGCAAGGTGAAGGGAAGAACCCTCGAAAACTGACTCCAAGAGAATGTGCCCGATTGCAAGGATTTCCAGATTCCTTTAAAATTGTAGTAAGTAATACTGCTGCCTATAAACAGTTTGGTAATAGTGTGGCAGTTCCGGTTGTAAGTTTGATTGCAGAAAAGATGATACAAGCGATTAAACGACAAAAAGGGTTAGAGGAAATCACTAAACGTAGATTTGCAGATAATATGCAACGTAATAATTTACAATATGTAAAAAACGCTATTGAGACAGTCAAACAATATGGTCGTTTTTACTGTAAATTTATATCTGCCAATGACGCTGATTTAACTGGTGCGCATCAAGTTGGGCTTTACATTGCTAAACCTGCGTGGAATATATTTTTTGAAGAAAAAGGAATAAAAGGTGAGAATCAAGATAAATATATTAAGGTTCATTTAGATGGTTATGAACCTTTTGAAAGTCGTGTTATTTATTATGGTAAAGGGACAAGGAACGAGTATCGAATTACGCGCTTTTGGTCAAATTCTCCTTTCGATAAGAAAGAGCAAGTAGGAAATCTTATTGTATTTATTCCGATGGATGAAGAAAATTATAAAGTCTATCTTTTTGATACAGAAGAAGAATTTGAGTTATTTATAGACACTTTTTCTTTATCTTTAATTAACAACAATGCCGTTTATGATGATGGCAGAGTTAAAGACATCGACTTATCAGTAAGATTAGAGGAGGAAATTGCAAAAACATCCGTGTTATTTGAAGGTTTCCCCGAAACTGTTAAGCTTGCAGAAGTTGCAAGAACATTACACCATAAAGTTTATGAGAATGAAATATTTACACCTGATCAAATAATTCTAGAATGGATGAAAACAGAATATAGTATCTTTAGAGCTATTGAAAAAAATGTATATAAAGATTATTTAAAAACACCATTTGAAGACCTTGATGTTCTACACACATTTTCAAGCAGTGCTTTAAATAGACGGAAAAGTCGGGCTGGTAAATCTTTAGAACACCATATTAATTTTCTATTTTCTAGCTACAGTCTTCCATTCAGCCATCCAGGTAAATCAGAAGGTAATAAAAAACCAGATTTTTTACTTCCGTCAAATGAGGCATATAGTGACATGCTTTTTTCTGATGAAGATTTAATATTCTTGGGTGCAAAAACTACGTGCAAAGATAGATGGAGACAAGTACTTAACGAGGCAAATAGAATAGATTGTAAACATTTGTTTACATTACAACAAGGTATTTCCTCTAATCAATTGGATGAAATGGCAGAAGAAAATTTAATTCTTGTTGTTCCGGAATCGTATCATTCGTTATATCCTGCTGATTACCAAGATCGATTATGGACAGTTGAAAGATTTATTCTTTTTGCAAGAGAGAAATATTTGTTCTAAGGGCTATTTGGGGTCCTTTTGGCTCTAAAACCTTGTAGATATTGGATTGACGAAGGGTTCTTAAGTAGAAAGAAAGCAACGGGCGTATTTAAGGAACTACAGATTAAGGAAAGAATAGAACTTGTGATTTTTCACCAATCGATATCATATAAATAATTTATTAAATGTATAAGTGCTCAAGTACTCAAGTACTCAAGTACATAATACGTAAAGTACTTAATGCGAAGAAGTAGTTTTGTTATTAACAATAAACACTTACTTCGCCTTAATAGACTAGAGGACATGATTAACCATTCTAATACTAAATTCAAATCTTATCTTACTTTTAAGATTTGATGACATTTGTGTTTATATTTTTTCGCAAAGAAAGGCTTTTGAGTAAGCAAAATGCCTTTCTTTATGAAAAATATGTAACAATATTATAAATTAGATATATTAATTTCATACTCCAACTTATTAATTATCTAACTAAACATAAATTCCATCCTTTGTTATATAAACTCCCCCCCTAGTATTCGGAATGTTTCAACTTCATTCTTTTTTAATGCTGCTACGTTTTATCTTCTTAATTTTCCAATAAAATATCCGTTTGCAAAATGATATTTTGACTACCAAATGAACGTAAGCTCTCACCTTTTTTTGCTAAACTAAAAACTTTTGCATTTATCTCAGTATTATTACTGCAATTATATTTTTTGCTTTATGATACACAAAGTAAAAAAAGAAACGCCTATCTAATGGAGATGGACCTTTCTTTTTAATAACGTCCTTACTTTATTGAAAAGTTATCAAACGTCATAAAGTAACAATGAAGATATAACTGAAGCTATATCTCATCAAAATATTTCAACTCGAATTTTTCACTTCGTGATAATTGGTTTATCAACTGACTATCAAATTCATCATTAAAAGGTTTCTCCATGTATATGCAATCAATTTCTGAAAGAGGAGCATCAATTAAATCCGTTAATCGGCTTCTTTCTCCACAGTTATCCATAAATACCCCTTTAATTGTATGGAGAGATTGTATCCTTTCAATAAACATATTTACGTATTTAATGGCTTCTTCTAATGCTTCATGCTCTTTTTGTTGATAGTATATAGCTACATTTGCCATTTTTTCACCCCGTTCTTGTAGGGTACTGTAAGAAAGTGCTATAATATTTTATCACAAAAATAGACTATGAAACAATAAACTTTGTTATAATTGGTATAGTAGGACAAGTGTTCGGAGGTGAAGATATTGTTATATCGTTTTATTGACTTGTTCGCTGGTATCGGAGGTATAAGAACTGCTTTCGAGCCTTATGGAGAATGTGTCTTCTCATGTGAATGGGATGTAAAAGCACAAGAAACATATGAAGCTAATTTCGGCCACAAACCTGTTGGTGATATAAGAACTGTAAATGAAAAGGAAATTCCTGATCATGATATATTATTAGCTGGTTTTCCATGTCAGCCATTCAGTATAGCGGGAGTTAGTAAGAAAAAATCATTAGGCAGAAAACATGGCTTTTTAGATGAAACTCAGGGAACCCTCTTCTTTGATATTGCACGTATTATTAAAGAGAAACAACCTCAAGCTTTTCTATTGGAAAACGTGAAAAATTTGAGAAGTCATGATAAAGGCAATACATTTAAAGTAATAAAGAAAGTGCTAGAAGACTTAGGATATACTGTTTATTCCGAGGTTATTAATGCACGAGGGCTGGTACCTCAAAATAGAGAGCGAATCTATATTGTTGGTTTCAAGAAACCTTTAAAATTTGAATTTCCTATAATTCCAAAAGAAGGTCCTCCTCTACATACAATTCTTGAAGAAAATGTAGAAGAAAAGTATACATTAAGTGATAAACTTTGGAATTATCTCCAAGCCTATAAAGAGAAACACGCAAAAAAAGGAAATGGTTTCGGTTACGGTCTAGCAGATTTAAACTCTTATAGCAGAACACTCTCTGCTCGTTACTATAAAGACGGAAGTGAAATCCTAATCCCGCAAGGTGAAGGGAAGAACCCTCGAAAACTGACTCCAAGAGAATGTGCCCGATTGCAAGGATTTCCAGATTCCTTTAAAATTGTAGTAAGTAATACTGCTGCCTATAAACAGTTTGGTAATAGTGTGGCAGTTCCGGTTGTAAGTTTGATCGCTGAAAGAGTAGTACAAGCGATTGAGCGAGACGAACTACTAGAAGAAAAACTGGAAGAGGGGCGAACATGCGACAAAATAATTCGGAGCGTTTAACTAATGCTATTGAAGCGGCCAAGCAATATGGTCGCTTTTATTGTAAATTTATATCTGCCAATGATGCTGATTTAACTGGTGCGCATCAAGTTGGGCTTTACATTGCTAAACCTGCGTGGAATATATTTTTTGAAGAAAAAGGAATAAAAGGTGAGAATCAAGATAAATATATTAAGGTTCATTTAGATGGTTATGAACCTTTTGAAAGTCGTGTTATTTATTATGGTAAAGGGACAAGGAACGAGTATCGAATTACGCGCTTTTGGTCAAATTCTCCTTTCGATAAGAAAGAGCAAGTAGGAAATCTTATTGTATTTATTCCGATGGATGAAGAAAATTATAAAGTCTATCTTTTTGATACAGAAGAAGAATTTGAGTTATTTATAGACACTTTTTCTTTATCTTTAGTTAACAACAATGCCGTTTATAATAAAGGAAAAGTTACAGATATTGACTTGTCGATAAAATTAGAGGATGAAATTAAAAATGTTTCTATTTTATTTGATAATTTCCCTACAACTATAGAACTTGCAGAATTAGCAAGAAAATTACATAACGAAGTATATAAAATGAAAAAATTCACTCCTGACAATAAAATTTTAGACTGGATAAAAATAGAATATAGTACCTTTAAGGCTCTAGAGAAGAATATCTATAAGGAGTATCTTACAACTCCATTTGGAGAAATAGAACCCTTAATTGCTTTTGCAAATAGCGCCCTAAATAGAAGGAAAAGCCGTGCTGGTAAGTCTTTAGAACACCACATTAATTTTCTATTTTCTAGCTACAGTCTTCCATTCAGCCATCCAGGTAAATCAGAAGGTAATAAAAAACCAGATTTTTTACTTCCATCTAATGAAGCATATGCAAATTTATCTTTCCCAAAAGAGGATTTAATATTCTTAGGGGCAAAAACTACGTGCAAAGATAGATGGAGACAAATACTTAATGAAGCAAATAAAATAGAACGGAAACATTTATTAACATTGCAACAAGGGATTTCTCCTAATCAATTAGATGAAATGGAAGAGGAAAAGGTTACTTTGGTAGTGCCAAAACCCTATCATTCATTCTATCCTGTTAATTATAGACATAGGTTATGGACAATTGAAAAATTCATCGAATTTGCAGAAGAAAAGTATTCTGTTTAAAGTTATCCTATTAATTTTTTCAAGTTAAGCTAAAGCTAAAAACCCTTTGCTTATATAAGCAAAGGGTTCTCTTTATCCCTTAGATGAATTTAATATAACGACAAAAAATAAAGCTATTTTTTGCCATTATATTTCAAGCTCTAATTGACTTTCTAAGCTTAAATTTACTAATTTTTGCTTTTGATCAAGTGCTTCTTGCCACTTAGAATCAATAAAATCATAGTCGATACCAGCAAATGTTTTAAGAATTGATTCAAAAATAATTTTAGCCCCTAAAGTCGGTACCGCCATGCCTATCTGTTTACGTACTTGCTCCTTAGATCCTTGAAAGTTATACCAATCCGGAAAAGTTTGCAGACGTGCTCGTTCTCTATTAGTTAGTGCTCGTGGCTCTAGCCAATGATATATATGAGTACCTCCACCACCACTTCCAGTTACTGTATAGGCCGGTTGGTGAGGATCAAGCCTTTTATATATCTGACTTAACCGTGCTCCTTTTACATTTAATCTAAGCGTTTCAGGAATTTCTTCACACCATGCATTTTTCCCTGGTGGTATATGCTTTAGCATTTCTACTACTTTTGCTGCATGTTTTGTTCTTTCATTATTAAATGCATCTTCGGGAATAGGAGGACTATTTAAAGCTTCGTATGAGCTAACAAATGGAGTATTTATCCCGTCATGAGTCGGAGCAGGCACCTTAAACTCCAGACCAAAATCGTTCCGTATTCCTACAATAATAATCCTTTTTCGTTTTTGAGGCACACCGTATTCATGAAATTTATAAAGGTGAGGTGTTAATTTGTAACCGGCACCTTTAAGGTCAGCTAAAATTTTTGCAAATGCTAGGCCGCCATTTGCACTCTGTAAGCCTCCCACATTTTCTGCTACAAAGAACTTAGGTTGATGATGTTGAAGCACTTTTACTCCAAACGTATAAAGACCTCCATATTCGCCATCAAACCCTCTGTGTTCTCCCACTAAACTAAAATCATTACAGGGAAAACCGAAGGAAAAAGCATCAATAGGAGCAAAAGACTCAATATCTATATCACGTACATTTCCATGGATAACACTTTCAGGGCGTGATGGACAAATATTTTCACGATAAGTTTGTACAGCATAGTCGTCTATATCATTTGCCCACTCATGTTCAATTTTATATTCATTTCCTTGTTTATCTATTACACGAGCTAATTTGGCCCCGAGCGAAAAACCGCCAGGTCCGCAAAACAGCTCACCCTTCCTAAATATCATAAAGAATCTCTCCTGTTCGTATAATTAGTATACCGAATTCAACTAATTTTTGCAGCTATCCTTTTACATTTAAATCTTAAAATTTCTCTTCCTTTTTTTCTCAATCTCCAAATACAATAAAATAAAAAAGCCCCTACTATATATAGGGAGCTCTTTTTATTTTATTACTCCTCTAATTGTCCAATGTCCACATTCCAATTTACTGAAATTGTAGTGTATACTTTCTTTTTAGCCCTTAGCTTCTCATATGGATTGATAACTAATTGTATTTCAGGAGTATCATTAATATTTTTTATAAAAACCAATACGTAATTTTCCTTCAACTTACTAGCTACTTCCCACTCTTTATCTGTAAAAGCTAAACTGCCTTTTTTTGTAGCTAATCCTTTTACTTCAAAAAAGTAATTAGGGTTGCCTACTAACTCAAAATCATAACCGCAACCATATTGTCTAGTATCTAATAGTTCTCCTGACAACTTGCTTATATTTCCCTTTGAAAACTCTTCTATGAATATTTCCTCTGCTTTTAACCCTGTTATCCCTCGAGATCCATATTCTCTACGTATATTTTTATCTTCTTGATCACTTGCTATATCCAATACACTCAGATAAGATTCAGTAGCTTTATTATTAGAATGAATGATGTCTTTTACTATTTCACGAAGAGCTTGTTCACTCAATAATTTATACTTTTCAGCTACCTCTATTCGTGACGGTGGAAGAGGAAATTGATAGTATCCTTTTCTATGACTATGTAGAGTATCAAATTGATCTCTCATCTGTTTTATTGTGTAACGATTAACATCTAATTTGTCTCCTATTTCTCTAAAAGCTTCGGCTCTCGAGCGGTAGTCTAAATTACGTACAGCTTTCATGTCAAACTTTGAAAGATAGAAGGCTATTATTAAAGCTAATTTAAATTTATTCTCCAAAACTATCTCCCCTTAAAATTTATATAATGTTCACGGTTATCAGTGACCTTAATTTCTACTCTTCAACAGTACCATAAATTAAAGATGTAATAAAAAATGTTTTATAGACAGATCAATTTAAACCTGTTAAAAAGACTAAGAATACTATGAAAGAAAAATGTTCTCAGCTACCGATTGAAAGAAGTGAAAAACACTAAACGTTTACAGACCCTTTAGATAATTAATAATCCATTTATATAACAAGACATATTCTTAATTTTGTATAAAACATCGGTCGTAAAAATACTTATTTAATCATTACAGTTAAAATATTATATATATTTCTAAAATATTGAAATATTTATTATATATATATATAATAACAGATAGTATAGTTAATCGGGAGGTTGGTTATGGAAGATAAACTAGGGAAATTTGAACGTTTGGCTGAAAAGAGAGTAATAGAAGCTAAAAAAAGAATAAGGTTAATAGGCAATTTAGCTAACAAACATAACTATGAATATACTGAACAACATGTGAAGCAAATAATCGATACATTGGAGAACGAAATGAAAACTCTTAAGAATCGATTTAGGGATGAAAGTTTAGGCGAAGCATGTGATTTTGCATTTAAAATTAAGCAATAAATTAATTGGGGGATAGAGTGAGCTATGAGCATTGGTTGGAATTTTCCTCTGAACAATGATGGTGCAGAGGTAGGGCTTAATGACGCAGGTATTGAAACTTTTAGAGGTCGACGTTTGGAAGCATTAGCGAGGGAAATAAATCAAAATTCATGTGATGCAAAAAGAAAAGGTTCTGATGAACCCGTAGAAGTTCACTTCGATTTACATGATATTCCAATTGATTTTTTCCCAGAAAAAGAAGAGTATATAAAAATCATACAGTCTTGTTCCAAATACTGGAGCAACATAGAAAAATCAAAAAAGTTTTTTGATGATGCACTGGATTTAATGATGAAACCCAGTATATCAGTACTGAAGATTAGCGATTATAATACAACAGGACTAGCTGGTTCGAGATTAGAAAGAGGAAGTAATTGGCATAGTTTAATTAAAGCTGTTGGAGTATCAAATAAAGACTCTGCTGCTGGAGGATCTTTTGGCATTGGGAAACATGCTCCATTTGCCTGCTCTACGATTCGGACAGTTTTTTATGGGACGAAGGATGAGGAAGGTAATAAAGCTTTTCAAGGTGTCGGAAAGTTAGCAACACATCTAAAAGATGGAAAAACCACTCAGGGAACCGGTTATTTCGGTGTTACTGAAAAGAATAAACCTTTATTTGAATTGGATAATTGTTTAAATGAGTTCTTTCTAAGAGACAAAGTTGGAACAGATATTTTTGTTATGGGGTTTAATGGCGATAATAATTGGAAATCTAATATTATTAAATCCGTACTCGAAAGCTTTTTCTATGCAATTCACGAAAAAAGATTGACAATTAACGTCGCGGGAACGGTCATTGATTCTCAAACACTTCCTTCACTGTTAGAGCAGTATACAAAGGATGATGAAGACTGCTTGTCATATAAATATTATCAGGCTATTATTGCTGGAACGCATTATAAAGTAAATATTAAAAACTATGATGAGGTGGAACTTTACTTATTAGAAGGTAAAAAATTTCCCAAGAAAATAGCAATGGTACGCGGAACAGGCATGAAGATCTTTGATAAAGGACATTTTAGAGGATTGACTAAATTTTCAGGAGTAATGATTGCTAAAGGTCCAAAGATTAATAAATTATTAAGAGCAATTGAACCACCTAGCCATGACTGCTGGCAGCCTGAAAGAAACGAAGAGAATGTGTCAGGCTCTAAAAAAGTTCTTAAAGAGTTATATAGTTGGATAAGTAAACAAGTAAGAGATTTATCTAACTCAGGAAATGCTGAAGAGTTAGACATTGAAGGTATAAGTCAATATTTACCCGATGATAGTGATGCTTCAGCTTTTGATAATTCCGATAAAAGAAAAGAAGATCATGCTACTATTCCAAAAGAAGTAGCGGTAGAAGATACACCTGTACGCACGAAATTTGATGCAAAGTCTGTGACTTCCCTCGGAGAAGCAAAAGTTGGACCCGGCGGGAAAATTGATAGCAGAAATCTTAATCCTGAAAAACGTGAAAAGAAAGGCAACACCCCTTCTGGATCAAAGTATAAAAAAGATGAAGAGGGAGATAAGTCTGGATCAGGACCAAATAAAAGTGGTAACAACACAAAACCAATTGGTAACGAAGACGCTAAACCACCTTTAGAGTTAAAATCATTTAGATCATTCTGCACAAATCCTGCAGAAGGAGTATACCAAATATCTTACACTCCTTCGAGAGATGGTATTGGCTATTTAGTAGTTAATATTGTAGGGGAGCAGGGAGAGGAAGAGATTAAGCTGAAAAGGGCTATTAAAAATCAAACTTCTCAACCTTTAAAAATTAAGGCGGAAAACCAAATAGGACCTGTTGAATTTAAAGCAAATGCTAGAGAAAGTATTACACTAACATTGAATGAAGCCATGCGATGTGCGTTAGGAGTTGTCATGTATGAAGGTCAGTAAGCGTTATTACCCCCACCCTGTATTATCATCTTTTTCTGATGATATAACGGAAGGCAATTTTAAAACTAATATCAAGATAACGACTACAAAAGCTTTCTATACTTTTGATACAGATTTTTTCCTAACCAATACTGATATATTAAACTATGTTAATAATGAGGAAGCTTGTTATAGTATTCATGTTGAATGTTCTGATACTCGAATGAGACAAGTTTATCAGTCTTTTGAGAGTCATTAT
The DNA here is from genome assembly GCF_029522095.1 of Priestia sp. Y58. Taxonomy (NCBI): domain Bacteria; kingdom Bacillati; phylum Bacillota; class Bacilli; order Caryophanales; family Bacillaceae; genus Priestia; species Priestia sp. Y58. The sequence goes on from NZ_JAKWFL010000012.1 coordinate 18,143, forward strand.
AGTTTTGAAATTGCATCTGATAAATTAAATGGAAAAGTCGAAATTACTCCCTTTATATTAGCTGCTAAAGATATTCAAAATTACAGTAATAGAAATTTTCATGAAGATTATGCTGGTTCAACATTTAATATCGTAAAAGGTGATGTAGTAGCTATAGATGAAGGAAAAACATTTGATGCTATTAAAGAAAAAGATGAATTAAAACATATACCATCAATTTTTACAGTAGGAAAGTTTCAGGGCACAGATAAAAAAACCCCTTACGATGTAGATTTTGGACAAACAAATAAAATAGTTATTAAACTTTCTGAAGTAAATTTTGAGTATTACAGACAACTCGCTCAGAACAATGAGACTGCACAAATACTTTCTGTGATGCTGTTATTACCAGCCCTGGTATCCCTGCTTGAACAAATAAAAAGTGATGACTTTGATTATGAACAATTTGAGGAATTTAGATGGTTCAAAGTTATTGAGGTACGCCTTAAAACACTAGGAATAGATTTAACTAGAAGCAGCGATTTACCAGAGTCGGCGATTGTAATTGCTCAAAAAATTATTGGGGATCCATTGTCAGGAGGATTAAAAACTTTATTTGAGAATGCATCACAAGCTGAGGAGTGAACACTTAAACTATGAAAATACATTATTTAAAGGATGCATCTTTAGATAAATTAAAGTCTGATATTAGTGACAACGCTGAGCGCTATTCCTCAGAATCTCCTTGGTTAGAAGAGTATTTTGAGGGTGAAAGCTGGGCCTTAACATCTAAGATTGTAACTAGCGAAATTACTTTAAAAAAATCGGATAGTCCAAGAAAGCATTATGATGCCGAAAATGCTATAAACATCCATAAAGCATTAGATTTAACGATTACCCAAGCTATCGATGAAAGACTTTGGGCTTACTTAACTCATGTAACATTCTGGGATTATATGAAAAATCGATGGAATGTAAGCAAGCTTGAAAATCCGAAAGACGTAATTAAAGAGCGATACTTCTTTGGTGGAGGAGACAGAAGGTTTACACGCAATGGTATAGCAAGATTGTGGTGGGCAGCGCAAATTACAAAGGATGAAAACCGCACAGATCCTTATGAACTCACAAAAATATTATTTACAACACAGGATATAGCTCAGAATTTATTGGAAAGGAATTTCTCTAGAAATACTGAGCTCTCTAAATCAATTTTGTCAGTATTATCAAAAATGGACCCTGCAATATATAAAAATGTTAATCGATATCGAGATCTTATGAAGTATTTTAATAGTTTAGGGGGGGTAACCATATTAGATTCATTAAATGAAGCTGATATTAAAGTAATTATTGAAAAGAAATTGGGAATATCTTTAGTAAAAGCCTAGTAGGTGATTAGTGAATAAGAAACGGTGGAATTTCCACCGTTTCTTATTTTTCTAAATTGTTTCTTATTTAATTGAATGATTTGAGCTATTTTTCTTTATGAGGCTCTTCTATAAAATCTCACTAAGGAACTGTATCGCCGTGAGTTTTTAATCTTAATTTTGGATTACGGACTTTTCTGTCACAAAGATATAACTGATAGAATTTAGTGAATAGTTCTCTTTCTGCATTTTACTCTTCTTGTAATATTGCGCAGTTGAAATTAAGCACTCCTTTTTTAATATATAACTATCTAATTTTGTTTGAAAATTCTATTTTTATGTTTACTTGATTAAGGACTTTTTAAATTTTTTTGCGGTAGTCGAGAGTGTATTTGATTGTCTTAGAGGGAAAATAACAAGCTAAAGACAAGATGATACAAAAAAGTGAGGGGTTTTTATGGCCGATATAATGTCTAAAGAACAGCGTAGAAAAAACATGCAGGCAATTCGTTCCCAATCTAAGCTTGAAAATCGAATTTCACGTGAACTTTGGAAAAGAGGAGTTCGATTTAGAAAGAATGATAAATCATTATTCGGAAAACCGGATATATCTATCAAAAAATATAAAGTAGCAATATTTATTGATTCTTGTTTTTGGCATGTTTGTGAAATTCATGGAAATAAACCAAAAAGCAATCCGGATTACTGGAATAAAAAGCTTGATCGTAATAAAAATCGTGATGCCCAAGTTAACTTACATTATAAACAAAATGGTTGGTATGTAAAGAGAATATGGGAACATGATATAAAAGCTGATTTACAAAGTACAGTTGACGAGATTGTAGCATTTATTCAAGAGGCAAAAGCAAAAGTGTAAAGGCTGTGTACAGAAATGTAATTAGTAAGTAAGGTTTATGCTCGCAAAGTAAAAGGCGCAGAGATTAGTTGGTCAATCTCTGCGCCTTTTACCTTGCTTAACAATTAATAAAATTTGTTGGAATCAAATCATAATCGATTCCTGATAAATCCACTTTATAAGTTAAATGAATTATGTTATTTGGCATTTTCGAGTTTTTAAAAGAATTCTCGGTAATCCTTGGAAAGTAACTGTCGATATTATACTTTCTCAATTCGAGTACTTTGTATTTTTTCTTCCTGTCTAAACTATTTTCCTCAATTCCTATATTAAATAATGTCTTATTTAATTCTAAAGGATCTACACCGGCATTAATTAACTGGTCAAATACAGTATCAATTGAAATTCCGTAGTTTGACTCTTCGAGCCTGCAAAAAATAAGACTTAAATCTTTATTAGTTTTTAATTGATACTGGCTGTTTACGGTGACGATAGCATCATATTTGTTTAAGGTGGATTTCACTTCAAAATCACTTGCAGAGCTTTCAAAATCTACAGTTCCACTCTTAGGTCCTGTCCATTTAGGGTTAGCTTCTATTTTAAGTAAGTATAAGTAAATAATCATCTCACCAAGTATAGAATAAACCGTTTTGTCATAATTAGAATTTCCTAGTAACTCTTTCCACTTTAACCACCATTCATGTGGATTATTGACTATGTTAGCTCTGTCTTCACCTTTTGCACCAGGCTGAACAAATAAAGCACATATATTTGAAAACTCTTGTCTTAACTGTTCTAAACTGCTTGTTAGTAACAATAAATTCTTCTTTTGTTCACCTAGAATTAATTCCTTTGTGAAATATCTCACATTAGAAAATCGTTCAGATATTTGAATATCCGAACTAACTTCTACAGCTACACCATATCTGTCATCAAGACGCACCACCCATGCGGGGTATGCATCCTGAATAGCAGAGATAGGAATTGCTTTACCATTTATAGTTGAAGAAAAATGGTCTCTAATTTCATTTACTATATCCACTAAATCACCTTATCACTATTTAAATTTTTTAATATGGTTTCTGCAATTGCTTTTGAGAGAAGGGGCGGGACAGCATTACCAATTTGTTTAAAAGCATCTCCCATTGCACAGCTAAATAGAAAATCGTCTGGAAATGACTGAAGTCTTGCAGCTTCACGTACACTGATGCCCCTTGGTTCCCAAGGGTGAATGTGACTGTAAGTATCTGTACTGAGATGCGCCACCAAAGTATGAGAAGGTTTATTTTTATTTAATTTTTTCCATTTATCAGGGAATTTACCTGGATCATATGGCGGAACAAATTCTTTTTTTAGCCTATTGAATAAAGCAGGGTCGCTCTCCTCTGTTACTCTGTATGAAGCGCAAGCATCTTCAAAAAATTTCTGTGCGATTGATAGGGCATCTCTGTAATCATCACCCAATTTCATTTTTTCAAAAATCTTAAAATCTCTAGGTGTTCTTCTAAACCCGTTCCCTGAAACAGATCTCATCGTTCTATTTTTACTTTGTCTCATTTTTAGCTGATACTCATTTTGTGGCTCTGTCTTATAATTAAGTTGAATGTTCGGCTTGTGCAGCTTGTACTTTGAAATGGCTTCAGGAAACAAGACTGGTAAATCCGAAAGGGCTTCGCCAACTGTGACCCATTTAGGCAAATTTTCATATGCTTTATTTGGCATTCTAAAATTATTTTCTTTGGAAAAAGTTTTAAATCTTGCTTCATTATTTGTAAGGACTTCTAAATCAAGCTTTCGATGGGTAGGTACTGGTAAGTGAACAATATCACCATACTCTTTTTTTATAGCAATGACAAAAACTCTTTCCCTAATTTGAGGAACGCCATAGTCAGCTGCATTTAAAACTGTCCAAATTGCATTATATCCCTGAGACTCTAGTACTTCAGAGACATATTGAGGGATATTTTTCCCATCAAAGTTAACCGATTCCGGTACATTTTCCATCACGACAGCTTTAGCCTTTAGCTCTAATACAAAACGCATAAAATCTTCATACAAATATCCTCTTGAATCATTAGATGGAATTCTATGTTCTCCAAGAGACTTTAGTTTTCCCCTTCCAATTTTTGAATAGGCCTGACAAGGTGGGCCGCCAATAACTATAACATCATCACTAATCGTTCCGGAAAATATCGATGAAGAGTTTTTAGTGATGTCCATACAGAGATGTTCTTTATCTATTCCTTGCTTCCAATGCAAGTTATAAGAGGCAGTCACGCTTGCTTGCTTGTCAATCTCCATTCCTGCTGTAATACTAAACCCTGCTTGACTGAATCCGTATGATAGTCCTCCACAACCGGAAAATAAATCTACCACTTCAGGCATTTTAGTTAAATTTTTCACCAAAATATTCAAATAACTCCTTTACATATTGTTCTTCTCCGCCAATTATCAAGGCTGGCTCCACGACCCGAGACCTTGCAGTATTTAATTTCATGATTCTTCTAAAAACCTGTGCGCCCCTCTTTTTCTTTTGAACAGCTATATTGCTGTAATGATACATTATACTTCTGCAAAGTTTTACTCTATATCCACTGGGTCCTGATCTGTCGACAATTTGAGCCATTTCATCAGTTGTATTATCCTTAAGTATATTAAAAGTACTTTCAGTATCACCTTGCCACGATAAATGAATATACCACCATAATACTTTAATCCAAATTCTTCTAGATGCTATATAATACCTTTGAGGATTAAGCCCCCATCTTTTATACGTTATATCTGGAATTAGGTAAATTGATATGTACCGCCAAACACCGTCATCCGAAGCTTGTCTTTCATTAAAATTATATTTACTAACCATCAGACTATAGAACCTTATTCCAAATGCTAAGTCAAAGTCATATTCTTTTCCTTTAATTGCATTGCCATCAATTTGAAGGAAATTTAAAGCATCGCTATAAGAGTTGATAATATCTTTTCTTAAATCAGCGTAGTTGGGGTGGACGTATTCTGCCGGTGGTGAATTACTTAACCATGAATTAAATATTTTTTCAGATTCTGTTTTAGATAATGTCATCCACATTTTCAGTACCTCAAATTCTTTTTTCTAAGTCTTCTCTTATTGAACGGGCTAATCGTTCAGGGGATGAAACATCCCAGTTGAAAGTCTGAATAAAATAATAAATTGCTTGACCTATTGAACCTGGCTCAACTCCTGATCCAGACTCAATATTATCCCATACTCCACTTTCTTGAGCCTTTTGTATAATTATCTGAACAGCACTTGATATAATTTCAATCAACATAGGAGAACTGCCAATTCCATTTTCTGCATTCAAAAATTTTGCGAATCTGTGACTTGTATTCAGATTAATGCATACATTCTCTTCTGAAAATGCATCAGATAATGGATCGGACCAATCACATGATACCCACCAAAGAGGTTGTGAAGGTTCATTAACTTCAAGAATAGGAAACATGGATCCGTTTCCATCAATTACAACAGTATAAGAATCTAATATCCCTAAAATAGTCCCCTCATATTTAGCTAGATTCGGAAAGTTATTTTCTTTATTTTCCTTTAAATAGAGTGCTAATTCAATAGTCACTGTTCCTTTCAGTTGTCCCGGATTAAAAGCATGATACAGATCGAACTCTATGAAGTTATTCAAATCATGTACTAGCTCAGCTATCGGTACTACCCCCCTCTGATTAGAAGACTTTGAAAACCAAGTAAGGGCAATACCAATTTTAGAATTTATACTTGCTACTCCGTTTGGACCAAAGAGGAAACTAGGATTATTTATAACGCCACTTCTTTCTACAATAAGGCAACAATTATCCGCATCCCATTTGCTGTCGAGGTCTTGAAGATATAAGTGATTATCTTTATTTTCTTGGCTATCTAAAGGATCGGTAGAAAGCTTAAATAGACCTTCTCCATTTTTGTAACTAAATTCATAATTGCCTCCTTCAAATCCTATTCTGTTTTGCAGATTTGGAGTTAAGGTTTGATAAAAACTAATATATGAATTCATTTCATTTTCACCTCAGTAAACGTCATAACAAGAGTACCTTGAACGAAATCATCACTTCTAGTTAGTACAAGATTTCCCTTAAGAGTTCTATCTGATTGGTTATTTTTCACTCTAAGTCCATTACCGATTGAAAAACGCCTCGTTTTTAAAATTGTTAATTCAAGATCGGAGACAGATTCTGCTTTATCATCCGCAATTAAAACATTAACATTGTCATTATTTACGCTATTTATTTTTATTTCAGATAACTCAATTGGGAACTTCGTCCCTATTCCTTTGTCATCTTCCCAACTATCACCTTTTATTCCTCCTGATTCAGACAATACATGGACTTCTATAAAACACTCTTTAACTTTTTTTGTCATAACAAGCTCGAAATCCATCATAATTGAATCTTGAATATATCTCGGATTATTCTCGAGAGTAAAAGTTGCTTTTTTCTTTTGTTTGTTTAAAACAGTATTTCCCTTATTATTTTCACCACCAGCAACCCCTCTATTACCGAAATTTTCGGGTGGAAGCAGATATTGCGCTAGTGATCTGCTTAATGCTCGATTTCTATTGGAAGGAGAAACTTTTTGTTTAGTTGAATAACTCTCATTTATTGCCTTGGTTGTTGCATTTTGTATTCTGCGCACTAAAGTCATATTTTTTCCGTCAATATTCAAATCAGACCAAGACGTATGGTCAGCTTTTTCACTTTTTCTCAAATATTCTTCCAATGTAATTATTTCATTAAGACTTTTCACTTTATTATCAGAATTAGGAACAAATATTCCAATTATATATTCTGTCGGATTGGTTTTTTCGATACCGTTTGCCCACCGACCAGTAGTTTCATAGCTGACGATCATGCCCGGCTTTCTTACATAACTTATTAATGGAGCATTATTTAGCTCGTTAAATTCCTTAAGATTTACATATTCGTAAGGCGGCAGGTTATTATTAGGAGGAATCATAAGCAAACCTTGACGATCCACTTTTACATAGGCGACTTTTCCAACCCTAGTATTTTCTAAATCTTTTCTCAATGCTATATCTTTCACTTGATAATCCATGTCACTCAAAATATCCCTTGCTAAATCTTCATTCTTAAAGAAAGTTCTGTTGTAGAGTGATTGAATAATTTGAAAAACCGGTTGCATACTCCTAGTTTTTATTTCTTTTCCGTTTACCTTTGCTTTTAACCAGCTTCCATATTCATAATTAATATTATCAAGTCTCGGTGCATACCACCTTTGCAATGCAACAATTAAATATTGATCAATTGCAGTAGTCCACCAAGGCATCTCGGTATTATCATCTGAGATAGAGATTAATTTAGCCTTATCAATAAAAGGAATAATAATAGTTGTTCCTGTTTCGTTTTCTTTGTATGGTATCACATCAAATATTTCAATTATTTCTTTAATCTCATTTTCGTTCGTCAGTGGTATAGTTGAATTCTCACCTATTCTTTTCCCCCACCAAGCAATTCCTCTCTTAGGTTTGCTGTTCTGACTTGGTATTAAAGGATTGTCTTTTGTTTCATCTTCAACCATACATGCTGCTAACCGGGATTCATAAGTACCATCGTCTTTCAAAACTCTTGAGTAGTAAAAAACCAGACCTATACCTATTCTAAAGTATACAGTCTTTCCTAAACCCCAAGATCCCCCAGCTCCTTCTCTGCTCTGAGGCATACTAATTTCATAAACTAATTTTAAAAGATTTCCGTAATTATCGTCATATACATCATCTATGTGTAAAGGGCCAGTCAATCCACCAGTATTATTATCCCTTATTTTAATATATTCATATTCCTGATTAGGGAATGAATTTTTTAATCCATCCCCTAGCCCTTCAAGATTTTCAGCAATGCTTTCTTTCTTAAATTTACCTATATCTAATTCTACCTGTACAAAATCTGCATTGGCCTTAGCAGCGTCAATACTGTTTTGTACAGCTTCTCTGACCAATAAATCAAGAAGAGACATGTCATTATTTTGTATGAGTCTGAGTAGAGAACTTCCTCGTTCAGACATTCTTGCATGTTCTGCAATTTCAATTTGCATTATTTATTCTGCCTCCGATTCTCCATCAGTAAAAGAAGCTACTTCTTCTTCAGAAATCTTTACAGTCAGTGCTTTAGCATAATTTGATCCGACCTGCTTACCAGGTATATAAAGACTAATTCCTATAATATCTTCACTAAAGTCAAGATCTTCTCTCTCACCCTTTTCGCCTTTTTTAGAATCTTTATCAATTCTATAAATAAGAAGTTGTGGAGTAAGTTCCAATCCTGCATTTTTTCTTATTTCACCGATATTTTTATTAGTCATTTTTGTTTTACTATTAATACTACTTAAGACACAATTATATTTTCCCTTGTCAACATCAGCAAATAAGTCTATCGGAGCACGTAAAACACCGATACTCACAGAATGATCATGCAAAGTCATTTTACCCTTTCGTGTACGATTGACCTTTCCTACAATTCCACCTTTTAGTTTCCATCCGTTTGGATTATTGTCTATTTTACCCTTTCCGCCTACTACTACATTCCAATCTGTAAAACCTGTTTCTGAAACCGATTCTTCGTACCACTTGCAGAAAGCTTCAATTTGATTGAATACTCTTGATCTTGAGTGAAAATTAAATTTTAAGAGCAACTCCTCTTTTATTGTCTTAAAATCTACCCCTCTCCAAATTAACGCAGAGTGATTATGTGATATTTCATTTTCACCAATTGCTTTGAGAAAATTCTCCGTAATGTTAATGTTTTTCTTAAGTATCTTTACATCATCTGAAAAGATAATAGTTTGGTTAGAAGTTCCTGTAAAATCCATCTCAATTAATTGGGCGCCTTGCATTTTATTTTTAGATGTGATCTTTAACCAAGAAGCTTTGGGTGAATTTTTCACCCTTGGACCCACCTCTGATGGGCTAGCACCAAGTTCAGAAAATCTACGTAAGTCTTCTCTTAATTCCTCTTCTAAAGTTGCAAGAAATTCGAACTTCTCGTACGTATCAGCAGTCATCCATATTCTTGGAAATAGTTCGTATCCCTTTCTATATCCAAACCATCGTCCCATTTGCATTAAAGAATCTGCTAGTGACGAAGGTCTTAAGAAAAAGGTACTCACAAGCCCCTCAATTGTTAAGCCTCTAGATAATGTACTTCCGCCCACAATAATAAATGCTGGAGCTGATGATGGATAGTTTTCGCTTTTAGAATCTGGATAAGCTAATCTTACAAATGCATTTTCATCGTTAATCCCATTGTTAGCGCAATTATCAATACATAAATGGATACCATTGTGATATTCTAAATCGCCATCATCACCAAGCTGAATATGAGATATTGATTCTTTTATTACACTTTTGATTACTGGCTCAAGAATAGAGAACTCTGGATAGTCATTTATCTTATCGTTTGGAATACTATATTCTTCATATCCTTCACGAAATTTTTTTAGCGTAAACTCAGATGTTTCTCTTTTATATACTTTTTGGCACTCTTTAAGTAATTCTTGCTCCGGTGTATGCTTGACCCAATTTTCTATGATTGCGGAAATTTCTGCATGGTGAGCTTGTCTTTGACTCGTATGTACGAGCATACTTAAAGGTTTTCTATAACCAAATGTTCTCAAAGATGCTACCGTACATAGGAACCAACATATAGACTCTTTCAATGTATTAGGGATTACTTGAGATTTTTTATCATGAATCCGTTTTACATTTTGAAGATCTGCTTTACTTATCTCTCTTACTATATTGAGTCCATCATTATTTTCTGTTTCTTGGACACCGAATATTTGTTTAGGTCCAAAGTATTCGTTTGATGTTTTTAATACCCCAATAAAGTCTTTTGGGTATAAGGATTCTTTACTAGACTCATTTAAAAAGTTAGAATAAGGTGTTGCTGTGTAACTAATATAATTCATAGATCGTGGCTGACTACCAGTAGAATTATTTCCCTCTACCAACTGTACAATTAACGAATTTATTGTTGCTCTTTCCTCTTTGGTAATATCTTGCGTATTAATGCCAGCTTGATCTGCTTCATCATCTATTACAATTACTTTCATTTGTTTTAACTTATTTTTATCTGTATTCATCCAACTGATTAAACTGTCTAATCTATTTTTATTCTTAAGACAAACAGTAAAATAACGCTGATTGGCATTATCATCAAATATAAGATCTTGAGCCTTTTGTCCACTTGGAGATTTTTTGGACAAATGTTGGAGCGATATCCATGATATTGTCCCGGGATGGTTCAAATCGTTCCATAGACGTCTTTCTGTTTGATTTCTCAAGTTTTCAACTACTCCGGATAGAACTATAAACATGTTCCAGCCCCAATCAGCAGCCATAGCCATTAGCGCTGCCATATTAGCTGTTTTTCCTGATTGTACATGCCCCACCATTAAACCTTTTACTGGACCCGTAGCTGTTGTATCTCTATTAAGCTTCCGCAATACTTTTATAGTGGCTTCTTCAATATCTGCAACGGACTCTTTGGACCATCCGGAATCTACTAACTTTTTTTTATATAATTGCCAGGAAGACTGCTCATCTCTTGGCACATGAACATCATTATCACTATCTGCAGCAATAAGAGAGGTTACTTCACCTGCTTTATCTATTGATAGAGCTTTTTCTTCTGCTAATCTTTCAGACTCTACTAATTCCATCCATAAATCTACAGTTAAGTCCTCTGGGAAAAAACCATTTTCTATAGATGATTCAATAAAATTCCCTAGAGCCTTTCTGTTTCCTTTATTTGCAAAGCGAATTTCATCCCAAGGTTTCCCATTCTTTTTCTGTCTTCTTATATGAAATCTGCAATCATCATATTTAGGTGAATTAATATTGTACATATACTACTCCTTTATATCTTTATTATATTGATATTTAATTAACAAATTATATAGCTTGTTAATTATAGAAACTAAGTAATTACTTAGTTTCTATCTTAAAAATTGGAATTACATATATCTTCTTCTAGCTATATAATTGAGCTTTAATTTAGAGAGTTTATTAAATTCTTATAAAAATAATATAAATTTAGTATTTTAAAATAAAAAATATTTTTACGATGTGATTAATCTTTATAAGTCTTTAGACTCATTAATTTCAGCTAGTGAATTAATTATACCAAAAATAATTGGATTATTAGTAAATTTTTGTTGAAAATAGAGTTAAAAACTTGTTTAATTAAACGATTTTTGTAATATCTAGTGACAATAGTATTACTTGTATTTTTTTACTAATAAACTTGATATTTTTGTAATATTTTCAATTCAGAAAAAATCATTAATACACATTATCATTAATACAAAAAATGTATAATAATAAAGAAAAGGTAAGGCTTAGTACCACACCTTTTTCTATAGGAGGAGATTATGGGTAAGACGAGTAAAGCATTAAGAGTTTTTGGAACATTAATAGCGATTGGAGTTATAATAACGGTAATATTTTTGGGCTTATCCACTAGAAACCCTAATTATTGGGGTAAGGCACTAGTAAGCTTTGGCTTTATTAGCTTGATTGGGGTCTGTTTTCAAATGTATTTTAAAGAAGTAGTCATTAAAGAAAAGTGGTCAGAAATACCTCTAGCTTTTAAAGCCCTATGGTGGTTTATATTTATTACAAATAGTTTGAATTTGGTAGATCAATTCATGACAGCGTTTATCTTTAGATAATCTGTTTTAATTCTTTACATATACAGCAAATCAATACAATGATATAACATGTTTTAATGAAGTTCCTCTTATTATGAGGAACTATACTACGTTTTATGTATTTGATGTAGTCAAATATGTAAAACAAGAAGAAGTTTTGCACTTCCTTCCTTAAAAAATTAGAATTATAGTTACAAGAAATACCGCCCAATACTTATAGTGTATAAGGCGGTATTATTTATCTTCATGTTATATATAGAAAACAGACTCTCAGTAAAAGTATTTGAAGGATTAATCCTTTTTTGAGGTTTGTTCAACATATAGAATTTTGTTCATTATTACAAGTACATAAAGATCTAAAATTAAATATGACCTTTCGTCTATACAGGTGAAGTTCTTTTTAGGCGTTCTCTCATTTGACAGATTGAACTATAGATTATGCATTGCATCTCAAATGAATCAACTTAACAAAAACATGTAACAAAATTTTGGTTGCATATTTTTATTAGATCATATTTAATTTCTATAGTACAAGCATTTCCAGTTAATTATTCATAGGAAGATTACTTGGAAAGTACTTTATCAATTAAATTTAGTCCCAATTTCAATCCATCTTCTCGTAAGTCACCTAATAATAAATCTAGAACTAAAAAGATTTCATCAGGGACATTTATCATAAGCATTCCTTGTTTATCTTCGTAGATTTGAACATTGTATTTCATTGCTGGTCCCCTAATCTTTATCTTATTAGAAATCTTGTTCCTTCCACATCAGCCCAATTTCTTGTTCTCGCTGTAAAACTTTCTCCAGATAACGCTCGGTTGCCTTACGATCACTATGACCTAGTTCCTTTTGAATTAAAAAGATATCTGCTCCTTGCTGCCTACTATAGATGGCATAAAAATGACGAAAGTAATGCGGGGTAATTTTGTCAGTACGCTCTTTTACAAATGGTAATTCTGTGCGTTCAATGATACGCACAATATAATTGCTCAAGTTTTTGTATTGATAATATCCTCCATCTTTGGTTGGGAATAAGGGCCCTTGATCACTTGTGTTTAATGCTGTACTGACATGACGTCGTTTTCGAAAAGCAAGGATACGTTCATATAAGGACGGATGAAGCAACTTATCAAATTTCTTTCCTCCCTTACCTACTCCTCTTAACCGGTAATGACTACTTAAACTATCTAGATACACATCTCCCCACGAAGCTTTGGCTATTTCCTGTACACGCAACCCTGTCATCGCCAACATGGTTAACAACCCATGATTAATCGGATGATCTTTGTAATAGTCTAGGATTTGCTTAACTTCATGGTAATACAAATCTCGGTTTGGAATTTCTTGTTCAGATAATGACGTACTCAAAATTTCTTTATGTAATGGATGCTGAATATACTTCGTTTCATGTAACCATTTCATAAAACTTTTTAAAATCGTCATTTTGGCATCTAAAGTTGCGGGCGAATAAGGTTTTCCACCCTTACCTAATAATGCGGTACTTAAATAGGCCTGATAATTACGGATATGCCAAGGCCTTAAATTCTTAAATATAGTTTCTTCTATATAATAATCTACATCTTGTCGTAAAAACGACTCACTCCCCACCGCATACTGATAAAACTGCAGCAAAATTCGTACATATTCGGTTTTTGTATTTTCTTTCCGTTCTCGGTCCTTTCGAATATGTTTTCGTTGGTGGACATAATAGTACATCATTTCCTCATCGGTAAAATCACTGAAAATATCTTCGTTTTTTCGCTGGTGCTGCTCATTTCTTTCTTCTAATGCATCATAATACGTGCTATCCAGCATCAATGAAACGATTTTATTGAAATCCCCTTTTCTTTCTCTTATTTCTGTTCCTGTATGTACTAATGAGAAATCTCGCATAAAACCTCTCCTTTTGCAAAATGTGTCTTCTTATTTATAGTTCTTCCTTGTGTTAAGATATTCTCTTCACTATGTAAGGGTTAAGTTTATATTTATACGTATATAGATGATAATAAACCTTTTAAACGCAAGAATAGTTTTCCTAACAAGTTTTAAATCACTAGTTACCTTCGTTAAATAACTAATATTCTTACAATCAAATATATATTTAAAGTTATTTATTATAGTTATTACTTATTAATTGTAACTTATTTAAAAGTAAAAGTATAAACTTACTTTTTATAAATATAGTTTATCACTTATATCATTTGTAGAAAAATCCCCTATTTGTCATCACTTAGAGTAAATAATAAAACATAAATATTTATAAGTTAGTTATAGCATTTACATATTGATTATAAAAACTTTTAAACTCTAACTATATGTATATATGATATAATTAATTATTAGGTGAAGTAAAAAGAATAGGAGTGTATGTTATGATTGATAATCCTACTAAAATTATTACTATTGAAGATGTGATGGAGATATTATCTATTTCATCAAAGAAAACGATTTATACATATATTCAGCAAGGAAAATTAAATCCTATTAATAAAGATGACTGGCATATCGAAGGACGTTATGAATTTGATATCGAAGATGTCGTTCGTTTGCAAGAAGAGTTAAAAAAGCCAGGACTTACGACAAAAGAGGTAGCGCAGCAACTCGATATATCCGTCACAACAGTGAATAAGTATATTAAGCAAGAACTTTTACCTGCATTCCAAGAAGAATACCGGGGTATTAATTGTTATTTTGTGAATGAAGAAGATTTAGAAGCGTTTAAGCGTACGCATGAAGTTGGCCGTAAACCTAGTAAGCGTCATTTTTATCATACCGAACAAAATATTGCACTCTTTCAGCTTTTTGTGAAGAAAGATGAAGTGAAAGAGCAGTTTGCCCGTATTATCTCAGTAGAAGATCCCATTATGGCAGTGACAGAGCAACATGAAGAGATAACGGTAGAAGAATTACTTGATCGCGGCTTTGAAGCAGCCTATGAAATTGAATCGAAAAAAACGATTACGAAAGAAGGCTATGCTACATTTGCATTTAAGCAAACAGCCTACGCGAAATCACAACTTTATAAGCTCATGGATTTATTCTATCAGTACCTAAGCCCAACTAACATGAGAATTACACCACAAGAAGAGAAAGAGCAATTTATCGTTGAAATCAAACCTGTATTGTTGACAGAATCAGCACAAGAAATCGTTGAATTATTGGAGTCAGTTCTTGTCTCAGGAAAGATTAATAAACGCAGCCGTGGAATTTACATTGATAGCGATTTAGAAGTAGTACGTGTAAAGGTATCAAGTAATCTGAAGGAAGAGTTACAGCAAAAAGCCAAGGAATTAGGCAAAAAGAATGTGGAAGAGTTGTTATTATATGCAGTACAAAAAGTATAAAATAAATTAGATTAAAAAGTTCTCAATCTTAAGAAGGAAGTAAACAAGGGCAAGTCAATTTTCATTGGCTTGCCCTTGTTTATATAATAAAACGAGTATTGTAAATATACATTTGTAAAATATTATAATTTAATTTTTAAAAAATATGTATTTTTTTGACTTTAATTATCAAATAATGTTAAAATATAGATTACATTTTACAATATTTAGAAAGGTAGTATTACTTTATTAACTTTGTTAAAATTTAAAATTAAAGGGGATATTTTGAAATGAAAATACTGAACAAAAAAACTCTTATTTCTTCATTGGTTATTTTAGGTGCTGCATTCGGATCAACTACTGCTGCTTTTGCAGATAGTGATGAAGAGACGACTGTTGAAAGCTCCACTCCAGCTGCGGAAATGGATTCTCAACCTGCGTTAACACCAAAGTATGGTACAGAAGGTCAAATGTCAATTCTGGCAAATAGTAAAAGAAGTGTTAAGAGTTATACGGGCGGAACTTTATATAGTAATACTTGGCTAAGTAGTCTTCATTCAGGAGGACTAGTAGATTATCAAGTTTCAGCCAATTATAATAAAACGGATCATAAGAATATTCAAACAAAATGGCATGCAACTATTCAAGCTTATAACACGTCTACTACTGCTTCGGTAACAATAGGTACGACTGGTGGATCAATTAGTGCTTCGACTACAAAAAATTCTACTACTGCAAAAACTGGAAATAAGTATTATCAAAATACTAAATCTCAAAAAGATGCTTCATATAGATCCAATTTGGCTTTAAAAGGGAATTGGGAGAAAGTTACTTTAACAAATGAAGCGTCTGTGTGGGGTAATAAAGTCGTTAAAAAAGCAGCTATAAATAGTCAAACTACAGTAAAAAAATAAGCATATATAAATCCTGTAGAACTTTATGTCCTACAGGATTTATATATGCTGTTAAGAGGATAGTAACATTTTTCACTGCTTCAGTACTAACTACACAAATATTTTCATCAGAAGAGAGAATTAAATTAATTTTTCTGGAGAATTAACTATGAAAAAACTTATTTTGTATTTTTTAATACCTTTTATAGCTATTTCGACTTTTTTGATCGCCTTTTTATTCTTTAATAATGAAGAGAATAAAACTCTTGAAACTGAATTAGCATATACAAATAAAAGAATAAAAGAAAGTGACAAAAATGTTGAAGAAGAAAAAAAGCTTTATAAGTTTCTAAGTAAAATGCCTCAAACTCATAATAAATTTGAATCCATTCGAATTGACTCTAATGAGGAGAGTTTAGATCAAACCTATTATTACATAAAGATAAATGAATTACTTGGTCAAAGGGTTAGTTCCAAATTACTTGATTCATATAGTGACTCTGTAGCTAATGAGCTAGATTATGACCCTTTTTCATATGCATATATAGATCCCTTAGTAAAGAACGCTACTCTATCTAAAGATACATATAACAAGATGGAACTGGAATTAAAAAAACAACTACAATGCTCGAATTGCTTAACTGAAAGTAGTCCATATATAATTTATTATCTCTCAAAGAATATACCTCAATTTAAAAGCGATAAGGCAACAGAAATTATCGGTCAGTTTATATTGACAGAATCTAATGAGGAGAATTTGATATACTATTTATACTGGTATTTTAGCCTTGTAAACGATGGGTTCTCAACTTCTAAATACCATCAAGAGATATTGGGCAAAGCAAATAAAACAATTAAAAAATCCTCTCTTAAAGATTACAAAGACAAACAAACTGTGTATATTCTATATTCTTTAAGTAACTTGTTAAAAAACCCTTACGATTTAAAAACAGATAATATTACAAATTCTATTGATACATTTAATTATAACTTTAATTTATACGATATATATTTTAGTTTGAAGCTTTTAAACGAAGGTGAAAAAGGAATAAATAAGTCATATAAAAAAATGTATATTGATTATTTAAATAAAATATTACCTTCAAAAGATAACTTTTATCCAATGGTAGCAGTTGAAAAGAATAATATGATTGATATGATTACATGGCAATTAATAATGGATTATCTATATGATTCTAACAAAACATACAATCATTATTTGACCAATTATTTAAAAAAGACTATCACAAATAGTAAATTAAGCTCCTCACAAACAGAATTATACTATGAAACGCTGTTTTTTAAATTAAATGATTTTGATTTTCCAAAAAATAAAACTAAATCAATTTACCATAGTTTAAATAATAAAACGGAATTAGTGGAGAATTATTATCTTTTTCAAGCTGGAGCTGTGTTAGGTTATAAGTTAAATACCAAGCAAATAAAACAATTAAAATCTGAAACAAAAGATGCAATTAATAAAGGCGAAGTTTGGAACATTATTGTGTGTCTTGATTTAAACTACACTTACAATGAAGATGAAAAAGAAGTTTATAATTTATGGAAGCTAAATAAGGATTATCTCGAGAAAAATAAAAATATTATGAATGAAAAAGCATTTTTTTTATATCAAATTTTAAAAGAATCTATGGGGAAATCAGGAACAAAAAGTGAAATAGATACTTACTTTAATGCTAGGGGTACTAAAGATGTATTATTACTAGATGGTGATTCTGACACTTTAAATTTGAGTACTATTTATAGCTATCTTTCACTTCTTCATTTACATAAGATTAAAAGAAAATAATTCTGTAAACCTGAATATTTCTTTGAAAGAACAACCCTCACACAGAGGGTTGTTCTTTTTAAATAATTCTTCGTATGTCGATAATTCGTGATTTAACAATCATAAAATTAATATAGTATAATCCTCTGATAAAATATGAATCCATTATTTAAAAATATAATACCTATTATAAAAAAAACTCGTGTGGAAAAGGCACCACAAATTATTAAAGAACCTTTATTAATTCCAGAACTCTAAGTAGAATCAAAAATGGAATGGGCTTATTTGTTTGATAACAAACGAAAGAACAAAGGAAACGAGTATTAATACCACCATTTGTTTTGGAGATTTATAAAAGACTAGGCATAAAATAACAGACATAATTAACTCTTCAATGTAATTCAACCTTATATAAAATAATCCTATTCCTAAAGAAAGGCTTAATAATAATGCTATAGGTAGTGCTGGTAAAATCCAGGCTAACCTTATATTGTTCTTTCCATTCCATACAATAGCCGCCATAAAGGGAGAAATTAGTGCTAGACTACCCCAATATATAAAATCACGGGTTGGAAAAATGCCAAATAAATAAGCTGAATAGATATAATAACTAATTAGCATTCCTATAAAAAATATGAAAGTATTAAGAGCAGCACTAATCTGTGTTTTACTGTATGCAGCTATGATTGTAGCAATTAATATCCAGATACCTAACCTCGTAAATAAATCTCCCAAATACGAGGGAATATTCATAAACCAATCTCCATCAACACCCGCGAAAGTATCCAAATATTTAGATATTATCCCTAAAGCTATACCTATGACTAAAAATATAATGAAAAATAATATATTTTTTTTCACTCTAATCCCCCTAATCTTTTAGTAGTTTTCCTTAAACAATAAAATAAACAATGTACTAATCACATCAGTAGTTGAATAGAAATCCCCTCAATCCAAAACCATCTCCTATAAATATCATAAATTTGAGTATAACATAAAAGGTAATAAAATCCTTATAAACAATAAAATTACTTATATTCAATAATTTTGTTAATAGAAACAGAACGTATACTACAGAAAAGCTAGATAAGAATAGTCCTGTTAAAATTATATTTTTAGATAATTTAGAAGAAAATTTGATATTTCTTTTTTTTGAAAGATTTTCTAATGCTTTTGCCATGGCTTTATATGATGAAGTATTTTTAATTAATCTCTGTGATACGTCTTTTCCTCTAGTTTTTACTTTTAAATGTACTTCTCTTCGCTTTTCCGTTGATTGCTTTCTTTCAACTAATCCTAGACTTACTAATCCATCTATACTCACACATACTGTATTTTTTGGGATATCCAATTGTTTTGTTGCAGATTTTAGAGTGCTTCCAGGATTAGAAAAAATCCAGTTTAAAATACCTATTACAAAAAATAAGTTCAACTAAACAAAAAAAATTGTTGATATATGTAAATTTTTGATGACAAATAAGTTGAACTAAAGGATTGAAATTCCGTCCTTCTTCTTGTATAATAAGTTCAACAGAAGTTCAACTTAAAAATGAGGTGTATAAACATGAAAATTTCGCGTTTTAATAAAGACTGTGGAAACTCCGTTGATATGAATATCATTGATGGATACCTATTTGATTTCCCAACCAACGTTGTAGAACTACAAAAAGATGTTGCTGATTCATTTTTTACAGATGCAGTAACAGCACCAGAAGAATTTAAGAAGCGTATCTTACTATCTACGAAAATCAGTGACGAAGAAAAAGAACGTTATTTCTTAGTGGGTGACATTGCAGCAAGCCAACAACTTGCCAACAATCACATCAATCGTTTACATAACAAAATTACAAGCCATATTCCTTACGTGACATTTTTGGCTGCCATTGCATACTACCATGCGTTGCATGCAAAAGATCAGAAAGATAACAACATTGAAATTGACTATTTCTCTACGATGTTACCAATTTGGTTACTGAAAAAAGAAAGTACGTTTGGCGAAGCGCAAAAAGCCATGGCTACTCGCTTCCTAGGTGACCATACATTCCGTATTCATACTCCAGGGTTTGAAAAAGAATTAAAGGTAGCTGTGGACGAAAGTGCTTGCCTGAAAGAAGGCGAAATCGCGCGCTTTGCGTTGAAGAAAGACCTAACACTTCAAGACCGTGAAGATGCCAATGAATATGTGGAATGTGAAACTGTGATGGTTGATATCGGTGGTGGCTCGATTGATGTCGTCATTTTACCGGAAGGATTAAAAGCTGCGAATAGCCGTGAATCATTCCAAAGTATCGAGGGTATTCCCTATTTAGCTCATATTGATAAGTTACGTAAAGAGAAGTTCCCAGAGCTGTTTACCGATTTACGTGCTTTTGACCAATTTATCTTAGATAACTATAGTAAACAAAAATTCGAGTTAAAAAATGAAAACACAGGCGCAGCCATTGATTTAACAGCTCAAATTACATCTTCTTTAAAAGAGTATGTGGAAATTTTACTAGCGAAGTTAAATGATGTAGCCCCACCACCGGCAAATAAAATTCGTAAATACGTATATAGTGGTGGTGTCGCTCCAACACTAGAAGTAGCGATTATGACAAGCATGAGTGAAAAGATTGGCGAAGAACGTACAGAGAAATATCATAAAGTACCAGCAGATAGCCGTCACTTAAACTTATTTGGCCTAGAAATCCGAAGCATCGGTTATCTTCAAAAGAAACAAGCTGAGAAGAAAGCCGTTAAATCCTAACAGCGTAGGTGATAACCATGTCAGAGCGTCAAAACGCCTTTACGATTAAGACCAACCGATTGAGTGATGAAGTCTATGACGTACTTGCAAAATATGCGAAGTCTCGAAGATTAGGGGACTATATTTCATCTTTAATTGTTCGGGACCTTCATCATTCATCTACCGACCAAGTAGATTCAGGTCACAGAACAGAAGAACTTCTTGAACATATCAATTCAGAACTGAAGGAATTAAAACAATTAGCTAAGGCTAATGGCTTTATAGTCAAGCAAGAGGAGTTAGAAGACAAGCCTTCAGAAAGTCAAACCTTAAAAGAAGGTAAGATTGCAGATTTAGAGCAAGTATCTGGTTCTTTAGATGACGATGATTTGGAAGAGTATAGCGATTTTTAAAACACTAAGCCACTAGGTATCCTAGTGGCTTTTTTGCTTTATATAGTTTATTGATTTTTAATGTATTTCCATATATATAAAGAACCTGATCGGACTAAAAGAATACTGATAAGGGGGATTTTATTTATGAGCAATAGCAATCAGCACGAGTACTTCTATTTATTCTAAATCCCCTCCTTACTTCTTTGCCTGAAGAACATTAATAATTAGGTGTAACAGATACTGTATTGATAATAAAATTACTCCTAAAGTGTTAGATAGAAGGAATCGGTATAGTCATGGTATACTAATAACAAACATGGAAATGATGGAGGGTATTATGACAAAACGATTAGATTTGCGTGTCGATTTTGCATTTAAATCACTATTTGGCACACATGGAAATGAATCTATTTTAGCTGCTTTTTTGAACGCAGCACTCCGTTTTCCAGATGATAAAAAAATTCAGACGGTGCAGTTATTAGATCCGCATTTTAATAAAGAAAACCAAGAAGATAAACGCTCTATTTTAGATGTGCATGCACAGTTAGAGGATGGAAGCCGAGTTAATATTGAAATTCAGCTTAATAACAAACATGACATGGAAAAACGAACACTCTATTACTGGTCTAAAATGTACAGTAGTCAAATGAAAGAAGGCATGGACTACGGAGAGCTTTGTAAAACGATTACCATTAACATTGTGAACTTCCGTTATTTATCTCATATTCATGATTATCACTCCACTTTTCAGTTATATGAGCGAGAGCAGAAATTACTCTTAACGGATATGCTGGAAATTCATTTTATGGAGCTACCTAAGTTATTAATAAAATGGCGTAACAGAGAGGTAGATCCACGGGAAGATCAACTTGTGAGATGGTTATTATTACTTGAAGCATCCGAAGATGAAGAAATCACTCAGGTATTGGAGGAGATTGCGATGCAAGAAGATCAAGTATTAAAGAAAGCAATGGACGAGTGGGAACGTGTTAGCCAAGATCCAGAAGTGCTACTAGCATATGAAGCACGAAGAAAAGCATTATTAGATGAAAAGTCAGCTTTAAAACGAGCTGAGAAACTTGGAGAAGAAAAAGGAAAACAAATAGGTGAAGAAATAGGCGAAAAGAAAGGGATCATAAAGGTGGCCCTAAGTATGATTCAAAAGGGTTTAGATACCCAAACAATCGCTGAATTTACAAACCTTACACCAGAAGAAATTGATAAATTACGTCACCAGTAATCATAATTAAAAAAGGGACTGCCTAACAAATTAAGTTGTTAGGCAGTCCCTTTTTTAACTTCCTCATTATCAGCATATCTAATGTGAAGTTTATTGTAATTGAGTTAGCTTATATCTATTTATCTTTATTATGCAGCGTACTAAATGTTATTGCGTACTATAGTAGGAAAATATAAGTGTTCTATTTTTTATTAAATTGAAGACCTTTTCTTATATATCCCCTTTTAAGTTGCACTAGCATTTTTCTTTTTTTTCACAGGTAATCCGTACTTGTTGGAGTTTTCTTTTATTTTTTTTGCGATTTCTTGTGCTTCTTCTTTCGTCATTTTCATACAAAAGACTCCTCTCATGTTCTACTATTATAAGTTTTTTCCACTATCCCAAAAAAATATACATGCGCCTCCCTCCCCTGCCATATACATGTTTTAGGTATGTACAAAAAGTCATTGTCCTAGAGATAATTTTAGATTTTAGGAGTGATTATGTGAGAGTAGAAGAGAAGAAAAGAAAAATTCGAAGTGACAAAAAACGAGATGTAAAACCATCACTTCCGATTGATCTTAAAGAATGTGTTTATCGATTGTCTTATATTACAAATACACCTGTAAAAAATGTAATTGAATCAATTTGTATATCAGGCCTTGCTTCTTCAAAAGTAATGGACTACCTATCAAATTATTTTAGAAGAGGATTTAGCTTTGGCAGCACTGTATATATGGGAGATATGTCCAAAGAGCCAATTAGACATCTATACAAGAATATTGAGAAGGAGCGTGTCTCTACGCGCTTAAAAGATGGACATGGAGAAACGTATGATATTCTAAAACGCTTAGCTTATGCTTTAGATTGCTCTCCAGCATTAGCAGCATCTTTCTTAATTGAAGCAAGCATCAGGAATTCTGATTTTGTTGATGAATACATGACTCGGCATTTAGAAGAAGAATTGGATCAGGGAAGAGTAAAGGAGTTAAAAGAGGTATTAAAATTCATCAATAAAAATAACCCTTATAAAGAAGAGTACAGTTTACACAATTTAATTTCTTATATTATGGATGAATTAAAAGTAGGAGCAACTAGCTTAGGGTCTTCTGTACAAAATTGGTTAGAAAGTATACAGCATAAAAAATAGGTCGACTTAAAAAACCTTTGAATTTACGATTCAAAGGTTTTTTGCTTTTCTTTTATTTCGTTAAATAAAATTTTTGCGCCTAACGGACTTAGAACCATTTTATTTACATACCTACGGTTCTCAGGTGTTACCTCACCTGTAACCACACACTTATCATATTCTTTATATTTTTTTATTTCTATATGATCATCTTCCAATAAAATTTCTACAGAATCGTCTTTACCTATATTCAGTTCTTTTCTTATTTCAATGGGAATTACTATACGCCCCACTGCATCTGTCTTTCTCAACGTACTTAGTCCCTTCATGCTGACTCTCCTTTTATATGTTCATAAGTACAACTTTCATATCATACTATAAATGTATAAATTAACCTATAATAATTTTATAAAACAGAATTCAAGGTATAAGTTTAGAATCTCTTTTTAAATTGCTCTTTTACATAAATACATGTACGATCATGGTCATGGGAAAAGAAATGATCCTGTTTGGGATACACTTTTACTCCACAAGAGGGACAGGCAAAGAAACCTACATTAATACCTTGAGTCACTTCATGAGCATAAAATTCACCAGCCGTTTCAAACATTACCACATGGTTTGCTTTCTCAATCTTTGCTCTCATAAATTCATCTCCCACCTTACCTTGAGTTTATTACCATAATAAGGGTTTAAAGGGTGAATTGTAAAAGAAAATGTATAGATATATCTCTATATCTATAGAAAAAAGCCGCATTCTGATGCCATTTATGCATGAGAATACGGCTTTTTCTCCATTTATTTCTTTTAATAGATAAATCAAGCTGTTATAATCAAAAACTAAAAAAGACTCCTTCATTCTTTTTGTTTTTTCGTCTTTTATGTCTCTGTTATTTCGGCTCAACGCTTCCAATCGCCCCCTTCGCTTCTTCAGCTCAACTCCATCAAAAATTCCATCAAGGGCTTCACTAAGCTTATACAACTTATACCAACGCGTTAGCGATACTGAACTAAGTACTGATGAGGTAATGAAGTCATAATTCTTTAGAGACTATGGAGCTACTCCCGTAAGCTTGTCTGTCCATTCAAAAAATAAGAAAGAACCCTTACTGTAGTAGGTCAAGGGGTAGACCATTATATAAGAAGCAATGGGTTTTATATGCTAGTAGTTGTCCAAAACGATTATTCCTCTTATGGAATAATCGAGATCTTCAAGTGTGTCAAAATCAAATAAAAGTACTAGCATAGCTATCAACCGAATTCCATTTCAAGAAAAAAATAATAAGATTGACAATCATCAGTTGGGGGTAAAGTTAAATAACTATTCGGAGAGGAGAGAATAATGTATGAGCATTATATGGACACTAATTGTAGGTGGAATTATTGGATGGCTTGCTGGTTTAATTACAGGGCGAGACATTCCTGGAGGGATTATTGGTAATATTATCGCTGGTTTTATCGGTTCATGGTTAGGCGGTCTTATTTTAGGAAGTTGGGGACCTGTTATCGGTGGTTTTGCCATCATCCCAGCGATTATCGGATCTGTCGTTTTAGTACTTATTGTAAGCTTCATTTTGCGAAAAATGGGTCAGAACAAAAATCATGGTCGTCATGCAAAATAATGTAACATATATAAAGTGGAGGGAATAAAGATGAGAGAAGAAAGTAAGTCTGTGTTAGCAGGTTTTGTTGAAGATAATCAATTTGAATTGGATTCTTACCTTACTTATTTATTCGATAAAATCAACCATGAGGGTGAAATTCCATCGGGAGCTTAATGAGAAGCCAGGTATGTTATTACAAAGAAAAGAAACCCAAAATAATAAATAGGAATGGAGTATAAGCGACCTTAGTAACGTTCTTTACGTATACAAGGTCGCTTATTTTAGTTTGTAGAGGGCTTCTATTAACTTCGAAAAATGTTCTACTCAAACAAATTAGTAAACTATTTAGGATACCTCAAATCATTTCTTCACAAGTAAAAAGGAAGAATGGAACCCACTCTTCCTTCAGCCATTACTTTATAAAGTTGTATTAGAAACGTCCGCCGCCAAGTTGTTGCTCAGCTAATTGTACAAGACGCTTAGTGATTTCGCCACCTACTGATCCGTTTGCACGTGCAGTTGTGTCAGCACCAAGGTTTACACCAAATTCGCTCGCGATTTCATATTTCATTTGATCGATTGCTTGTTCAGCACCGTATACTAATAATTCGTTGTTGTTGCTGCTTTTGTTGTTTGCCATGTTGTGTCACCTCCTTGTTTCTTTTAAAGTTCCTATCTTAGAAGAAGTACATACATAGTAAATAATGGATGTATTATTTTCTTACATGCTTCCTGTACTATTTTTTAGTAACAAATGACACTGTAAAAAGTGGAATTAGATGTTTCATTTCCTTGTCATGAAAATCAATATTTGCCATGTTTGAAAAAAGAGCTGTACCTTTTAGGTACGGCTCTTTTTTCTATTTATTGATGACGAAGCTTTTCCTTTTCTTTCAGATCTGTCGCATGTCTTTTTACGACATATGAAGACACCTTTTATTCAGTCTATTTTTACTGAAATTGCACACCAGACTAATAAGTATGGCGGGATTAAAAGCAATAAATTTCGCTAGAGCACATTCAACTGGCATTAAATGTTTACATACTTGCCATTAGGGGATTTATCCTATAAGAACAACACTATCTAAATAGGAGGAGAATAAAAATGAATACTAATACTGGGACTGTTGAAAATAAAGTAGATAATAAATTAAATGAGATGAGCCAAGAGAAGAAGGAAAACATTCTTTCTAGTTTTAATGAATTTAAAACATACTTAGGAGATAAGGTCACAAAAGGTGAGAAATTAGGCTTAAATGATGACCAGTTAACTTTAGGCGCTAAAAAAATAGCTGATTATCTTGCGAAACATGAAGAGCCACAAAATGAAGAGCAATACTTGTTACATCAGTTATGGAAAGTTGGGAATGAAGAGGAGAAACATCATCTAGCTCATATGCTTGTTAAATTGGTTAAAGAATAATTCAAATTACGTAATGAAAATTAACAATAAATGATTTATTAAAGGAAGAATGAATAATTCATTCTTCCTTTTTTATTTATGTATTATCCGTTGCTTACACAATAAAAATCTAAAAATGTGTTTGAAAGTAAATGACGTTTAATAGAAGGTAGGCTGTATATGTCCTCCCGACAGGACATGATTATATTACACGTTCGTATCGGTAAACCAAGAGTTATAGAATTACATATGTATCTGCACACTTATAATAGTATATTATTCATTCACTGATATACTTTATATCAAGAATAAAGAAAATAAGGGGGAGCATATAATGGTCCTATATAAAGATCCTATAAATGAACTACAATTTATTCAGAAAGCTCTTGATTATACACGTGCTGGTCTGATTATAACGGATCCATCTTTGCCTGATAACCCCATTATCTATGCAAATAAAGGATTTTTAGACTTAACGGGATACGACATAGAAGAAATCCTGGGGACAAACTGTCGTTTTCTACAAGGTAAACAAACGAACCTCACCACAGTTAAGGAAATGAAACAAGCAATTGCTGCACGTTCGTCTATCACTGTTCAAATTTTAAATTATAAGAAAGACGGACGTCCTTTTTGGAATGAATTATATATTGACCCTTTATGGATGGAAGATAAATTATATTTTGTAGGCGTCCAGAAGGATATAACTGAAAAAGTAAAACAAGGAAATCTCATTATCGATTATCATGAACAAATGACACAGATGTCTACCCCTATTGTACCATTGAAGGATGGTGTTTCAATTTTACCGATTATTGGCGTGTTAAATGAACAACGTTACGACATGTTGATGGAAAAAGTATCGACGTATATTGAAGAATCAAAAGATGACTACTTTATTGTTGATTTTTCTGGACTACTAGAAATTGATACCTATACTGTTTCGTGTATTTATAACTTAAATCGTTTAATTAGTCTAACAGGAACTGAAGTGATGATTACTGGAATTACGCCTTTGTTAGCCAGGAAAATGGGTGATTTGTATGTTACTTTTGATGACTTAACAACGTTTACTCATGTGAAGAATGCATTAGTTTTTATTGAAAAGAAAGAAAAATAGAAGTGATGTTCAAAATTAGAGAGCATGTTGCATTGAGTTTATCGCAGTTTGCAAATTTTTTACAAAACAAAAAATTCGTCATTGTTATGGGAATATAATCATATTTAAAAAAAGGGTTTCAACAACCTTTTGTCTATGACATGGATAGATAACTCCTAAACTTACTAGTTTAGGAGTTATTTGCTTTATCTATTGAGTTTCTGTTCTTCTTCTTTGTACTTAGTTACCTACCTCTTCACCTTTCTAAATACCGTAGAGGTAGCATCAGAAAAAGGGACCTTCATATTTTCTATCACTAATACTTTGTAGACTAAAGCAAATGACATGCTTTTGCATCTCAATCCTTGTGATCTTGCAGTCATATTATCAAATGATTTAACTTATCTGTATCTTTTTTAAAATAATTAAAAATACGAAGCATTACATAAAAGTTTTCTCCACCTCTAGAGGCTACCAGTTCATTTTCTTTCAATTTTTTCTCTACTTCATATTCAAGCACTGTTACAACTTCTAATTCATCTACCTCGTTTAATGCAACTCTGCAAGCAAGTAATGCGATGCAATAGTGATATCCTATGCTATCGTAGCCACCCAAGCAGCTGTCGCCAAGCAACTTCAGCTCGTACGGTTGTACAATATTAATCACAACTTCTGTTATCTCTTTAGAGTCAGCAAATGGCCCCATACGTAAACAATGTTTGCGATTGAGTGGGGTAGTAGAAAATGATTTTATTTTTCGTATCAATTTCTTTAACAGTTCTTGATTTTCGTCGCTTAGAGAATTTTTTTAGTTTCTAATATATCAACTATGTGTTCCATATTCATACTCCTTATAGCCCTTTATGATTAGATACTTTTCTTCATGCCACAATCCCGACATTCGCGCAAGAAAACCCCACTTTTCACTGAACTTTTGAAGTAAGCTGAGTTGCAGTTGTCGCACCTGCCACTGACCTTATCAGGAAATTCCACATAGTCATACACTTTATCAAAATCGATTTCTTGCTCTTTTATTTCTTCCAGATTGATCACTCTTTTCTATTTGGCTTTTATTAGACTAACACAATTAGGTCTATATAAAAGGTATATGTTAAGATTACTCTGGTTTTTCCACTAGTTGCATCTGAAAAATTTGAGTTTCTTGAATACCTGCTCTTTGGAGTTCCTCTTTAAATGATTCTCCTTCTTTTACTGTAATGACTCTCTTTGAACCGTCACGTAACGTGTAGATTCTAAAATTGTACATGAATGTACCTCCACCCAAATAAGTGATTCCTGCATACGATTTCTTCAGGAATTAAGCCAAGCGAACATCAATTAGCTCGCTTAACCTCATTTTATTCTTTAACTCAAATACGTCATCAATGAAAGTAAATAAATTCCCAAGAGAATCAACAAACTGAATAACTCCTGTTTCCGTTATACACTGCCCATGCTTGTAATACGTAAGGTACACTTGTTTATTTGTATGTAAGGCTTCAATTAAAGTGAAATTCTTCTGTTAAAACAGGTTGATCTACCTTTAGTTGCTTATTTATAACTTCCTTTAATCCTATGTATTGCTCGGGCATAGTGGCGAATGGACGCCATTTTTTCATTCATCTAGATTCCATATCTTTTTCCTCCTTAGGATTTATGGCCACCTATAAGGCCGTTTCGATAACGAGCTGTTGAATAAGGAAGGTGACTAGACGCACGTAGTACACTATTCTTGCCATAACGCAGCCGAATGTCATCAATCGTTTTGGCAAGAGCATAGGCTCTTTCACGTTGATCAATGTCCTCAAATAAGCTCATTTGCTCCTCTTCTTGAATGCTTGTGTTGGATAATGAAATGCCAATGGAGCGAATCGGCATGCCACTATCATATGTATGTAAAATGGTTAAACAATATGGAAAGATATCCTGGCTTAAGTTCGAAGCTCTCCCCATTTTCTTTTGTCTGGAGAAGCCTCCACCTGTTTGTTTGCTGTAGCTAATGGATAAATGAATCGTTTGAGCCACCACTTGATGCATGCGTAAACGGAAACATACATCATCCAATAGCTCCAACAGCAATAACTCCACTTCTTTTCGGTTTGTATAGTCACGGAATAAAATTTGACTCTTTCCAAAGGAACGAGAGCTAGGAATATATACATCAGAAATGCGACTGTAATCAATGCCATTCGCATTTTGGTGCAACTCTTCTCCTAGTATGCCAAATTCCTTTCGTAACATCTCTTTTGAAGAAAAAGCGAGTTCTTTGATAGAGTGAATACCCAAACGATTTAAGCGTCTTTCCGTAGCAGACGAGATCCCCCAGAAATCCTTCATCGAATGAATGGACCACAACTTAAAGGGAATATCCTCATATCGCCAATAGGCAACTCCTGTTGGGCTGTTCTTGGCTTCATGATCTAAGCTCACCTTCGCCAGTAAGAGATTCGGACCGATACCTGCGGTAGCTGTCAGCCGTGTCTTGCGATAAATCTCGTTGATGATTCTATGGGCCAGTTCTTCTGGTGTTTGAGCGAATAAATGCAACGAAGCTGTCGCATCAATAAATAACTCATCAATGCTATACGCATGAAAGTCTTCAGGAGCCACATACTGTAACACCAAACTTGAAATATAGTTCGAAGCCTTAATATATCTCTCCATAGATGGATTCACCACATGGATATCTTTCCTTTTAGGAATGTCGAAAAGACGACTTCCTGTTTTGATCCCTTCTTTCTTTAATAAAGGTGTGGCAGCTAGCACAACCGATCCTGACCTTTTGATATTCCCCACCACCGCAAGTCTTGTTTTCAACGGATTTAACCCCCGTATGACAGAGGAAACCGAGGCAAAAAACGATTTCATGTCTATACAAATAATCACTCTGTTTGGTAGCTGCCTATCATCCATTAAAAGAACTCCTTAAATTAAAGAACATTTGTTCTCTATATTATATACGAACAAATGTTCTTTAATCAATAAAAACTCTAAAGTTTTCCCGATTATTGCTATTAAATAGCAGTTTCACCATTCTAAAGGATAAGTTCATAAGTAGATTCATCCATCAAATTAATAAATATAAAGAACTACATACAATCCTTTTTGTAGAAAGAAGTGGTAGTATGTATTTAGAGGAGGGATTTTATGGTTATTGATAATTACAAGGTAATAAAAGTACTGGGGTCAGGTAGTTTTGGAACAACTTATTTAGTTGAAAAAGATAATAAGCCTTATGCGCTAAAGCTCATTCGTGAAAATATGATGGCTATGCAAAGCGACGGAGTGAAAAGAATAGAAAGAGAAATTAGAATATTGAAGAATATTAAGGGAGAAGGAACTGTAGATTACATTGATGATGGTATCTATAAAGATGGTTTAGAAAGTTATCGTTATATTGTGATGGAATATGTCGAAGGTATAAGTATGGAAAAATTCGTACGAGACACAGGGGCATTATCTGTCAATGGCGCATCAACCTTAATATTAAACATTTTTAATGCTGTAAATGAGATTCATGAAGCTGGGATTATTCATCGAGACTTAAAACCGGAAAATATTATATTAGTAGACGAAAAAACTTTTCAAGTTAAAGTACTAGATTTCGGAATCTCGAAGCTAATTGACGCTAGTTCACTTACGATTACCGGACAAGGTATGGGAACACTCGCTTATATGGCTCCTGAACAACTAAGTTCTGCAAAAGACATTGATTATCGGGCAGATTACTATTCATTAGGAGCCATCTTTTATGAATTACTTACTAATGAAAAGCCCCTAGAAATGTCTAATCAGCTAGAAGCTATGTTTAAAATTATTAATGAAAAACCAGAACCGGTCATTAATAAAGTGCAGAATATTCCTCTTGAAATTTCTATAATGATTGAAACATTACTTTTAAAAGAACCGTATAAAAGAAATTTAACTCTAGATAATATAAGATCAACACTTAACAATTGTATAAAAAGAAAACAAGAGAAAACTTTTAATTTCAATTATAAACCTAATTCACTTGAACTCATCATTGTATCTCAAAATAACGACTCAAAGTTAATTAATCAAATTTCCAAAGAAAGCGATTTAGATGGAGTAGTTTTCAATGCTCCACAGTTAATATTCTCAGATAAAAATTATCAATCACTTCGCGGAGAAGATACGCGGTTGTTAATTGATCCTTATACACAAACGCTGGGTTATTCAGCATTTACAAGCAAGGAAACGTATAAGAAATTACCTTACGTTATAAATACTTTAAAAAAAGAAACACCAAAAGATTTTAGGTTTGCTTCAGAGATTGAGAGAAGATCGAGGGCAGTTTTAGATTTTCAGCTAAGTTATAGCCCAGATGTTCTTTTAGCACCTTTCCATTTCTACAATTCAGATAACGATGATTGGATCAGAGTGGATTACAACATCTATAAGGAGTGCAGAGCTTATTTAAGTTCCATCAACAGCAATAAACCCTTATATTATGGAATTTCACTAAATATCGATAAGTTTGAGGATACAGATTCAATTGATGATTTTGTCAATTTTATTTCGGCAGCTCATCCACATGGCTACTACCTGCAAGTAGCTGGAGATTTTGCTTCTTTGAACAGCAATCACTATTATGCTTATGCTTATTTGGTTAAATTATTATCTTATAGCAATAAGGAAATCATTGTTTCACGGACTAATGACTTTTCTTTAGGGTTACTTGGAATAGGAGCAAATACTATAGCTACAAGCTTAGGTCAAGGAGACAGTTTTAAGGAAGACTTTCTAAATAGACAAGAAAAGGGAGGAGCTTCTTCCCGACGTTATTACATTGAAAACTTAATGGGGCTATATAATAAAAATATTTTAGAAGACGTTCTGTCTACAAAAATAGGAAAAAAGCTCATATGTAACTGTAGACATTGCGAAGGCTCCTTGAATTCAGATAAGATTACTACATTTAATAATTGTATCCAACATCATTATCTTGTGAAAAGAAATCAAATTGAGTCATATTCTGTACTATCTAATCAAGAACGTATAAGAAAATTTGTTACTTCCACAGAAGAGGCTCAAGATTACATTAAAGAGATACTGAAAGAAAAAAAGATTAAAAATTTAAGTCATAAACATTTACAAGTATGGCGCGAGGTGATACTAGAAATATCAAAAATGGATTTCCCTCAATCTTCGGGCATTTAATTTTAGATTTTTTTCTACTAACTGTTCAGCTATACCATATTTCATTATAGGATCTAAAGGAGGAGAAATTTTTGCAGCGAGAATTTCTTTTACCTTTGGTCCTACAGATATTAACCCTATGTTGAATTTTTTAAATTCTTCTAAATCAGCACGATGAACAAAATCTTCGTCTAAGGCAACGTAAACTTGTTCAGCAAACCTTTGGTATCTTATAGCCTGTGTTAATCCAGCCTTCCAATTATTTAGTTTTCCCTCTATTGCTACAGTTCTAGGAGAGAAAAGACTAAACTGTTCGTTACGAAAATATAAATTATTCTTTTTAATAATTGCACCTGTAGATATTAAATAATTAAGAACCTGATATTTCAACCTTGTTTCAGAAATATAATGATTTTGAACAAGCTCATCGAATGATACTCCTCTTTTCTTCTTTCTCAAAAACTTAAATATCTTAATTTGATCACTATTTGATAAAAAAACACCTTTTCTTCCCTCCACAAATTGGTTAAAAGCAGCTTTATTTTTAATAATAATGAGGTCTGCTATTCCATAACCACTGCCGATTTCTTTAAATATAAGTCTCTTTCCAAAATAGTCGCTTAACCTTATCATCATTTCATTTTCTGTTTCGTACATATCTTGTCTCCTTGATAAATTTTCGCTTAATAATTGTAATTTATTTCAGACTAATTTCTCAAACTATTATTAAGATATTAAGGATATCTATAGATTATTAGATTTTATATTACCATCCCATGCGTTTAAGGATAAAGGCCGATAAATTGAAATCTTAGGTATTGAATTTTGCTAAAGAAAGTAGCCTAGCAATATGTTAGACTGCTTTCTTATTTTTATAAGTTAGTCTATAAGCTTTAG
This sequence comes from Priestia sp. Y58, assembly GCF_029522095.1. Taxonomy (NCBI): domain Bacteria; kingdom Bacillati; phylum Bacillota; class Bacilli; order Caryophanales; family Bacillaceae; genus Priestia; species Priestia sp. Y58. Next base: position 51,686 of record NZ_JAKWFL010000012.1, read on the forward strand.
GGGGAAGGTACAGTATACTTTTCAAATAACCTCTTATAAGGTGGCACAGATATAAATTTTATGTCGTCTAATCCCATGTTTACATATGCTTTTCCATCTATGAATACGAGGGGACTATCTTTTTGCTCGGGCGGTATAATATAATTTACCGTTTCAACATAATAATCTTTTTGATTTAATTTTTTAATGTTGAAATGTCCCTCATCTAGGAGTTCATTAATAATGGTCTGCGCATCATTAAATACCCTACGAAATTTATTCTCATAAAGTAAAAAAAATTTTGCTATAGGTACCCTTTTATTTTTGTCTGTATCTATGAAAGACGCTGGTTCATTAAACACAATAGTTATTTGAAATAATTGAGTTGTAAAATCTTTAAATATATTTAATGCAAATATTCTCTCTACTGCTTTTCTTCTAATATCAAAATCTATTCCTTTTACTGTGTTGAGAGTTTTAGGAATAAAGCACAAATTGGAAATTCTACAATCTAAACTTTCGTTACTTAGATGATCCACAACGTAATTGTTCTCATTGGCTACGTTCATCGCACTTTTTCCATACCAATGTTCCATAACAAATCGATGTAAGTCTATTTTATTCCCTTTGTTAGAGGAATAGATATATGGTTTTTTGTGTTTACCATTAAATCTAATATTCCAGTTCATTTTCTTAATATTTTCCCATAAAGATTCATTATAATCAGTAAATCCCAGTGAATTAACTTTATCAGATTTAAAAATTATACTATCTCCCTGAACATAAACTTCCAAACTATAACACCCCTAATATTCATATTCCTTTGAAAAATTAAAAAAGGCGCCTATTTGGCACCTCTTCTAGTTACAAGTGCTGAATACACAGCAGGGGCTAAGGCAACTATTAAGTCCCATAAAGGCCCATCTTGTAATTGGATATGGATAGACAAGTCTATCATTTGTTTCACCCTCTAGAGAAGGTAGGATTACCGCATATCATCGGCACCCTCTCTGCATATACAGCAATACATCTATTATACCAATAAACTTATGCAAAAGAAATATTTTCCTTGAACATTGAGCATATTAGGCTGATGAAGTTTAGAAAGGAAAGTGAAATCAAGTAAAAAATGGACCTTTCAAAATTCAATAAATGTTTTGTTTCTTAAGAAAAATCGCTGACACATAGACGTGAAGAACTCTATAAGATAATCAATGAACGTATGAATGAACATGATTTAGAGACATTGGTGATTAATGCCTTAACAAATAACTTTTAATAATTACTTGATGGGGGATTGGAGTTATGAATAATCAACGTCTTAACCTGATAATCAATGCAACTTATATAAATTATAAATTGTAAAATGTTCATATTCGTTTTTAGCTAGAAATCGTTCGTAAAAGTGATTATAAAATAATGAACGTTCAAAAAGTGTTTTTTAACTTTTACGGATATATAAAGTTATAGATTTTAATAATTTCTCATGTGTCCGTAAATGTATACGTTTACGAACTTTTATTTTTTTAATACGAAAAACATGGTAAATTAATTCGGATAATAATATACCGAAATTAACAATAAATCATAAAAGTCATCCAGAATATCCCTTATGTTAAGTTTGATGTTATATAATTGGAATATATGAAAATATATGGAACTTTTATATATGTGAATCGTATAAGCATATAGGAGGGGATTTGGATGTTTGGTTTATTTGGAAAAAAGAAAATTGTCATTGATTTTGAAGAGAGATACTACAACCTAACTGATTTAAAAAAAGCTGTCGTAAAACATTTTCAAAACAAAGGAACGATCTGTGAAGTTATTGATACTCATACCTTATTAGTTGATCATCAGAAATATACGTTATCTGAAAAGACGATAAGCATGGGTGGTGTTCCTTTACAACGAGTCATTTTAAAAGAAGCATAGATAGCTAGATGTTTCTACATAATGTATTTGTCATTAAATCTATTGGAGGTGTAAATCTTACTTAGGTAAGATAACTAATTGGACATAATTAACTTGTTATTGGTAGCAGTATTAATTGGATTGACTGGTTTCTTTGTAGCCACAGAATTTGCGATTGTAAAAGTACGAAGCTCTAAGATTGATCAACTTGTAGCTGAAGGTAAAAAGGGTGCTGTGTCTGCGAAAAAGGTCATTACGCACTTAGACGAATATTTATCTGCTTGTCAACTAGGTATTACAGTAACAGCGATGGGGCTAGGTGTTCTTGGTGAACCTACGGTAGAAAGGTTGCTAAGTCCCATTTTTATGAAGTTTGATTTAAATGAGTCCATTACACACCTTTTATCGTTTGGTATCGCCTTTATTGTGATGACTTATCTTCATGTTGTGGTAGGTGAATTAGCACCTAAGACATTTTCAATACAGAAAGCAGAAGCTGTCACGTTGTTATTTTCAGCGCCCATCATCTGGTTTTATAAAATCATGTATCCGTTTATCTGGATTTTAAATGGTTCTGCACGAATACTGGTTGGAATGTTTGGATTAAAACCTGCTTCAGAGCACGAATTGGCCCATTCAGAAGAGGAACTTCGTCTCCTGTTAGCTGAGAGCTATAAGAGTGGTGCTATTAATCAGAGTGAGCTAAAGTACGTAAACAATATTTTTGAATTTGATGAACGCCTGGCGAAAGAAATCATGATTCCACGAACTGAGATGATAACAATCTCTGAACATGACACAATTGGTGCATTTTTAGAAATGGCTACATTGGAGCAGTATACTCGTTACCCAGTAACAACCGATGGAGATAAAGATCAAATCATAGGGATGGTAAATATAAAAGAAATCTTAAGCGATGTTGCATTTGATGACACCTTACGAAACCAACTCATTAGCTGTTACATTAAACCCGTGATTCAAGTCATTGAATCGTACTCTATCAATAAGCTATTAAGAAAGATGCAAAAGGAACGTATCCACATAGCAATCTTACTTGATGAATATGGAGGGACAGCTGGTTTAGTAACCGTTGAAGATATTTTAGAAGAAATCGTAGGAGAAATCCATGACGAATTTGATTCTGATGAAGTGCTCGATAGGCAAAAAATTGGTGAATATCACTATGTTTTTAATGGGAAAGTATTAGTAAGAGACGTAAATACACTAATGGGAACGAACATTGAAACTAATGAAGTCGATACGATAGGTGGATGGATCTTATCTCAGAAAATAGACGTTAAGTTAAATGAAGTCCTTGTGTATAATGATTTTGAGTTTATTGTGAGAGAAGTTGATGGGCGAAATATTCAAACCATCGAGGTAGCAAATAAACAGCATTCTTTGAGCTTAGCTAAATAGTAAATAAAAAGCAACCTCATATCCCATGGCATTGGAAAGAGGTTGCTTTTTGTCATTCATACTCATTGAAGAATGCATAGCACCGCAAGTGAATAATATCATATATTTACCATAAGTTATATATTTTTCTTTTTTAAATATGAATAAAGTGTGCACTTTTTATACATCCTCCTCCCACTTAGGTATCGAGTAAATGCCGTCATATCAAGGATGTATAAAAAGCTGCATAATCCATAAATATGAAAAGCGAACGAGCCCTTGTGTACCAAGAACTCGTTTTTTTGCTAGGTTCCGTTAAGAGTGTTTATGTAAACTAGCTCTGTATATGATATTCACATTTAATTTCTATAAAGAGGGTAGTTTGCTTAGATAACTTCTGTTAAATTAAAGTAATTAAGGTATATAAAGTTATGTAAGGGGCATTTCATGAAGAAGAAAAGTGGTTTAAAATCATTTTGGAGTCTTAGTATTATCGCAACTATAATTTTTGCTTTTATTCCAAAGGTTGGTATTAGGATTGAAGGACATTATTATTATTTTGGCTTTCCTGCTGATTGTTTAATATATTATAAAGGTCCAAGATTAACTCCTGATATAATAGGCATCGTATTTAATATTGCTTTCTTTTATTTTGTTTTCTTTATTTTAAACAAAATATTTAACAAGATTCTAAGAAGTACTATAAGGTAACGAGGAAAAGAGCACATTAAGTGCTCTTTTTGGTTCCTGTAATCTGTATTATGGTGACTAAATAAGGCCTGGTTTTATTGTAGATGCCTCATGTATTTTTAAGATCTGAAGCCTTTAAAAGAAGTAGTACACTAAATAATACAATCACGATACCAGCACATAAGAGGATAAATTTAATATCGACATTAATGCTAACAAGAGTGGAAACTAATCCATAAGAAACTGGAATAAGTCCCATGGAAACCATTGTATTTACACTCATAACTCGACCTACTATGGTTGAGGGTGTTTTCTCCTGTATTAAACTAACTATGGGAATATTAATACTCGATACACAACATCCAATAGCCAACAAAATAGCAGCAGCAAGCCAGAGATCAATTTCTCGGCTAAATATCATAAGTAATAACCCTTCCAAGAATATGAAAGAAATTGCAAGTTTTCCTCTATTCCTTTTTATGTTCAACCAGCCCATGATTATAGCTCCTAACAACATGCCACTAGCAAACGAACTTTGTAAAATACTTAAGTAAAAAGCATTTCCTTTAAAACGATCCTCTGCAAGGATAGGGATGCTTAACATGAGAGGTCCAATAAAGAATAAGTTGACAATAATAAATGTCACCATGACGGTCAGAAGAAACGAGGAATCTTTAACATAATTAATTCCTTCAGCTAAATCCCTTAAGATAGATGTTTTCTTGGGCCTTAATGTCTTCTTTTCTTTGATGAATTGTAACAAGATTATGCTTATCAAAAGTGTAAAGGCAATTACCAGAAAGATGGTTGAATATGAGAAAAACGAAAGGAGAGTAGCACCTAAGACAGGGCCAAACATGACAGAAAGCTGATTGGTTGTTTGTATTACTGAATTCGCTCTGACTAGTTGCTCTTTATGAACAATCCCTGGAACAATTGAATCTCTAGCTGACCAAAAAAAGGCATCAGATGCCCCGAATAATAATGCAAATATAAATAAAACGGAAAGAGATAATAAATTATTTGTATAGAATAAAGCCATCAGAAGTAGCATAAAACACCTAGTTAGTAATGAAAAGAATATAACTTTAGATCGTCTGTATTTATCTGATACAACGCCTCCTATGACCATTAATAATACTCTAGGAATCGTAGTCGCCATTAAAATAATTCCTAAAGAGCTCTTCAAGTTTAGGTAATTGACTACATACCACTGCTCAATAGTTAAATACATTGAAATAGAAAGGCTTGAAAATATACTTGCTACCCATAGATAAATAAACTTTCCTTTCCAAATACCTGTTTGTACTTTAGCCTCTTTAGTTATTGGAATCACATTTACACCTCATTCTTATTAAAAATAACAGTAATCTAATTAGATAGATATCGAATTAGATTGATTGAAAAATGAACGAAGAAACGTTCATTTTAAAAGGTAACAGGCCACATCTCTTTTGGATTTAATTCATATTCTCCATTTTGCCTATACATGAAGTGTTGCATAATTAATTCTCTACGAATAGTCGCATAATCTTCATGATAGTTTTTTATATATTCATTAAGATCCCTTTCTTTATACGTTTTTCCTTGATGTAAATCACGTATTAAATACGCTAATATAACGTTCTTTTTCTTTCTTTGACTCGGAATTTGTTTCAATGTCCCGTCGCTATTTATAAAATTTTTAACAATAGATAACTTATCTTGATTATTGATTTTACTATCTTGGTTCTCCATAGACTCCTCCCCAATATTTAAGATAGCTTTTGAATTATATTCTAGCCTTTCACTATCGAGATAAAAATAAATAATGTTCCCTTGTCTTCTTTGATAAACTAACCCTACATCTCTCAATTTTGAGATATGGTGAGTAATGGTTGGCGGTTGTAACCCAAGTTTATAAGCGATTGCTTGCCCATGAAGAGGGCCTTTTTTTAATAAGGAAATAATTCTAATTCTTGTGGGGTCTCCAACTGCCTTATGGTAATTGACTAATTTATCTAGTTGCATAATTTAATACCTTCCTCCTCCAATTCGATTATTATCTAATTAGATAATAATCGAATTGGAGGTCTATGTCAAAAAGTACCAGATTGATAATTTCCTATAATCTGGATTATGGTAACTAGATTTGTATGGATAAGGTTATAATTGATTTTAAACAAAAATCTTATATATAGAGTTGATGAGAATGAATAAGGAAACACGTAAACAAAGAATAGAGGAACTTAAAAGAAAAAATCTAAAAAAACAATTGGAAGAAAAATTTAAATGCATTTGTGCTTCTATAACTGATTTTGAATTCCTTACATCCAAGGAAATTGAATTAAGGTTTCAAAATGTTTATTCTAATGATCAAGAGCCCCAGATTCGATTCGTCCATAATCTAAATAGAATTATGGAGGAAATGTCCTTTTTACAAGAAGAATTCGGCGCATATAGAAATGAATATATATTGCTAGATCAGAAGGAAATACTTCCTTCTTACCGATTGAAATTAAGATTTGAAGACTTTTGGAATAACCTGAATCTAATAGCTAATTTTTTAAACCTTGAAGATGAGTCTTCACTCTTTCTCTTTACCTTACTAGGACATAAAAAGAATTTCGGAATCTTTATTTATGAAGATGAGTATGGACTAGATCATATTCTATTTTGGAAGGAAAACTTTTGATTTCGCTAATTATTGTAAATAAGGGGGTCTTTTTTCATGAGGTTTTATGAATATCAATCAGTAATGAATAACACGAAATGGGCAGAAATTAGAAATGCAATGAACGATTGTTCTATACATACAATTTGGAGAACAAAAGATGTCAAAACTAAGTATATAAGTGATTGGGATGGAGACTGGTTTTATCATTTCAAAGGTAATTACAAAAACATTGAATGGTTAGAAATAAAGGTGGAAAATTTGGAAAAGAAAAATCAAGTAATAAATACACTCAGAACAATTAACGTACCAGGAGAAACAAAAGGTGATGTTATAAAAGTTTATGGTTACGTTCAAAACAGCAACTCTGTAGATTATTTATAAATAGCTAATGGTTCTTATAATACGTTTTATGGTGACTAGAAGACTATAGTATATAGGCTGTATTAGGGCTATTACAAAGAAAAGAGTAAGGAGTGCTAAAGTGTCTGTTGAAAGAGATAATATGATTAATTCTTTAAGAAAAAATGTTATTCCTACTTTGAGGGATCATGGTTTTAAAGGTTCCTTTCCTCATTTTTATCGAAAACTGGAGAATCGTGTTGATTTGTTAATGTTTCAATTTAGTGCTTGGGGGGGAGTCCTCTACGTAGAGATTTCTAAATGTTCTCCAGAAGGTCATATAGATGTATCTGAAACGTTTTATACACCTAACAAGGTAAAGGTCTATAATATTGATACCGACCATAGACAAAGGTTAGGAAAAGAAATAGGTGAAATGTTTGAATTTAATAAAGATAACACAGAAGTGATTTCATTGGACGTAAGAGAATCATTGAAAGAAGGAGAAGAATGGTGGAATTCCTCTGCTAATTGGTGGGTTTAATACACATAATTAAGTAACGATAAGAGTTGTTGTGTACACTTAAGTTGTATATGATATTCATAGTTATAAGTGCTCAAAAGGCGGGGATATTGCATGAAAGATAATTTGATAAAGAAGATATATGAACAGGGTTATCCTGATGCACAAACTGCACCTTTAGTGTCTCTAGAAGAGTTTTTCGAAGGTAATGAAGATGAAGGCTCTATTGGCTGTAACCTTATGGACCATCCAGGAATTGATACCTTTTATTCTGTTTTGTTTGAGATTAAAAGTAAGCCAAGTGTACAAGACGTACTTGTTGAAATTATGGAAGTTGAAGACGAGGAATGTTGGCCATTTTCGGAAAGAATATATATCCTATCAAGCGCTAATCCCGAGGAAATAGAGGAATGGGTTAAAATCTTAGAACCTGACGAGATCGAGGAAGGTTATATGTTTGGTAATCCCCCTATTGCTCCAGAGTTGTACCCTAATCATAAAGTGTTTGGAGTTTGGTGGGATTGATAAATAAAGCTTTATCTAATGCTTACGAAACTGGTTCTTTTTATGAAGGTAATATGGACTTTAGAGAATCAATTTTTAATTTAGAGCCAAAATTGATAGAACTCGATGATCTTGAAACTTTGAAGTATTTATATTTCAACGTAAAGGACATTTCTCTACGTCATAAATTACTCTTGGTTTTACGAGATATCTATAACTCTCAGCTTAGTGAATTTTTTCAAAAGGTCTATAAGAAAGAGCGAGATTTAGAAATGAAATTAATAGCTGTACGTGGTTTAGTGAAATACGTTGAAGAACATGAAATAACTAAAATTATGAATCATTTCATAAAAATCTTGATAAAGAGGCCTGAACACACTCCTTACAATTATAAAGAATATGAATATTTGCGTTCACCAAGTGGATTACCTTATCTAATTAAGGAATATAATTATAACTGCTTTCATCAAGTATTAGAGCAAGTAGAAAAACAATATGAAGCTATGCCCTTCCAATTTAAGCATCATTATACGTATGATGAAAATGATAATATAGTTGAACTACGAAGCCCTGATGAGACTGATCAAATGATTGAAGACTTCTTTAAAATAAATTAACTACTAAAAGACGTTAGATTAATGTTCTAACGTCTTTTGCTACCTAGAAATACCTGTTATAGTAACTAGAGTCTCATACTAGCTATTTCTTGGCCGCCAAATAAGACAAAAAACATGAAGAAAGGTATTGTATGATGAAAAAACAAGACCGACAAAAAAGATTAGAGTTTCTATTGGCAAAGAGAAAAGAATTAGAGAAAAAAGAGGATAAAGGGTCTCTTTTTTCAGAATGTGTAAATGCCTTAGGTAAAGGCGTTATTATTTATTCTCCTGAAAAAAGTGAAGAAAGATATTGCTCGTTTCAAAAAGAGGTCCCATTCACATTTTACGGAAGGATAGAATGGGATAAATTTGATAAATACTGCGTAATCACTTATTTAGAAGATGTAAAAAGCTTAATAAATGACGATGATCTTGAGATATATTGGAGTACAAACAATTTTCCTGTACTAAAGACGAACTTTGAGAACATCTTAAGCGTATATGACGATGTTGTGGCTGTAGGTAGTGACACTTTTCTTTATGTAGAAAATAAATACGTAATAGAAATTTATCATGACGGAGAAATGAGAATAGGTTTCTTAAATAATTTCCGATAAGGGGTTTTATGTTAACTAAAGACACATACCACTGTAAAGTTTCTGTTGATAACGTGGCCCCCAGTCATTAGACTGGGGGCCACGTTGTTTAAACAGTAGAAAACTACATAAAAGCCTTTATCATTTTATTGATACGTTTTTTTGAGGATTTTGCTTTTTATAATTTCACTAACCAATATAATAACTATGGACAGTATAGATCCTATAAGGATAGCAAAATTGATTACTCCGATTCCAAACCCAGTTAACCCTCCATAAAAGCTACTTATTATTACAATTCCTAGGCTAATTACTCCTATAATTAGAGGTATAAAATATTTTAAAGAAGATACCTTTTTACTCATTCTACTGGAAAGTAGAAGTAAGCATGTAACCGTGAATATTACAATCATATACATTATAGCCATCTTTTAATCCTCCTTCGTATGCATTATAAATATTACCATAATATTCTAAAATGTGTTCAGAATATGTCCAATATGGTTTTTTATTGTAATTGAGTAGAATAGCACACACTACATTTCCTTTTTGTGGTAATATATATAAATGCTTACTTTATACTGTTAGAAAAAGGAGATAAATAATGTTGCAATCACTAATTTTTGATATGGATGGAACTCTATTTCAAACAGATAAGATCTTAGAAATATCACTCGATGATACATTTAACCATTTACGTACGCTTAACCAATGGGATGCAAGTACGCCTATTGATAAGTACCGTGAAATTATGGGTGTACCGTTACCAAAAGTATGGGAAGCTTTGTTACCTAATCATTCAGATGAAATCAGAAAGTATACGGACGCTTATTTCTTAAACAGGTTAGTTGAGAATATACGAAATGGCAAAGGTGCTTTATATCCTAACGTAAAAGAAATCTTTAGCTTTTTAAAAGAGAATAATTGTTCCATTTACATAGCAAGTAATGGTTTAAAAGATTATTTAAAAGCAATTGTAGACTATTACGATTTAAATAATTGGGTCACAGAGACATTTAGTATTCAGCAAATCCAAACCCTCGATAAGGGCGATTTAGTCAAAACGATTATAAAGAAATACGATATCAAAAGCGCAGCAGCAGTGGTGGGGGATCGCCTATCAGATATCAATGCTGCAAAGGATAATAATTTACTAGCAGTGGGGTGCAATTTTGATTTTGCTCAGGCAGAGGAACTTGCTCAGGCTGATGTGGTAATAAACGATCTAATAGAATTAAGAAATATTGTAACTAAAATAAATAATAGCTTGTCAATTTAATAGGCCTTTATTAAGAGAAACCATTAAATCAGCTTTTAAACAAAGGTGTTTCTCTTTTTGTTAGGATAATTAAGACGATACAAGTTTTAATTAGTAACATTTTCGTCGCCGACATTGTTATAAATTAAGGAACTTTTATGATGAAGAAACTAAGTGTAATTTCTTTAATTTTATTATTTGCTACTCTCGTATTAAAATTTTCAAGTATGCTCAGGGATATCTTAATATCAAGGTTTTACGGTCTTTCTGGTGATTCGGATGCCTATTTTGCGGCTGTGAACATTCCTAACATCTGTATCTTGTTCCTTTTGACAGGAATAAAAGAAACATTCTTACCTAAGTATTTTCAATTTAAAGAATTAAACGGGAAACTTTCCTATACATCGATGATGATTAGAGGAACTTTTTATATTGCTCTAATTGGATCAATAATAGGAGTTCTTATTTCTTTAATGGTAATTCCCCTTTTATTCTCGAGTTTTAATCAACAAGGTAAACAAATTGCAGTATGGACAGCCATTTATTATTTCCTTTCGTTAGGGTTTGTTGGAATAAATTCTATATATGAAGGATATTTAGAGGCAAATAGAAAATTTGCTTGGTCGATACTTTCTCAGTTAATCGTAGTTTTATTTGTTATAACAGGACTTATCTTTTTTCACAAAGAAATTGGGATTTTGTCTATTCCTCTCTTTTACTTAATTGGCACAATTGTTTCATTCTTTTTGAAAAAAGCAGGATTTACATACTTCTATCGATATAGAGAAAAGGTAAGTTTAGATTGGAGTAAAATTTCGGAATTTTATGTTTCTTTCCTTCCAATTGGACTTACTGCTGCAGTAGGGCAAATTAATTTATCTGTTGATGCCAGCTATGCTTCTCACTTAGATGAAGGAATTGTCTCAAGTTTTAATTATGCATTTCGTCTAGTTAATATCCCCCAGGCCATTTTTGGTGTAACAGTAGCAACCATGATCTATCCTATTATTGCGAAGGCCTTTCATGACAAAGATATTGTATTGTTCAAGAAAAGCATGGAGAAAGGGCTAGTATATATGTTCCTTTTGTTAGCTCCAGCAATAGTAGGTATGTGTTACTTAATGCCTGAGCTTGTAAAAGTCATTTATACAAATTTTAGCGATTCTGATGCAGCCCTAACTTCTACCTTTGCTATTTTCTTTTTAGGATCAGTTTTAGCTTATAGTATTCAGGCTGTCATTGCTAAAGGGTTATACACGTTAGATAAAGGAAGCGTCTTTTTAAAAGCTGGTCTATTTTCCGTTTTTTTAAATGTGGGATTCAATTTTATCTTTGTTAAGTTTTTTGGAGCCTATGGTTTAGCGTTAAGCTCCTCACTCGTTGGGTTAATTTATTGTGCGATAACCTTTTCATCGTTTTATAAACTCGTTAACCGAATTAATCTAAAGTGGGTAGTAGTACATTATATAAAAATTTCACTTTCAGCGATAGTAATGCTTACTTGTTTAATTTATCTAAAGAAAGTGTACTTTTTAAATTTTACTAACTTGTACTTCTATTTGGGTTTTATAATCATTGGAGGAACACTTATTTACACTTTATTTGTAGGAATCTTTAATTTTAATATTATCTATCCAAAAATCAAAGTACGAATGAAAAAATAAAAAATGACAAAAGGCAGCCCTATTTGTTTTGCAGCTGTCTTTTTGTCTACGTCCAATAAAATACTTTAGTATTTATTTAAAAGATAAAAGAACTTAAATAAGGTTATTTACTAAAAAAAGAATCAATCACAATATTTATTTTTAAAGTTATATGCATATGAATCTACAAATCTGGACAGACTAATAAAGTATTCCCCCTATTCCAATAAATTTGAAAAACCTTTGCCTTTATGGCAAAGGTTTCTTTTTATATAAATAGTTTTCAAGGTCCACATTTTCCAAAACTAACAGTAAGGTATTAACCCTAAAATCCATTTTTAAAGTTAACTATTAAAAATAAAAGCTTAAAATTACGACGCTAAATAAGTAAACGTTTACTTCATGTTTTTTGGTGGTGTTATTCATAGTTTTAACTGCTATAAAAGGCGTAAAAGGGAACTAATAAATTAACTATTCTAATGAATTATTAATTTATTTTTCATAGATACTTAAGAGTATTCCCATACAATTATCTTAACTTTAAAAACATATTGGATATGAGGTGTTCTTTGAAAAAATTAATTTCAACAAAAACAAAGAATAGTAAATGACTAGTGGAGTAAATTGATATAGATTGCACTCGTTTTTTGAATTCTAAAATGCACGGCAATAATATAGAACAATCAGTTTGTTCTTTTAAAAAAATTGTGGAAAACCACTGCAAAGAAGGGGAATGTGTATGCAAGAGAACCAAAATAAATTGGGTATTGCACTCAACAAAGTGCCAGAAGTCACAATTTTCTTCTGGATAATCAAAGTTTTGTGCACAACTGTAGGTGAAACATTTGCTGATTTTCTAAATTTCAACCTTGGATTTGGGTTAACTGTCACTACTATAATTATGGGAATAGCATTTTTTATTTTATTATATCTTCAATTTAAGGCAACTAAATATGTCCCAGGTATTTATTGGACAACGGTTGTGCTTATAAGCGTATTTGGAACATTAGTAACTGATAATTTGACAGATGGAATGGGAGTACCTCTTGAAGCTAGTACAATTGTCTTTTCCATTCTACTTGGATTAACTTTTCTTTTTTGGTACCTTAGTGAAAAAACACTCTCTATACACTCGATTTATACAAGAAGAAGAGAAGTTTTCTATTGGCTTACTATTCTATTTACATTTGCACTTGGAACAGCAGTAGGTGATTTATATTCTGAACAACTAGGTTTTGGCTATCTTAAAACGGGAGTAACAGTCATCATTATCATAGGTTGTATCTTTTTGGCATACAAATCGAAACTTAATGGAATTTTAGCATTTTGGATTGCCTATATTCTTACTCGTCCACTGGGAGCATCATTAGGAGATTACCTATCACAAACAAAAGTTAATGGTGGATTAGGTTTGGGAACAACTGTTACTAGTGTTATTTTTCTTATAGGTATTTTAGCAATAATTGTTTTTCTCGCCATTACAAAAATTGATATAACTTCAAAAAGTGAAATGGTGGATACAAACCCAACACGTGCAAGTAAGAGAAATGTTTTGACACAAACCATTGTAGTGCTCTGTATTTTCTTAGTTCTAAGTATAGGTGGTTATATCTGGCGCAGTAATGATTTAGCATCACAATCCACTGCTTCACAAGCTACATTATCTGGGCAATTAAAGGATTTTATTAAAATTGAAAATGATATGCTCAAGGATGTAAATTCAAAAAACTTTACTGCAACGAAAAAAGGAGCAGACGATTTAGAACATCAGTGGGACTCATCAGAAGCTAAACTTAGAGAAATAGACGGTTCTAAATGGACCAAGATCGATGGAACTATTGATGTTGTATTAGCAGCAGCTCGTTCATCCAACCCTGATGTCAATAAGTGCAAATCAGCACTTAATAATTCACTGACTGCACTAAACGCAGCTAATAAATAAAAAAGGGATTCTAACCTTTCTTTTATAGGAAGCTAGAGTCTCTTTTCTCTATAATCACACTTAACATAATCAACATTATCAGAAATAACAACCTTAGATTAAAGCAAATTGATCCTATTTCTTAATAAACAATGTTTCAACAATGCTACAAGATGTTTCATTTTCTATACATAAATGTATCAACTCTTATAGAAGCTAATTCTTCATGATATACTATGGAACAACGACAAAACATTGTATATGCAATATGTTTTGTTCATTTTCTGCATCGAACGAACAAAAAACCACTGATTAGGTCCAGTGGTTTTTTTGCTTTAAAAATTGAATATGTTTTTATAATTTGAGCAGACTACCCAAGACGCCGTGAGGCATCTACCACTACAAAACCATATTTGTTATTTCCAAAAGAACAACCTACTGTACAGGAGCAATAGGTTGTTCTTCAGAATTTATTTTATCAATGTCATATAAAAACACAGTGAAATATATTCGAATATAAAGAATTAAAAAAATAGCAGTCCTGTAACCATTGGTTATAAAATTTAAAAGATCAACATTTGCTATAAGAAAGTCTATCAACATAGGTATAAACATACATAACCATATAAAATTGCTATCTTTGACAATGTTGAAGATAGCAATTATTGAACCTATAATTGTGCAAACTAAATAAATCAATTATATCCCCCCAATATTATTAAATTTAACACATTTATCCAATACATTGTTAATTAACGTAGTGTAGCTTATCGGTAGTTTAAAGAGCACAATCGTTAGCGTATTGATAATGTTTTTATTTAAATAAAAGGTCAATTTCTTTTCGGTCATAATCTAAAATCCAATGATTATATTCTTCGTAAAGAAACTCTATAGATTCTTTATTAGAGGCTAATACATCACAGCCTCGATCATCATACAGGTGAAAAATGATTTCTTTAGAACGATTGATAAAATAAATATCATAACCACTTTGTGGATTGCTTTTAAGTATACTAGATGGATGAGTAAAGTCTTCATAACAAATAGCTTTTAAGAGTTGTATATACTTTAGTTCTGACTTCTTACAAGAAATTGCAAATCGATGAGTAATAGATTGATCATCTTCCTCATCAAATACACTGGGTAAAAGATAATGACTTAATTGGTATAACTTTTCTTTATCTTTTATGTACTTTAAATATACGTTTAAAGGCCTTTTTTGGAGAAAGATATCTTTTTTTATGGAATGTACATCTGTAACAAGAAGAATCTCATCTTCTTCTCCAAATACTGCTTCAAATAATCTGATTGAACGATAAAGTGCTTGCTCTAAATGTTCCTTTTTGTAATGAGGTATTAAAGGATTTGATATTTCAAATCGAATGCTATTTTTCCAAGAATAAAATAAGGAAGGGCTTAAAATTAGTTTTTCAAAATGTTTTTCTAAAAATGAATGTAGAATATCATGGTTCATATGTTTTTCTCCGTGGTTTTTGATTTTATTTTAACATTTTTTTAATGAATTCTTTTTGTGTGATATAAATATCTAGTCAATATAATCACCATTACCGGCACCAAAAAAAGGCTCTGAAAAGAGCCTTTTTTAGTAATTAGGTATGTCTTCAAAGGTCCTAATCCCTTCAACTTCCCATCTCAATTTGTAAAACTCCAAGATTAATGGATGAACATTAGAACTGTATCTCAAATTTTTTAACTTTCTCTTACCTAGCCTTTTATCCAACAGTGCGAAGGCTTTGATAATAACATTCTCAGAATTTAAAGCATTGTCAATGGATAGTTGAGGATACTGAATAAATGCATCATAAACTAGATCGACATTAAAGATACCTTTATCCTCTAGAATTACTGTAGTGTAGTCTAAATCTTTCGTCTTGCCAATAAACTCTGGAAAACATTCATATAAACAGTCGGGAAAAGATTTGTCAGTCGCCTTTTTTATTTCCGCCCAAAGTTTATCATGTTCCATTAAATAATTTGCTGAAGACGCATTGAAGACTTCCTTTTTATCTAGAGTAATCCATATACGCTTTTGCTCACCAAGGGAAACATTATATTGAGTCAAATGGATACTTAATCTATGTTTTAATTTATCGCAAATTAAACTCTCTATATTTCCTTTTACTTTTGTCCATTTCATAGCATTATCTTACTCCCATTTTTTGTTTAAAACTAAATATTACAATTGAGATCGTAGAAGTACATTATACAAAACATTTTTATTTTAAATGATATTTTTACTGTATACTCAATACACACGTAGTTAACATAATGGATTTTATAAGAATAAAAGTATTTTAATGTTTATCTATAAGTGTTTTAATAGAAAAGTAAATATTTCAAAACAAGAAAGTGAGAACAAGTGGACTTTATTTTTAATTTTATAGTTGAATTTATTGAAACAATAATTATAATGTGGCTTGTTTCGTTTGCATTAGAAAAACTGAATGTCTTTCAGTTAGAGAAGAAAACTAAATGGATATTCATACTGACCCTTTCACTCATATTAGGTATTATCTTTGCATTAATTGACCTATTATTAAATTTACATCGTATACCAATTTAATGATTCTCTGATGAAAAATTCTATACAATAAAGATTACTCAAGGAGAGGATTGAATGAATAAAGAGCTAGAAGAAAAAGTAGTAAGATCCTTCTTTACTAAGAGAATCCAAGATAGAGTGATATTCGAACTTTTCTCTGAAAAGAAAAGAGAAGACGCATTACATCGTCTTAATCATAATTACACAAAAACATTGAGAGAAGAATATATGATTGAGATTCCTAAACCAAATTCTTGTGCCAATGAAATAGCCAAATTATTAAAGCAGCACGGGGCAGGAAAAGAGTGTTATTCAATTTCATGGAACAAGAAAATAGACGGAGAAGAATTACCTTTACTTACAGCTCTTAAAGATGCAGTAGGTTATGGTTTTCCTTCTATTATCGTTTGCATTCCAAATAAACTGGCATATTTTGAAGCAGAACAAGGATATGGAGCTCCACCAAGATATATTTTAAAAAGAGAAACATAAGATGTAGACTCCATACATTTTCAGTTTAAATAATCAAAATTATAGGTAGTAACAAATAAAATCCCTTTAAAAGGGCTTTTATCTTCGAATATACAACCCTGATATGTGAGCTATATTTTCTAATCTTGTCATAGTTTGATTATCCTTACAAAAGATAGGTAATGACATATCGTAATTTCCTAATATTACTGTAGAGATTGAAGGAAAGAAGAAAGTTGAGAAACTATTTGTATCTAATGAGAGTCTAAATAAAAATTCCAAAACTCTACTATCATCTGTTCGAATAAATTCTCCTTTTATAGCCTGTTTTAGTAATAAAATATAGCGATATTCCTCCATCGAAAGAATTTTTTTATAAGAAGCTAAGCTACTGTGAAAAATATCTGCACAATGCACGTATACCTGCTGTTTACCGCATAGTTCAAAAATTTCATGAAAGTAATTTATATAATTAATTTCATCAAGCTTATTTTGATATTTATTAGTTAACAGTTCTTCTGCTTCCTCTTCAGTTAAAATTCGATTAAACCGATCCAAAGCTCCTTTTACAAAGAACTTGTCTATAAGTTGAATATCCTGAAAATAAATATCCCCATATAGTCGTTTTAAAGAGGAGATTTCACTCTCCATTAAAGTAACTATCTTCAAGCTGTTACCCCTCTTTCTTCATACATTTCTCAATATCATCTCAGGTATACACTATACAACCTTAGTTACCTTAATGTAGCTTATAGGAATAAAAAAAGGCTACTAGCTACATAGTCGCCTTTTTTTGTCTTACTGGTTTACTTATTAAATACTGAATGATTAAAAGAACCACATAACCTATAACTGTACCAAACGTGTTGAGTAGAACATCATCAATATCTGAGCTACGACCTATAAAGTATTGAATAAATTCAATTAAACATGTAACAGATAAACCTAAAATTGTTACTTTCTTAATTGAATGATATTTTCTCCAAATAAGGGCTACGAAAAAGCCTAAAGGTGAAAATAACATAACATTTGCAGTTAGATTTAAAAGAGATACGCTATTCCATTCGTCAACATTTGTATTCGTTTGAAAGAAGTATTCGTAAAGGGTATGAAAAGGTATGATATTTACATGAGAAAGCTCATTTGTAAAATAAATATCAAAAAAAGGCTCTCCAGTATCTGTAACAATACCCGCATTCCAATTTGGAACAATGGTTTGAGATGCCAAACCAACAAGATATAATGCAAACAAACCTAAAATAAGTTCCTTTTTGAAAGATGTTATCTTTCTTTTCTTCTTTAAAAAGATAAAACGAAACCCTACATAAAAGGGTAATGCAGCTAAGATATACCCAAGCATATCTTCTACATATAAAGTGATTAAACCCATTAAAACTATTTCAACACCAATCTATTCAAAAATGATAGGACCACATTATACCATTAAATGAAATAATAAGTAATAACTCTCTACTAAATGAAAAGCTAGTCATCATAATGTACCTTATCGGCACAAAAAAAGGCGACTATTTAGAAAGTCGTCCCTTTTTCTTTACTGGCTTCAATTAAATAAATAACTTAACATGAGCTCTCTTGTTTTCTCATAAATCTTATATTCTTCGTACAAATTTGGATAGGTAGAGATTTCTTTTTCTAAAAAAGAATATTGCGGAAAAACTTCAAAGAAAGTCAACTTTAATTCATCGATCTGATTTTGAGGAATTTTCTTCGTTTTACCTTTCACCATATAACTTAAACTGCCAGCAATATTCATCCAATAGCTATTAAAGTCTGCGGTTAACAGATCGTCTTCATGTAATTTCCCACTAAATTTATCTTGTATTTTACGAATGTCTTCATGGGGAAATGGATGATACAGGTCATTGTTAAGCTTCTTTAATTCATCCAATATAGTTAGTTTTCTTATATTAAACTCCGCCTTTTCGTTTTATGTAGAGCTTTATTTTACCACTGTGTACACAAGGTTCACCATAAAAGCTATGTGCATACTCTATATACTTTTAGTTAACATAGTCCAAATTATCGGAAATAGTGAAATTTTCTCTCTCTTAAAGTAACCTTATAATAAATATAAAAGTATTTAGGACAGGTAAGGAGAGAGTAATTTGCTGCATAGATTTAAGAAATTAAAAAATACGGAGATTTATAGTACTTATTGTGACTCTTTTGGAACTCCTTCTCGTATATATAAGTCTCATTGGCAAGAAGCTGTACTTGAAGAGATAGAAAATAGTCAAGTATCCAATGATAAAGATAGTTTATTTATTATAGAATTTTCACCTCAGAACGACAGACCTATTTGGACATACATTACACTGGGTATGTCTAAACAGAAGATGCTAAATGGTTTGAGGTCTGAATTAATTTGGCTGAATGAACAATCAAATAAAGAAATTGTAGAATTATTGGTTGGTCTATCTAAATACCCTTTCTACGACCATACATCTTTAGATTATGGACAAACTATTTCTAATTCTGAAGCACATTCATCTTTTAAAATGAATAGTCTTTTGATATGCCCTCCTATAATGGAGACAGACAATACAGCTCACCTACTAGATATTTTTGATAAAAAATGTATTGAACTATTTTGGCTATTGCCTATTCATCAAGAAGAAAAGAACTTTGTAAAAGACAAGCAAGACTTTACAAAATTATTAGACTTATGGATTGAAAAAGATATTGATCCAGTAATTTTATGTAATTCTGAACGTAAGTCAACGCTGTAAGAACTAAGCGTAATCCATGAATACCATATACAAAACCAGTTTACATAATACCTCTTCCGGAACCCACGCAAAAAGAGCAACCTCTCGTCCACTGCCGAGGTTGCTTCTTTTATTTTATATATGCAGCAACATACTAAAAATAGCTTTTAATTACAGAACATGGTAATCTATTTACGCTTCATACTTCGGATACGTATGAACAAACCCTTACAAAAAAAGAAACCTCGTTCATTGGCCAATGCCGACGTTTCTTTTTATTTTGCTTACCTTTGAGGACGCTTAGTTACGTATATTTTATATATATGAGATATTTAATTCTGCCTCTTAAAACTCAGGATTCATACTTCTTTTCTTCATCAATCCATCTATCTTCAGTCAATAGTCCACACTTAGGGCATTTATATTTCGGATCTATTTGAGTTGTTATTTCCTCAACATTACAAAGTTCACATCAATGAATTAAAAACAAATATCACCACACTCCTAATAAATAGAAAACACATCATTATTATTATGGGGTTCATAAGTGATAATAACATCTTTTTCATACTTTAGAAGTTTACGTGAGATCAAATTAGCTTCTCCTTTTAAAAAATAGAGCATCAAACGCAGGCTTTAATACAACAACTGTTTTTTAATAATTTTAGGCCAAATATCTTTGTCGTTTGACAAAGGATAAGTCTTCCATTATCATCAACTCAAACTTATTTACGAGGAGAGGTAAAAATGAAAATTTATGTTGATGCAGATGCTTGTCCGGTAAAAGATATCATTATCTCTGAAGGTACGAATGCTGAAATTCCTGTTATCCTTGTTACTAGCTTTTCTCATTTTTCTAATGTGGAACAACCATCAGGAGTGGAAACCATTTATGTTGATTCTGGAGCAGATGCTGCGGATTATCGGATTATGGGGTTAGTAAAAAAAGGGGATATAATCGTTACGCAAGATTATGGTCTTGCTTCCCTAGGTTTAGCAAAAGGGTGTGTGGTACTTCACCATAATGGGTCTAGCTATACAAATGAAAACATTGACCAATTATTGCAAACACGTTATTTGAGTGCAATGGCTCGAAAAAGTGGAAAGCGTACAAAGGGGCCAAAACCATTTACACCCGAAGATAGAGAGAAATTTAAGGGGCTTTTTAAAAGAGCAATTTCACGCTAAAAAAGAACCAGCTATTTTCAAAAAAACCAGAAAAACAAATTGTCCAAATGTTAAACTAACCTGCCCCGTTAGCTTAAGTAGAAACATCAATAGGCGACCTATTCCTTCTGCTCAGAAAGATAAAGTCACCTACACGATTTTTCCGTTCATTATTATTTACCCTTTCTGTTTTCCTATTTATACATTTATTGTTTTGCATATTTCTGTTCTAACTGATTTACTACATCTTCCTGACATTCATTGATAAATAAATAAGTAAGGTATGAATGTAAATCAAATCGTTCTTCATTAATAAATGTAGAGAAAACCTGTTTATATTCGCTCAATAGTTTGACCTCCTTTATGCAAGTCCCTATTCTTTATTATTGTCCAACTAGCAATCTCTTATACATACAAATTAACAAAATATTTTATAGGATAAGCTGTTTTCATCTTGTACTGGCCCCGCCTACGTCATATACAATGATAGCAAGCTTATTTCCATTATATATGTAATCGCTTACAAAATAAATTAAAATAATTGAATATTCTGTTTTTTAATCGATATTAGGGACAGTATGGAAAATTCTTATAAGTAGCTAAAAATTAAAGAAAAGTCCGCAAAAGTATACTTTTGCGGACTTTGTTTTTTTTGTATAATATGTAAAATGTGGTAAATTAAGATGGGAGATTAATAATGTAGTTGAGTATATTTCTTATAACAAAATAGGGAGGACAAAATAATGGATTTGGTAAACAAATTTTTAAACGGCTTGAGGGCAGCATTATCAACAGATGAGCTCGAGGCACTAAATACAGTGCGTGGTGCTACAAAAGAGGATATTGAGACACTAAGGTCAGAATATCCAAATTGTCCAGAATCACTAATTTCTCTACTAGAAAATATTGATGGTACATATTGGCCGAAACATGGAGAGAACAAAATTGCGGTCTGTATTTTAGGTTCAGATCTTGAAGAAGGTAGATATCCATATTATTTACTGTCTATACAGCAGATGCTCGAAAGCTCAAAAGAAGAAGAAGACATCTCCTATCTTTTAGAATACCAAGATGACGAGGATGATGTTGACCCTAAGATAAATCCAGAGGGACTTTTTCCAGGAACGTATATTCATTTTTCAGACTGTATGAACAATGGTGGAACATCAAGACTCTATATTGATTTTAACCCTTCTGATAAAGGTGTATGCGGTCAAATAATTCGCTTTGTGCATGACCCTGACCAATATAAAGTAATTGCAAATAGCTTTGATGAATATTTACAGCAACTTCTTGACGGTGACTTTATTTTTCTAGATAAGGAGAAACTAAATGAGCTTAGATTTTGAAAGACCTATAGTTGAATTGAGAAAAAAATTTCTGAGCTAGAAAATTTTACGAAAGAAGATAATATAGATTTATCACCAGAAATTAATACATTACAAAAACGATTAAATAATATAGAGAATGAGATATATAATAGCATCACCCCATGGCAGCGAGTTCAGATAGCAAGACTTCGTAACCGTCCCACAACATTAGATTACATTCCTATGTTGTTTACTGATTTCCTAGAGCTTCATGGTGACCGGTTATACGGAGACGATAAGGCAATGGTATGTGGAATTGTCAAATTTAAGGGCTTACCTGTTACAATCATAGTTCAACAGAGGGGGAGAAATACGAAAGAAAACATTGAAAGAAATTTTGGAATGTCACATCCAGAAGGTTATAGAAAAGCTTTAAGACTTATGAAGCAAGCTGAAAAATTCAAGCGCCCTATTCTTACCTTTATTGATACCTCAGGAGCTTATCCAGGGAAGGAATCTGAAGAACGCGGAATATCAGAATCAATAGCACGAAATCTATTTGAAATGATTGACCTTAAAGTTCCTGTCGTTTCTATTGTAATTGGTGAAGGAGCTAGTGGTGGAGCGATTGGTATTGGTGTTAGTAACCATATTCATATGTTAGAGAATACATGGTATTCGGTTATTTCTCCAGAGGGAGGTGCATCTATATTGTGGAAAGATGCAGGACAAGCTCCAAAAGCAGCTGAATCCATGAAAATTACAGCAACAGATTTAAAAAAATTAGGGATTATAGATAGTGTGATATCTGAAGTTCAAGGTGGCGCCCATAATGATATTGAAAAACAAGCTAAAGAAATTGAAAATACAATTAAAGCTTCACTGCATGAACTCTTATTATTATCTTCAGAAGAACTTGTAAATCAGCGTCATAAAAAATTTAGAAGTATCGGTCAGTTTAATCATGTAAAAAAGAGTGAGTATATCTAAATTCCAAACTTCTAATAAATGTGTTTTATGTGAACAAGAAATGAATATTATATAAAACCTAAAAAGGAAAAAACCTACTGTTCATCTTTCGCCAACAGTAGGTTTTTTATATAGAAAATCAGAAAATAGTGCTACGAATACCAACGTCGGAAGGTATTCTAATTATATTTTGTTCTAGTTATCTAATGGATATACTAATGCATATAAATTTAAAAACTAATTTTATAATCGACTCTACTTAGAAATACACCAACTTCCCCCCTAACCTAATTATCATTATTTATTAAGTAAATATTAAACTACTTCGTATATTATTAAGGTTCTAATATTTACACTGACGACAAATAAGAATAAAATCAACAAGAGGTGCGTATGTTACCCGCACCAAAAACATGTTAGTAAACTAACTATGTTTAAGATTTACTAGGTAAATTATGAAACTAGACAGGGTAAAGAAAGCGACAGTGGAATGGCAAGATGTTCAAATGGTAGAAAATTAGCAATTAGAAAAGACCCTGTATCATTCAAGACGCAGGGCTCTTCTAAAGTTTTGTATATTGTTCAAATTATTTACAGGGTTCTATATTGTATCATACAATATAGAACCCTGCTACACTTTTTCACTTTGAGAATTTTGAATATAAAAAAGAATTCATTTCGAAAATAATTATTCAAAATGAATTCTTTTTATATAGATTAAGGTCTATGAAAGTTGACCGTTTTTTCGTCATCTCCCGTTCGTTCAAACCAACCTCTAAAGGCCCAGTTATCGTATCCTCCGTCACCTTCATTAATAAACGTTCCTTCTTCAAATATCCAAACTCCAAACGTGATACCATCGTAATCTACGGTATCAAAATATTGGACACCTTGTAACTGGTTTGAATTATAACCTTGACTCAAATTCATGACCACTACATTATATTGTTGACCCGATTCAAAAAACGCTTTTTCCATTGCTCCTTTGACAAAACCACTTCGATTATCAGCCGTTTTAGCTGCATCTGCAATCGCTTGCCCAATTGCTACTGGATCAATTGCTACGTCTCCTCCAACTTCTGCAGCTTCTGCGGAGCCAGCAGAACCTCCTAAATTCGGTAGAGTTAATGGCGTCGCTAACATAGCTAAACCTACGGCAGAAGCTACAACAGCTTGTTTCGCTCTTCTCATTTGATCTCCTCCTATTTTAGTTGATTCTTAGAACACCTACCCCTTTTTTGAATATTAAAACAAAAATACCATAATTAAGTAAAATTGGGTGAGGTGAGAAAAAGCAAGAGAAAGGTCTGAAAAAAACCTGAAAATAATCTCGATCTATTGAAAATTCAGGTAGCTTAAACATACATTTCAGTAAAGACTCTTATAAAACGTCACTTACTTGTTTGTTACCGATTTGCTCTGCTAAACCGATTAAGATTCCTTCTACTCCACGGATGTAGCAGAGCCGATACGAATCCTCGAATCCTCATATTGAACCACTTCGCCAACGAGCTTAGCGCCGTACCTAGTGAGTCTGGACACCATTTCGTCAATGTCTTCAACAGTAAACATGACGCGCAGATAGCCGAGAGCGTTTACAGGAGCAGTCCGGTGATCTGATATAGTAGGTGGGCTGAGAAATCGCGAAAGTTCTATCCTGCTGTGGCCATCAGGGGTAACCAGCATCGCAATCTCTACGCGTTGAGAACCCAATCCTGTTACACGTCCACCCCATTGACCTTCGACGGTGGCTCGTCCTTCAAGACTCAAGCCAATCTCCTCAAAGAAAAAAATTGCATCATCAAGGGATTCTACAACGATACTGATATTGTCCATTCTTAGTAGGGTGTGTTTTTCTATAGTTTTATCTCCTTATATGTGATATTTTATTATCTGTTCATTTTCATAATCATTCTATTAAAAAGTTACAAATTCTTTTCAAACAAAACATTCTTCCCCTGTCACTAAGCCATATTTGGTGTGTATTTTATATTCTTTGTAGAAAAATGATCTATTTGCCAATAATACACGAAGGACTTTACTATTTACTAAGCTAATTAATGAAAAAATCGGTGTAATAATAATTCCGAATAGTGTATAGTAAAGAATAATTTTTCATTATATGTCTGAGAGGTGGGATTGTTATGGAAAAGCTAGAATATGAATGGGTAAAACAAGCACGACAAACTTTATTAGAGCAGTGTAGAGAATTAAGTGAAGGTGATTTGACGAAAGAGTTTGCATTTGGTTTTCAAAGTATTAGAGATTCTCTAGTTCATGTGGCAGGTTGCTATCATGCTTGGCTAGGTTCTTTTATGCTTTCAGAAACATCATCACCACTATTCACAAAAGAAGTAATTAATACTATGCAAATAGACGATATTCAGCATTATTTTCAACAGGCTGATAGATACGTAGAAAAAGTATTGAAGCAATTTACAGATAAATTTGATGAGTCTATTGAAAAAGAACTGGCTTGGAGAGCAAACAGTGGTTTGGTAAGAAAAACACCTCGTCAATTGCTTGTCCATTCAATTACTCATGAATCACATCATAAAGGACAAATTGTAGTTATGTTACGCCTATTAGGGCATACACCTAAAAATACGGACATATTGGGGTTACCTGAAAAAGAACCTTCCAAATAATAAATTAAGAAACCTTCTCACAAAGAGCAATGTTTTTGAAATAACGTATGTGCTCTTTGTGAGATTCGTAAAAGTAGACTTTTGTAGTTAATATAAAACCAATTAAAGGAAAAAGGTCCTTGTCGGAGGATATGTCTGTTATGATAAACATATAATCTTCTCTAGAGGGTGAAGTCTATAAAGGAGTTTTTACTTATCAAAAAAGCTCGATAAAAAAATTAAAGTTAACTAGCTTTATTTTTTTATAATATACATCCTTCTTTTCAAATAGTTGATTCTGTATACAAGTATGATATATTAAAAGTCATATTATTTTTTACAAATTTCAACGTAACTCTATTTTTGAGGAACCTCACGTCCACTGCCGAGGTTCCTCTTTTATTTTGTATATGTAGCAACACATTCAAATTAGTGTTTGATTACACATTATGGTAATTCATTTCATTAAATCCTTATATAGAGTTCATCACAGAAGACATTTCTTTTAATAGGTAAATGTCTTCTGTGATCTTTTTAACCTGTTAATAACAAATAACTAGATATAAATATATAAGCACAAATTTAATACAACAGGATTTTGATACCACTAAAGAATTTCAAAAAAAGTTCTTTATAGAAACCCTTTTTTATTTTAAAGCTTAACTTTTTAGTTCTACGTAGAAAAATATGTTTTACTCTCGGTTTGTATTTTTCCTTAAATCCTTTATGCTCGTGTTGTTTAAACAATTTATTCCCTATCCACTAACCCTTTCTTTTAAATAACCTAAAAATCCATTTTGGACTTTAACTATATGGTCACCGTTCCAAATACTATTGACCCTAAAGTAATACCACCTTCGAGATTCACCTAAAAATTCTCCAACGCTATAACCTTCTTTGATTAAATGAGCTTGAATTTCTTCTTTCCAATCATTAAACATCTTCTTCCCTCCTATTTAAGATTGTTAAGACTTTCCTTTTACTAATCCCCATTTCATTCAAGGGGAAACCACTCATTCTTATTATTCATATATGTTAGTATTATCTATATCACATAAGCTTTATAGCAATTCCAACTACGGTGAATAGAGCACCTTCAAAAGATTTGTAGAGGGTAACACGTCATAACAAAAAAGCCGAAAAGGTAACTCTCGGCTTTTTGAATCATATGGTATCTATATAACTGTGTATACAATTAGCAAGGGAGTTTAATCTTCCCAAACTTCATTCATTAAATCTTCAATTTCTTTTGCCAGCTTTTTCGTTTCACTTTTATCAATCTCAACTTTATCTCCCGTAATATAAACGACATCTCCAACTTGTGTATTCTTGGGAAAGATATCTTTAGGATAATCTTTTGTCTTTCCTTCAATTTCAACAACAGCAAATCCCTCTTCAAATCGATCAATAATCCCTTTTATCTTTTTCATAATTACCTCGATTTTTTAACAGAATAAGATGTTCCATCACCAGTGATAATAATTGTACCACTTTGGTCTGTTCGCAAAATACTTGCTTTTGAATTTTTTAGTAAGTTCACAACTTGAGAAGTAGGGTGTCCATAGCTATTTTTACCAACGCTGATGACCGCATACTTAGGTTTTACAGCATCTAAGAAACTCTTACTTGTAGACATTTTGGCACCATGGTGGCCTACTTTAAGCACATCTGCACGTAGTGTCTTCTTTGCCTTAATCATGTCTGCTTCTGCTTTTGTTTCAGCATCACCTGTAAATAAAAATGTATTCTTCTTATAAGTCATATGTACAACAGCACTCCAGTCATTTAAATCACTGTTGGCATATGTTTTGATAGGCCCTACAATTTGAGCATTTACATCTTTAACAGGTAACTTTACACCTGCTTGTGCTGTTTGAATCTTTAATTTTTTCTTTTTAACAGCATTCAAAAAGTCTTTGTAAGCTTGAGTGTTATTACTTACTTTCGGTGCATAAACATTTTCTACTTTAAATGCATTAATAACTTCATCTAACCCACCAATATGATCAGCATCAGGGTGAGTAGAAATTAATACTTCTATATCATCAACTTTTTGTTTCTTTAAATAATTTACAACCTCATTTCCTTTTCCCTTGTTTCCACCGTCAATAACAATGTCTTCACCATTAGGAGCTTTAATATAAATGCTATCTCCCTGACCGACATCAATATAATGTACTTTCATGGTCTTAGGTGTTGCTGCGTAGGATGAAGCTGGAGCTGCAGCAATCCCTATTCCTATAGCGAGCGAAGAAACAATCTTGATAACACGACTCTTCATTGTTTTATCCCCTTTTAATAAATGTATTTTTATTTGTATCGTTCATTTATAGCAAAATTAATTTTACTACATGAAACCATTTGTTAATACAAATAAATTTGAATATTTTTACTTATAAAGGTGAAAAAAGTCATGTTATATGTAAAGGTAAGTAACAAAATGGAGGTAAATAGTAATGAAATGTGCTATTTTAAGAATTAGGTGAGATTGACATTTTAGGAGAAGTGGACCTTATGATCAAGCTACTACATATAGTTAATTCTAAATTCCCAATATGGACAATTAGCTTGAAAGAAAGGTGTTTTTATACTACATAATCCAATTTAGCTTGAGCTCGGTGGTAACTGTAGTTTGACTGTTTTAAAAATCTTATAAAGGGGGGCATGTGAATGAAGAAAGAGCTGTTATTTGAATCGTATGTCTTGCTGTTTGATATTGAAATAACACTTGCCAGTATAATAGAAAAAGAAATGACCACATATTATGGACATTTATGGCGACAAATTTTTTTCGCTGAAGGTGGAACTCAACTCTCCGATAATCTCCCCTTATTATTTCGATTAAATCTTCTACAAGGTATCTTCACTGATCATGAATTACACGACCTATGTATATTAGTAGATGTAAAAAACACTTTGAGTCAACAATCAACTATTTCTCAGGATGATTTTGACCACCTTAAGTATTTTTCTCACCAACTAAACAGAAAGAAATTTCTCTCATTTTCTATCTGACTTTATTTATAGTGAAAGATCTTAAAAACACCTAATCATAATAAGAAGTAAATAGGAGTTGTACTTTTAAGCACTTAATGAATATGAAAAGCCTACTTGTATAAGACCAAGTAGGCTTTTCATATTCATTAAAGTCGATAAATTTACGTATTATTCCCAAGATAATTAGAATATTTTCTACCTACATATCAAAAAAATCATGTGCTTTTAAATGGGGATCTATTTTTCTTAAAGCCTTGAGTATTTTGGTCATAGTTCGCTGTGTAGGTGCATGTTCTACGTTTCGCTTACAGAGATCACTAACAGTAGATCTACTAACCTTTGAATTGCTCGCTAACCATTGTTGCGAAATTCCTCTTTGATCTAACCATTTTCCTAATTTGCTACGTTGTTTACCTAACCCAAACATATACAATCACCTTTTTAATATCAGTCTTGTCCAAAAATTCGAAGTTTCATACACTTTTGAAGAAAATATCGGAATAGTGGACAAGCTATCGCTCATATCATTTAGTAAGACGTCACTTCAAGACGTCAGGATAAACCATCAGGAATGGAGCGAATTAGATGACAAAAGAATTAGCAGTTGCGTTATTGAATCGAAAAGACGTCTATTTAACGTTAGAAGGTAAGCAGAGGTTAGAAGTCATTCTAAAAGAAAAAAACGCGTATGAAGAAAAATAAGAAGCCGAAAAATCGTGCAGACACTTACCGACCAACTGTGCGGTATCATTCCATTTATCGTACATATGTGGATAGTCTATTTCAGGCTACTGAATTAGACCGAAATCAAATTATGAGGTGTGCGCTTTTTACAGCAGCGCACAACCCTGTTTTCTTAGCATTAATGAATCAGTATAAAATGAGTGACGTCCCTCTCCCCTCCTCACCATGGCAGCCTTCATCCCACCCGTTATGGATGGAACAAGAGCCTAACATCGAAGAGAAAGGAGGAAGAGAACATGATGACTTTGAGAGAAAAGGAACGTCTACAAGCACTTCTACATTACTTGGAACATCAACAGACGGCCAATCAATCTCTGGAACAACTATTGAGTCCAACCAACAACCCTCTAGCTATGAAAAGGCAACACGAATTACGAGACGTAAGCAACCGATTGAGAGACGATCAAGGGAGATTCCTACCTTACAATTATCAAACAATGGAGGAATTAGACTTGATTTTAGATAAAGAAGCTGAACTACAACGAAAACTTAAAATAGAGCCGATTGAAGGTTCTTATAATAGCTATGTGGTGCATGAAAAGGAAAAGAGGGATTGGAGTGGTAATGTCTATTTAGCTTGTGTGGCAGCGATCTTAGCCATTGTCTTTTTTACCTGACGTCTTTTTAGAATAGTGTCGATATTTTGGGCATAAACATATAGCATGAATACAGTTAAGACCGCCTTATACAATGATACATAATGGGCGGTCTTTGTTCTAAATATGATTAAAAACATCTTAAAAAGTGAGCAAAGTTTCAGTAACAAGAAACAAAGATAAAGATTTATATTAAATATATCTTTTATACCTTATACTGCAGATGGCACAGGAGGAATATAGATGAAAAATAGCCCTCGTTTCGACGAATTAGTTTTTGATTTTGAAAAACGTTTAGGTCGACATTTAAATAGCAAAGAAAAAGAGTTACTTGTATGGATAGTGGAACAAGAAAATAATGAGTATATTCGATAATCTATAGTTAACCCTTCACAGCTTAAGAAATTTTCTAATGTGTAGCTATCTGCTTATACCCTATAGATAATACACAGAAAAAACTCCTAACCATTAAGGTGTAGGAGTTTTAAATAGTCCCGAATAGTAGATTAGAAATAGAGGATATTCGGTATTGCATATGAAAGAAAGTTTGAATTCCTATATTATTCTATCAAAAATATCTTTACTGTTGAATATGGCAAACTTCTCAATTTGCTATCTGTATCTGGAATCACAAAAGGTAATAAATCACAAGTTACCCTACTGTAGATTAAGTATTAATCTACAAATGCCTGTTTATCCTCTATTTCACCTGGTTTTGAATATGTAACGTAAGTGCCTGCCATCATGTCATGAAGACTTCTTTTATCCTTACGGAAAACCACCATGAACACACTTACAATTAAGGCAATACCTAATGTAATACCATAAACAATGCCGGCTACAAGAACTCTTAATAGCATTGCTCCAATTCCAAGTTTCTTTCCATTGACTTTGACAATTCTCACTCCAACAATTCGTTTTCCTATAGTATATCCATACCATAAAATAGGTACAGCAACTGCATAGATGAAACCTATGAGTGATGTAATGGGATCTTCACGATCAAAGTCTCCTGTAATAAGAAAGCCAATAAGCCCCAAAGGAATACTTACAATAATGCCATCTAACAGATTTCCTAATAGGCGTATCCAAAATCCTGCTGGTTTTGTTACTTGATCCACTTTATATTTCTCCCCTTCTTGTAAATTAACACTTTATCTATCTAAATAGCTCCTCCGATGATGATAACATGATTGAAGAGGAAGGTAAAAAATATAAAATATTTTAAATTTATCCACTAATAATAAAATACATGTCTCTAGTATTGATATTGTTAAAGACATATTTATAGAGGAGAGATAAAAGATTAATTAGTTTTTTTTAGTTGTAAATTTCCCTTATTAAAGATAATAACGGCATTATAAGCTTCATATAAGGCATACACAGGGTAACAAAAAGCCATAAATACAATCATAGTTGGTACCTTTTCAACAACAGGAAAATGGCCAGCTAAGAAACTTTTAACCGTAATTCCTAGATAAACCAATAAAGGAATGATAATAACAGCTAATAACAATAACCACGGGGTCATTTTGGTTTCCTTCAGTTTTTCTCGACAGTGCGGGCATTTCATTGTAAAAGGACTTGAAAAATCTTCGAAATGCTCAATTGTAATAGGTTTTTGACACCCTGGACAAGGTGTTGACTTTTTCATATAAGTTTCTCCTTTTTGAAATGTAAAAGAGTAGAAATAATAGGGTTATTGAATATATAACATTACTCTTTTAAAAAAAGTTTTAAATAAGTTTAGAGCTGTCTACTTTGGTAGGATCTACACGTTTCACATAGGTAGCTGCCCTGCCATCGAATCGTGTAAACTTCGCTTATCCTGGCGGAAAACCACCATAAAAAGGCTAATGATAACAACTATTGTTATCGTAAGACCACACATAAGACTCACGATGAAGACACGTAAAACCATAGATCTACATTTCGCTAAGGTTATAGTTAAATCGTTTGTATACCTTGTTTTTGTGTTGGTAATTCGTTTTCATAATGTTGATGATGACATGTTGCTCATTTTTCCAATGCACATTCACATCATGAATCATAGAAGGTTGAATGCCTTGAAGCTCTTTATATTGGTTAAGAGTGCTTCCGGGTTGTCCGTAGTACATTCTAAGAGAATCAGCCTTTTGTTTTTGCTCATAATCAAAGTAATCAGTGGTTTGTTTGTACATCTTTTTTACTTCTACAATGTTTTGTTGCTCAGGAGATGTGCTGGTTGTAAGTGAGACGCTGTGTATCATGCTTTGTTGTTCCTGACTTTTGTCTATAAAGTAATTCATCATAAACACGAGAGTAATAACTCCAACGGATAACATGATCCAAAGCCACTTTTTCATGTCGACACTTCCTCTTTTATGATTAAAAATCAAAATGAGTAGATGATCTCATTACAAAATAGCATTTTCTGCTATTTCGTATTCTTAGATAATAACATACTCAAAAAATCTTGAAAGGTATCAGCAATCTTTAATGTAGCTGGAGCACACTCATATGATTCTTCGTAGTCTAAGAAATCAACAGACGGATTGTTTTTATCATAGTGAAAGTTTAAACACAAGTAGTCTCCCCATGCTAGCTTCGCAATTGGAATTAACTCAGATCCAATGAGATCTTCATCATAAAAATTCCGTCCTTGTTCTCCTAAAGAAGTTTCGCAGCAACCAATATCATACACCCCATAAGGATGCTCACTGAAGTTTTTAATAATGCCTAAAAAACGTTCAATTTGACACCTCTTATTGATGATTGTTAGGGGTGTAGAATCTATTACTGTACATCCGTTATATTGTTTCAAGAATTCTTTATACGCATTGGGCAATTGGATGCGAAAAGAAGCTTCTAATTTTGCAATGTCTTGATCCTCTGGTAATGGATAAATAATGCTTTCTTTCACAACTCTCATCGTTATCAATCTCCTTGCAGTCCTTGCAATGGGTCATCTTCAAGGAAATACATTATGACTTCTGGTATTCATACATAACTGGAACTTTATCCATTTTAAGGGTTTTGGCCACAATATAACGACGGTAACCATCTTTCAAGATATTCGATCCTTTTTCAATCGTTAATGGCTCATCCAGACGCCCTGTACGCTTTACAAAATCAATGACCTTTTGTGTTTTTTGAGGGTTTGGACGTGTCTTTAAGAACTCTTCAGGTACGATGATTTTGTCGAAACTTAGAAGATCTTGTGTCCCTTTTGGCTGATTTGTTATTTGTTTCTTTTGTGGCTCCACCTTTTTCTCTTGAACAGGTGTCTCCTTCACTTCTGTCTGTACTTTTTCAGCTTTCTTCTCTTCATTTGCTGCAGGTTGAGAAGTAGGTGCCGGTTTTTCTTCGTGTTTGGTAACAGCAACTTCTTGTTGCGCTGCAGAAGCCTCTTGTTTGGCCTCTTTTTTATCGTTTGGTTCATTGTCTTCTTTGTCTTTCTTATTCGGGAGAACGGTAATCTGGAAGCAGATTACACCTACTTCACCAGGGCATTCATCAATCGGAATGTCTAAAGTTGGTTCTCCTTGAATTAAGATCTTTTCATGCATAATACTTTTTTTCGTGAGACCTGTTTTGTTAAAAGCCTTCTTTGCAACAAATACCGTGTACGAAATAAACGTACTCTTCTTCAAGCCTTTAGGCGCAGATGGTGACCCTTTTTCACGCATATCAAAGGCAACATAGCGATCGTATTCTCGTAGTGGTCCTGTAGCTGATCCAGTTAACGTAATTTTATGTGGCATAATGTGCTCCTCCTGCGTAGATATAGATTATTTATTATTTAGAACAGTGTTCTAAATAAACATACCCTAATAATAATTTAGCTTCTAAGGGATTTCTTCACTTTTTACATTTTCTTCGGTCGTACATATAAACAAAGACTATGTGCATACTTGTAGTGTGGACTTGTAGCTCAATGGCAGAGCAGCCAGTCGTATTACACTGTACAACTTTGGCGTCTTGCAGGTTCAAATCCTGCCAAGTCCTCTCTTAAAACACTGAATACGTTAGAAATAGTGAAAGTCCTTGCTATGCTTTAACTATTTTTAAAATTAAGAAGCTGGTTCCTTTAATTTAGCATATTGATGCAATAAGTCTTGCTCCTCAGGTGTTAATGCTTGTCCTAAATCTTGTTTCAGTTCCGCCATTTCTAATGAACTGTACGTAGAGCAGTGTTCTTGCAGCAAGCATTCCTCTTCTGGTGTAAGTTTTTGCCCTAGGTCTTGCTTTAATTGAATCGTTTCAAGCTGTTGTTCTAAAGATAATTCTACTTTTTTTGTACCCTTCTCTTGATCCTGTTCAGCCTGTAACCAATCAGGAACGATTTCTTTACGGATAATATGTTTTGGTATAAACAATTTTGTTGATGACTCTTCTTTATGTATAACTTCCTCATGAGTTGGATATACTGATGAATAATCCTGGTTTTTAGGGTTCACCAACTGATAGAATTGGTTTTTCGCAATTTTATAGAGTAATTGGCACATATTATCTAAGGACAAAGAATTGCCTTTATGATTAGCTTCATGTACATATTTGTCTAGTCCAATAATAGATGTATACGCAATTTCATGTACTTGCCCTTTAGTAATATCAATCTCTGTATCTCGTTTTACGGCTTTTGCAGCATTTTGAATGCGAGCATAAAAGTCTTTTAGTTGATGGCCATACTTACCTGCATAGACTTGATTGACTTTCTTAGGAACACCTTTGATATAGGTAAATGACTGTGAAGCAGACATTAAATGATTATTTATATGATTTACAGGTAAATCAAGGTTAATAAAGGCACCAGGTAATTTATCGGCCTTTAGGCTTGGTGTATCAACGTTTTCAGCACTTTCTGGATACATCACAGGAAGCGTCACAGGAGTTGTCATTTCTTCTTGTTGGACTGTTTGTATACCTGTTGTATCATGGGCAAAAAAGATTTCTTCGCAAATGTGATTAAAGTTCTTATGGCTTTTAAGAATAAATACATAGCTATCAGGATGAGTACCTGTTGCATCTTCTTTAATGTAACGTGCTACAAGTATAAAAGGTGTCGCTTTTAACGAACGTACAAAACGAGAAACCGTACTTTTAGAAACTTTAAATTTCTTCATGAGTGTTTCAGAACGAATGGCTTGGATGCCTGTAGCCACTAGGTTATAGATGACATGATCAAGCATTTCCATTCTTTTTTTAGGAAATTCTTTATGTATAGCTGATTTGTTCTGTTTATAATGAGTACGGATAATTTCTAAAAACTCTTCTTTCTTTTTCCGAAGTGTGGATTTGTTCTTCCACAACCACTTAAGCCGTCCGTTGAAGGTGTCTACATCTTTTAAATAGCAGGTCAATATTTTTGTCATTTGTTCATTATCTCCTTTAAGGAACAAAAAAAGACACTGTTTCCCTGGAAAAAGGAAAACAATGTCGTGATTTTGATGAACTAAGCCCTTGAAATAGACAGCTATTTCATATAAAATAAAACCATAAGTTTTATTTTATAGAAAAACTAACTCTATTAACAAGAGACTTCGACAAGTGTTTTCCCTACTGTAACTAGGGGGAACGGTTTAAGAGTGCTACCAACACGTCTTAAACAGTTGAAGTCTTTTTTCTATTCCGGTCATTTTTGTTAGTTTTATTATAGCGTTAATTAATCTCATAATTCAATAAGAATTAGTAATATATCTCAAAAGATTTAGTTTTGCACCTTTTATGAGGTGCAAATCCTATCTATATTCAAATGAATTTATTGTTGAAGGTATTAAGAGAACTTTCTCTGACAACTGCTACAAAAATAATAAAACAGCTTCTAATTACTGGTCAGTAATTAGAAGCTGTTTTATTATTTTGTGAACATTCTTTTCCATATGCTTTTTCCTTGTTCTTTTTGAATTTCGGTCATAGCTGAATGGATAGAATCTAGTTTTTTAAGTAATTGATCATTCACTTCTTTTAAACGCTGATTGTCTTGTTCAAGTTTATTCATCTGTTCTTTTATTTCTATAACATCTTTTTTTTCTGCCAAATTTTCAGATGGAAGCGTTAGTTGTTCTTTCTTTTCCATTTTTTTATCCATTTCTTCTATTTTTTTAGCAAGCAATAAAAATGCTTCTTTAAAGGAGTTTTCGTTTATATCTTCTTCCTCTAAATCCTTGTTAATAATTTTTATTTGTTCTTCGCTCATTAAATTTGCTTTAATTAATTCTTCACGAATCATTTCATTTGGTGCATGTTTTCCGAATTTTTCCTTTAGTTCAATAATCTTCTCGATTTTTTTATCTTCATCAGTAAATATGTATCTTATTCTTCCAATTCTTTTATGTCGTACTAACCCGACTTCGCACCAGTCCCGTAACTGATGATTTTCTATATTAAATTTTCTAGCAACTTCTGAAATAACCATTGTTTCTTCGCTCATAATTGTACCTCCCTCACAAACGAATTAATCTAACTTAGTTAGTATCTTCTTATATGAAATATTTTTAATAACTCAATTAAGTCTAACTTAATTGGTTCTGACTAATTAAATTAGACTTAATTTAAAGCTTGTCTTTATTATTCTAGCAGATTTCACACTTAACTGAATTAAATTTATTATATTTTATGTTATGTAGTTCAATTAAATTTGAACTGAGTCCTTCAAAAAACTACAAATCCATTATAGTTTTTTAAAATATTACAATAAGTTTAATTAAAATGCAATTAAGTTCAACTAAGTACAACTTAATTGCATTTTAATTAAACTTTTATTTATTTATATTTAATTTAGTACAACTTATTTCGTTTTTAGTTAAACTAAATTGAGGTTGTATGCAACGAGGTTATTTTAAGTTAATCTTAAGTTAAACTATCAAGTTTGGATCGATAATTTAGAACAAAAAAGTTATGTGTTAAGTTGTTTTTCTCATTTAATCTTCAATAGATTAAGGATTTTAATAGCTGAGACTACTGTCGATTCTGTTTAGATAATACACTTCTTCTGTAATATGGTGTGAAACATATCTATGTAGGCATTATCATAAAAGCAGTCTTTTTGGCTGAAAAGATGCTTTATCTCTTATTTGTGGACATGCTTAGTAAACTCATGTCTTATTTATTGTGAATCGAAATTGTTACGAGTAGGTAAACCCTTTTAGGGCTTTTGGACAGTGTAAGCCTTTTGAAGTGCTTCAATGATTAATTCTGATGTTATTAAACGTGAAAAAATAGTACACAATTTCTTTAATGTGAATTTAATGAAGATGCTAAATAAAACCAACCGCCTCGTATCATAGAGACATACTTAATTTCAGGCACTCATTGTTTAGAGAGATTTGATAAATTTTTGAAACGCTAAAATGTGTTTTGCTTTTTCTTTAATATGACCATAGCCTTTTTTTTGAAGAATCTTAGCTAATTCTCTAGGTATTAGAGATCTTTCCTCTGCATTAAAAGGTGTTAATACATTCACGCAGTTATAAATTGTTACTTTTGATCACTATATTCGCTGCTTAATTATTTAACCAAGTTTTCAGCATGGTATAAATACATAATCTATTTTTTAAGTCATCATTTTATTTTCTCCCACTTATGTTCATTTCCTGATTTTGTTCAGTAGTCATAACTAATCCAGACTCAATTGAGTCTGGATTAGTTATCTTATTTGAATGAATATTAATTAGGTAGAGTCACCTTTTATTGGTACATTTAGTCTGTGTACACCTAATTGAAATTAATTTAAATCAATTAATTACTAATTGGGTATAAAAAATATAGATTCGACAGCTTTTAATTAGACAAGTTGATATGCTCTATTTTAATTAAATTAAACTTCTTTTTTGTTGAGTTAATTTTAATTCAATTGAGTCTAAATTAGTTATAATTAACTCGTTTTTTTAAAAAATAGAGTTAGATTCTTGCAGAAGAAAAAAGAAAATCTAATTGTTTAGTTATATATTAGGGTAATAATAAAATCTTAAAAAGTTATTTAGTGAATTAATGAAAAATTTTTAATTTGAAAAGTACATGTCTTTAATTTTTATCAAAGGAATAGAGAAACAGAAACAAAGATATAAAAGATTCACTTTGATGCTAAAAGCATCCTGCTTCATGAATATAAGCAGAAAATTTTACGTGAAAAGATGAAAAAATGAATGAAAAGCAACAATATTTAGCCATAAAATGAAAAAACATAGGGAGACGCAAAGGGGACATTAAGCGACTTTCTTTGTACCCACGGCTTTGCTAGGCTCTGCCTAGCCCCACACCTATCAGCAGCCATTGGATCGGGATTGTTAAGGAGGGAGGGTTTACTATCCATATTCCAGTCTTTAAATAGGTCTTTCATTTCTTCAAAAAATAATTTCTCTCGGAAGGATTCTAAAAAAACCTTCCGTAATGTATAGCATGTAGTCTATCTGCTTGTTTAACTCCTTCCTCCATAAAGATATTGCCTATGTTAAAGGTATACCTACTACATAAAATTAATAACCCTATGATAGCTAAGTTTTTTGCACCTACGTAGATATAATAATATGAGTTTTTATCACTTGAAATATTATTTACACTAAAATAAGCAAGAATAGCCCCTATAATAATTCCGGCAGTTCCTATGGAGTAGCACCCCATAGCAATTCTTTTGTTAAACTTTTCTCTACTCTTAAGATCTGAAATTACCTCTTTTTTGCTCTCTTTTTCAGCAGTCTCTTCTGTTTTTGTTTGATAGATTTCTGCTTCTTTTACTGCAAGAAGTCTAATTTATCTCCTTAAAATTCCCATTTAAAATATCCTGTTTATCGACTTCGGAATAACCAATCCCTGCAAAACCAAATTGCGGAGTAGAATCGTCAAGTACAATCAGCAATAAAGATTTTCTCGCAAACTTCAATGTTTTTCTAGCATTTCAGATTCCATTTGATACGACGCTGAACTTACATAATTTTGAGAAATTAAAACAATTGCTAAGTCAACTTTTAAGAGTGTCTCCAATAGTAATCCCGGCTCAACAAATATCGAAGTTAATCGTCCACTATCTGGAACTGAATCTCCCGTTAACACATTATAATTTGATCTCCTTAAGAATTCTTTAAGTGACGCTCCTACGTGCGCATCATCTGGTGAATAATGAATTAAAATATTCTTCATATGGTGAAAATTCTCCTTTTATGATAAGTGGCAATATACCTATTGTAACTTTAAATTACATAGAAAAGTAGTTGCTTATTTACAAATTGAAGCAATGTTGGAAATGAAAATTGACCTCCTGAAAAAATAGAGATTACAAGTTAATCTTAAGTTAAACTCATTTATGTATATTAAAAAATAGAGGAGTACACGAATTTGGAGTGTTAAAAAGCAATGCACTACTATATAGTTCATTTAATTTTTACTGTATTGTTTGTGAGAGGGAAGCGTATGTTTTATCTTGTTCCTTAAGGTAGCTCTGAGTGGTTCTTACGATTTGTATAAGCCTCTTTAATGTCTTCTGAATAGTTTATAAACCCTTTTTTATTCTTAGAAGCTCACAATGGCTTTTAAAAGCCATAGCAACTAACTACATAGCTTAGGAGGTTGCCTATAAAACACACGTAATGTATTGATCAAGACATAGGTATGAAAGCTAAATTTACTCATAAATAGCCTTTTGGAACTTAGCTACTACAATTCTTCATCTCACTATAGTATAGAAGCAGAAAAAGCAGGCGAATGCCTGCTTTTATAAACGCTACGATTAACCTTCAAATAAATGGTCCATTTCTTCTGCTGCTTCCCGTTTTCTTTTTTCCCTGAACTGCATTTTTTCTTCTTGAATCTTGTGTAGCGCAACTCTTTTGGCTTTCTTTGTAGCCTCTGTTTCATTGAACTCTGTGGGCTTAAACTTTTGGATATTTAATTGATCGTATAAGTTATTAACTAGCTCTAGTAATATTCGAGTGTCTATTTGTGTATTCTTTGTCGTTTCTTTTACCTCATTTAATTCATCGTCTAAGTATTGATAAAATCCACTCGCTCTTTTCAGATAAGCCTGACCTATTGCGTCAATTGTAGCAGCATCTAAAAATGTTTCATCAGGTTCATTATTTTTTAATCGTTCATATTTTCGAATGATATCTGCAATGGCATCTCCTGGAAAACGATAGCCTCTTTCTTTCATATGTTTATGAAGATATTCATCAGCCTCTTCACTTAAAGAAATCATTCTTCTGTGTTTGCTTGCTGTCATTATTCTTCATCCTCCCCAAAGAGTTTATTGAATGTATGATCCATATTTGTCATCGCATCTGAGCATCTTTGCATGGTATCTATCGTTCGATCATACAAATCATTGATGGCTTGTTCTCTCTTTTCTACTTCTTCCATGATTGATAATGTTTCAATTTGTTCTTTCAAAAAAGCTTGTCGAGAAAGACCTTTTTCTTTGGCTAAACGATCTACTTTACTCACAGCAACCGGACATACATTTCTCACTTTAATCTCCATGTTTGTTCTCCTTTTCTTTGTTTTTATTACATCAACATAAACAGCGTAAAAAACATACTGAAGAGCATAAGGGGTTTTTGCCCCCACAGGGTGTGTGGGGCTAGGCAGAGCCTAGCTTCACCGTGATACCACGAAAGTTGCTTAGGTGCACACCTTAAGGTTCCTTTCTGAGTATATAGTGTGGATATAAAGTCTCCTTTACAGGTGACTCTTTGTGTATATTCTGATGATGTGAAGTCCCTCTGCAGGTCACGTCAGTTTATTGGGATTGAAGAAGTTTTCTTGATGATTCGTGATCTAAATGTTGAAATTTTTTAACAGCTTCTTTCATGGAGGATACACCTAATTTGCGTATAATCGTTTGTCTTTGTGATTTGATTGTGGCTTCTTCTTTAGACAGAATTAACTGCATTTCCCTTCCAGAATACCCATCTAAAGCGAGCTCAAAAACTTGTTGTTCAGCAAAGGTAAATTGATTGAGAAATACTTTTTCTTTCAGGATTTTGCATTCTTCTTCTACACGTTTTAGTCGAGCAACTTCATCAACTAAATCAGATGCCACACTCAAAACATGTTCAATGCCCATTAAAAGTTTTTCACTTTGATCCATGATAAGACCCTCCTGTTTTTTGAGGGCAACCCATGTTATAATAGAAGTCCTTACGAGTTCTACATGGGGTGCTTTCCTGGCAGGGAAAGTGCCCTTTTATTTTGTTTTTTTTCTTACTTCTTTGAATCTTTAAAGAGTTCTTTCTCCAAAAGTTGAACAAGAAATTCTTTTTTGCTCACACCTTCTTCAATACATCTCTTTGCAAATTCTTTAAACAATTCTTCGGGAATATCAGCATTCAAACGCTTAAATCCAGACGGTGTTTTAGTCATATAATCCCTCACACTCTTTAAATACAAGTCACTCAAATGAGTGACTTGTATTTAGTTTAAAGGAAATAATTCCTAAAATCAACAGTTGTTTACGTAAAAAAGTAATCACTCAAAGACTTTCTATAAGATTTCTCATCAGTTACTTGCACAGCTATTAGAATGGTTGTGAAATGAAAAATCCAGGGTCAAAAAAATTACTTCTTGACCCTTAAATTCAGAGGGAGCAAAACTTTTTAAGCTGCCTAATATTAAAGTATCTGTAGCAGCAATGAAATGACTCTTTTTCTAGGTGCTAAAATTTGCATCGAATGAATGGTTATAGGCAAAACAAAAGTTAATTTCGTCAGAGAGCGTTTCTCTGCATGCCAAAATTATCGATTAACTTGGAAGATGCTTTTTTGTTTCTTATAAAAATATAAAAAAGAGGAGACTTTTTATGAAGAACATTTTTATGAAATCAATGACCGTTCTTACATTATTAATGGTCGCATTATGTGGAGTAAATCAGGGGAAAACAGAGGCAGCAAGCAACACAGCGAATCAAGATTTAATTATCATTAACAAGTACTACAACAAGTTTGCCTATTTCCATAAAGGTTATATTGAAATCGTTGATCCAGTAGCAACGGGAAAAACGTGGGATAAAACACCTGTTGGTTTTTTTTAAGTGGTAAACAAAATTATAAACCGCCCTTACTATACAGGACATATTCCTGGCGGTGATCCTCGCAACCCATTAGGAAAACGCTGGTTAGGATTAAATGCAAACGGTACGTATGGTGATACATACGGTATTCACGGCAATAACAATGAAAGCAGCATTGGAAAATATGTGAGTCAAGGTTACGTGAGAATGCATAATGTAGACATCGAAAAGCTTTACGATAAAGTCCAAGTAGCCACACCGGTTGCCATTACATATTCTTATAAAAGATTCGTTGACCTTACGAGCGTATATGGATATAAATTCAAAGGCTACAAGATGAAAAACAATTAATATCTGAACAGCATTCCGTGTTTTTTTAGCACGGAATGCTGTTTTTGTTTTCCTATCTAAATCTCTAAATTCAGTGTCTATGTAGGAAAACTTCGTGTTTTTGACCTTGACCTTAAACGTAAAGGAGAAAGGATACGAATGAGTTCTGAGTAGTTAGGGAAATAATGGTTTTTAACTTTTGGTTAAAAATTCTTTACTGAACGTTCTTGAATTGATATACTCAAAACAAGTTGGATCTAACAGTTCTTTTATCCAAATAAGAATGATCATTCTTAAATTACCTAAAGAGTTTATTGAGGGGGAATGAATAGTATAAAATTGTTGCACTCTAAGTGCATAAAATAATTCTAAATCCTTTCTCAGACATACGAGATAATACGTTCTAAGGTGGGAGTACATGGCTAGAAATAAAGAATTTGATGAAAAAGAAGCACTAAGGAAAGCAATGGAGCTTTTCTGGCAACAGGGGTATGAAAAAACATCCATGCAAGATTTGGTGAACTATATGGGCGTTCACCGTAGAAGTATTTATGATACATTCGGTGACAAACATACTTTATTTATTCGAGCCCTGAGTCACTATGTAGAAGTAATGGATGTAAGATTTAAAAGTAACATAACACCAGATTTAACGGTTAAGCAGGCTATACGAAAATTATTTGAAATGGTTATTTATCCAGCCGATAAACAGCCAAAAGGGTGTTTAACAGTCAACACAGCAGTTGAATTATCGTTACTTGATCAAGAAGTAGCTGAAAAAATTACAGAGACGTTTATAAAGACCGAAACCTTATTATTTGATTTACTGAAACACGGTCAAGAACAAGGAGAGATTCCTGAGCACTATGATATCAAAGGGCTCTCTAAATTTATTCATAATTCCCTTGTAGGAATACGAGTATTAGCAAAAACAACAAATGATAAAAAAGAATTAGAAACCATTATTGATATGAATTTGTCAGTACTAGGATGAATTATATCTTGTTGTTTAAATAAATGAATTAACACCAATCTAAATATATTTTTAAGGAGAGAAAGAATATGAAGTACACAGTTATTACAGGAGCAAGTTCAGGTATAGGATATGAAACAGCATTAGAATTTGCTGCTCGTGGAAAAAACTTAATTATTGTAGCTAGAAGGTTAGAGAGATTAGAAGGGCTCAAATCAGTCATTCATAATATAAATCCTGATTTAGATGTTATTATTCATACAAGTGACCTATCGATAACAGATCAGGCGTACGCACTGTATAACAGTTTAAAGCAGTATCAAGTTGAGACGTGGATTAATAATGCCGGTCTTGGTGAATCTTCTTCTGTGACAGATCAGAATTTAGAAAAAGTAGAATCCATGTTACGTCTTAACATAGAGTCATTGGCAATCCTTTCTACGCTATTCGTGCGAGATTATTCTCATGTAGAGGGAACTCAATTAATTAACGTATCCTCCGCACTGGGATATGCAACTTATATTGGTGGTATCACCTATTCTGCATCTAAATATTTTGTTAGTGCATTTACAGAAGGGCTTGCAAAAGAACTAGAGCTTAAAGGTGCAAAAATGAAGGCGAAAGTTTTAGCACCAGCAGTGACAGAAACAGAATTTGAGAAAACTTCACAGGATGTAGAAGAATTCGATTATAAAAACTTTATGCCGATGTATCACACAGCTAAGCAAATGGCTGGTTTTATGATGGAACTTTATGACAATGATAAAGTCGTAGGTATTGTAGATGAAAGCTACAATTTCAATTTAAGAGATCAAATCTATCCAATACTAGGCGTTTAACGTATCAACAAAGGTTTTAAATCTATATATAACTGAAAAACGAACATAACTCGTTAGGGTGATAAACATAGTTCCTTTACAGTATCAATTCAAAAAATTTAACTATTTAAGAATGAACGTTCTAAAATAAAACAACAGTATCAAATGGATAAAAAGGTAATTTTGTAAGTGTTTAAGATTTAGGTGGTGGGTTGATCCTAAAATAAGGTTTCCTCCACCTAAACGATTGGAATAATATAAGTTTTTTATAAAAAGAATTATATTGAGGAGAAAAAATGAAGTAGACAGTGAAAATAATAAAAATAAGATAAACAAACTAATAAAAGCAACTCAATG
Source organism: Priestia sp. Y58 (assembly GCF_029522095.1). Classification (NCBI taxonomy): domain Bacteria; kingdom Bacillati; phylum Bacillota; class Bacilli; order Caryophanales; family Bacillaceae; genus Priestia; species Priestia sp. Y58. The sequence goes on from NZ_JAKWFL010000012.1 coordinate 96,337, forward strand.
GAAGGGTGCTAAAGAAAAGAATGAAAACACTCATGAAAGCAGCTCAGATCACCAAATATTCAAAAGATATTCAGGCCCAAGTCAATGATATTCCAATCCCAGAAATCAATGACAACGAAGTCTTGGTAAAAGTTAAAGCTGCGGCGGTCAATCCACTCGAAATGTTGATTATCACAGGTAGTGTAAAACTGATTCAGGACTATGAATTCCCCTTAACGCTTGGTAATGAATTGACAGGAGTTATAGAAAAGGTTGGAAAAAGCGTGACAGAATTTCAGCTAGGAGATGACATCTATACACGTCTCCCATTAAAAAAAATTGGTGCTTTTGCGGAATATGCCGCAATTGATGCTACCGCCATTGCATTAATGCCCAAAAACTTATCTTATGTGGAAGCTGCTGCAGCACCACTGGCTGGACTAACAGCTTATCAAGGTCTACACGAAGAACTTGAGGCACATCCTGGTAAATCTGTTTTTATTCCAGGTGGATCGGGTAGCTTTGGTCAAATGGCTGTCCCAATCGCAAAAGAAATAGGTCTGAATGTTATTGTTAGTGGCAACTCAGAAGCGCGCGAACGCACGTTGGAAATGGGTGCAGATCAATATTTGGTTTATACAACAGAAAACTACGTTGACTCGTTGTCGAATGTGGATTATGTGATCGATACACTGGGTCCTAAAGAATTTGACAATGAATTGAGTATCATCAAACCTGGGGGAAGATTGCTCTCTCTCCGTACAGGTCCAAATAAGCGTTTCGGAAAAAAAGGAAATTTTCCATTTTGGAAACAAAAGCTGTTTTCCGTTGCTGGTGCAAAGTATGACTACAAAGCCAAGAGACACGACGTGGAATATCATTTTATGTTTGTTCGTTCTGACGGCGCACAACTAAAAAAAATCACCAAAATCATTGAGGAACACAACATTGTTCCACCAATTCATCCAACACTATTTCCCATAGACAACGTAAATGAGGCGCTAGAACTAGTTGCAAGTGGACGACCGAAAGGAAAAGTAATTATTAATTTTTAGGAGAACATGAGGAGATCAGTCCAAATAAAAACTAACCTAAAAAGAAGAAGGTCATGTCCATAATTTATCTGTTATAAAAATAAACAATAGATCAAGTATTAATTAAAAGTAATGTGTTAAAAAATACTATATATTTTGTAACAGTATTAACTATTACTCTTGTTAATATAATGTTATAATTTACTTTCATTTACAAAAGTAATAGTTAACTTACTTTATTAAAAATAGCGTTAATTATTACATACCTTGTAGAAAAACTCTTTATTTGTCGTCACTAACTGTAAATAGTAAAACCTTAATAATAAATGAAGTAATTTAATATTTACTTAACAAACAATAAAATGTAAACAAGGTTATTTACTCTAAATATAGTGAAAGACAATATTTTTTTAAAAGGTATATGTATATGAATCTATAAATCTGGCCAGACTAATAATGTATTCCCCCTATTCCGATAAATTTGAAAACCCTTTGCCTATATGAGCAAAGGGTTCTTTTTTTATGTAAATATTTATCAAGGCGCAAACCCTTGAAAATTGACTGCAAGATAGATACCAAACGAAAGAGCACATAAGGAAACAAAATGTAATGTTAAAAAAGGGATTTTCTGTTTACCTTTGATAAAGAAGGAATAAATAAACCCGAGTATTGTAACTAAAGTTAAAATAGGCACAACAATCTTAATCACAGTACCAAAAGCGTTTGCTGTAACAACTGATAAAAGAAAGAACCCAATTATAACTACATACAAGATTATTGAAGTAACTAAAGAAGCTACTGACACTTTTAAAGCATTTTTAAAGAATTTCTTCATCTAATTTCCTCCTAATAGATTTTATAGAAAACAAAAAGAAGCAAGCATGTTAAACTCACTTCTTTTAACTTTCACCAAAATTCATTGCAAAAAATAGCATTCCTAACATAATAAGTAGTGGAATTACAACAAAAGAGGTCAAACTAAAATATTTCATTAGCCCTTTTTCATGTTTTCCAAAAGCTATTACTCCACATAAAAAGCCCATAAGGTAAATGACAATTCCTATATAAAGAATATTTGAGCTATATATTGGTGTAAAATATTGTCCTACCCCAATAACAATTCCAAGCAACGATAACCACAATGAGTATTGACTAAAACGTTTTTTCAAGTTGCTCCTCCAAGAACTAAGTATATGGTTAATAATACCATCTATCTGTCTATCAGTTAATATAAAACATGTTATCAGTAGAAAAATAAACAAGCTAAGGAATAAAACTGTCTTATTTCTTAGCTTATCAAAATGCGTATTTAATTTAGCTTTTTCTTTCCTTTAGCGTAAATAATGATTTTATATGAATCATCTTTTACTTTGTTCTTCATCTCTCCTGTTTGAAGGAATTCATCAATAACTCCTTCGAGTTCATTAGCAAACTGTTTATTCTCTTCAGAATTGCTTAATGAAGTATAGATCACTACTTGTGGCTTAGGATGAACGGAATAACCAACCATCTTCACATGATATTTTTCTTTCCCTAATAAATCTTCTCCAACGTCACTAATAATGTTTCCCCATCGCCCGTTTTGTTCTTGCTTTTTTAAGTTAATTTTATATACCTTTATAGGTGTTTTTCCTTCGTTATTTTTAACAAGAACATCGCTAATCACTTGTTTAATATCTTCAATATGCTTCTCAGTATCAAGTACTTCTAGAGCTACTCTGGCGTCCGAGTCAAATCCTGCTATACCAGCATCTAACACGTGGTAATTGTGGTTTTTTAATTCAACACCAATCTCTTGGTTTATTTTGTCGTATTTTTCTTGGCGAGGATCAGGTTTATACTTGTCTTGAGAAACATCATACCTTGTAACTTTAACTTTATACGTATCGTATTTGCGTGCTGTTAAGATATCCTTTGTAATCTTATATATATCTTCTTTAACGTCTTTGAAATATTTCTCTGAGCCACCCACATGCACCTCAATCTGTTTCCTGCCTCCATAATAGGTCTGTCCTAGAAGGTCAATTTTATAACCCTTTTCTCTTAACGTATTAATAATTTCAGTACCTACAGACTCTCTTTTAAAAATCTGACCCAAATAAGGTATTTTAGCAGCCACTTGAGCCATTGCTGGAGAAACAAATGCTGAACTAATGAATGCACCACTCAAAATAACAAGTGCAATACCACAGTACACAACATTTCTTAGAGGACGATTTTGTTTCTTAAAAAATATATCTTTTTCAGGTTTTACTGATTCTGATTGTTCTAATTGGTCGATGGCTTCTAAAAGTCGCTGCTTCTGTTTTTGTTTTCGGTTTGATTTCCAGACCAACTCCTCATTCAATTTTTCTAGTGAACTATCATCCTTAAAAGAATTAAACCGTTTCTTCATATATATACCCGTCCTTTACTAACTGCTTTCTTAAAGCAGGAATTGCCCTGAACTGTGTAGACCTTACTTTGCTTTCAGACCACCCTAAAATGGTAGCCGTATCCCTAACAGAAAAACCTTGAACTTTTCGCAGTAAAATAACCTTTCTGTGTCCGTCTTTCAGCTTTTCTAACGCTTGATACAGCTCTAGAGATGTTTCTTTAAGCTCAATCATCTCTTGAGGTAAACGATCAGGGTTTGTTTTCGACAGAATAAAATCTTTTAGAAGACTTAATGGTTTCTGTTTTCTAAAATAATCAATGGTGACATTATGCGCAATGCGGAACAACCACGTCTTTTCACTGGAGTTTTGCTGAAAGGAATCGTAAGAAAGGTAAGCTTTCACGAAGGTTTCATGCGTTAAATCTTCAGCTTGCTGATAATCTTTTACCAGCATTAAAATAAACTTTAATATGGCGTCGCTATGGTCGTCATACCAACGCTCAATTTCTTCTTCTTTTTTCTTTTCCAATATCCTGACCATCCTTTTATCCAATATTCTTTACTTAGACGAGAGTTTTTTAAAAAAAGTTGTGTTTTTTATACAAAAAATAAAAAAACTCTCAAATAAGAGAGTTTTTGATTGAATATGCTATAAATTTTTATTAATTAACTTTAATGGAATGTAAGGATAAATGCCTTCTAGAGAGTGTGTTTATCGTAATAGAACTATGTAACTTTAGTTACGATGACAAGTATCGTCGGTAAAAGAATAAGCAAAGTCTATTAGACTAGTTTGTTTAATACGATAAGGTTTTAAGGTCTATACCCGTACAAGAAATCAAACATAAAGAAACATATAAAACCTATAAGCAATAGAGGAACCACACTGATTCCTAAATATACACGATGTAGAGGCTTTTTTAGTTTTTTGAACCAGTTATAATATAGTATTAAAAAAAGAATGCAGACAGGTATAAAGAACACAGCAGAAAATATATCTGTTAACTTTGAGTTTGCATCCCAATATTCTTCCGGAACAGGAGTATGCACATACCATTTATCGGCTAAACGAGTTTGAAGATAACTAAAAAGTAATATTCCTAACGAATAATAGACACCAACCAACCACTTTAACCATTTTGGTAAATAAGACTGACTTGCAACAATACACATAAGTACTACTATAAGAAACACTGGAACACTGTAACTCATTTGAAACCTCCAACATAATCTAAGTTTCTAACAACAAAATATGAGTAATTTTACCATATCAGTTTATATATGTATATACCGGTTTTGAGGTAGAAGAGATACAATCTTAATTAGCATGATTGATTCTGCAGGAAGCAAATAGCAAGCTTAATAAACCGAAGTTTATATTCCTACTTCCCATACCACAACATCCTAAAAATCAGTACTTATCAACCACTGCTCCTAAACTAGCTGCTTTAACATAGGGCTTATTTTGCAAGGAAAGGAGTTCTTCTTTTGTTCCTGTAACTACTACGCCTATAATTAATCCATTTTCTTGTCTGTCTTTTAGACTTTTGACTTCCCCTGGATCTGTTTTTTGGAGCTCATTTAAAAAGTCTGCTTCTGTTTCGACTTTATTACTCGTTAGTTTTACTCCTAGTTGTGGTGATGGTTTAGAAATACCTAATAACCATCGTCCACTTTCTGGCTCACCTCTGTACCCAGTAGACTTTGCATATTTATAGTTATAGTTATCTACCCAATACCATGTTTGGTGAGCAGATGTAGGCAGCATCTTTTGTACTTCTTTCAGTGTGTAATTTTTATCAAAAGATATGGCCATCTCCATATATTTATCATTTGGATAGTCTTTAATCATGTCAAAGTCATTAGCATACACCTTATACTTATACTTAGGTACGTAGAATAGCATCTCACGTTGTCCATTAGGAATATGATACATTGTAGTGTCATTAACAATCGTACTGTGCGTTGAGAAGGATGCATTAAAGTTTCCATTTAAATCGTACGTTATTTCTTCTGTACCCCAAGGTATAACTTTATCTTCAATCACTTTAAATACTTCACTCTTAATCGTTCCCTTTAAAATTTCTGTTGAGATGGTATCCGTGTTAGTAAATGTGTTCGGAGACATCCTTACATGATTTTCTTTAATGAACCGTTCAGTTAGTTTATTTCCTTGTGTATTTATAAAATAATCGTTTCCTTTTATTAATACAGTAATAACAAAACAGACTACGAGTGCTGAGATAAAAACTGTTCGTAAAAATGCTATGTATTTTGCTTTTTTTAGTGTTCTATGCAAAGACTTTTCATCAAAAATGGAGTCTAACTCATCATTCGTTTTTTTCATGACATTCTCTCCTATACATTTCTTTAAACGTCTTCCTAGCACGAGCTAAATACGTTTTAACAGCTTCAGGTTTCATATCCACATATTCCGCAATTTGTTTATAAGACCAGCCCAACTCGTACTTTAAAAGAAGTAGCTGCTTAAAGGTGGGAGACACTTTTTGAAGGATGCTTCTTACTAGAAGCTGATTTTCTTTTGCAATCATTATTTCCTCAATTAATTGCTCATTGGTAATAAGGTACTCCTCTACTATTGCGTAATGAGATTTTTTGTTTTTTCGACAATAATCGTAATATAAGTTTATCGCTACTTTGAAAAGCCACGATTTATATTTACCGGTATCAATCGAATCAAGATGAATAAGTAACTTACAAACTGCTTCTTGAACAATATCTTTAGCTGTTTCTTGGTTTGCACCTTGTTTGATTAAGTACAAATAAAGTTGATTCATGACAATTTTTAGCTGATCGTTTGATAACCGATTTTTCAAGTGTTTTTCCTCCTTCTTGTCTTATAACGTATGAGCAGTGAAAAAGTATACAATCATTTCACATTTTTCTACAAAAAAGGAAAACAATTAATCTCTTATTACATATTCGAAGAAAGAATGATTTAATTCTATATTTCACGCGACATATTTTTGAGAATACCTTGTATTAAAAGGTATTCTTTTTTATAATTTCATAAGAGGTGGATAAATTGGAAATTAGTAGAGAAATTTTGAAAGGGCATATTGATACGCTAATCTTATCGCTACTCCATCAACGGGATATGTATGGCTATGAATTAGCTAAGATTGTTCGTGAGAAGAGTGAAGAACAATTTGAATTAAAGGAAGGTACTCTTTATTTGTCTTTAAAGAGATTGGAAAAAAACAATTGGATTTCTTCGTACTGGGGAGATGAACAAGGCCCTGGTGGAAGAAGAAAATATTATAAAGTCACATCATTAGGTACGCAAAACTTTGAAGCCAAGCGTTTAGAATGGCAATTTGTAAAGAAAATGATGGATTCTTTTTTATGGGGAGGCACTAAGTGAAGAGAATAGAAAAATTTGTGGATTCTATGTACCTGAATGTAGAAGGAGATCAACAAGAAATTAATGAGCTGAAAGCAGAAATGACCAATCATCTGTTGGAAGCAGTCCATGAATTAAAAGCAGAAGGCAAAACAGAACAACAGGCCATTGCAATAGCTATTAAACGGTTTGGTGAAGAAAAAGAAATACGAAATGTGATTGGACAATTGTTTGAAATACAGAAGATATTTGCAAAGCGCATCCTATACGTAGCAGTAGTATGCTTAATCGTCACAATGTCCAGCTTTTATTTTCTATGGAAAGTGGAAGAATCAACGGCTCAAGGAATATCCGACACAGGTTCATTAATATCCTATGAATTGAAAGATAAAGGTGTGATAACCAGAGACATAAAAAGAAAAATAGAAGCGTTAGTAGAAGATACAAACTATGTTTCCGGGGTTACTATTTATAAATCAAAAAATATAATCAGCCGTTCTGGCGAAAATTATATTGACTATCACTGGAAGGGAGTGCAGCCAGATTTTCAATATCAAAGAACCCTTTGGGCTCCAAAATGGTTAGGAGCAGACTTTGACACATTTGGAAATGGGGATGACCAATGGTTCATTTCAATAGACAATAGAAGCTTTAGTCGATTAGAAGCCGTTGTCCTATTTGTGGGAATGACTATTTACTGGACTCTGTTTACTATCTGGGCAATTATCAATGCTTATCATCAAAAAAGGTTACGAATTGGATGGGTTTTTATATTTGTATTCTTTAATATTCTAGGCTATTTAATTTATTATCTTACAGGAAGACAAGGTCTTATCCCTAGCAAACATGATGAATTTTATGAGGATTACATTTAGGAGGCACACTTTACCCGGTTTGCTTTTCATGTAGAGTAATAGCTTTTGAAAAACACGAGAAAGGACTAATGATGAGCTCATTTGTTCTAATTCTAGTCCTTCTCATGCTAGGTATGCTATTAATTGCGACGAGTTTGAATTAAAATTAAGAGAAGCAAGCATGGTATGCTTACTTCTCTTGTTTTTTTCTAGTTAATGTAAAAAGATTATCAGTCATAAATAAAAAACCTTCACAAAATAAACGACCTTAGAAATCTTAACCTATAAAGAGAAAAACAGCGTTCTCAAAATAGAAATTGAAACCCATAATACAGCTGAAATTATGGGTAAGAGAGTAATAAGGAGACCCCATTTTACAGTTTTTTTGATAAATAACAGGACTGATCCTAAAATCCATACAGGAATTACTAGTAACATTTGAGGCTCGGTAAATCTGTTTCCAGAAAAGTTTTCGCCTATTCCTCCTTCAGCAAGGAACCAAGCGAATGGGATAATAATAATGCCTGTTATTAAAAGATGTATAACTCGATACATATTAAAGAACATACTAACCACCTAACTAAATTTACCTTTTTTACCATTTTATCAATAACATAAATTTTAATCACTATACCCCTTACATCTTTAGTCAACATAATGTGCGCTCTAGGAAGTTTGAATTAGTTTTACACTTTAGTAATTTAGATTAAAAGATAAATGTTACCATTAATAATACAAGAATATTCTAGGAGGTATTTTAAATTAATGGATAAAGAGAATAAAAACAGCATAAATGATGTTGAAGATCATTTAAATAAGGTTTCAGGAAATCCGACGAAAATCAATACATCAGGAGTTCCTAAAGGAATACGTATAATAGGATACTTTTTTATAACATTTTTTGTGTTATTGATTTTAACTGCTTTTTTTACTGCAGTTCTTAAATAAAACGTTAGTTTAAATATATATGTCTAAGTAAAAAAGATAGTGACGTGTTTATAAAAGTTTAAAAATTAATAACATTAATACTTTGAAGGGATTAAAATTGTGAAAAGATTATTATTTATTCTTAGCATTGTAATAATAGTCCTTATTATAAATGGACGCAGCAATAACTCTGTAAAGGCAATAAAAGCAGATTACGTTGATATTGGTTTAGGGCAAAGTTTATATGAGGGATATAATAAAGTTGAGCAAGAAAGCGTTCAGTCACTTGTTAATTCATATAATCAAATCGAATATATAGGACAAACCAACCAACAACTGAATCTTGATAAGACAATATCAATAACATTTGTCTATCATGATAAAATTTCGGGAACTTTAATGATAGATGATAAAGGGATTTTTCATACAGATGATAGCGCAAAAAACTATCAAATTGCTTCAAACAACGATACATATGAACAAGCTTTAAAGATATACAAAGATTTGAAACAAAAGTATTAAAATTATGGAATATAAAAGCAGAAATTATGGATTTTTTTAAAAAGCTACATGTATCACAAACAGGGTTACGGATTATGCGAAATAAAAAGTGGCAACTTCTCATACCAAGTTGCCACTTTTCATAACTTTAAATACTTTTTAACTTGTCTTGTTTAGGTACTTGATTCTTGTATTTTTTCTCGTAATTAGTAAACATCGAGATATTTGTTAGTACTCCCATTGCTAGCATTAATAATGTGAGGGAAGAACCGCCAAAGCTTACAAAAGGTAGTGTTACACCTGTGATAGGAAGAATACCTGTTACTGCTCCAAGGTTAACAAATGCTTGAATACCAATCATAACCGAAATACCTATAGCTAATAATGCTCCAAATGAATCGTTACACTTTCTTGCTATTTTTAGGCCTTGTACAATAATGAAAAATAGTAAGCCTAAGACGAGAAGTACCCCCCAAAAACCTAATTCCTCAGCAATTACAGCCATAATAAAATCCGTATGTGATTCAGGAAGGTAACCAGCCTTTTGAATGCCTTGCCCTAGCCCTTGACCTGTTATTCCTCCAGTTCCTATAGCTAAATAGGAGTTAACAAGTTGATACCCATCGCCCTGTTGATCTCTAAAAGGATGTAAAAATCCTGTAAAACGGGCTAAACGAACAGGGGAGAATACCGTATCGATATGCCCTGTCACTAATAAAACAAATAGCATAACAATAACGCCTATTACTCCTAACAAGGCAATCTTTATCATTGATTTTCTTGAGATACCTGAACATAAGACAATCGCTGCGACAATACCCAAGATGAGGAGAATACCACCATAGTCAGGCTGCATCGCAATCAAGAAACAAATAAAAAGTACAATGACAATAGGTGGAATAATAGAACGCTTTAAATCATTGATATACTCTTGCTTGTTCGTAAAGACAGCTGCTAAATATACGATAATTGTGAGTTTGGTTAACTCTAATGGTTGTATCCTAATTGGACCAAGCACGAGCCAACTTGTTGCATTTCCGGCTGTATGTCCAAAAACAAGTACCAAAGCCAAAAGTGCAATGACAACTACTAACAAGATTTTTAATATTTTTTTTTCTTGATATATTTTATAAGGAATAAAAGCTGTCACACAAAAAAAGAAAAATCCTGCTATAAGAGCAAGTTTTTGCTTTTGATAAAAGTAATCTCCTGCCACTCCATATCGGCTAATAGCCGTTACCATACTTGCACTGTAGACCATCACTAAACCAATAAGGCATAGAACAACTAAGGCTGCAATGAACTTGTAATCGTAACACCTTATAATTTTCTTAAACATAAAACTTCCTCATTTCTTGCAAATATAGAGAATTATAGTCCCTTCAAAAAAAGATACTCAATAAATTATACAAACCAAAGCCCGAACTGGCTGCTATTGCCGTGATCCCTGTTGCTTTATTTCTTGTAGTTAAATAATAGTTTACGGCATGTAGTATAAAAGCAATGGAGACAACAAGTATGGCTGCTTCGTACCACACAGAACTATCTAGATACCACCCTAAGCTCATAAAAATAAGAAGAAGAGCTAAAGAGATACCTCGTATTTTACTTTCTGTAATAACATCTACGTACTTCATATAACACTCCTATTACTCTATGGAATTACATTTTTTACTTTGGTGTTAGTGACTAGTTAAACTTCCTTTAGAAATGGACTACTTATTAAGGTATATCTAGAAGTAAGACTCTTATAAGAGATCTCTGTGAAAGTATTTCCTTTTTTTATTAAAAGTGTGTGATGTTTATCGTCTTTTTCTGTTAAGGTGTACCCTTTCTTTTTCATCATTTCGATGTACGTATCTAAATGTCCTTTAGGTACTACATACATAATGTTATTATCAACATCTGTCGTTTCAGCTATATCCTTATCTTTAAATTCTAATTGGTACATCGCTTTAGCATTTGCTATAGGTCGGGTGTCACCAAAGATATGCTCCCAGTTAATAAAGATAACGGAGAGTAGGATAATGGTTGATACAAGGATAGCTAAAAATAACACCAAAATCTTTTTTATTTTATCCATTATTTCGTTCCTTTCAGAGCTGCTTCCTTTTGCATTTTTTCTTCTTACTAACATCCTTTTTAATACTTTGCCTTTACATCTGTTCCTAAATTATATTTCTAAAATGCATAGCGAGAGTTACTTACTAATCTCATTTAGGAAATAAACACATACAATTATTACATAAATTAGTAAATATTTAAATTTATATTTTAAAAATATATTTTCTTTTAAACATCTTTTGTTTTACAGGCACATAAATAAGCAATGCATCATTTTGCATGCACTGCTTATTTTTTGTATATTGTTTCGTAAGCTACATATACAATGAACAAAGCTATGAAAGTAATTCCTATTTCTATAAATGATCCGCAGATTATACCTTCAACACATATTTGGCCATTATAAAAAGATACTCCCATAGTTAACACCCCTGTATATAATGGTGTTAAAGTATATGTTTATATCTGTCCTTCTAGTTACCATAAAACCATTTATCGGCACGCTTACCGGAAATACATTTATTTCTTTTTATGGTAAAATAAAAATGATGATGTATAGGAGGATTTAAATTGATAAAAAATTTACCTTTACTAATTTCCCTTTTAATATTAGGAATTAGTTCTTCAAGAATAAGTATGAACGGACACTTACCTGCTTTTTTTGAATGGACATTGCCAATTATGAGCATTGTTTTAAACGCTACTGCAGTTATAGGGCTATCCTTACACCTATTTGTATATAAACCTATGAAGCAAGCAGAAGATAACTTAAATGAAGTTATTAAATAAAAGAACTTTGTGAACCATGAAACGGAGGAATAAAGAAAGTTGAACGATATGTTACATATACAAAAACTATTTAAAGACATGATGATGTGGGAATGTGTATTATTTATACCTTCACTTTCACTCATGTCATACTTACCTTTAAATAATTTACTAGATATGTTTATTAACGTTATTATCTTTATTTTAAGTGTAATAGGGATATTTGCTATCCGTACGTACATAAAAGATCAAAGAATGAATTGTACTGACAAGTAAAAAGAGTACCTTTGAACGGGTGCTCTTTTTTTAATTTAGTGACCATAATCAACATTATCGGTAGAAATAAAGCTCCAAGGAGTATATAACACTTCTTGGAGCTTTATTGTTCCGTTATGTATTCTTTAACTGATAACCTGGTCATCTTGATCATAAATAACAATCTTGTAAGAATCACCTTTAGATTGTTTCTTTATATCTTTAGTTTGGATGAAGGTATTTACTTCTTTTTTAATTTTTTCACTATACTCTTGAGCACCTTCATCAGACTTGTTTATAGGAGTAACAATAGCGACTGTAACAGGCTGTTTCAATGTAACGTCAGTTTTTTTATATGTTACATTCTTATACTCTTTATTCTCTTTCAAATCTGCAAGAACCTTATTCTCAATATCCAGCCAACGATTCTCTTTTTCTAATTGTTTAACATTTCTCTCGCGAACGTCCACTTTATAAGCACTCAAACCATTTTCTTTTAATTGACGTTTAATATCTGCTTTTACTTTGTTTGCATCTTCAGTGTCCTCTACCTCAACTTTTACATCTTTTGATTTCAAGTCTTGTCCAATACTTAAAACGACGTATTTATCAGATATATCACTAAGGATAGTATCTAAATCCTTATCTTTAATAGTTGAAGTTGTATCAGCATTTTGACAAGCTGCAAGTAGTAATGCAAAGCAACTAAAAAATACGATGTTTCTTATTAATTTCATTCTTTCCTCTCCTTATAGATTTGATTGTTCTCTCTGAAACGAACCATACAATTATTTCATAAAATAGAAAAAAATAAAAATAAAATCTTCATTTTAAGTTGAATACGATATACAAAGTTAGTTAACATAATCCAGATTCTAGGAACAGATATATCTGGTTATATGACAAATTATCAAGAATAAGAGGGTATTAGAAAAATGTGGAGAATTAAATTACATTATTAATTATGTTAAAGAAGGTGTAATTTAATGAAAGTTGGTTTTATTCTTTTTGATCAATTAACAGCTTTAGACTTTATTGGGTTTTACGATGGCATTACACGGTTAAAAACACTAGGATTCAAAAAAGATTTAACGTGGGATCTTTGTGCATTAAATAATGAAATAAGCGATGACCGTGGAATTACATTTAAAATAAATAAAGTTTCACCAGACCTATCAGAGTATGATTTAATCTTTGTGCCAGGTGGAATGGGTACCCGATCTTTGCAATATGATACTGAATTCATTAACTGGCTAAAAACAGCAAAAGATGTTCCTTATAAAGTTTCTGTGTGTACTGGATCACTTCTACTAGGAGCAGCAGGCTTCCTAACAAATATAAAAGCTACTACTCACCCAAATGGATTTGATTTATTAAAACAATATACAGACAAAGTAAGAGAAGAACGAATTGTTAGAGATTCCAATGTTATTACTGGTGGTGGAGTAGCTACTTCAGTAGATCTAGGACTCTATATATGTGAATTAATTGATGGCGCAGAAACTGCAACGAAAATTCAGAAACAAATGGACTACCCTTATTATAAAACTGGTATTATGAATTAAAATCAACACCAGAAGCCTTCAAGATGAAAGCTTTTGGTGTTGATTAACGTCCGCCTTTCGCTATGTATAGCATATTCATTTTTAGTTTACATAAACACTCTTTCCGGAACACACCACAAAAAAGAACCCTTCTGGGAGTAAGGGTTCGAAAGAGGTCTCATTTATGAGTTATGCAGCTTTTTATACATCCTTGATATAACGCGTTTTTCTCTCCGGGTGATTGAAGATAAGATGAATAAAAAGTGCCCGTTTTATAAATATGGAAAACAAGAAAAATATAGTACTTATGGTAAAAATATGATATTATTTACTTGCGGTGCTATGCATTCTTCAACGAGTATGAATAACAAAAAGCAACCTCTTTCCAATGCCATGGGATATGAGGTTGCTTTTATTTTGCTTACCTTTTGGCTAAACAAACTATAACCTAGTACTATGCTTTAGATATGTACATGTATATATCTTACTTTTATCAACTATTAAAAATGTTTAAAATCAACCACACATGTAAGAAAAGCCCTTAATTAAGAGTTTTTCTTACATGTGTCGTCATCAAGAGTAAAACTTGTACTAATTATTTCTATTAAAATACGAGTGGTTACTGCAGGTTTATTTCTTATTAAAAAGCCTATTCATAAGTAGCAGAACATGTTAAAAGGTATTTGATGCAAAAATGCCTAAAGCAAAAAAATAAAATAATAATCGGTAATCTAACGTGATTCCTGTGAACAGAAAATAAAATTCTAACGCAGGGATTAATCCTGCTAAGGAGTACATTGCTAATTTAGAAATATATTCTCCCTGTCTGCACGTTATTTGCCATCATATCAATTAGATAAGAGCAAATAATACCAACAACTATATAAACAGGAAAAGTATAAATGAATGTAAATACGAATGTATCTGTAAAACTAAAGTAATAAATATTAGGTTCTTTTTTACTTTCAGGTGTTAAGCTAATTATCCCGTAGACAGTACTAAAAATAATAGCAGATAAAAAGGCTGTAACAACTAATTTTATAAAGCTTCTGAAAATGCTTCTCCTTTGATTTTACATTCAATTCAACTTTTTTTACTCTCCTGTTTTTTATGTTTACTCTTCCATAGATCAAAAATTAACATAGCCCCTCCAAGTAACATAAATAAAATACTCAACACATAAGGAATCCATCCTATAATTTCATTAAGTACTACTGCTAGCTTCCCAGGTGGGTCACTCCACTCTTCCAGATGTGGGATATATAAGGCGATAGCTAAATGCATAAGTCCAAATAATATAATTCCTGAAATAAATAAGACTATGCCAAATAATTGTAAACTCTTTTTCATATAATCTCCTTAAAAACTATCTTCTTTAACTAATTGATCATAATCCATATGTTAACTTAAATTAAATCATGTTATCCTCGACTATCCTCTTTTGTAAATCCATGTTTCTAAAAAGGCTTATATGATCTCTCTAATGGAAAAGTTTCCTTGTGACTTCCTTTGGAATCCTTCCATTCTATTTGGACTTTATAAGTCTCATTCTTTTTTGGGCGGTCACCTAAAGACATAAAATCAAAGGATTTTTGAGAAATTTTTTCCTTACCAGGAGAATAGTCCACTTTTTGCCCATTCTCTATAATAATAAGCTTATGTAATGTAACATCACCTTCAGATAAGCGCTTTAGGGTTCCTTCCCAATATGTATCATAAAGTGTGTATTCAGCTTTCCATACTTTACTTTGTGATTGACCAGTAAGATGTGGTTGACTACTAAAAAAATAATAAAGATACATTCCAGCAAAGATAATTAAAACGGTGGTAACACCCCAACGGTATGGGTGTAGTTTGCGTATCAAGTAGATCATACATACAACCCTCCTTTAACAGATAGATTTTATTGCAAAGAGATAGCAATATTATCAAATCAAATTCCACAAAATAAGTGGTCCGCAAATAATAATATAGCACTACAAAAAAAGAAAATATATGAAAAATAGTAGATATATATAAATATTTTAGTTTATCTTAGTTAAACAGCTTCAGTTAATTAACATGCTATAAATTGGATTTTATTTAATAATTTCATATGAAAAACTCGATAGAATCAGGACAGTAAAAGTAGTATTGGAAAACACGTGAAGAAAGGTTACATGAAAATATATAATGCAGTTGCTAAAACGCCTTTTTAAAAAGATTTAGTAGTGATAGTCACACTACTCTAATCACAAAAAAGGCTTCTCTCAAGCGCTGCGCTGATAAGTAACTTTTTGTAATTACACATATATATGTGCACTTTTTGACGATAAATATCGTCTTTTTCTACTTCTACTAGATTTAATTTAGAATTAAAGATATCTTGATACAAAAACTTAGGGGTTTTAAAAACATAGATAAAATTTATTTGATAATTATATAGAAAATTCCTACCTATCCGATTATAGTTAATTAGCAATGACTTTTTTCTTAGGTAATTAATATTATGTTACATCGGACGAAAGAAGGGATTTAGTTTGAAACGAGTTTATATGAAAAGGAAAAGTAAAAGGTTGATGGCTATACTTGCAGCTGCATTTGTAGCTTTTGTTCTTTTTCCAACAAGGTTTGCAAGCGCAGAATCAATTATTACTTTAGCACCTAACGAAACAATAGAAATTTTGGGAGATGGAATTGTTACGGTTAGTGATGTACATGACTTTGTACGTTATAAGGGTAATACCCCAGAAGAATATTATGCTAACTATTATGCAACAAGACATAAGGTTATGGATAACGACGAACGAATGGTTATTCAAAATACAAGTGGAGTAACTGAAACCGTAAGTATTTACTCTCAACCCTATAAAAAAGTGGACCATCCTGCATTAAAGAAAGAAAGTATGAAAAATGGGGAAAGTTTAGAGTATACTGGCGGTTCAGATTTTGCGATACCTGACAGCTATGAAAGTGCATACTATCGAAAAGATGGAACGGCCTACGCTTATAATCCATCTCAATATCACGACCACGTTTCAACATTTGAATCTACTGAAATTAGTAGAGCTGTTATTACTATGAAAGATGACCAGATAATATATGGACCCTATGATACTTTTAAAATGCCAAAGAGAAGTAAAACGCCTGCTATTAAAAGAGTTGATGTAAAAAAAGGTGATAGTTGGGAGTACACAGGGGATTCAGATTTTGAAATACCAGGTCATTACGAGAGTGCTTATTATAAAGAAGATGGGACAGCCTATACTTATTATGATTCCCGTTTTAATGATCGTTTCACCAAGTTTTTACCTGGATTTTCAGATGAAGTAAAACGAGCTGTTCTTACTATGTCAGAGGATCAAGTAATATATGGAGCATATGAAACATTTAAAGTTCCCAAACCAAGTAAGTTTCCAGCTTTAAGGAAGGTAAGTGTAAAAAAAGGTGATTCATGGAGCTATTCAGGAGGATCTGAATTTATAATACCAAGTCATTATCAAAGTGTGTATTACAAGGAAGATGGAACTGCTTCGTCTTATAATAAATCAGATTATAGCCATCGAATTAATGAACTTTCAACTGATGGAGCAACACGAGCTGTTTTTACAATGATGGAGGACCAAGACGTATATGGACCCTATGAAACATTTAAAGTTCCTGAACAAAGTAAATCTCCAGCTTTGAAAGAAATCAACCTTAAAAAAGGGCAAACTATAGAATTTAAGGGAGACACAGATTTTACAGTTCCATACGAGTTTCAGAAGGCATCTTATAAGTCTGATGGAACGGCTAATTTCTATACAGAAGGGGGCTACAGTGAACGCTTTAATAAATTCTCTTCAAATGAAGTAAAACGAACGGTTATTACAGTCAAGAGAGACCAAACCATATATGGTCCTTACGAAACATTTAACATTCCAGAAGTCATTGAAACACCAGCTCTTAAAGAAATTGCCGTCAAAAAAGGTGAGAATCTAGAGTATGATACTAAATCAGATTTTATTATTCCTGAAGGCTTTACTATTGCTTCCTATAAGGAAGATGGAACGGCTGATTTTTATAGTAATTGGAATTATGGAGAAGAAGTTAGGAAACTACCTTCTAAAGAAGCAAAAAAATCAGTTGTTACTATACTTTCTGATCAAGTAATATACGGACCTTATGATACATTCAATGAACCTAAACGTGTACAAAATCCAGCTATTGCAACGATTGTAATGGAACCTGGAGATTTTTTATACTTTGAAGATCCAAAATCTGCGTTTACTGTTCCCAATCAGCACGAATATACATGGTATTTTTCAAATGGTAATGAAGAAAAAGGTATAAGTAATTCAAAAGCAAACTACGTTGTGGATGGTGGTAAAAAGCTCTACATAAAAAATACTACTACCGAGAGACAGGAAATATACGGACCATATGAATTGCTTCATGTAGCGTTACTAAATGTGAACGGAATTACTGACGAGGATACCGTTATCACTGGAACTACAGTAAATGGTGCAAGTATATCTATAAAAGTTGGGACAAATGTTATTGCAAAAGGTACTGCTGGAAGTGATGGGAATTTTAAAATTAATATACCTAAACAAAAAGCTAACACTATTCTAACAGCAGAAGTAAAACCTTCAAATGGGAATAATAGTTTATCTAAACAAATAACTGTTAAGTTAACACCAAAAGTACCTAATCAACCAAAGGTAAATGAAGTAAGCGATAATAGCACAGTGATAAGTGGAACCGCAGAACAAAATACAGTAATCGACGTTAAAACAAGCACCACAAAAATCGCCAGTGGAAAAACAGATTCAAAAGGAATTTTTAATGTATCAGTTCCAAAGCAAAAAGCCGGAACGCAACTATTGATAACAGCTAGGAATAGCGTAGGGGAAAGTCCAATAGCAACTACAGTTGTCAAGGATAAAACGGCACCTACCCCACCAAAGGTAAATGCAATAACAGATCAAGATACAATTCTCACAGGGATGGCTGAGGCTGGGGCTACTGTGTCGGCAAATGTAGGGACAAAAGGAATTGGAAGTTCAGTTGCAGATAAAACTGGGAAATTTTCTATAGAGATCTCCAAGCAGAAAGCAGCTACGAAAATAGGTGTGACCGCAAAAGATGCAGCAGGTAACAGTAGTCAGGCAGTGTATACAACAGTTACAGTAAAGCCTAAAGCACCAATTGCACCAAAAGTAAATGCTGTTGCAGATAACAATACATTAGTAACTGGTACAGCTGAGACAAACACTTTTGTATATATTAAAGTAGGTACAACAATTATAGGTAATGGAAAAACAGATGTAAAAGGAATATTTTCCGTAGTTATTCCGAAGCAAAAAGCTGGAACAAAAATATTAGTAACAGTTAAAAACACTGGAGGTTACAGTCCATATACAACATCAGTCGTACTAGATAAGACACCTCCAACCCCTCCAAAAGTAAACGATATTACGGATCAGCAGACAGTAGTAACTGGTACAGCTGAACTTAATAGTACCGTTTTTATAAAAGTAGGAACAAGAGTATTAGCAAACGGAAAAGTAGATAAAAACGGAAAGTTTAGTATTAAAATAATAAAACAAAAAGCTGGAACAAAAGTATTAATAACAGCAAAAGACGCAGCAGGCAATGTGGGGACAGCAACTCTTAAGACTGTTCAAGACAAGACACCACCTGCCGCACCAAGTGTAAATAAAGTAACGAGTCAAACAACAATAGTAACTGGAACATCCGAAGTAAATGCAAAAGTAACAATAAAGGTTGGAAAAGCTATTATTGGAAATGGATCAGCAGATAAAATAGGGAAATTTAAAGTTACTATTCCTAAACAAAAGACTGGGACAAAACTTTCTGTTACGGCAAAAGATGTAGCTAACAATGAAAGTCCAGTAAGAAGTGTAACGGTAGTTAAATAAGTTTACAGAAATAGGCCAAGACATGTAGTACTGTCTTGGCTTTAAATTAAAGTGAATAATTTAAAGCACATGTTACTTCTTGAAAATTTCGTAAAAGTATACTTCTGTAGTTAAGTCGGGTAGGCAGGCACTCTCACGAGCGCCCGCCCCCCTAAGAACCGTACGTGACAGATTTCCCGTCATACGGCTCAAGCCTTCTTTTTATCAAAACAACTTCTTTATTTAATACATGGTA
>NZ_JAKWFL010000013.1:0-109796 GCF_029522095.1 Priestia sp. Y58
GCCTATATCCTCTATTACAACCATCTGCGAATAAAAGAAAAATTAAAAGGATTGACCCCTGTAGAATACAGAATTCAATCCTCATTAGCTGCCTAAATAACGTGTCTAACTTTTTGGGTTCAGTTCATAAACACTGCATAGTTTTTCAAAATAACGCCTCCAGTATTTTTAATTTATAAACCTGATGTTATTTTAAAAAGAGTGACGCAACGATAAAACCTATAATGATTACAGCAATAAGTACGCCTAGACCCTTCCATCCTAAGCTGCCTGCTAAACCAGATAGATTTCCAGCTTCATTTCTGTTAAATGCATCGTTCATATTCCCTGCGGGGTTTCTTTTTAACTCTTCTTGTTTTAACCTCTCTCTTATTCTTTCAGGTGTTTCTTTATCTTCCTTCATTGCTACACCACCATTTTTAAAACATTATAACATATTATGGATAAAATAGTAATTAAAGGATTAAAACTTAATGGTCGGCTTAGTTCTACTTTTATATATGATGGTACCTTTTATTTAACATCCCGGATGTTAAATAAAAGTAAAAAATAACCTTCAGTGGAAGATCCTTTTTAGAGTTTATTAAACTAATACATTTATTGGCTCTGACAGAATCTTTATTATCAATAATAAAAAGCATAAAAGCTCTTCAAAAAGACTTTTATGTTTTTTTGGTTATTTACAATTTTTATTCATTCTCGGATCTAAAATCAAATTTGTCTTTTTTGACATTTAATATGTGGCCACTAATGTTGACCGTATCACGGTTGATCCACTTTACCGACGCTTTTTCCTGAGGATAATTCCAATAAATATTTTTAGTTTTATTAAAGGTTTCGTTATTGTATGTAACTTCTCCTCTTATAGCAAAGTCCGTCGTCGCCCCTCCGTTTGACTGATATACTTTCACCATGTACTTTCCATTTGGGGAAGTACACTGCGAGATATAGTCACCGGAAGGTAAATGCCGCGGGTTAAAAAATAATTGCCATATGGTAAAACCGATAATTAAGCACGATGCTAGTGCAGCGTAAATGATTGTATTTATTTTTTTTAATTCTTACTCCTTGTCTTCTTCTTTTGAAAAATGAAACTAGCTACAAATAAAACGCCTAACAGTATCGTTAAATCAAAGGTTACGGAATCACCTGAAAGATTAAATTCATCTACAATGATGCCTTCTTGAAACAATAAGACTGCTGCAATTATTAAAAAGAAGAAGGAATTGACGATTACATAACTACTTGCTTTGACTTTATTTCTCAAGAAAATTACATACATAAAATTGCATACTGAAAAAGCTGCGATCAGGTAATAAATAGGCCTTAATAGTGTAAATGGTGCCCCAAGCATCAGTATATTCTCCTCTATTACTATTATTTGAAATTTACTAGTCAATATATTTCATTTTGCAAATAAATGATTATTACTCATCTTAATTATTTATTTTTTGAACCAAAACGCCGCCAACTTTATCCTTATCATCTAAAGAAAACTCAATATTGAGTTTATGAGTTTTATCAAAATACCCTATTATTGTTGCTCCGGTATCTTCTCTTTCGTAATAATTTTCTCCATATGCCTTAATGACATCTTTTTTGCTGTCACCAGTATGTATGCCCTTTTCCGTACCATACTTGCTGCTAAGCAAGTCATACCTACTGACTTTATTATCTACAATTTTAAATTCAACATCATACTTTTCCGTACTTTCTCCGTAAATGTAGGTAGTATACGGCGGTTTCTCCGTAACCTCTATAAATTTTGGTTTCTTCTTCAAACAACTTGCTACGTCATATTTAGCACTTCCTATTGATACTGATTTAACGTTTTCTAATTGAAGGTTTGTGCTTTTGGTGCTTGAATAGTATTTTTCTTTAGGCGTGGAAGATGGATCACAGCTTGCTAATAATAGTAAAACGAATGGAAAAATAAACAAAAAATAATTCTTAATGCGCACTGTTAGACTCCTTTATATCGTTTGTTTTTACTATGACTCTGAGCATTTTCTAATCTATTAACTATTTTTCTTTTGTATATACAAGTCAATCTAATAGAAAACACTAACTGCAAAGTAATACATGGCAAGTATAGCTAACGTCTCATAGACAGATTCCGCAGCGCTATTTTTCACAAAAGAAAAAACAGTACGGACTACAAAGAAAACGATAGGATAGACTATAAATAGAGAATTAAATTTATGATTCATAACAACAAAAAATTCCTTTATTTGGGTATTTAAGATTATTATAACATATAATTTTCTTTTTTTTTTCTCTCCTACATATTCCATAGGTTTTTCATTTACATAATACTGTTTATCACCATTAGAACATCAAAAGAAATTCTTATTAGTAGGTCTGCTTTTGATTATCCGTTGTTTTCGATTTCTTATCTAAGATGAATTTTAAATGGCTACTAAAGATGAATAAACCGCAGATAACCATCAACCAGCGCGTAATCCCTTGATGTATAGGATCAAAAAGGTTTAATAGAGCTATTCCTAATCCTGATAACATAGCTAGATAACGAAAAATCAAGCCCCATCCCCCATTCCAGAAATGAAGAGGATCCCCCTTCATACTTAAGTTAAAGCAAAGCTTCTTACCACACCATGGACAAAATGAAATTCCAATAATGGATGAACCACCATCATGGATAATTAAACCGTATTCCTTATTTGTTTTATCAAATAAGATAAGATTATCTGGACAATCAAATGGATCACTATGAATATCACATGTAAAGTTCGCATGATAATTCATATAATCGCAGCAATGCTTTTTCATTCGTTTTCTCCTTACTATATCGTCATTATTACTTTTCTCGGTAAGCTGAACAGTGGTCATCTGAAATACGATAATTTTCCTTACCGGTTGGGGCTGCTACCTCAACTAATTTATGTCCCAACCAGTCCCACACCGCTACTGTATGCAAAGATACCCATTTCAGATCTCCTCTAGCAAGACGAAAAGAATCATACCAGTTTTCAGTCGTTACTAAGAGATTTTTATAAGAAAGTTCCTTTTTCCTTAAGTGTTTGATTTCAGCATAAAATCTAACATATTTTCTTCCTTAGGCACTTGAATAATTCGCGCTATAAATGTTCCGTTAGGATTTTTTTAGTTTTATAAACTTTTTCACTTTCTATTTCCAGCGCTGGCCGTCCCCTCATCTTCTTTCCCCCTGTGTACTAACACATAATCTCTATGCTAAAAGGTTATAGCTGTTTCAGTATTTCTTCTATTTTCTCTTCAATATCAGCTTCTAAATAATTTTTTGACAAATCATACAAAGTGCCTGACCCTTTAAAATACCCACCGAAGTAATACCACAACTGGATGTAATAAATGTATGCATCTTCTTCATCTGTGAACCCCTCAAAGTTTATCGCAACTTGGGAACGATATTCTTTTTCTAGACACTGCTCCGAACTTAGATTTGGCAGTTGGTCGCCGTCAATATCTCGACACACCCATATTTTTAAGTTCTGCTTACCATCATGTTCAAATTTATTTCTATATTTTTGCTGAAGACTTTCGCTGTATGCCTCTCCCACTTCTTCCAACTTCACTATCTCTCTTTTTAAAGTCTCATTTATTTCACTCTCAGGGACTAAAATGTATTTGTCATCTGCTTCCTGACCCTGTTTATCCATAAATAGCTTTTTCAATTTATCAAACAAGCTTTTCCCACCTATCTAAAAACAGAATATAAGCATGTTAAATTCGACTAAAGAAAGCTCATTTCCTTCTCTAAGCTGCGTTTAGTCGTCATAACTATATGATATCAGCTACTTCCTTACAAGTAGATTCTTTTACGAGAGTGCTGATTTTCTGACATACTTGTAATTCGATATTTTTTACAGTGAATACATATGTTAAAGTGTAAAGTAGTGGAACGAAAGGAGTAACGACAACATGGCTCAACGAATCGTCAATATGTTTTTATCTGTTTTAGCTGCTTATGGAACGTTAATTCTAACGAAACACATGAGTATTGCAGATAATATTTTTGTGACACAGATTGTTCGTCTGATCATTTGTATTGTGGCTGTTATCATTGTGACAGGAATTACTACATACATTTTCAGAAATAAATCTTCTAATAAATAAAAGGGCAGCTATTTAGATAGCCGCCCTTTTTGTTTTCCTTAATTCTCATTTTATTTCATCCTAAAGAAATGGGGATGTCTCAAACACTCACGAGACATCCCCATTAAGGTTATACATACTTTTACGCGTTTAAAGCACGCACAAATTCTTTTGCTAGGCTGATTGTAGACTGTGGATTTTGTCCTGTTAAAAGCTTTCCATCTACTTCAATATGATCGCTCCAATTATCTTTTGCAATAAATTCAGCGCCTAGCTCACGTAGCTTTGTTTCAAGAAGAAAGGGCATGTATTTATCTAACGTTGTATCTTTCTCTTCTGAATCAGTAAACGCTGTAATACGTTTTCCTTTTACAATCGGCTCACCGTTTTTAAGCTTTCCGCCTACAAGAGCTGCCGGTCCGTGGCATACCGCTGCAATTAGCTTGTCGTCTTCAGCAAATTCTGTTAGCAAACGATGTAAGTGCGTATCGTCTGGAAAGTCAAACATTGTTCCGTGCCCTCCAGGTACAAACATACCTGCAAATTCTTGTGAACTTATATCAGCTAATGATTTTGTATTCTCTAAAAGTTTTCCTGCTTCTTTGTCTTCGTCCGTTACATCATCTGTTAAGCTGTTAGGATCCACAGGCGATTTTCCGCCTTTTGGACTTGCTACGACTACTTCGTATCCTTCTTTTTTAAATTCTAAATATGCTTCAGAAAATTCAGTAAGCCAAATACCAGCAAGCTCTCCGTTTTCCATTGTATGTCCATTTGTAACAACCATTAAAATTTTTGAATTTCCTGTCATGATTTACTCATTCCTTTTTCATTTATTATTTACATACATGTATCTTTAATAATTCATTTATCTCTTTGAATATGTTCCCCGGTATTATTTGATGAAAACATGGTAACTTTTTCTTACTGATAAAAAGAACAGGTAAAAATAATGGTTAAATTATATGGAAAAGCAGGCTCTTTTTTATACTTTGAAGATTAGACGGAGCCGATTTTTTATATGCAGTGTGACAAATGATCACTTTAAATATTTTCACTTTTTTGACATATACATCTAATTCGATTAATATCGAATTAGATGTATATCGAATTAAAGAGAGAAGGTATTCAGCTATGCAATTAGATAAGTTGGTGAATTACCATAAAGCCGTTGGTGATCCTACGAGAATTAGAATTATTTCACTATTAAAAAAAGGACCTCTTCACGGGCAAGCAATTGCTTACAAACTGGGGTTACAGCCTTCAACTATTACTCATCATATTTCAAAGCTAAGAGATGTAGGAATTGTTTATCAAAGAAGACAAGGGAACATTATTTATTTTTATCTAGACCTTGAAAGACTTGAATATAACTCGAAGGCTATTTTAAGTATTGGAGAGGATTCGATGGAAAATCAAGACAACCATTTACAGGATAAAGACAAATTATCTATTGTTAAAAACTTTATAAATAGTGACGGTACTTTAAAAATCATTCCAAGTCAAAGAAAGAAAAAAAACGTGATATTAGCGTATTTAATACGTGATTTACAGCACGGAAAAACGTATCAAGAAAAAGAATTAAATGAACATATTAAAAAATATCATGAAGATTATGCAACGATTCGCAGAGAGTTAATTATGCAGCATTTTATGTATAGGCAAAATGGAGAATATGAGTTAAATCCGAAAGAGATGTGGCCCGTTATCTTTTAAAATGGACGTAAAAACGTTCATTTTTTAAGCTTTATAATTCGATATATATCTAATTAATCTATGTTATTTCAAATAGAATTAAAGTAAAAATGTAATGTCCAAAATGAAAAAAGCCAACTTTTTGGTAAGCATGTGACATTAATTTCATTCTCCTATATGCTGGCACAGCAGCCATATTAGTTTGCTTACTGCTTACCCTAAAAGCATAAAATCTCTGTATGCAATAAGGATTATCCTCTACCAGTTAAATTAGTGAATAGTCCTTATTGTTTAAAACTATAAAAGTGTTTTAACCATAATGAAGTCTATTTGTTCTTCGTCTCCCATATAAAAAGAGTGAGATCCAGTTTGAACAAACCCTTGTTTCCTATAAAAATCAATCGCATTTTTGTTCTTTTCCCATACGCCTAACCAAATTTTCTTTTTATTAAATGTCGTTGCTATCTCTACTGCTTTATTAAATAAATGTTTACCAAGCCCTTGTTTTTGAAAGCTGTTACCTATATAAATTCTTTCAATTTCAAGCGATTCTTTCCCCATCTCTTCAGACTGAGCATCATCCGTATTAACCTTTAAATAACCTGCAATTTCATGATTAACATACATAAAAAAGAATTGCGAGGACGTATTTGATAGTTCTTTTTCTAACTGTTCGACTGTAAATGCTTTTTCTAAATAAGCTTTCATGTTTTCAGGTGAATTTTGATCTTTAAACGTTTCATTAAATGTTTTGTAGCTAATATTTTGAAGGTGATTTATATCTTCAAGAGTACACTTTTTTATATCCATCATCACTGACATGCGCCTCTCCTTTATATCCTCAATAATTTCTCTTGTTTCCTTTTTTGACAAACTCCCAATCTGTTTCTATATTTTTTCTTACTCTTTGAACCAGCTTAAGAATGGTATCTGCTTCTTCCTGGGTAAAACCTTCTAATGCCACTTTATCCGAATAATCATTTTCTCTTTTTATAAACGGGTATACGTTCTTCCCTTTCTCAGTTGGAAAAAGGTTTTTATTTTTTTTATTGTAGAGATCGTCTTTCTTCTCAATAAAACCATTCATTTCAAGCTTTTTTATAGCCCGAGCCGCTGTTGTTCGATCTACTTTTATCATCTCAGCTAACTTTTCTTGAATGATTCCCGGATTTTCACATATTCGCACTAAATACAAATACTGCCCCTTAGTCAGGTCATACTCTTTAAATTCTATATTACTAATCGAATCCAATGCTCTTGCTATCATTCCAATTTCACGCAGAATTTCACTCATAAATGTCTCCTTTGCACATATTTTTGTTGCAAATACAATAAAAATATTATAAGTTTAATGTACCTCAAAATAGTTGCATTTGCAACAAAAAATAATGAATAAAGGAGCTGATTACGATGAAATATGTTGTTTATGTAGGAGGAATTTTACTATTAACTCTAGGAATTGCTTTAACGATCCAATCCAACCTAGGAGCTTCACCTTTTGATGCACTTTTAGTTGGACTGTCACTAAACGTAGGTCTTAGCGTTGGAAGCTGGGAGATTATGCTTGCCTGTATTTTAATTTGTGGTAATTCTCTTTTAAGCAAACAAAAGCCGGAAGTACTGGGACTGTTAACAGCAGTTGTAACCGGCCTTGGTATCGATATATGGCTTTTTTTATTACAGAACTGGGTTACGTTCGAAAGTTGGTACAGCAAATTATGTTGTTTTGGAATTGGCTTAATCATTATAGGTGTAGGCACCTCAGCCTATTTACATACAAATTTTGCACCCATTCCAATTGACCGCTTAACTTTAATCATACAAAAACTAACTAAAACAAATTTATTTCTTTCAAGAACATTTATTTACCTCACATTCTTACTAGCTGCAATGCTTTTAAACGGGCCGATTGGTGTTGGAACGTTATTGACCGTGTGTTTAGGCGGTGTGCTGCTTAATTTCTTTATGCCTATTACTCAAAAAGCAGTAAATTGCATATTACCAACATCTCATACATCAAAAAATCATATTAAAGATCATAAACGTTCCATTACATAACTAATTCTGTCTATATCATGATTTTTATGTACAATCATCATTGATGCACAAAAAGCGGATCTCCAGTTAGAGATCTGCCTCCTGTTTGTGATTGCTCTGCCTCAGCTTTAATAATAAAACGATGCTGTTTTACGTCAAAAAAACCTTGAGACTGTATAATTTGATGTATGTTGTACAATCCGCCGATATGTGTTTCTATATCAAAATTATGAACTTGCCAAGGAATTGCTTTTAGATAAAAAACTAGCGCCCCGATATCATAAAATCTCTGCACAGGAAACTCTTCTTTGTAAAAGACGATGTTAAAAGCACTTTGTTTAAGCTCTTCTATTGCTTTCTTTAAATTCCAGTTAGAAAACTCTCTATTTATTGGAACTCCTATACATTCATTGATTCGTGAACAGTCCAACCCTCCCACTTGCTGAGTGAAAAACGTGCCTTCCTTTGACAAAATCCTTCTTACTTCTGAAGCACAAAAAGATTCGTGCTGGTTCAAAATCAAATCAAATGTACCATCTTTAAACGGTAGATTCGCGTTTTCAGTTCGTTCAACAACGGTGACACCAAGTGGCTCTAACCGTTTTTTAGCGATTGGAACGTTAGGTTTGTATCCTTCGGTAGCATACATAACGCGAGGAAAAGGTTGTAACAAAGATAAAAACTCTCCTCCTCCTGTTCCCATATCTAAAGCAGCATTAGAGTTTTGAATAAGGCGAAAAGCTTCACTTCCATATGACCACGAAAGCTTGTCGCTATCCATACGTCCAGTACGAGTAATAATAGAAAAATCCCAGCCAGTAAAATCAACATTTGTATTGTTTACAGCGTTTAAAAAATGTTTGTCCGTTATCATGTTAAAATCCTCCTTTTAATAGTCAGTCAGCATTAATCATTTATCCTAAACTAGTAAAAGGCGGGCCACGAACATACAGGCAGCGTTGTTATGTTTCATGTGCCAACTTATTCACAATAAACTCTCCTTCATCAGAATTACGTATTTTTCATTTATTTGTCCATTCATATGTAATATCGGGTAATTTCTCTTCATTTTCACATCCTCTCTTTATAATACTGAAGCCGTGTTTCTCATAAAACCGCTGTGCACTTTTATTTCGTTCAAAAGTACGTAATATTAATTTTCCATTTGATTCTGTCTTGGCTCTTTCGAGTAAAAGCTGTCCGATTCCTCCTCCTTGATAATCTACATGAACGTACAGTTGGCTAATTTCGTCAGCATGATAAGCAATCATTCCTACTATTTGTTCATCCATTAGCGCTAATTCAATTTTATAGTGTGCTGATAATATATGATTTAAGAAATAAACATGACGGTCAAAACTGTGCATTTCCTTTTGTCCAATCGCTTTTTCTTTACTATCCCGCCACATTTTCACCGTTTGCTCAGCAAATTGAGGATGATAGTGAACAATATCAACATTAAAATAGGCCATACATTTTCCCCTTATCTGTCATTATGCTATACATATTCTTAATAACGATGTCTAGATATTCCCTTCATGTGGTTGAAGCCTGTCAAAATCTTGCTTTAATAAAGAATACATATACAAATCATCAAATTTTCCACACGTAAATTCATAACTTCTTAATAATCCCTCTTTTACAAAACCGTGGTTTTTTATTAGATTTTGTGAAGAAACATTAGCAGGCTCTATTAAAGCTTCAATTCTTCGCAAGTTCAAATGTGTAAAACCATATTTTATGACAGCGCCCAATGCCTCACTAGCAATTCCGTTCCCCCAGTAGTCTTTGCTTAGCTCATATCCAATTTCTGCACGGTAATGGCCATGAACTCTATTAAGAAACCCGCAGCTGCCAATAATGTCGTCTTGTTCTTTAAGAGTAATACCCCATCTTATTCCAGATTTTCCGCTTAAGATTGATTTATACCACGCAATCTCTTTTGAAGCATCCTCAACCGTTGTAAAAGGCTCTAGACCGTAGTGTTTCATTACTTCTTTATCGGATAGGTATTTTAAAATATTGCCTGCGTCTTCTGTTATGATTTCCCTTAGGATAAGCCTTTTTGTTTTAATTACGGGAAAATAATTTGACACCTGTACCTTCCCTCCTTTTATCCATTCATTAACTAAACGGAGCTTTTCTCACAGCTTTATCTAATTTAAATAACCGTTAGTAAGAAAGTTCTTTTATTATTACTGAGTTCTTTTATTATTACTGAATTCCTTTTTAATCCTAAATATTTGTGGAGAAATGAGTAAAAAAAAGCGCGCATAACATCATTTTTAAATCAGCACTGTCATTTCTTTTATGTTTGTTAGTTCTAAAAATTAAAGGAATAAAAGCTAGTAATGAAGAATTCTTCTCCAACTAGTCTAAATGAAAAGAATAAGGAGAACGATATGAAACTGTATGGGGATTTTGAAAAAGAAGATTGGCTAAACGTATTAAAGCTATCAGAAAAAGAGCTGCCTAATGCATTCATTATTCATGGTGAGTGGGGATTCCAAGATAATCTAAGCTTATGGAAAGAGATTTTATCTACTGATGTTCATATGCCTAAATGGAACACCGTGATAGGTAAGTTCAAAAACAGAAATATAGGGTTTGCGAATGTATACGGCAGTCCGATGGCGTCAAACATTGTCCATCAGTTTGCTGGCAGCGGAACCGACTTATTCATTCAAACGGGATATTTTGGAGGCTTATCTTCTACTATACAATATGGAGATATCTTAATCGTATCTGCAGCACAAATGCAAGACGGCGTATCGCACTGGTATTTACCAGAACAAACGCTTGTAGAAGCTGACAAAGAGCTAGTGGAAGCCGCCTGTAGATATTGTGAACAAAAAGGCTACAAATATATAAAAGGACATGTGGTCAGTATGGGCGCCATGCTTATCGAGACGCATGACCTGGTAAAAGAATGGTCGCTTGCAGATTTTCTTGGCGTGGATATGGAGACAGCCACCACTTTAGCTATTGCTTATAAATTCAACAAACGTGCTGTCGGCTTATTAAATTTATCAGACCACCTTCTTCACGGTGATACTCTTTATTCCTATACAAAGGACAGAGAGTTAATAGAAAGTGAAACTGATAAAGCAATTCGCGATGTGGCTCTTTATTTAAGTAGTAAATTCTAATAGTGTGCTGTCTTATAAAAAATTTTGTATTACTGATATGAGTAAAATCTATTTGGAGTAGAATACTCAGTTATGCTATTGTTTTTAGAAGTATTAGCTCTATACGACTCTAAAAAATGGTATAGACTAAAAAAGATAACCACTTATAAAAGCGATTATCTTCTGGCTGCTTGAAAGTATAAAAATGAACCTTATAATAAAGATACGAATTTTTCTGCACTGTAAATGAGACAGTCATTGTAAATTAAGAAGCATTCAGTACGCTCTGCTCCTTTTTTCCTTTTTCTTTAATTAGTAAGACACCTAACAACCCCATCATTGAAAACAAAATGGGAATCATAAAAGCATAATGATATCCAATCTGCAGCGAGCGCTCGGGGAATAAATCAAGGACGTTTCCAAAAATACTAGGTAATAATACGGCGCTTAGAAAACCTCCCATATTAGCAAAACCTGATACAACTCCTACTTCTTTCACTGAGAAAGATTGACGTACTACGGCAAATGTCAAAGCGCTTGCGCCGTTTCCAAATCCGATGATAAAAAGTAAAATAACGACTAGCATGAATGAAGGTTTCACTCCGGTTAATAATAATCCTGTCCAGCTAAGCACCACAATAAGATGGACGAGTGAATAGATTTTTTTAATAGAGTTTAGCCTGCTTGATATCCAGCTGATTAAAGGTCCGCCAATCATAGCGCCAAACAAACCATACATAATAAGCTGACTTGCATCAGCGCGAGATAAATGAAACACATTCATGCCATAAGGAACTCCCCAAGAACCAATAAAACCAATGTATGTACCCACTACACCAAAATGACAAAGAAATGTTGCCCATGCTTGACGAGTCGTCATTACCCTTTTTAGGATCGCCCATACGCTTTCTTGGGTCTTAACAGAGGCTTTATTTGCTTTAGCATCATCTACAAATAATCGTTTAGGCTTTACGACTAAAACGACATAAAGCAAATAAGATACCGCCATTAAAACCAGACCTATGCTAAGAAAAGGAACTCTCCATCCTGAAAGTGAAATCCACATAGATAAAGGTACAGTAGCTGATAATGAACCTACACTTCCTACCAGCCCAATTAAACCTAACAGCTTTACAAACTCATTTCCCTTGAACCACTGACTTAAAATTAACACTAAATTGACAAAAATCATGGAGTCTCCGGTACCGACTAGCAAACGAGAGAAAATTAAGACATATTCGTTGGGAGCCGTACTGTAGATAAGACTTCCTATTCCGGTTAAAATCGATCCTATAATAAGAAATCGATTTGGACCGTACCGGTCAGAAAGTAAGCCAACAGGAATCTGAAGGCCTGCGTACGCTAAAAATTGTATGCTCGTCATTAATCCTATAACAGACGCTGAAACGTGAAAATCTTTCATTAACTGTTCTGTAATAAGTCCGGGGGCTGTTCGTTGACTGACAATCAAATAATATGCTAATAAAGCGGTTCCAAAAACAACCCATCTATAACTACTTTCCTGTTTGTTCATTTTGACAGATCCTCTCGTGTATAATTTTTCTGCGTAGAAATGTTAGTAGAAAACGTTTAAGAGACGAAGATATTGATAGAATGAAGGTCTTTTAAACAAATAAAGTGCTAATTTGGGGAAGCCCTTTTTTATCCTTGTTTTTCCTTTCTATTATAATTTTAAGTTTTTAAATGATATTTTTCAATGAAGTATGGACTTTTAAAATATATCCTTTACTATTTCCCTTTCACTATTAGGCATTCAAGTTAGAGTTTCTCTTGTCATTTTGGGTATAAAGCAATTTAATAAGAACCCATAAAGAACCTATGTCATGCGTATTTTTTTCAAAAGACCTCTTCTTTCACAGTTGTTCTGCTGTTTAATAAGTTGGTATAAGACTTGCATGTTCATCTATGAACACTTAATTAAAGGAGGAGAACTTTATGAAAAAAGCTAAACGTAAGAAAAGTATTAAAAAGCAAGTCATCACTTGTGCTGTTCTCGCGACGTCTCTTTTACTGCCCATTTCAGCTTCTGCTGCTTCTGCACCTTATACGCTTTATCAGATGGGAAGTACTGCAGACAAAGCGACCAGTACAAGCTTCGGACAAGTCTATATGGGAGGAAGCACCGATGTAGATGAAGCGTTCAAATGGATGATTCAAAAGGCAAACGGCGGAGATTTCTTAGTTATAAGAGCGACGGGTACTGATGCCTATAACTCTTATATCTACGACCTAGCAAAAAGCATAGGTAAGCCTCTTAACTCTGTTAGCACAATTGTCGTCGATGATTTAATAAGAGCAGGCTCAGACTCTTCTTTAATTGATAAAATTAACAAAGCAGAAGGCATCTTTTTTGCTGGAGGCAATCAGGCTGATTACGTAGATTTCTTAGAAGGTTCTGCGGCTCTGACAGCATTAAATAATCGTATCAATCAAGGCATTCCTTTTGGGGGAACAAGTGCTGGCACCATGATTCAAGGGGATCATATTTACGACTCTATCTCAGCAGGCTCTACAACTTTAGATTCTAAAACAGCGCTAAACAATCCTTATAGTTCTCTTATTTCCTTTACAGATTATTTGATTCAAACACCTCATAACAACAACATCCAAACAGACACCCATTTTGAACAACGAGATAGAATGGGACGCTTTCTAACATTTCTAGCACGTAATATCCAAGACGGAGAAGAAACTGGGACAACCGCAAAAGGGATTGCTGTTAATGAACAGTCAGCGCTTCTGGTAGAAAAAGATGGTTCAGCTAAAGTAGTAACGCAGCCAGGTTCTACCAATGCAGCTGTTTATCTAGCTAAAACGAATATGGCTCCTACCACTTGTGTAAGCGGTCAGCCGCTGACGTTTAATAATATTTCTATCTATAAACTATTTAATGGCAGCACTTTTAATCTTTCCACTTGGACAGGTTCTGGAGGATTAGCTTATACTTTAAACGTAAACGGCGGTATTATTACTTCTTCTACAGGAAAAGTTTACGGAGGAAATCAGCCGTAAACGGTAAATGAATATTTTATTTTATAGAAAAGGGAAACTTAATTAGTGAAGTTTCCCTTTCTTCCTTATATTAAGATATTAAGGATTGATTAAGTGCTGTTTTGTTTTTAAATGATATAGATAATGCAGTCCTTTTTCTGTTATTTTTGTTCCTGCTCTGCCTCTGCGCTTTATAATATACTCTTTTTCTTCTAGTACATCCAAACGATTTCTCACCTGCTGTTCTGTAAGAGTGAAGCCTTTTAAATGCTGTGTAATCCACTTTCTGCTTGCTGCTTTTCCTGTATCATTACACTGCTTTATCGTTTCTAACAGAGCGTGATTTTCTTGAAGTTCGATCAAGTCAACCGATTCATTTTCAACTTCATGTAAAGTATGCTCCTCTTTTTGACTACTAAGCCTATACTCTACGTCTTTTGCTTTCACTTCGTTTTCATCGCAGACAGTAAGCAAATACTCGATGACTCCTTTTAATTCTCTTATGTTTCCTAGCCATTCATATTCGATAAGCAGCTTCATCGCTTCTGGATGGATATGCGTCCATGTTTTTGATTTAGAAATAAAATGATGAATCAGTAAAGGAATATCGGTTCTTCTATATCTTAAAGGAGGAATCGTTAAAGATAATACGTGTAAACGATAGTACAAATCTTCTCGAAACAACCCTTCTTTCATTTTATGTAGTAAATTGTTGTGAGTAGCTGCTATTATTCTTACATTGATTGGAATAACTCTTGTCCCTCCTACCCGTCTAATTTCTTTTTCTTGAAGCACTCTTAAAAGCTGAGTTTGTAAACGCGGACTGATATCACCAATTTCATCCAAGAAGATCGTACCTTTATCAGCGCTCTCAAACAGCCCTTTTTTGCCGCCTTTTTGCGCTCCTGTAAAGCTGCCTTCTTCGTACCCAAACAGCTCACTTTCTAGTAATGTATCGGTCATAGCACTGCAGTTCACGGCAAGAAACGGTCCATTTTTACGTGTAGAATGATTGTGGATAGCCTGAGCAAACAGCTCTTTTCCTGTACCGGTTTCTCCTTGAATTAAAATAGGATACTCAGTAACCGCCATTTTCCGGGAAATTTCAATCGTTTTAAGCAAAGCTGGGTGTTCTCCTATAATATCTTGATAGTTATACTTAGCAGAAAAACCGCTTTTTCTAAGTTCTGACTGCGCTTTCCCTTCTATTTCAACAGCTTGATTAACACTTTTAAACGTTGCTACCGTAGTATTGCTTTCCTGAATCATAGACTTATAGATAACCATTTCGTACCCGTTTACGTTAAAGTACTGACTTTTCTGGGCAGACGATGTAATAAACTCCACAAGGCCTTCGTCAGAAATGACATGTTGAATTTCAAGATCTACAACATCAGAAGAAGATAACTGAAACAATGATTCTAACCTTTTATTGAATAACGTAATTTTTTTGTTAAAATCCACGGCAAGAATACCATCTTCTACTACGTTTACAATACTCTTTACATGAAGGTGAAGTTCTTTCATTTGCCCTTCTGCTTCTATTAATTTTTTTTGCAGCTCAATAATATTTCGTAAATAGCGATCCCAAATAATTGAATGATTAGACTGATTAAAACCAAATGATTTTATAAGTTCAAAAATGGTCGCCATATCAAAAAGTCTAACGCCTATATCAATTACATGTTTTACGTATGGGGGACACAAGTGAACCTCACCTGGAGAAACAGCAATTTCAACATCTTCGTAATAGGTCTTTTGCTTTTTAAAAGGAATAAACTGAACATGATTAATCCCTACTTGATAGAGAGACTCTATTAACTTAAGAGTTTCTTTATCATCATCGTTTACAATTAACACCTTTGTATGGGCAGGGATTTTCAGCAATTCATTTATATGTTTATGGTGAATCGTTCTATTTCCTACAATTTCATGTGCATGCTGAACGTCTAATCTGTCCTTCATTTCGTGCTTTATACTCTCCGATGAATAAAGTACAACATCTCCATCAATTTTTCCGGGTAATTCTTCATCAATCGCAAAGCATTCAATAAAAATGTAATCTCCTAACAATTCTTTTAATTGATTGTGTAAAATGATTCTAGTTTGCTTGCTTCCTGTTATTAAAACTAATTTCTTTTTCATCGTATGAACACCTTTCTACAGGCCTTTAACTTGACTTGCCTTCAGAGATTAGTTTATGGAATATATACCTATCATTTTATACTTTACTGCGCATTTCATCTAGCGGACGTTTGTCCCTTTTGTAAATAAAAAAGTAGAAAAAAACGCCTCCACTTTAATAGGTGGAGGCACGATATGCTAAAGTGCTAGATGCATTGAATTACTTCCTTCTCATTTAATGTCTACGTTTATTGGTTTGATATCTAAGGCTACTTTCACAATGGAGTAATCGTCTTTTTGACCGTCGGTATAAGCCCAATAGCCATTGCTTTCAGGGCTTTTTCTGAAGGTAAGCTCAAAACCTTTGTTTTGGTTAAACGTATAGCTCTTTATTTCTTTGCTCTGAGCGTTATCGATAAGATCGTAAGCTAAAAATTTTCTTAATACGCCGTGCGGAGAGAAAAGACCCGTGTTTGGCCCAATCTTTTCACTGTAGTATTCATTTTTTCTAGTAGACGTTTTAGCTGGGTTTATTACGATTTCTTTTGTTGTCATATTTACTTTATCGCCTGGAGTAATACAAGAGATAAGAATATTTTTGTAATCACTCGGAAATTTGTCATTTGCCTGTACTTTGGCTAAATCAACTAACGTAATACCGCCTCTTCCAACAACTTCTATTTGTTTTCCTGAATTGTTGACCACCATAGCTGTATCTTCATCGATTCCGTACGCAAGCTGATTTTTATTTCCTTTTTCGTACGCTGTTGCAATAAGACGTCCGAGTCTTGCTTTGTTGTCAAAATGCTGATCTACAAGACCGTATTGGAAAAAGCCAAGACCTTTTTCCAAATAAGCAGGCCCGCCTTCTTGCTGAGTCATATCATCGTATGTGTCTGTAAATCCGTACGAAAGCGCTCCGTAGCTATCTCCGCCTGCGAGCATAGTATTACTCATAATCGCCGCGCCGGCGCTCGTACCACCAAGTACTGCCCCGTTTTTATACGTATGCCATATGGCTTGTAAAACTTTTGAGTCCGAACCATCTTCATTACGCAACGAGCCCGTAATCAAGGTTTGATCTCCTCCTACAAACCAAATGCCTGTTAGACCTTTAACTTTTTGCGCTAGTTTATCACTGTTTATATTTGTTTTCCAATTCGACTCGTTTTCTGGCGTCCCTTTGAAATTATGATTTGAAATGGGTAAAATTTCTATATTTTCTGCTTTCACTCCGTATTTAACTAAATCAGCTTTAAACTGATTAGAAGAATCGAACTTAGTACTGGCTGCAGGCACAATTCCTATTTTGGCTTGTTTTCCTCCTGCCAGAGTAATAAACTTGTTATACACGCTTGAATTACTGCTGCCAAGTGCTCCTCCTGCAATTAAGAGGTTACCTTTAATCGAACCGTATGCAGGACTTTCAGATGAAGAAAAAGTAGGTTTTTTATACGTTAAACTAGTTTTTTTATCTCGTTGAAATTTGACGGTTTTAGGTATAATATCCATTCTGACATTTACAATGGAATAGTCATCTTTTTGTCCGTCAGTATATCTCCAATAGCCGTTTGTATCACTATCCTTTTGAAAAGCAATTTCATATCCAGACCCTTGACTGTCATAAACATAGCTGTTGGCAGATTTCATCGATTCATTGTCAACAAGAGAATAGGATAAATAAGCCTTTAATCTTCCATATGGCGTAAAAACACCCGTAGCAGGCAGTGCGTTAAAGGAATAATATTCAAATCCCTTCGTTTCTACTTTATCTTTTGGAAATTCAAATGACTTTAAATGATAGTTAATTTTATCTCCAGGAGATAAGTAACTAACTTTTATGTTCTCTAAACCTGAACGCGCTTTTTGCTTAGATATAAGCTTAGCTTTGCTCATATCTAATACAGATACTCCGCTTCTTCCAACGACTTCAATTTTTTGATCTTTATTGTTAACGACCATAGCCGTATCTTCGTCTACACCGTATGCAAAGTTTTTTTCTTTGTCGCTTTCAGCATTATACGCAGCTACTGCAAGTCGCCCAAGTCGTGCTCGTTCATCCATATGCTGATCAATTATGCCGTGTTGGAAAAATCCCAGCCCTTTTTGAACTGATAGAGGCTCGTATTCTTTCTTATTGTGTTGGTTTTCGTTTACATGTTTATTTTTTTTACTTCCTATACTTTCTTTTAAAGCTCCTAGACTGTCTCCTCCTGTAATCATGACGTCACTCATAATTGCAGCTCCTGCACTTGTACCTCCGATAACTGCTCCCTTACGATATATATCCCAGATAGCTTTTAACGCTTCAGAATCGTTTCCATTATTTTGACGAAGGGAATCCACAATTTTTGTTTGGTCTCCTCCTACAAACCAAACTGCCGTTAGTCCTTTAATTGTACCGGATAACTTCTTATCGTTTACTTGGCTCTTCCAAGTCGATTCATCTTTTTGTGTGTCAGAAAAATCGTGATTTGAAACGGGAAGTATCTGAATAGAATCTGAGTTTACTCCGCATTTCACGAGGTCTTTCTTAAACTTTTCAGAAGACTGCAGCGTTGTGCTAGCAGCTGGAATAATCCCTATTTTGGCTTTTTCTTTTCCTCCAGCAAGCGAGAGGAATTTTTCATATATGTCGTGATTGGATGTTCCTACACCTCCGCCTGCAATAACAAGGTTGCCTTTAATGTCCTGCGTATTGTCTTGTGCTTTTGCAAGCAGCGGTGTACTCAAAGAAGAAAGTAATGTAAAGCTGATCAGACATGAAACAAGTTTCTTTTTCATTGGAATGCCCCTTTCCACGCAAATTTCAATAGCTCTTTCTAATTAGCTCATATCCTTTCCACAATACGTTCGTTAAATGATGCTTCGCTGCTTAGAGTCTAAAATCTGTTATTCAAACGTTCCTTTCACAAGAGGAACACCATCTTTTAGCATCATCTTACCTTGAGCAAAAACTGTTTTAATCGTTAGCGTCTCTTTATCTAAAAGGACTAAATCTGCATCTTTTCCAGGTTGAATATGCCCTTTATTGTACAATTTTAATACTTTAGCAGGGTTAGAGGTAATAACTTGAAGAGCTGTTTCTAACGGTACTGATTCCTCTAATACTGCATCTCGTACTTCTTGAAATAAAGAAGACACTTTTCCAACTTGAAGACCTTTATAATCTCCGTTATCATCAAAAAACGGCAGGCTCGCGTTTCCATCGGATGAAAACGTAATACTT
Organism: Priestia sp. Y58; assembly: GCF_029522095.1. Lineage (NCBI taxonomy): Bacteria > Bacillati > Bacillota > Bacilli > Caryophanales > Bacillaceae > Priestia > Priestia sp. Y58. The sequence continues at coordinate 19,321 of NZ_JAKWFL010000013.1, forward strand.
GAGATCGGAACTTCTTCTTCAAGCATGATGCGTAACCCTTTGCTGCACTTCACTTCCCCTTCTTCTAAAAAATGAGGAATGGTGCTAGTCGTCAAATCTACATATCCGCCTCGTTTTGCAAATTGAATTCCTTCTTTAAACAGCTCTTCATTTCGATTAATGTGTGTAGGATGAAATTGACGAATTGGCAGGTCTGTTTTATCTGCAATTTGATTTAATAAAGATAATTTTCGTTCTCCATCTCCTACGTGAACTTCTAATATTCCAGCTTTTCCTGATAAAATCCCTCCATTGCGGGCAGCGGAAGTCACCTTTACCAGTTCTTCAAATGTCGGTTCAGAGGAACGGTGGTCAGAGATCGCAATTTCACCTACTCCAATAATTTTATCAATTAAAATAAGGTCTTCCTCGATGCTGCTGGTTAACGTTTTTACCGGTATTTGATAGGAACCTGTGTGAATGAAACAGCTAATCCCTTCTTCTTCTAATCCTCTTGCTTTGGCCAGAAGATTTTCCATTCTTCTTGTTGTACCGTCTGTTCCAAGTACACCTACAATAGTTGTAACACCGGCAGTCGTTGCATCGGTTAACATTAGTTCAGGCGTGCGTGTTTTATATCCACCTTCTCCTCCTCCACCAATAATATGAACATGTGAGTCAATGAAGCCTGGAGCTATAATGTGATTAGCGGCGTCTACAACATCGATAGGAATGGACGTATTTACATGATCAATACAATCTTTTATGAGGATGATTTTACTGTCTCCAAATAATACGTCTTTTTTTCCTAAATACTCTGGTGCATATACTTCTGCGTTTTTAATTAAGGTTAACAACGTCTATTCCTCCTACTAGTAAGCTCAGCTTACGAATAACATTTTCTATATACTTTCAACTCTTAAAATGGCCCGTAATTGATAAAATAAGCAATCACAACGGCTATTAGACCAATCACATATTGAATAAGGACTAACGGCAGCACCCATTTCGCCCACTTTGTCCATGAAATTCCCGCAATCGCTAAGCCAGCCATTAATGTTCCAGCCGTCGGGAAAATAATGTTTCCGATGCCGTCTGCAAAAGAAAAAGATAATACTGCTGTTTGTCTTGTAATATCAAGCAAATCTGCAAGCGGCGTCATGATTGGCATTGTCAGCATCGCATGACCTGTTCCAGATGCTAAAATAAGGTGAATCAGGGCTTGGAAGTTATAAATTCCGATAACGCTTAAATATCCCGGAATATGTTGAATGGCTCCAGATACTTGATGAAGCATAGGATCTACAATATGACCTTCATTCAAAACAACAAGAACAGCACGAGAAACTCCGATAACTAGCGCTCCTCCAACTAATGCTGCTGCCCCGTTTGTAAACGACTTAACTGTATTTTCAACAGACAGTCTCCCAATAACCCCAATCACAATAGTCAAAATGACAAACAGAGAGGCAATTTCGGTAATGTACCACTTATACTTAATAACCCCAAAAGCAAGAATTACATAGTTAACAAGAAATGCTGCCATAATCCATTTATGCTTTCTAGTTAACTTGGCATCGGAGTTTAAAAGTTTATTTGCATTAGTTATGCTGTATTTTCCGTAAGTTCCAATCGAAGGACTTTTTTTAACTTTCATCGCATATCGATAGACAAACCATACTGAAACAGCGTAAACAACTACGAATAAGATAAGGCGAAAGCCCATTCCAGAAAACATAGGAAGCTCTGCTACTCCTTGTGCAACACCCACTGTAAACGGATTCATAACAGCCGTAGTAAAACCAGCTGATGCTCCAATTAAAACAATGGCAGTTCCCGTTAATGCGTCGAACCCAAGAGCAAGTGCCAGCGGAATTAAAAGAGGAATATAGGCTAGCGTTTCTTCCGCCATTCCCATTAAAGATCCTCCTACCGCAAAAAATAGCATCATAACAGGAATTAATAATTTTTCTCGGGTAGCAAGCTTTTTAGCCATCGTTGTAATTAATACATCTACTGTCCCCGTAGCGCTTAGTACACCAAAGAAACCGCCGATAATTAATACAAAAAAGATAATATCGGCTCCTTCTACCATTCCTGTATGTATCGCTTTGACCATATCAAAGAATCCAACTGGTGTAGAATCAATCCATTTAAACGACTGAGGATCTACCGTTGTTCGTCCGTCTACTTCTACACGTGCGTATTCTCCGGCTGGCAAGATATACGTTAAAATAGTAGCAATCACAAGAAAGCCTAACAATAAAGCAAAAACGTTTATTTTCCTCTCTTTTTTCCTTACCTGATTTAATGAACTCATTTCTTTTTGCGGTTCACTCATTCTTCTTCTCCCCTTCATTGTGAAATAATAACTTTAAACAGACTTCTCGTTCTTTAAAAGCAGCTTCCTTATCTGCAACTACATATTGCTCCTTTCTCTTGTGTTCTTCACATATAGTACAAGCAATTTTCGTGCCAACGTATAACCGTTTAATTTTCTGAATTATGATATAATTAAAACATGTTTTAGGTGTTAATTGGGTGTTATGTTAAATTTAATAGCACCAATTAAGAAACTGGTTAATAGAAAATCTGGAGCACGAAGCATTAGCTAGTTCTTTTTTTAAAAAAGGCAGCACAAAGAAAGATAAAAGAATTTAATCTATAAACATAAAAAAATACTATTTTATTATTGTCTTTTCTTTAAGTAGATTAATACTATAAACCTTCAATCTATTTATAAAAGCATCGCGCATAATGAAAGGGTGTTCAAATCAATGAATGTTTATCGTATAGGGGTATTGGCGGGTGATGGCATCGGGCCAGAGATTGTCGACGCCGCAGTTAAGGTGGTTAAAACTGCTTCTTGCAAAGCAGGAGTGACAATTGAATGGGTTTATCTGCCGATGGGATGGGAAGGAATTAAACAATATAACGATCCTCTTCCAGAAGTAACGATAGATGCTTTAAAACATACGCATGGATGGATACTTGGCCCGCATGATTCTGCGGCTTACCCTCTTGAACACAAAGAAAAGCGTAATCCTAGCGGAGAGCTTCGTCACAGTTTAGATCTTTATGCAAATATACGGCCTGCTAAAACAATACCAGGCATTAAAAGCGTCGTGAAAGAAGCAGATTTAGTGATTGTCCGAGAAAATACAGAAGGATTTTATGCTGATAGAAATATGTATTCTGGACACGGCGAATGGCAGATTACAAAAGACGTTGTGGTGACATCGGGCGTATTTACACGAAAAGCCGTAGAAAGAATTGCGCATGAAGCTTTTGCATTGGCTATGCAGCGTCGTAAAAAAGTAACAATCGTACATAAAGCAAATATTTTAAGATTAAGTACCGGACTATTTCTAAACGTTTGTCGAGAAGTAGCTGATCAATATCCTGAAGTAAAAGTGGACGACTACCATATCGATGCCATGGCTGCTCATCTCGTACGTCGTGCAGCCGATTTTGATGTCATTGTGGCAGAAAACATGTACGGTGACATTCTTTCAGATTTAGCTGGCGAGCTTGTAGGGAGCTTAGGATTAGCCCCTTCTCTTAATGCAAATGAACATATCGCTATGGCACAAGCAGCTCATGGTTCTGCGCCAGATATCGCAGGTTTGAACATAGCAAACCCAATCGGTATTATTTCTTCAGCAGTCATGCTACTGAAATGGCTAGCTGAAAAACATGCGGATCACAAACTTACAGAAGTGGCTGCTACAGTAGAACACGCACTTTATCAAACGCTCCAAGCTGAAGTGAAAACGAAAGATTTAGGCGGACATGCCTTTACGTCGGAGTTTACAGAAGCTATTTTAGAAAAAATAAAATCCATGTAACATTAACAGCAATTTATCCATTCTATAGAGGTGATCATAATGAAAAAAAGAAAGATTATTATGGACTGTGACCCAGGTCATGATGATGCCATTGCAATTATTTTAGCTGCTGCACAACCAGGATTAGATATTTTAGGGATTACAACTGTTTCAGGAAACGCAGAAATAGAAAAAACGACGCTGAATGCTTTGAAGGTGTGTGATTTGGTATCGTTACATAACGTGATTGTTTCAAAAGGAGCAAGCGAACCAATGATGCGCAGACGTGAAAACGCGCCTAGTATACACGGTGATTCGGGATTAGACGGCCCTGAGTTCCCGGCTCTCTCTCGCAGCTGGAGCGAAGAACACGGAGTAGATACTATTATACGAATGGTCAAAGAGTCAGAAGATCCCGTTACGCTTTTGCCTACCGGTCCATTAACGAACATTGCTTTAGCTTTAATAAAAGCTCCAGAAATTAAAGAAAATATTGAAGAGATTATCCTTATGGGCGGCGGAACCTTCGGGAACTGGACGCCAACAGCTGAGTTTAATATTTGGGCAGATCCAGAAGCGGCTAAAAAAGTGTTTGATAGCGGCATTCCACTCGTAGTAATGGGGTTAGATATTACGCATCAAGCCGTTGCAACAGATAATGTTATTAACCAAGTGATGAACATTGATAATAACGTAGCAAAAAAGGTGGGTGAATTATTAGCATTTTTTAAATCTACCTATAAAGAAACGTTTGGCTTTGATGGTCCTCCTGTTCACGATGTATTAACCGTTGCTTATTGCATAGCTCCAGAACTATTTACGCTAAAGGAAGTTAATATTGTGGTAGAAACACACGGAGAATACACGGCTGGAACGACTTCAGTTGATTTGCTTGGAGTTACAGGAAGGAAAGCAAATGCGAAGTTTGGTTTAACCCTTGATGTGGATGGATTTTGGGATCTGATGCTTGAAGCTCTTAAATCATATTCAACTTCGTAATGTTCATTTAGAAAATACACTTTATAAACGAGAGGCAGCACCATAGCTGAGTTGGTGACTTGCTGGTGCTGTCTTACGTTTATTCATACTATCTAGCTGTTCTTTTCGCTTTTTGATTGAGCATTACCGTAATGATTGAAGCGACAATAACACCTGTAATTAAACAGTTGGATATATCTTTATAAATTACTCCCATTACTGTCCCGCCTATAACGCCTACACTAATAAGTAAAATTCGCTCTCTTTGATTCATGATTTATCCCTCCATCTTTTTTAATAAAACACTTAATTTATGAAGAGCAAACTGCAGGTCTAATTGCTCTTCTTCATTTAACTTCGCAAGATTTGTATGAAAGTTACTATAAATCCCTCTCCATTTTTCCTCTTGAATACTTTTTCCTTTAAACGTTAATGAGACTAAAACTGCACGCTTATCTCGCGGATCAGGCATTTTGATTAAATATCCTTCATTTTCTAATTCACTGATAACATTCGTTAACTGTTGTTTGGCAATATTTAATCCATTACTAATTTCCTTAATATTCAAATCTCTTTTTTTCATATACATAAATTCAACTACGTGATTTTGTAAATGTGTTAATTTCACTTCATTCTTATTTAAGTTCTTGAAGTTTTTAAATAAAACCAGTAATAAAGCGATATATTCCTTAGCCAGATTTTCCTTCATAAGATGTTCACCTTCTTTAGTAAATATATTATTACTAAATTCTAATAAAAACAATAAAAATTGTTTATTTTAGTAAAAATATATTTACTAAAATCCATACACACTTCTAAAGTTATTTTATCCCACTCTCAACAATCGTTTATTAATCTTATAAAAATAGCCATATAAAAAAGTAAGGAAGCACACTTCCTTACTTTCTGTTTGCAACACCCGTTAAAAAATTCAAAAACACGTGTATGCCTGCTTTCACGGTAATTTCTCCTACATCACGCAGCGGATCTAGACATACAATATCCATTGCTTGAACAAGCGGATGACTCCCAGCCGTGTATACCGCTTCAAACAATTCCTCCGTTCTCATTCCCCCTGTCGTTCCTGCTGGAACTCCAGGTGCGTAAGTGATATCTAACACATCCATATCAACGGTTAAATAGATCATATCTACCTCTTTGCTCAGCTGTTTTAATGCTTCTTTCACGGTATGATTTATTCCTGCTTTTCTTGCTTGCAGTAACGTTACATAATGAACGCCTTTGCTATCTGCATATTCCTTTAACGATTTTGAATTATAAAACCCGTGAAGTCCGATATTCCATACATGAGCTGCATCAATAGTATTGCTTTCGATTAAATTTCGTATAGGGGTTCCGTTAGAAGGACCGTTATCTTCTAAGCTGCGTAAGTCAAAGTGCGTATCAAACTGCAAAATCCCTATTTTCTGTTCGGGATGTGACTCTTTCCACCCTTTTACTAACATAGCTGTAATAGAATGATCGCCTCCAAGCATAATAGGTAGCGCATGCGGATGACATTTCCGCATAGACATCATCGCTTCTTTTATATACTGATGAGACTTCCCTATATTCGTTACGTGCTGCTTGACGTCTCCTAAATCCAACACTGACAAGGAAGTCAAATCCGTATCATACTCAATATGATACGGGTTAAAGGATTTCCAGAGCTTCCTCATGGCCATTGGCGTCTCACTGGCTCCAGAAGCGCTAATGGAAGATCTTGAAAGAGGCACGCCCAAGACCGTAATATCTATCGATGTAAAGTCGACGCTGCTCCCATCTTCAACTGTCTGAATCCAATCACTTACTTTAGGATCAGAAGTACTTTGACGCTGCCAGCAAAAAGGCGGTCGATCAAGCTGTGGGTACGGATAGTTCATGTAAAACACCGCCTTCAACCACAACTTTTCCATCTTTTAATACCGTGTCTACAAGATTTACGGCATAGTTATACTGCAGCGTTTGGTAATTGGGAGCGTCAAATAGCACTAAATCGGCTTTTTTACCTACTTCAATACTTCCGATTTGATCCCCTTTGCAAATGGCATGAGCCGCGTTGATCGTACAGGCGGTTAAAACTTCTGCTGGCGTCATCTTCATCGCTAAACATGCTAAATTCATAATAAACGGCAGTGATTCCGTAGGAGAAGACCCAGGGTTTCGATCTGTAGACAAAGCAACCGGCACTCCTGCTTCGATCATTTTTCTAGCACGCGCCGGCTCTTCCATTAAAAAGAATGCCGTACCCGGCAGTAGAACGGCTATAACTCCGCTTTCAGCCATTTGCTTAATTCCTTGATCCGATGCTTTTAACAAATGATCCGCGGACACTGCTCCCACTTTAGCCGCTAATTCTGCCCCGCCAAAAGACACAATTTCATCGGCGTGGATTTTAGGTTTTAGTCCGTATGCTTTTCCAGCTTGTAAAATATGCTCTGACTGTTCAACTGTAAACACGCCTTCTTCACAAAATACATCACAAAACTCCGCTAGCTCTTCTTTTGCAACGATTGGTATCATTTCTTCGATAACGAAACGAACAAACTGATCTTCATTTCCTTTGTACTCAACTGGCACCGCATGAGCTCCCATAAAGGTTGAAACAACATCTACTGGATGCTGTTCATTCAGTTTCTTCGCTACTTTTAATTGTTTGATTTCATCTTTAAGATTTAAACCGTACCCACTTTTGGCTTCGACAGTTGTAACTCCGTGCTGCAGAAATTTATTTAAACGTTTTGTAGATTGCTTGATTAGCTCCTCTTCCGTTGCTTGTCGTGTACTAACGGTTGTTTGTAAAATTCCTCCTCCCGCTTTTAAAATATCAATATACTTCGCCCCGTTTAAGCGCATTTCTAATTCTTTTTCACGACTGCCGCCAAACACAAGGTGAGTGTGGGGATCAATCAACCCAGGCGTTACGATTTTTCCTTCGGCATCAATTATATTAATAGGTTCATGGATATGCTCAAGGTATTCCTGCGCTTTGACGTCAAGCCCAACAAATACAATTTTTCCATTTTTCACGAGTACGCTGCCATTTTCAATGATTCCTAGATCTGACATTTCCTCCGATCGTCTAGGCTGACTTCCTCCTTTAACCGTAATGACTTGTGCAGCGCATTTGATATACGTAATAGTCATACGTATCCCTCCTTTTTTATTCATTTAACGCCGGAATTTGTATTCCTTTTTCTTTTGCAGTTTGAATAGCTTTATCATAGCCGGCGTCTACATGACGAACAACACCCATGCCTGGGTCTGTTGTTAAAACACGTTCTAGACGTTTGGCGGCTTCGTCCGTCCCGTCTGCTACTACAACCATTCCAGCGTGAAGAGAATACCCCATACCTACTCCTCCTCCGTGGTGAACAGATACCCAGCTTGCGCCTGCTGCCGTATTTACTAATGCATTTAAAATCGGCCAGTCTGCTACTGCATCACTGCCGTCTTTCATTGCTTCAGTTTCACGGTTTGGCGACGCCACAGAACCGGCATCTAGATGATCTCTACCAATAACGATAGGCGCTGACAGTTCTCCGTTTGCTACCATATCATTAATAATTTTTCCAAAGCGCGCTCTTTCTCCGTAGCCTAGCCAGCAAATACGCGCCGGCAATCCTTGAAACTCAATTTTTTCTCTCGCCATTTTAATCCAGTTGCAAAGATGCGTATTATCCGAAAACTCACGTAAAATGACTTCATCTGTTTTATAAATATCCTCTGGGTTTCCTGACAAAGCGACCCACCTGAACGGTCCTTTTCCTTCACAGAACTGCGGACGGATGTACGCTGGGACAAATCCCGGGAAATCAAATGCATTCGTGACACCTTCATCTAACGCCACTTGGCGAATATTATTGCCATAGTCAAAAGCAACCGCGCCTTTTCTTTGCATCTCTAACATGGCTTGAACGTGAATAGCCATACTTGCTTTTGATTGTTTTATATATTCATTTGGATTTGTATTCCGCAATTTTTCTCCTTCTGCTAAGCTGACTCCAATCGGCAAATATCCGTTAAGCGGATCATGTGCCGATGTTTGATCTGTCACAATATCTGGGATAAATCCTCGCTCTATCATTTCAGGAAGAATCTCGGCTGCATTTCCAACTAATCCAATAGAAAGCGCTTTGCCCAATCTTTTTGCATCTTCAGCTAATGTGATTGCATCAGCTACGCTTTCGACTACCGTATCGCAATATTTTGTTTCAATACGCTTTTCAATACGCGTGCGATCAACATCAATTCCAATTACAACGCCGCCTGCCATCGTAACAGCTAGTGGCTGTGCGCCTCCCATTCCTCCTAATCCAGCTGTTACCGTAATGGTTCCTTTCAAAGTTCCGTTAAAATGCTGGTTGGCACATTCAGCAAATGTTTCATACGTTCCTTGAACAATGCCTTGGGTTCCAATATAAATCCAGCTTCCTGCAGTCATTTGTCCGTACATCATTAACCCTTTTTTATCAAGCTCATGGAACGTCTCCCAATTTGCAAAAGCAGGAACAAGATTCGAATTCGCTAATAAAACACGCGGTGCATCACTGTGGGTTTTAAAAACCGCAACAGGCTTACCGGACTGTATGAGAAGCGTTTCATCTTCTTCTAACTCTTTTAACGCTGCGACAATACGATCGAACGCCTCCCAGTTACGAGCTGCTTTTCCGATTCCTCCGTATACGACTAACTTTTCCGGATGCTCCGCTACTTCGGAATCTAAATTGTTTAGAAGCATGCGAAGAGCAGCTTCTTGTACCCAGCCTTTTGTCGTTAGTTCCGTTCCACGAGGTGCTTTCATTCCACTTTGCTTTGTCTCCATTTTGTTTTCCTCCTCTATAAAAATGAAAAACTGTTAAACGAACATTTTTATTACAACGCTAGTTCATAATTAGTATCTTGCACAAAGGTTTTGAAATCAGCTGCTAACGCCTCAATATCACGTGAGAAAATTCGATCTTTAATAATGGTTGGTACGGTTTTTCTAATTCTTGAATGAATTTTTCTTGTTTCTGAAGCGAGTTTATCCACTCCTTGAATATCGGCTGCTTGAGCCGCACAAATTGCTTCAATCGATAGAACTCTTCGTGTATTTTGGATAATTTGATAAGCATGACGAGCAGCAGTCGTTCCCATGCTGACATGATCTTCTTGATTTGCTGAAGATGGGATAGAATCAACACTTGATGGATGCGCTAATACTTTATTTTCGGAAACTAATGAAGCTGCAGCGTATTGAGTAATCATGAGCCCGGACTCTAGACCTGGATCTGCACTTAAAAATGCGGGCAGCCCACTAAGCTGAGGGTTTACTATTCGTTCAATGCGCCGTTCAGAAATATTCCCAAGCTCCGCCATTGCAATTCCTAGAAAATCCATAGCAAACGCAATGGGCTGCCCGTGAAAGTTCCCTCCAGAAATTACTTTGCCGCTGTCGGCAAAGATGAGCGGGTTATCGGTTGCTGAATTAACTTCAATTAACAGCTTTTCTTTTACATAATTTAAAACTTGATAAATAGCACCATGAACTTGAGGAATGCAGCGCAGTGAATAAGCATCTTGCACTCTCATTTGACCTTGAGAAGTAGTTAATTGACTGCCTTCTAAATATGAAAGAATTCGGGCAGCTACCTGCTGTTGTTCCGGATAAGGTCTTACTCCATGAGACTCGGGCATGAATGCATCTAAAATGCCTTGCAGACCTTCTAATGTCAGTGCTGCAATCCCGTCAGCAAGATCTGCTAGCTTTTGAGCTTCAAGGTACGAAACTACTCCTACAGCCGTCATTGCCTGAGTGCCGTTGATCAAAGCTAGCCCTTCTTTCGCTTGTAATTGGATAGGTTCAAGCCCCGCTAGCTTTAAAGCTTCTTCTCCTTGCATTTGCTGACCATTATATACAGCTTCCCCTTCTCCAACTAGCAGCAGCGCTAGATGTGATAACGGGGCTAAGTCACCGCTAGCTCCAAGCGAACCTTGACTCGGGATAACCGGTACTACGTTTTGATTTAAGCAATCGATAAGAAGCTGCAAGGTTTCCAGTCGTATTCCGGAATATCCTTTAGCCAATGCATTTGCTCGTAACAGCAGCATCACTCTGCTTACTTCTAACGAGAATGGTTCTCCTAGTCCACAGGCATGACTGCGAATCAAGTTAATCTGCAGATCAGCTAAGTCCGTTTTTGAAATAACCGTATCGCTAAACTTTCCAAATCCAGTATTTACTCCGTAAATTACGTTGTTATTCGTAATGCTCTCTTCAATTAACGTTCTGCTTTTTTGTATATGTTCAACTGCGTGATCGCTAATTTTCACGGAGTATCCTTGGTAAATAACTTTGTAGATTTGGTCGAACGTCAGTGAATTTCCGTCGATTTGAATAAACATCATACCCGCTCCCTTGTTAAACTGTAGACTACCTTTTTTTTGAACACAAAAAGGGGCTATATCAAAGAGGAAACAAGCTCCTTTTGATATAGCCCCCTATAAACTAACCTACTTACACTATGGGCTTTTATTAATAATCGGCATTTCAACTTATACATACAAACAATCGCTAAATGACTAAATCACTATACACTTTAAGCTGTACAACTTAAAGCAACTAGGGTACCTACACTAAGTATTACGCTGAATTAATCATTTGTCAATTATTATTTAAGAAAATTTTAAATAATCTGAAATAAACTCATTATTTCTTATAGCAGCGATGATTCACGGCTGCACAATTTTATTTTTTAAACGTTATCGGACGTTCATGTCACTTGGGTGCGGACCTTTGCGGCGATTGCTGTTTAACCCATTAATCTCTGCCATATCATCGGCAGTAAGTTCAAAATCAAACACGTTAAAGTTTTCTTCTATTCTAGACGGTGTAACTGATTTAGGGATGACAATTGTGTTGTTTTGTAAGTGCCAGCGCAATACAACTTGAGCCGGAGTTTTGCTATGTACTTCAGCAATTTTTTGAATAACCTCGTCTTGTAACACTTCTCCTCCTTGATCAAGAGGACTCCATGCTTCCACGAAAATATTATGTTTGGCACAAAACTCTTTTAATTCGTTTTGAGCAAGATACGGATGACACTCGATTTGGTTTAAAACAGGCGTTACATCACATTCGTTTAACAAGCGCTCTAAATGCTCAATTTCAAAGTTGCAGACACCAATTGCTTTTACTTTTCCGTCGTGATAAAGCTTTTCTAATGCTTTATACGTCTCCACGTACTCATCATATTGAGGCGTAGGCCAGTGAATTAAATATAAATCGACATACTCAAGTCCTAATCGTTCTAAGCTTTCATCAAATGCACGTAATGCATTTTCATAGCCTTGGTCGCTGTTCCAAACTTTTGTTGTAATAAACAGCTGTTCTCGAGGAACAGAAGATTCTTTAATCGCTTGACCTACTCCTTCTTCATTTTTATAAATCATGGCTGTGTCGATAGACGTATATCCCACTTCAATTGCTTTTGACACTGCAGCTGCTGCTTGGTTATCTTCTACTTGCCATACGCCAAACCCAAGCTGAGGCATTTTTAAACCATTGTTTAATGTAACAATATTCATTTTACACGTCTCCTTTTTTGTTAAAAAATTCAAAGTTTTAATGATGGTGCCAGCCGATCAGCATAGCAACCTGTCCCATTATAATGCCGACTGGGATTCCTATAATCATGGCTCCAAATCGAAATTTAAAAGACCATGCGCGCGGCACAAGGGAAAACAAATAAATCATACTCATCGCTGCCATACATGTACTGCTAAAAAAACTGACGACAGTGTGTAAATTTGGCATTACTTCTCCTCATTTCACTAGAACGTTTGCGCCTTTTCAATTTCATCATTTATCTTTCGTTCTAATGCCTATGTTTTCGCAGCCGACATAGTTACATTCGTCAAACGGTTCCGTAATCCTGCTTTAATCAGTTAAAAATACTTTACCTACGTAACTTTTTTAATTAAAACGAATATGTGCTTTTAACTTCAAAGTTGTGTATAATTTCTGTATATTAAAATAATAAGATTTTTTCACTGTAAAGAACAACTGCACGTTCTCTGTAAGGCAATCATACATATTTGCAAGAAAGGAATGGATATAAAAAATGGCGATTGAAAAAGTAAAAGCATATTTTAAACAATATGGTATGGAGAATCGAATTATCGAAATGGATGAGTCCAGTGCTACTGTAGAACTAGCAGCGCAAGCTTTAAAATGCGAGCCGAAACGGATCGCAAAAAGTCTTTCTTTTAACGCCGAAGGAACTGTTCTATTGATTGTGGCAGCAGGAGATGCGAAAATTGATAACCGAAAATATAAAGAAGAGTTCGGAACCAAAGCAAAAATGCTTGGAGCAAGTGAAGTAGAAACGCTGATTGGTCATGCCGTAGGCGGAGTATGCCCGTTTGCCGTTAATGAAGGTGTTCACGTGTATCTAGATGAATCTCTGAAACGTTTTGTTACCGTTTTTCCTGCCTGTGGAAGTGGAAATAGTGCAATTGAATTAACAATACCTGAACTAGAAGAATTTTCGAAATGCTTAAAGTGGGTTGATGTATGCAAAGGATGGAATGAATAATTTACGTAAATTACGGTACAGCTATACATAAAATAAATAAATAAATAAATCAGCACGCCAACAAGCTGAAACAGTTTTTTGTTTCAGCTCATTGGTGTAGCTAAACGAATTTATGAAACAGCTTAACCCAACCTAGGTAAGAAACCCCTAAGAGAAATACAAAAAGAAATAGTAAAGGAATGTTCCTAGGGATAAAAAGCCAGCCGTCTAACGTATTCCACAGAAATTCACTTTTATTTGCTTTTCTCATCATTTTCACCTCAAGCAGATTTACTATTTTGTCTTCAAAAATTCTTTTACATAGTTATATACAGTATCTTCAACTTATGACCTTTTTTCAAGAAAAACGTGTACGGAAAATTGATTGAATGTGAATCTTCTTAATTTATACCCGTTATGTACTCATTCATCATCTTAGTTTCATCTGTAAAAAAGAAGAAGCCTACATTTTTAGATGCAGGCTTCTTCTAGTTGATTCAGTCTTTCCTTTGTTTGCCTAGTCAGGCCCTTTCGTTACGTATATCGGTTCATAACCAAAGTGCCTTGTGTCAGATACGAATATCTGCTTTCAATTTGCGGTAATACATTTGCTGAAGTCGCTGTTAAGCCTTTCAAAACTAATCAGTCCCTTCAAACGCTAAGTATTTAACCTTCCACAACAACCATTTGCATGATAGCTGCTGTACTATATGTGTACCCCGTATTTATATAGTAAAACCTAAAAAAACAATTTTTTATTACATGTAATTTTCTAGACTTTATAGCAAAGAAAAGTTAGATAGTATAGGTGAAAGAAGCACGACAGCCATTAGCGCCCTACTGTTCAGATTCACGCATTCAAAGAAAAAATCTGAACTGAAATTCAAAAAATTATTTAATGTATGGTTTCATCAATTTTTTGAAACGCATCTTCAAGTGAAGTATATCCGTTTGTTTCTCCTTCGTTACCTTGAAGAGTCCATTCTTGCTTTTCGACTGCTAATTTCCCGTCTTTATCTTTTAGATAAGGTCTGTTAACCATAAACACATGATCATTCTTTTTTACTGTGTAGCCAAGATAATAGTGATTACCTTCTCCTTCCTCTTCATATACGGAGACGCCTTGAAGGTTATATTTGTTTAAAATGTCATCCATATGATGAGTCAGTTCACTTACAATCGCTTCTCTTCCTACATATTCCACATTTCATACCCCTTTTCATTTTGATTTATACTTAGCATTCCCTTGAGCATATTCAATTACACTATCTTTCAAACGTTGTATGAACAAAGCAAGTCAATATAATAGTCATTCATTACATAGTAATAAAAAAACTACCTCACTATAATGCAATGAAAAAACATTGCTAAGTGAAGTAGCTTTTTTGTTACCGAAATCTACAGAGAAACTTGATTATAGTTCAGTTAAAATAATCGGTTCACCGTTTGTTACAACAATCGTATGTTCACATTGTGCTACAAGACTATTATCAGGTGTAACAAACGTCCAGCCGTCGTCTCCGCGTTCAATGATATGATCAGCCTTCATAGAGATAAACGGCTCTACAGCAATAACAAGACCTTTTTTCAAGAGGGCTTTATCCATTGGATCATAATAGTTTAAAATGTGGTTAGGAGCGTCATGTAAGCTGCGGCCAACACCATGACCCGTTAAGTTTTCAATAACAGCATATCCGTTTTGATGTGCAAAGTTAGAAACAGCACGACCAATTTGGTTTTGTTTTGAACCAGCTTTTACTTTTTTCATAGCTGCCCAAAATGCATCTACTGCAGCTTGACACAGCTTTTCTTTTTCTTCGTCTTGCCCGATAACAAATGAAATACCCGTATCTGAATAATAGCCATCAAGTACTGCAGATACATCTACATTTACTAAATCGCCATCTTTTAATACGCGGTCTCCAGGAATACCGTGAGCCACTTCTTCGTTGACACTAATGCACGTTACACCTGGGAAATTATATTCTTTTTCAGGTGCAGAAATAGCACCGTGTTCATCCAATATTTTTTTACCGATCATATCAAGCTCTTTTGTTGTCATACCTGCTTTTGCTTGTTTTTTCATTTCTTCGCGCGCAAGTGCAACGATGCGTCCAATTTTGCGTAAACTTTCTAAATCTTGTTCGTTACCAATAATCATAAAAAAACACTTTCCTTCCTCGAAATATATATCCTATCCGATTTTATCATATTTTTATGAGGATTTTTCAAAAGACCTTTTAAGAACTAAAATGTACGATTAATTAGACTAGTAAGATATTTATCATATGTCAAAATCCTCTTCATTAACCTATGAAATTTAAAAAGCATGCTACTTCACCGCAGCATGCTTTTTTATGCCATATAAAAAATCCCTCAAATAAGCAGAAGCTTTCACAATCCCTTAATCCACTATTTCAAATTTCACTTCATTAAACAAACTAGTAGAATTCCACACATTCAGCCCAGCATAACCTTCTGAAAAGGTAGGGTCCATCGTATCGATCACCAGCTTATAATCGAGATAAACTTGAATGTGTTCTCCTTCAGCCGTCACTTTTAGATGGTAATCCGTATTTGTCTTTAAATCCAGCTTTCCCCCATCATCGTAAATAATGAGATCCTTTCCTATTCCATCTCTAAACGCAATGAGCTTTATTTGATTATTCAGCACATCTACATTCGCAGCATAAGCATTGTTTGCCTGTTCATCCGAACGGAATACTAGCGCTCCTGCTCCTGTAGAATTTGAAACGGGATCGTCTAACACCTTTATTTTTGCCTCATATGTGAAATTTTTTGCTTCTTTTGATGATAAGGTAAAGGAATCTTCTTTGCTTCGTCCTTGTTTTCCGTTAATTGTATCGGTCCATAGTCCGCTAATATTCTTCCATACAGACAAGTTTGTATCAACAGGACTTTTATTCCAAATAGATTTTAATGGATACATCTTAAGAGAATTTAATTTTACAGCGCCTCCTTTGCTGTAAAGCTTTATTTTATTGCTTGAAAGCGTTGGAAAGAGCTGGTCTGTTATTACTGCCGTGCCGTCATTGCCAAATACTTCTACAGACGACTGGTCTACAAACATATGGAGCTTAACTTTTCCGTCTTTTGGAAGCATGGGAGCAGAGTGTTTGCCTTTCACATTTTCACCAAAATCAAAACTTCCAGAGTTTGTTCGATCAACAGATAATCGCTGCTTGTTTATGTTATAGCTGACTTTCGTATTTTCACTGCCTTCTTTTTGAATTTGAAAACCAAATTCTTGTGCATCCGTATTAGAAACATCGAATTCTGCCATGATTTCATATTTATTTTCCTTTATGCCTGAAAGAAGATTTTCATTTTCAGCAACCATCAAATTCTTCAATATCTTTTTTTCTTGCTTATTGCGAATTGAATCAATTGAAACAGGTACTTGTTGTAACCGAAGCCCTTTTGCTGTGTTGGTTAGTTCTATTTTTCTTGGAATTGACATAGAGCTTCTCCAAGTAGTAGTTGGGGTATTGTTGGCATATTGCCAATTGCTCATCCAGCCTAGCCAATACTTTTCTCCGTTATCTCCTTCAACTCCGCTCCAATCTACAGCGGCATAAAAGTCGGCACCATAATCTGTCCAAAGCACTTCCTCTGGCGGATTTTCATTTTTAAATGTTTTTCCGTCAAAATCGCCAACAAAGTACTGCATCCCTGAACCTCCAGCTGCCGCTCCATCATTGATGCTGACTTGCAGCATCCATTTTTTCTTCGTGCTGTCTCCATCAACCGGCAGTTCGAGTAAAGTAGGACACTCCCAAATGCCTCCATTGCTTCCGTGAGTTGAATTCACCCATTCTCCTGACACTGTGTTCCAATCTGAAAGCTCTCCGCCTTCTCTTTGTTTAGCTTCCTCTGGTTCTTTTGCTACACTGTCTACTTTCTCCGGCATCTTTTCTGTATTAAATACATTCACATCATCTAGATTAATATGCCCCCATCCGCCTACAGCTTGATCAACAGCTTTAATGTACAGTACTTCTCCTATATACTTAGAAGCATCCCATACGTAGCGCTGGTACTTTTCATCTGCAAACTTTGTATTCGCTTGACGAATCAATTCTTTATCGTCAGATGCCCGGACTAAGGAGACATAGCGGTTTGTGGGGTCGTTTCCGCCTCCCATTAACAAATTGATTTCACCTGATCCGCTCAATTTAAAATAAGACGAATGTAATTCTCCAGTGGCATTATCGCCATCTTGCTTATCAGAAAAACCCCATAAATGATACTTTCCTTTTTGTTCAAAAAGACCGCTCCAATTTGCAGTTGCATCCGTTACATGATCGTTTGTGAATGCATTTCCCTTTATCGTTTTCCAGCCGGTGAGATCTCCTGTTTCAAAACTTTTATTTTTAATTTCTTTTTCATCTGTATCAATAAACTTTGTCATGTTAACGTCTTGAAACTGGACTGAAGATTGATTAACGTGTAGTCCAAACAATCCTTTTGAAAAAGTTTCATCTTTTGCAGTAAGGGTGAAGTTATCGTCTATATGCAAATCAAGTTTATTTTCCAATGCAGTTACTTTTACTTGATGTGATTTGCTCGTATCAATTTTTGCGTTTGTTTCGACAAGGATAGTTGAAATGCCATTTTGAAGCTTTACTAGTTTGATTGTATCTTTAGAAGCGTCCACGCTAGCTATATATCCGTTTTTGGCTTCTGCGTCTGCTCGAAAGAGTAGTGCACCTGAACCATTTGCATCTAAAAATGTCATATTTGACTTGAAAATGAACTGATCTCCCTGTTCTTCACTTATGATATATCCATCGCTGTCAGATTTACCAAGTTTTCCAGCAGCAGTATCATTCCATGTTCCCGTAACAGGTTTCCAGTTAGATAGATTGGTTATAAAATTAGATTGATTCGTAAATTTAACATGACGAAAGACAGCTGTGGAATTCCATGCTGTTAATCCAAACTGACCGTTTTCAAAAGATGCATCACTGCCTTCTAAAACCTGTTTTCCATTTAGCAGTATCTTAAAGTGGTGACTGCTTGCTTCTACTTTCACGTGATACGCTTGCGACGTATCCAGCCTCATCGACTTTGAGACAACGGTCGTTACGCTTCCTTTCTCTACTTTGTTAAGTGTTAAGAGGTTCTTTTCAGCATCTAAATTGACGGTATATGCGTTTGTTGCATCTTTATCAGAACGAAAAACAAGGCCTCCTGCACCTTCGCGTCCATTCTTTTCTACAAGCGTAATTTCTCCCTCTAGAGTAAAGGATTGACCTTTTTGTTCAGACAAAGTATATGAATAGGCACCGCTTTGACCGTTTGCTTGAACCCCTCCGTCAGATCCAAACTCACTTGCGTATTTCCAACTTTTTAAGTCAGGTGATGTATAAAACATGATTTTATCTTTAGCAGCTAAAGACATCACCCACTGCTTGGTTTGGTCGTGCCAAAACACTTTTGGGTCGCGCCAGTCAGGAACTGGGGGATTCGGCATAACAGGATTTCCTTCATATTTGGTCCACGTTCTTCCGCTGTCCTTGCTGTATGCTAGACTTTGCACCTGCCCTTTACTGCCCGAGTGCGTAAAGATAGCTACCATCGCTTCTTTTCCAAACCCTGCGGTATTATTCCAATCAATAACGGCACTGCCTGAAAAAATCTCTCCGTTCTCGTCTGGAGAAAGAGCAATCGGCAGGTGTTTCCATTTCACTAAATCTGTACTAACTGCATGCCCCCAGTGCATAGGTCCCCAGGTGGTACCGTAAGGATAATACTGATAAAAAAGGTGATACTCCCCGTTATAATAGACCATTCCATTTGGATCGTTCATCCAGTTCGCTTCTGGAGAAAAATGAAATTGATTCCGGTATTTTTCTTGATAATACCCTGTATTATCAGCTAATACAGGGTATACAGAAAACAAGCTTATAGAACAAGCGACTCCAATCATTAATAACTTTTTGACGGTTCTTTTCATCTTCCTTTCCTCCTTTATTGGCATACTGGCTATGTAAAACATTTTCACCAGCAGATGCTAGAAGAATAGATGACTCCTCTTATTTATCAGCCTAAAAAGCCGATCCAATAACCTCCTATACCGATTAAGAAAATACCGAAAATAATAAGCAGCGGATTTGTACCTTTTCGAAGCATCCATGCTACTAATAAAGTTAGCGCTAAAGGTAGCAGTCCCGGTAGAATACTATCGAGTACGTCTTGCACGGTTTTCACGACAACTTTACCAGAATCATCTTTGATCCTAGAAACAACCACTGGTATATTAATAGTGGTCCATTTCGAAACCAATGCTCCCATTACAAAGAGTCCTAAAATGGATGCACCTTCCGTCAGTTTTTGAATTCGATTCCCTACTAAATCTTTTAAAATTTCTGTTCCTTTTAAATAGCCATATTTTAATCCATAATATTTTGTACTTAATCGAATGGCATTAATTAAGATGAAAAACAGCAGTGGCCCGGCAATATTCCCGCCTAACGCAAGAGATGCGCCTAGTGCTGCGAGAACTGGCCGCAGCGTTCCCCAGAAAATAGGGTCTCCTACACCAGCAAGCGGTCCCATTAATCCAATTTTCATTCCGCTGATAGCTTTTTCATCAAAATCTTTTTTGTTTGCCATTTCTTCTTCCATTGCTGCCGTTACGCCGAATATAGGTGCAGAAATCCATGGATGTGTATTGAACCATTCTAAATGCCGCTTTAGTGCCGCATTTCGCTGTGCCCCTGGTCCGTATAAACGTTTGATTGCCGGAATCATAACATAACAGTAGCCCATTGCTTGAACACGCTCAAAGTTAAATGAACCGAGTAAAAAATTCGAACGAATGAACATGCTAAAGATATCTTTTTTCGTTAATCTTTTTTCATTTTCCATCTCTATCCCTCCCTTAAGTTCGCCGTTTAGGCATCTAAATCATCATCGTCATCATATACTTGTTCGCTCCCTGTAGCTGCGGGAACGCCTGCCGGCTGCATTTGATTTCGCTGCTGCATTACTTGCTGATAAAGAAGTGCTAAACAAAGACCCAGCGCTCCAAATCCTACCAGGTTAAACCCTGTAAATGCCGCCAATAAGAACCCGATATAGAAAAAGGGCTTTAAATGAGGAATGTTCATCATATTGATAACCATGGCATATCCTACGACCACGATAATGCCTCCTCCAATTTGCAGGCCTTTTGTAATAACTTCCGGAATATTTCCGAGGAAAGTTTGCACGGCGCTTACGCTGATTAATGTAACAATTAAAGTTGGAATCATAACGCGGAGAGCCTGAAAACCCATAGCAGTAATATGCATAATTTCAATTCCTTTAAAGTTTCCTTCTTCCGCGTACTTATCAGCTCGGTGGATTAAAAATACTGTGATAGTACGAACAAAAATAGTGAGTACTTGCCCTGCAGCTGCTAAAGCTATGGCTACCGCAATGCCTTCACCAATCCCCTGACCAGCTGTGATAACTAAAATAGTTGAAATAACAGAAGCAATAGCCGTATCAGGTGCCATCGCCAATCCAACATTCATCCATCCAAGAGCCATTAATTCCAGTGTTCCACCTAAAATAATGCCGGTTTTTAAATCTCCAAGCACCAAGCCTACTAACGTGCAGGCAATGAGAGGACGATGGGATTGCCCTTCGTCCAACACGCTTGCGATGCCAGTTACCGCTGCAATGACTAATAATAAAATAATTTGTATGGAAGACATAAACTCATCTCCTTATTTGATTTTTGTTTCGTTTCTCAGTAGTTGAATAAAATTTTCACTAGAATCTGAAGGTAATTGGCGCAGCTCAAGCTTTACGCCTAGTTCCTGCAGTTTCTCAAAAGCATCGATATCTTTTTCGGTAACGCTTACAGATTTAGTGATTTGTTTTCGGTCATTAGCAAAACGCATGCCCCCTACGTTTACTGTTTCAATAGGTACGCCTGCTTGAACAAGAGCGACAATGTCTGTAGGGTTCTCAAACAGCAGCATGGCTGTTGTATCCTGATAACGAGGGCTGTGAAATGCTTTTGTCATTTTAGAAATCGACACAGCGCTCGCCTTTACATTCGAAGGAGCCACAGAAAGAATAAGCGTTTTTCGCATTTCATCCGCTGCCACCTCATCTGAAACAATGATAATTCGATCTGCTGCATTTGTTTTGATCCATCTTGTTAATACCTGCCCGTGAATAAAGCGGTCATCAATTCTTGCTAAAACGATTTTCATAATAATCCATCCTCTCCGATTTGGTTTGCTTGCTGGATTTTCTCCAAATGTTCACTGCATACTTGAAAACTTTCTTCATTCACTTGCTTTAATCTTCCTAGCATCTCTTTTAATGTAACGTGTTCCCTCATGGCTAACACTTCTAATAGCATAGGCAAGTTAACTCCGGATACCATATCCGCTGTTTTATTTTTAAGGATATAGGGAGTAGCCGCATTGTAGGGTGTACCTCCGAAAATATCGACTAAAAAAAGCACTTCATTTTCTAAGGGCATTTCCTCTAGTGCCTGCTTATATTTTTCTTCAAGGGTTTGGATACCCTCTCCTTTTAGAAAAGGTACGGCTACTACGTGATTCTCTTCACCAAATATCATTTTGGAAGACCCCTCTAACGCTGGCGCGAAATCACCATGTCCACTAATAATGACTGAAATCATGTACACTTGCTCCTCTCTTTTACGTTCTACACTTATTTATTGCAAGTATCGTGCCAACAAAGAGTATTAAGCGCTTTCATTTATTTTTCAATACCTTTTTCTGTGTTGTTGATACAGGTTCCTTAAAATAAACAAACCTGTATCAACACGTCATGCGTTTTAATACAGGTTTTTCTGTTATTTAAAAAGTGGGATAAAAAAAGAAACTAGTGGCATATAAATCAAACTAGTTTCTCAGAATTATAATATAATTTTTACATTTCATCCGCAAAAATGGTGGCAATAAATAATTTTTCATCTCTTGTTAAGGTAAGTTTCAGCTTTTTTTCGACGGCTTGTAATGTTTTTTCCGTTTTTTGATAAATATTTTCTAACTGGTGAGTGATTTCTTCATCCTCGGGAAAAGTAAGAGGTTCATTTTTTATCATTCTTTCTAAAGCAAAGGCTGTATGCATCACAATTCGAATCATAACAGTGTTGCTTAATTCCATTTCTAACTCATCTTGTACATGACTTAACCACTCTAACAGAATTTCACTTATGAGGTACGGGTTAATAAATAGAAGGTACTTTCGCAAGTTTTCTTCGCAAAGTTCACGCACCACAATATTCGATCCGGTTTTCTCGTCATCATAGCATATCGTTTCTTTTGTAATTGCCTGTTGAAGTATTCGCTCACCCTGCCCTTCAATGAGGACTTCTAATGATACATGAGGCGCATCAATCCTTGGATTTTTAGTACCTGCCGTTGCAACAATTTCATATTCTTTTTGAATTTCTCGAATATTTGCTGCTAGTTTAATAGAAGAAACGGTTAGAATTTTAATAGGTTCTTGAGATACTTTGCGTGAAATAATCGTCAAGATTTTTTCTAATTGTTTTGCTGTACCGCTTCCTGTTGTACAAATAGAAACAAGTGCTTTCTTTTTTCCAAACACGTGCTGCTGCTTATCTATAAATTCCATAAAGTCTTTTTGCACCGAATCAAATATGGCATATAAGTTTAAATCTAAATAATTTACTTTTCTAACGGTGTCTAACACCATAGACGTCGTCACATTGCTGATGGTTTTAATTTTAGTCCCTGTTTTTTGTTCCAACTTGCTTTCTAACATGGCAAGCGAACCCATGTCCACAAGCATTAATACGCCTTCTCCTTCATCTACTTTCTTAATTCCTTGGATTAACCTGTCTACAATTTCAACCGGAGATACCGTCAAAGGCACATCAATAGCTATAATAGGAGTGCTTCCTAAAAGCTCCGTAGCAACTTCAACCATAGAAGTTGCCGTGCTGTTTCCATGCGCAGCAACTACAATCCCTACTCGTTTATTTTCTTCTAACGTTCGAATCGATTGAATAACCATTGTGAGATAAATGACTTCTATTTCTGGCACGCGAATGTTAAACCACTTTTCAATCCGATTTTTAAAAAGCAGTGCTACCGCATATTCTTTTGGGTATGTTTCGCGAATTTCATCTATCTCCTTTGTATTTAAGACGTCTACTTGTTTTTTTCGCTTTAAAAAGGATTCCATATGCATACTTAAAAAATGAATAAACCTGCGATCAAATTTACAGTTCAATTCTTTTTCAGCCAAATGTTTTAATTCTTTTGTAAGCTGAATCACATCGTCTTCTACGAATTTCATTAAATTAGAGCTCTGGCCATTTTTTTGATTAAAAAAGCTCCGAACATTCAAATGAATGTCGGTAAGAATATACTGATTGATGTCTTCTTGAGATAAACCTTCTTTTGTTAAAACATCTACTTTTTCTTCTATTAACTGATATAAATTAAACGATACGTCTTCCTCTATTTTTATTTCTTGGCTCTCCATAGCCGGGGAGATAATCGTTTTAAGGTTTACATATTCAGAAATTTTTTTGCTTCGCTCCATATTTTTACTGTTCGAAATCCAATCTCGTTTAATATCATCAGGCAGATCTCGCACTGTAAGTTCCACCATATGTTTACTATCAAGGTTATTTAAAAATCCGTGTGCGCACACGAGCTGCACATTCGACTTTAACTGCCCTACATTCCCGAATTTTTCAGTGTGGATTAAAGCATTTAATACATCAATGTGGACACTTAGCTTTTTATTAATTCGTTTAGCCTCTTGTTCTAAAAGAAACGTGGTGAGGCGAATTTTTTCTTTTAAAGACCTCTCTTCTAATGAGGGAATATGGATAGTCATCGGAATTCTTCTTAAGAAAGTTTGCAGTAAGGCTGAACCGGGATTTTCAGTTGTAGCACAAATAATTAATACCTTAGACGTTCGCTTATGATCTGTTTCCCCTAGGCGATTGTACGTACCTTGATCAATGAGGTAAAAAAGCATTTCTTGGCCTTCGGGAGGAAGCCGGTGTACTTCATCCATAAAGAGAATCCCTTCATTTGCTTGTTCTACTAAACCTACTTTACTTTCAGTTGCTCCAGTGAAACTCCCTTGCTTATGACCAAATAACTGAGAAAGAAGTAATTGAGGATTATGGTAATAATCAGCGCAGTTAAAGGTAATGAATGGGGCATCTGTTTTTAGCCTCTCTGAATATAAGGCAAATTGATAGATTCGTTTTGCAAAAAGAGATTTTCCCGATCCCGTGGGACCTAATAGCAGCATATGTAATCCATTAGGCGGGTAAAGAACAGCAGCTTTTGCTTGAGAAATCGATTTTTTCAAACTGCCTGTAGCTCCAATCATTAATTCAAAAGGATTAGCAGGAAGGGCTTCTTCTTTTCCCACATTAGATAGCTGCTCTAGTTTTTCTACTTCCATCTTATTCGGATCCCACTTTTGACGACAAATGGTTTCGACAACCTCTAGCGGAACGTAGCGAACGGGGAACATTTTAATTTTGATTACTTTTTGCATGCGGACAAGTTTATTAAGTTCAAGACTTACATTAGATCTCTCTAAATCTAACTGTTCAGCAATTTCAATCGCTGAGCTTCCTTGTTTATGTAAAAGTTCCACTTCTGTAAACTCTTGAAAATTACTCAACAGCTGATTGTATACCTTATCAATTCGTTTCATTAGAAGCACCTTCTTTATTTTCAGTTCACGATTGGGATTTTCTCTTTCAAAGAAATGATCATTCCCTACTACTACAAGCTATTTCATCTACAAGTACCCTCATGTCATACTAATCTATGAAAACGTTTCAAACCATTATATGTAAATATATTAAGTTAGTCAAACCTGCATGTCAACCGGTTTCATTCTTAAAGTTATAGTCTGTCTGAATGTTTCATTTTCTTTAAATAACTATTAATGTAGATACTGCTTTTTTATTTTAATCACCGCTGCGGTTACAGCACATTTTTGATTAAATATTAAAACGAAAGAAAACAGCAGCAGTTGTCGCCATCTTCTTTCGTTTTTAAAAATTATTTATCCGTACTTAATTGCCCTTGTGGTAAAATACTATTTTTCACAACAGCTGTTTTTGATCCTTTAATATTCAACAGAAAGCTAGGAGCAAAAGTAGAATGTTCCTCTGAATAGAAGCCTCTGTTTGTCATGTAACTTGTGATTACGACATTGTCTCCTTTCACTTGTGGAACTGCAAAATGTGAATACGTAAACGTTTTGTCATTAGGGTCGAGGTCCATATGTAAAACAAGGCCTGTATCATTTAGCGGCTTGTATTTTCCTGTCAGCGTATTTGATACGTACCCTAGCATATATACGTCATCTTGGCCGATACCATCAATAGTCATTTTAGATCCGCGAGAATCTGTGAATAAGTACCATTTCCCATCTTTTTTAAATACATTTGCGCGTTCAATTTCATCTGTCACCGTGTTTGAAGTAATCAGTGGATCCATTACTTTTTTCAAGGTATAATCGTTATTTAGTTCAACAATGCCTAATGCACCGTTTGCTAAAGAGGCTTTCTTTTTATTAGAGCTCTGAAGTAATTTCTCTTTTTCTGATTGGAAAAATGGATTATTTCCACCGTAGTAAGCTCGATTGTAAAGGGAATCTTCACCTTGATAACCATCTTCAGTTCCTGTGTTTGCTTCAAACACAAGGTATTTATGCCCTTTATCCTCTACATAGTGAGGATCTCTCAACGTATGATTATCTCCTGAACCATATGCGCCTTCGTCAATAAACTGCTGAATATTTTGATACTTTTTACCATCACCATCAAAAATGGATTTATGATCTTCAACACCTTCAATTTTTAACGTATCTCCACTTGGCTGGGATACATTTACTTGAGCTGTTGTTAAGGTTTGTTTTCCATAATTTGCACCTGAAAAGTTAGTATAGAATAAGCGTATTTTTCCGTCTGATGTTAAAGTAGCAGATCCTGACCATTCTTGTGTTTGCTTTTTCAAATGAGGATCATTCGGTACAAATTTGTCACTGTCTTTGAACACTCTTCCTGCATTTTTCCAACTGTCAATCGAATCTTCACCGATTTTTTGATAAAACACATAAATAGATGTATCATCAGCATCTTTCGGATCACCTGCTAGTGCAAATACAACTTGGTAACCATGATAGTTGGCTACTGTTCCGTCAGCATTTTGCAGAGGCCAGCTGTCCCATACGTCTAAATCAATTAAATTGCCCGATTTATCATACCCTTTTGCGGAGGCAATATTTTTGATTGTTGATTTATCAAAAGCTGGAACTTTAAACTGTTCGCTTTTTTGCTGCTGAGGAATTTTCAGCATGTTATCACGCGTAATATGGGAAACTCCATAATTATTGTTGGTATCTTTATGATTGCTTTCAGCTGCCCATGTTTGAGATCCAGCACCTACTAACAGAGCTGTAGCAAAAGATAAGGCTGTAGTTTGCTTTGCGATTTTCTTAATATTCATCTGTTTTTCTCCCTTTTGTATAATACCTTTTCTTGTGTCAATCACAAGCCATTCATTTTCTATGTATCGAGAAGTCATATCAATCTGGCGAAATAACAGAACCGGTTCCATCACCTTTCCAAGATTACTTGCATAATATTGAAAAGTCAAATAGGTAAAATGGAGTAATCATCTCATTTTTCTCCCCTTGTATTTTTTATTTGGTTATAAAGTCTTAAACCTTCAACTTTTTGATTAAATGGGCAAATTCATCGTCATATTTAACCTGCTATTTTTTTATAAGCTCTTCTACAGCTATTAAGGTAGACCATTTTCAAAAAAATATCGTTAATGTATTTTTTGTGAAATAGTGGAATAATTTTTTATATAATAGTTCCTATTGGCAATAATAAGAGACTAAAGAATCAGATAACTACTTTTCATTTTGATTCTTTTTTCCTGTTAAATTTTATGTAGCTGTTCACGAGAAATCGTTATCATTTTAATGAATCAATAATACATTTTTCAGAAAATCAAAAAGAGCTCTTTATAAAGAGCTCTTTTTGATATCATTTATGCTGTTTTTAAATAGCCGTTCTTATTTAAATAAATCAAGTTCCGCAGTACGTTTGATAAGGCTGATTAGACGGTGTACAATACTCTGGCTGACCCGGAGATTCATATGGGCTAGAAAGCACTTCAAGAAGGGTTTCCATCACGCTGTAGTCTTCTTTTTGTGCTGCGTCTAACGCTTCTTCCACCCGGTGATTTCGAGGAATGACAGCCGGATTATTATTTTTCATAAGCTCTTGTGACTCCGCTTTAGATTGTTGTTGTCTACCTAGTCTTTTCTGCCATAGCTCATGCCACTGTGCAAACTCTTTGCTTTCAAATAAGTCACTATTTCCTAGCTTATCGAAAGTTAATGCACGAAACGTATTTGTATAGTCAGCTTCATAGGTTTTCATTATTGTAAGAAGCTCTTGGAATAATGCTTCATCTTCTTTTTCTTCGTTAAAAAGCCCAAGTTTAGCCTGCATACCTGCCAGCCAGTTTTCCCGATAGAATTTTGGAAATTCCGTCACGGCGCTTTGCGCTATTTCAACTGCTTTTTCTATATCTTGATCCAATAGCGGTAATAAAGCCTCAGCAAACCTCGCAAGATTCCACCCTGTAATGCCTGGTTGATTTTGATAGGCGTAGCGCCCTTGTACATCAATTGAGCTAAATACAGTTTCTGGATCATAGGTATCCATAAATGCACATGGTCCGTAATCAATTGTTTCTCCACTAATTGTCATATTATCCGTATTCATGACGCCGTGAATAAAACCAATAAGCTGCCATTTAGCAACTAGGGTAGCGTGACGCTTAATCACTTCTTGAAGCAATGATAAATATTTTTTTTCATTCTTTTCTATGTGGGAAAAGTGACGTTCTAATGCATAGTCAGCTAAAGCTTGAAGGTTGTCGACCGTTCCCCATTTTGCAGCGAACTGAAATGTGCCAAAACGAAGGTGACTGGAAGCTACACGCGTCAAAATCGCCCCCGGCAGTTCTTTTTCACGAACAATGGATTCGCCTGTTGTTACGACTGCTAAGCTCCTAGTAGTCGGAATACCTAAAGCATGCATGGCTTCACTAATAATATACTCACGCAGCATAGGTCCTAGAGCTGCCCGTCCGTCTCCTCCGCGGGAATATGGAGTTCGGCCTGAGCCTTTAAGCTGAAGGTCTACTTTCTCACCCGAAGGCGTAACTTGCTCCCCTATCAGCATAGCCCGTCCGTCTCCTAGCATGTTAAAGTGGCCAAATTGATGCCCCCCATAAGCTTGTGCAAGCGGGAAAGCACCTTTTGGGACACTGTTTCCAGCCAAAATGCTAACTCCTTCTTGACTTTGCAGCTGTTCTTTTTGTAACCCTAGAGATGCGGCTAAAGAGTCGTTAAATTTAACTATTTTAGGTGAACTTACTGGATTAGGATCAAGAGGCGCAAAAAAGATGTTTGGTAACTCCGCATAGCTATTATGTAAATTCCATCCTGTTTCTTTTTGATTAATCATCGTATCTCCTTTTCTTTTTGTGTCTTAAAACATAACTCTTCTCTTTACTGATCGTGGTTTTATACGCGCAGTAGCCCTGCTCTACCCTGCTTTCTTTTGGGCATCTTAGAGCAGGATAGTTTCTCTTTCATTCATTATCTCTTTTACTATTATATCGTATTTGCTCGTACTTTTAATCTAAAGTGCCTTATCCATTTATATACCTCCACTTTGTTGACGAGCTATTAAATGTTCAAAAAAGAAGAAGTATTAATATACTTCTTCCTCTGTATTTTACCCCCAAATATCTTTTAAATTCCAATACGTTAACTCTTTTACGATTACTTCTCCTCCTTCAGTAAATAACTCAATTCCAAGCCTGCTTTCTTTTGGGTAAATACGGCTCGTCATGGTCGCTTGTCCTTCGTTTGCAAATACTTCAATGGAAGAACGATCCACAAATATTCGTAAAGCTAGTGTCTCACCTGCTTGTAACTCTACTTTCCTCACTCCATCTTCTTTTCCCGAGTGAGTACAGTCAAGCAATAGCTTTTGCTCATTAAGGCTGTAACACATAAGCGTTTCTTCGTTGTTTATTCCACGAATTTTTATTCCTACCGATGAAGCTTGGCAGTCCGCTAAATCAAATACAGCTTGTATCTCTAGCAAGTCTTCATTTACTTCTACTACATAGCTGTTAGAAAGAGCTTTATTGGTTAGCATATTATACTGAGTTTTCCGAAGTAATGTAAGCTCTTGGACGGGGTTCATTAAAACTTTATCCTCTCTTAAAGTTAGTTCTCTCGGAAGCGTTAGCGCACCGCACCATCCATCTTTTTTAGTTGGCATATTGGCTTCCCACATGTCCATCCATCCAATTGCAATTCGTCTTCCTTTATCATCTAAAAGCGTTTGAACAGCATAAAAATCGTGGCCGTGATCTAATTCAGTAAATGACCCATGATGAAATGTATTAGTTTCATAACTATATTCTCCAACTAAGTACCCTGTTTGAAAAAGGTTTTGATAGGAATCGCCTTTTGCTTCTATCCCTTGAGGAGAAATCATTAAAACATGTTTTCCGTCTAACTCAAAGAAGTCCGGACACTCCCACATGTACCCTAGATTCCCATCGTTTTTAGCAAGGACGCCAACATATTCCCATTTTCGTAAATTTGAAGAGCGGTATAAGATAACACGTCCCTCTTGTTTCTTTGTTGAGTTTCCTAGAATCATATACCAGAAATCCTCGTGCTTCCATACTTTAGGATCTCGAAAATGATGAGAGCTATCTGCCGGCGGCTCAGCAATAACTGGGTTGACCTCTGCTTTTTCAAAGGTAATGCCGTCTTTACTAACAGCTATATTTTGGTTTTGAAAAAAAGTATCCAGTTCTTTGTCTATATAATTATGTCCTGTATAAATTAGCGTAAGCTCTCCTTCGTTATCCACGGCACTTCCAGAAAAACATCCATCTTTATCAAATGTATCTCCAGGAGCTAAAGCAATCGGTAAATGCTGCCAATGAACAAGATCTTTGCTTTTTACATGTCCCCAATGCATCGGCCCCCAATTCTCGTCATAAGGATGATGTTGATAAAAAACATGATATTCTCCTTTATACTGAACCAGCCCATTCGGATCATTAATCCAGTTCGCTGGCGCCATAATATGATACCCTAACCGATATTGATGATTTACCTTTTTCTCTGCTTCATTTAATGAATGTTGAGCTTGCTCGATTTTATTTATCGTTAACATTATCATATCCCCCTATATAATCTGCGTGTTTTCTTGTACATCTTTTCTTATAAACTTATGTTTTTTAGAGTTTAGTAGTGTAAACATGGAAATAACGTTAAATACCAAAACCATACCACCCATAATTAAATAGGTACGAGAAAAACCTACGCTATCATATAATCCTCCCGCTATGGGTGAAAGAACGGAAGCACCTATTTGTGAAGCGAATTGGAATCCAACCAAATAAAGTATAGAAGATAGGCGCGTGTCAAAGTTAGCTGCCAAATATTTAAAGATGGCAATGAGCATAATAGGAAGTTCTAATGCATGAATAAGCTTCATCGAAGATATTCCAATTGGACCTACCACAAGTCCTGACCCAATAATACGAAATCCCATTAGAAATCCTGCTAAAATCAAACTATTTTTTGCACCGATCTTATTTACAATAAAGGGTGCTGCGAACATCATTCCAGCTTCTAAAAATACTTGAAATGAATTTAAGTAGCCAAATACTTGGTTACCTATCGATTCAGTAGGAAACAAAGATGCATAATAGATAGGAAATTGCTGATCGTATACTCCATATACGCATGTAACACCAACAACATAAATCATAAAAAACCAAAATTCCTTCAATAAGAATAAATTACCTACATCTCTCAGCGTGACGGATTCAGCTTTTTCCATTTCATAGCTGCTCATTTCTACCTTCACAGAAAAAATAATAGCAACTAGGATAACCGCTGAAACGGATGCCACCCAAAAATTAATATGAGGATTAATATTAAATAGTTGTCCTGCAAAGAATGTAGCTGCAGCCCAGCCTAATGAACCCCACATTCTAGATTTTCCATACTCAAATTTATATTTTCGGCTGACTTTCTCTATGTATGTTTCAATCGCTCCGATGCCCGCCAAAAACGCTACTCCTAAATATAATCCTCCAATAATAGCTCCTATCAACACATTGTATTGAAGCAAAGGCCCATAAACAAAAATATAAAATGGTCCTACAAACACTAAAAGACAGCTAATAAAAAATAAAATGTGTTTCTTTAAACCTATCCTGTCAGATATATATCCATACAAAGGCTGCATACACAAAGCAAAGATAGCGTTTACAGAAAAGATTAAGCCTGTAGCTGATCCGTTCAACTTAATCTCTTGCCCTAACCAGATAGAAAATAAAGAGTAGCTCGACGACCACGTAAAAAAGAAGAAGAAAAAATATGCACTCAGCTTCCAATATAAACTTTTTGAACTTTTCATTTTAGTTACCCCTTTAGCTTAAGATATAAAATCTTTTATCTAACAAAATGAAAGCACTTTCAATTTGATTTTATGTCAACCGGTTTCATATGTCAACCGGTTTCACATTTTATATTGAAAAAAGATGTATTAGGCGTAAAAGTGGGCTTTGTGGTATGTTTAAATTGTTCAATAAACCGTTTACAATCCTTACATAGATTTTATGTATCAAAATAAAACGTAGCGACTGGAAAGCTGCTTGCTTGATTGCATTTATTTTAAGGCTTTTACACAACTGATATATACTATAAAAGCAAGGTTTTGGAGAAATTAGGAGGAAACTAGATGAAAGCCAAAATTAGTGATGTAGCAAAAATTGCAGGTGTTTCACCGACTACAGTTTCTCGTGTATTAAATAACCGTGGTTACATAAGCAAAGAAACGCGAGAAAATGTTTATAAAGCAATGAAAGAAATTAATTATTTCCCAAATGATATTGCGCGTTCATTATTTAATAAGCGAACAAATTTAATCGGTATGATTGTCCCGCAAACGAGCAACCCTTTTTTCGGAGAGTTAGCCTTTCATATTGAAAGCATATGTGCTTCCCTTAACTACAAAGTACTTCTTTGTAACAGTCTGAATCGAATTGATAAAGAAAAAAAATACGTAGAAATGCTTATCAGAAATCAGGTAGACGGTGTTATTGCCGTTACTTATAATAGAGGTATTTTTGATTCCGAAAGTCAAAGCCTTCCTGTAGTAGCAGTGGATCACTATTTATCAAAAGATATTCCTACCGTATCTTCTGATAACTATTCTGGAGGAGAACAAGCCACGGAATTGCTTATTTCAAAAGATTGCAAGCATATTATTCATATTAACGGTCCCCTTAAACTTGAAACTCCAGCTAACTTAAGAAGGAAAGCTTATGAAAACGTGATGAAACAGTACGGAAAACAGCCTATCACGTATGAGATTTCAAATACCTTTGACCGCAACATTCAGCGAGAAACTATTTCTAAGGTTTTTGAAGAACATCCGGAAGTAGATGGTATTTTTGCAAGCGATGACTTACTTGCAGCTTTAGTAGTTGCGGAAGCACAAAAAAGAGGAAAAAATGTCCCAAGAGATTTAAAAATCGTGGGCTATGACGGAACGGAGACCAGTCAGACTTTGTTACCTGGTCTAACTACAGTTCAACAGCCCATCGAATCGATTGCTCAAACAGCCATTGATATTTTACTAAAAGAAATTGAAGGAGAATTCAGCAATATACCTCGTGAAATCTGCCTTCCCGTTAAGCTTCTAGAAGGACAAACAACGTAAAAATACGTTTTTTATAAAATAAATATCAGTTTGTTGTATATTCTTCTTCTTTTATTCACACCTTAACGTTACAGAAAGGAGTTGAATACAATGGCAAACAATAAAAGCAGCAATAATAATGAATTATTAGTATACGGAGCTGAACAAGCAATCGATCAAATGAAATATGAAATCGCTAGCGAGTTCGGAGTAAATTTAGGAGCTGACACTACTGCACGTGCAAACGGATCAGTAGGCGGCGAAATCACAAAACGTCTTGTACAATTAGCTGAGCAACAACTTGGCGGCGGACGTTTCTAAGACAATTTCATACACACCATGACTTAAGGAAGAATGGATATCCATTCTTCCTTTTCATATATTTACTTTCCATCTTTATATAAAAATTATTATTCTTCCTCCTCTTTACTGACTGATTTTGTTTTTCCTTTCTTTAGTACAGCGCTGATTCCTAAACAACAGACAGCTGCTATCCATCCGGAGACGAGAAAATAAACGGAAGTATTTGCAAAGAGTGTGCCTATTAAAATAAACAGGCCTCCGAGAATAATAAAAAAGACGTGACCCTCACCATTTCTTTTCACCTTCATCACCTCTCCTTACCTATACAAACGAATGTTCAGATACAAAAGAAACTTCTTGATAAACAAGAAGTTTTCTTCGTGCGTTCCTTTTTTAATAAAAATTAAAGGTGTTTTCTTTTTATTTATTCAACGAAACCTCTCAATATTCTTCTCAATTACGTGCTATTCAATAATTTCTGCGGTTTTATACTCTTTCATAAATACATCAATAACATCTCCTGCTTCTTCGTTCTCCTCCTCCATTTGAACGAGTATTTCGTTTTGTGCATTTACCGAAAGAATTCTGACATCCGACATTCGGTTTATATCGAGCTGCAGTTCCAAATCTCGGGCAACTTCATCAGCTTTTAGTGAATCTTTAATAATATATCTGTGGCTTCTCATAACATTCGCTCCCTTTACGTTATATGAACGAATATAGTTTATCCAAACTATCAGCGTACAATGACATTTTTATTGTATCTTTCATTTAAACAAAACAAAAAAACGACTTTTCTCAGCCGTTTTTTTGTTTTGCTTTTCGATTATGAAAAAGCATATTTATTTCTTTATTTGACCGTTCTCTGTCTCAGGTATCATACGTTTATTTATTCCGAATGCGTAAAAACTAATGACAACGAGAGCGAGGAAAATAATTCCTACAATAAGTGAAATACGCGTTTCATCATTAAACCACATGCCTACAAGCACCATTAGTAGAAAAGCAATGGTTACATAGTTCGTTACAGGCGCAAAGGGCATTTTGAAAGGATGACTATCCATTTCAGCACCTTTAGCTTTACGGAAACGAATTTGGCTGATAAGAATAATGAACCAAGGAATCATTCCAGGAAGCACGCTAGCACTGTATACATAAACAAATACATTAGGTGGAGCGATGTAGTTTAAAATAACACCAATTACTAATCCAATCATAACAGCGAGTGTACTGTAAATTGGAACACCGTTGCGAGAAATTTTTGTAAAGAATTTAGGTGCTTGACCGTTTACACCGAGCGTATAAAGCATGCGTCCTGCACTAAAGATTCCGCTATTACAGCCTGACATCGCTGCCGTAATGACTACAAAGTTAATGATACCTGCAGCTGCCGTAACACCAACTTTAGCAAATGTAGATACAAATGGACTTCCTAAAGAATCTAGCTCATTCCAAGGATAGACCGTCACGATGACAAAAATAGCTCCAATATAAAAAATTAAAATACGCCAAATGATACTTTGAATCGCGCTTGTTAACGTTTTTTTAGGATCTTTTGCTTCACCAGCTGTAATCCCAATTAGCTCGACTCCTTGATAAGCTGCAATAACAAGAGATAGAGCAAAGAAAAAGCCTGACCATCCGCCTGCAAAGAAGCCGCGGTGTGCCCAAAGGTTTGATAACCCGATTGCGTCTCCGCCATTTCCAAATCCAAAGAAAATTAACCCAAGTCCTGCGATAATCATTAAAATAATTGTTACAATCTTAATCATCGCAAACCAAAATTCAAACTCTCCAAATGATTTTACTGAAATTAAGTTCGCTGTGCCTAAAATCAACATGGCGATAATACCAGGCACCCAAGCTGGTAAATGAGGGAACCAATAATGCATATATGCTCCTACCGCTATAATTTCGGACATCCCTACGATTACAAATTGAAACCAGTTGCTCCACGCAGCCATATAACCTGCTAATGGATGAATATATTTGTGGCCAAATGTAGCGAATGAACCTGTGCTTGGTTCCATGTACAGCATTTCGCCCATAGCACGCATAATAAAGAAAATAAACATTCCGCAAATTGCGTAAGCAAGCAATACCGATGGACCTGTCCATTGAATGGTGCTTGCTGATCCCATAAACAACCCAACGCCAATTGTTCCGCCTAGCGCGATCATTTGAATGTGACGAGATTCTAAACCTCTTTTTAGCTCTTTGTCTGCCATTCCATTTCCTCCTCCTAAACTTGTTATAGCTCTGTTAGGAAAGATACTTTTTGTGTCTGATGGAACAGCTATCGTTTTTAAAACCTTCCATTTTTACCTAGTACCTTTACAACTAAACTATTTTTTCTATTTTTAGCTATCCGACTGTATAATTACTTATTTTATAATAATAAATTTTCCTCAGAAATACAATTGTTTTTTTCAGAAAAACACTCAAGCAAACCATTTACCTTTGTTAAATCAATCATCTCAGCAAAATAGTTTTTTATTTCAGTATAATTTAAATTTTATGAATATTTAAAATATATATAGGCGCAGGGTGCCGGAACACTCTATTTCTTAAGGCTAACGAAATGAAACCACTGCTTAATTGAACAAATTTCTTTCTTCTCCTTTTACGTTTTTTCTTTCTCTTCTTAGGGAAAGTATCCATAGAAAATAGAGATGAGGAGGAATTTTTCATGTGGCAAGCTGCGATGTGGGGCGGAATTTCAGGATCAGCTGCCCTTCTTGGTGCTTTGGCAGCAGTTTTTTTGCCTATCGGCAAAAAGATAATTGGTTATATTATGGCTTTTGGGACAGGTGTATTAATCGGAGCATCTACCTATGAGCTGCTTGGAGACTCGGTTCATAACGGTGGTTTAAAAGCTACTTCGTTTGGGTTCCTTGCAGGTGCTATTGTTTTTACTTTTTTAGACTATCTAATTTCACGTCAAGGAGCGAATAAAAGAAAGAGGTCTACCAAACAAATGGCTGCGAGTAGTTCTGGAATTGCTATATTTATAGGAACCGTAATGGATGCAATCCCAGAGTCCATTATGATTGGGGCTAGCTTACTTGAAAATGCAACCGTTAGCTGGCTTCTTGTTATCGCTATTTTTATAAGTAATATTCCTGAAGGATTGTCCAGTACGACCGGTCTATTGAAAAGCGGCTTCTCTAAAAAGAAAATTTTTTTACTATGGGCAGCTGTTTTGTTTATTTCAGCTTTTAGTTCATGGACAGGATTTGTTTTTTTAGACCATGCATCTGAGACACTTATGGCTGCTATTGCTGCTTTTGCCGGCGGCGGTATTATTGCTATGGTAGGTTCTACAATGATGCCAGAGGCCTATGAAGAAGGAGGTTCTATTACAGGATTGATTGCTGCACTTGGATTACTTGCTTCACTGATACTGGATTATTTTTCTTAATCGTCTTCATACTACTTATATCGTTTCCAAGTAGAAAGCAGAAAGCCTTCTACTTGGAGACATTTATTTCAATCACATTATTATGAATGTGTCTTATTTAATAAGTAAAGTCGTAGTTTTCTTTTATTTCCTGAGTGAAAGTTTTCCAATCCGTAGCTTCAAATTCTGCATTGCGTGCTTTTAACTCTTTTTCCATTCCTTGAATCTCTTGAACAGCTTCTATAGTTCTTTCACTTCCTGGCCCTACTCTCCAAATTAAGTTTTTGTATTCTTTAATCTTATCCATTAGATAGCGCGTTTCTAAATCTCTATATTTAGACATATTGAGTGACTCCTTTTACTTCATTCTTTCTTATAACATATCATATTTCTTCTTCATGAATAAAGCCTTCTCTTAAGCTCTTTCAAAGCTTAAAGACGGAGAATAAAACAATAAAAAAGCAAGCACAATGGCTTGCTTTCACCTCGTTTAAGGCAGTGGTTCAACCGCTACGTTCCCTACCGTTACAGCTTCTGTATATGCGTTCGTACTGCTTTGGCGTAAGCGAAGGTTAGCACTCCCCGATGCGCTTGGATTTAGTTGGACATTTACAACCTTTTCTCCATTTCCAGCTGTGTCCGTTGTGATGGAAAAATTACTGCTGTATCCATACGATGACGGCCAGCTTCCATCGGCGTTTTGGACTTTAGCAATTTGAGTTCCTGATCCGTTATATGCACCTAGATTAAACGTGCTGTACGTAGTATTAGCTGAAAGCCCGCTTACCTTTATACGTATTTTGAATACGCCGCTTGTTGGTAAAATGGCTTGATGTTCAAATCCATAAGCACTAGCAGTTGGAGGCTGTGTGGTTCCACCTTTATAACCATATGAACCTGATGCAAAAGTTGACGTATCGTACCATTTATAGCCTGCTGTAGGTGCTGACCATGGCTCTGGCTGAGGCTCAGTGGACTGACTTGGCGTTTCCGACGAAAGTAATGCTGTAGCCTGATCCAATTCAAGTCCTGATACTTGATTCAAAGAGGTATAGCTTTCTTGCTTCGCTAGCCAATTGACCATATTTACAAGCAGTGTAGAATCGTCTTGTTCCTTAAATCCGTCATATGTGGTTTTAGAAGATCCTGTGTCTTCTCGTCTATATTTTGGTGTAGCATCTTCAACCGGTGAAGAATCTCCTATAAAAGCAGCTTTACCTGTCCCTACTTTTGAAACAGCAGCAAAAGGCCCCTCCGCTCTTCCTCCTCCATTATACACTCCTTGATCTACAGCATTTGACCATTTTGTCGTTGTCTTAGGAAGATACACAATTCCTTTTGCTTTGCTTGGGTCCGTAATAGCAACCGTAGAACCTGCATGCATAGCAACGCTGGAAACACCTAGCGTAATACCGAATGCTTGAGAAGGAGCTACAATATCATTGGTTGTCACATCACCAATGGCATTATAGCGAAAGCGAACACCAAAGTTACTCGCTAACCAGTCAGAGCTTGTTACGTTTTGCATTGCATCGGAGTTTGCTTCTTCCGTTGTCATACCTTTTGCGGGGTTTGTCCATGCTCCGCGACGGTATCCGTTAAAAACTTCTGAAGAGTCCCACCGGTTTTTGTTTCGGTCTGCATTGTAATGATCAGCAATAAAAAAGACGCTTCCCCCGTTTTGAACATATTGCAAAAGGGCGGCTTGTTCAGAAGATTTGTACGGAATATTCGCTTCTGGCACAACAAACACGCTATAGCCGCTAAGATCACTGTATGTAATCGGCGTAGATTTTCGCAACTCTTTCACATCAAACCCGCTGCCAGCTAGTCCTTTTCCAAAATCAGAAAAACCTCCGTCAATAACCCAGTCTGCTGTACCCGCAGTTTGACCATGGGTATTATCAAACAAGATTTTCTTACCGTTATTTTCATTTACGACAGAGGCTTTAATTTCTGGTGCAGGGTCAGCAGCGCTTTCTGCTGATGCTGAATGAGTAGTAAAAGGCAGTGAAATAGATAAAGCTGTACACATTGTTAAAACGGCATAACCTACGCGATT
Organism: Priestia sp. Y58; assembly: GCF_029522095.1. Classification (NCBI taxonomy): domain Bacteria; kingdom Bacillati; phylum Bacillota; class Bacilli; order Caryophanales; family Bacillaceae; genus Priestia; species Priestia sp. Y58. The sequence goes on from NZ_JAKWFL010000013.1 coordinate 58,268, forward strand.
ATATTTTTTTCGCATATAAAATGCTCCTCTCAAATTTTTGCCAAGCTTGTCTTTTCAAGAGGATTATAGCAGGTTCATTTATGATTTTTTTAAATTTATTGTAAATAATATATATTTTTTCAAAAAAGGTTCTTTATACCTTATATTTGTCGAGACGGGCCCTTTTAAATATGCCCATGATTATATGTAAAATTTGTTAACGATATCGACTTGAATATTCGAGAATGCTGCGCAGCATTTGACGTGTACTCTGTGATTCGTTTGTGCGTTCTTTATATTCAAGAGGACGACTAGGAGTTGACTTATTTTCTTCTTTATATTGAGAATTTTTATTTTCTGACACGTTTTTTCACTTCCCTATCTCTATTTTATCCAGAGCAGCTCAAAGCTGCTCTTTTGGTTGTCATTCTTTTATTTGTTATGACGGCTTACTTTTGCTTTTTGAAGCTCATCTGTATGAATATCGTTTGATAAAATACTTTTATTCACATTATCGACAGCAGCTGCACTGCTGCTGACTCCTTGGTTTGTGCTTTTATTTTGTTTACTCATTCCATCCACCTCCATGTGTAACGTCTATATTTTATGGAGTTATAAAAAGAAAATAAGAGGTAGTATTAGGAAAATGACCTTCTTTTCTTTTTACTTGCATCCTCATATTGAATAAAAATAAAATCTCCATATTTAACAGAATGCACCAGAAATAAATGTTCATACTAAGAGTAGAAATTCTGCATATTCATTTTGAAAATATAGGAGGAAATAAGTGTGAGTACAAATAGAAACACACTATCCATTTTTGCTTTAGGTGGCATTAATGAAATAGGAAAAAATATGTATGCCGTTCAATATGATGATGACATCATTGTAATCGACTGCGGCTCTAAATTCCCTGACGAAAGTTTATTAGGAATTGATTTGATTATACCTGATATTACATACTTGCAAGAGAATCGAGAAAAAGTTCGAGCACTGGTTGTTACGCATGGTCATGAAGATCATATTGGAGGTATTCCTTATCTTTTAAAACAGTTGAACCTTCCAATTTATGCAACAAGCCTTACCCTTGGATTAATTGACATTAAACTCCAGGAACATCAATTATCTGCAGAGACGGAGCTTATTGAAATCGACGAAGAGTCAGAAATTACATTAGGCAATATTCCACTTTCTTTTTTTAAAACGAATCACAGCATTCCAGATTGTCTTGGCATTGTCTTTCATACGCCTGAAGGAGCTGTTGTGCATACCGGGGATTTTAAGTTTGATTTAACTCCTGTTAACGACCAATATCCAGATCTTCATAAAATGGCGAAAATCGGCAGTGAAGGTGTACTGGCTTTAATATCCGAAAGTACAAATGCTGAACGCCCTGGATTTACGCCTTCAGAAAAGCTAGTTGGCAAACATGTAGAAGAAGCTTTTCGTAAAGCAAAGAGAAAAGTGATTATTTCTACTTTCGCCTCGAATGTTAACCGCGTACAGCAAATTGTAGACGCAGGGATTAAAACGAACAGAAAACTTGCGCTGCTAGGAAGGAGCATGGTTAACGTTGTATCAGTTGCGTTAGAGAAAGGGTATTTAACCATTCCTGAAGGGATGCTGATTGAGCCTCATGAAGTACATTCACTTGCCCCTGAACAAGTGGCTATCCTTTGCACTGGAAGCCAAGGCGAGCCGATGGCCGCTTTATCTAGATTAGCCAGCGGAAATCACCGACAAGTAGAGATTCTTCCTGAAGACACGGTCATTTTATCAGCCGGGCCTATTCCTGGCAATGAACGTAACATCTCTCGTATTGTCGACAGTCTTTTCACGCTCGGGGCTCACGTGATTTATGGTTCAGGAAGCGCAACGGGTATGCACGTATCAGGACACGGCTATCAAGAAGAACTAAAATTAATGGCTACATTGATGAAGCCGAAGTATTTTATCCCGATTCACGGTGAGTTTCGAATGCTTCATCACCACAGTTTATTAGCAGAATCCGTCGGGGTGGAAAAAGAGAACATTTTTATTATAAATAACGGTGATATTGTTGACATCAAGGGGGGAGCAGCTTTTCAAACAAGAAAAATTCCTGCAGGCAATGTATATGTAGACGGTTTTGGCATTGGGGATGTTGGAAACGCGATTTTACGTGACCGTAAACAACTTTCAGAAGATGGCATGCTGGTTATTGTGATTACTTTAAATAAAACGGAAGGAAAAATTGTGTCTGGTCCAGATACAATTTCGCGAGGTTTTGTTTATACAAGAGACTCAGAGCAGCTATTAAAAGACGTTAATCGACAAGTGACTAAAATCGTAAACCAATTACAAAAAGCGCACGTTCACCAATGGAACATTATGAAAAAAGAAATTAAGACCACCCTTGGACAGTTCTTATATAACCAAACGAAAAGAAGACCTATGATTCTTCCCATCATTATTGAAGTTTAATTCCTCCAGAAAAAACTGCCTTAGTCCCCACTAAGGCAGTTTTTTCCTTATAAATCCGAAGCTTAACCTAAAGTTAGAAGTTGCCTTCTGTAGTTTATGAATAGGCCCTCCCTTTATATGTATGGTTAAAAGTGTTAGGTGTATTTCTTCTTTTTTACCCCATTCTATAAGAGAGATATTTCACCGCAAATATCTTGTGAAAGTATCCTATCCTTGAGGTGATTATGATGAATGATAAAAATCATGTAGATCAGCATTCAGAACTATTCCGCCACAACTGGACGAGACCGAAGCGTTCAAAGTCCCAAGTAAATGGACATACAGAGATGTCTCAAACGAACATCATCCTGCGAAGTAATGCAAAAGCTCATCGTTGGTAAGGATACGCTTCAACAAAAAAAAGACGCGAACGCGTCTTTTTTTGTTATTGACCGTCTGCCCCGCTTTGAGTTATCTTGCGAATATGGCCATCTTCATAATTATTTTCTCGTAGCGCTTTTGCTTTGTCATCTACTACTTGTTTTTGATCTACTTGTGAAGAAGGAGTCTGCTTGTTTTTTGGCATATTTAAAACCACCTTTTATCTTTGTAATAGTATAACGTGCATAGTGTCCCTCATAAAGATTAAATATATGTTAGCTAGCCGCTTCTTCTTCTTTCCACTTATGGCGCAGTTTCAAAATAACAAGACTTATAACAATTAAAAAGCCTAAACTTGCAAAAAAGCCCGGTCTGCTTGCTGATTCTAACAGCGTGCCGCTTACTGCTAGTAAGATTAACAAGATACCAATAGCTTGTTTTATTTTATCCCACACGGTTTGTTCCATTAAACGATGAAAAGAAATTAAAATAAAGAACCAGTTATAAATCAGCATCAGTCCCGCTGCTGTTGTAATGTACTCATAAATTTCCCCGGGCAATAGCAAGGACAAAACAATAGAAATAACTAATCCCGCTGTTGTTAAAAGTAAAGCCGGGAAAGGAAATTGCCGCTTTTTCTTTTTTTGTTTTGAAAATAATGCCGGAGCATCCCCATCTTCTGAAAGAGTGACAATCATTGTCGTTACGGAAAAAAAAGACGCTGACATCGTTGAAAAACCAGCGATAATCATTGCTCCATTAAAAACATGAGGAAAAAATGGAAGATGGTATGTTTCTAAAGCTGTTATAAATGGACTTTGATTTCCATGAAAATCATGAAATGGCACAATTAAAATAGCTAAGCTCAATGAAGCGATATAAATAATTCCAAGGAGAATAAGCATACTTCTTCCCGCTTTCGGTGCGTCTTCTTTTTTTTCTAAACGAACCGTCATAATCCCCATAACTTCGATGCCTCCAAAAGCATAAAAGGCATAAAGCAAAGCACCCCATAAACCCAAAAAACCGCGGGGAAATAATTCGTTTATCGTTCGAGGCACTCCTTGTTTGGCGCCTTCGTCAAGAAATCCAAATAAAGCTAGACTAGCTAATACAATGAACATTAAAATAGCAGCCACTTTTGTGACAGCAAATACATTTTCCATCCGTTCAAAGCCTTTTGTTCCGATTAATACAACAGCAATGCCTAAAACAGCATAAATAGAGGCAAAGACCCACAGTGGAATATCGTCAAACCAAAAACGTGTAAAAAGAGATAAAGCCGTGAGTTGACTCCCCATGATCAGCATCTCCGAACTCCAGTACACCCATCCGCTGCTAAATCCCGCCCATCTTCCATAAGCTTTTTTAGCATAGGAGCGAAACGAACCTTTTTGAGGATCTTGAGCACTCATTTTAGCAAGAGCGTCAAATACAATAAATGTACATACTGCTGCTAATAAAAAGGCAATTAATACAGCGGGGCCAGCTGCTTTTATTGCAATACTTGATCCTAAAAAATAGCCTGTGCCGATTATGCATCCTACTCCGATTAAAGACAGATGCCACCATTTTAAATTCCCTTCAACTTGACTTCCGCAGCCTATTTTCTTTTTCACTCTATCACTCCTCACACTTCGATGTAGTGTGTGATAGTTTGAAAAATTTATGCGTAAAAAGAAGCACCTTTTCTATTATTTTTCAACGTACTGAAAACACTTTAGATTCAGCGCTTCTTTTAGCCTAATTGCTGTGCGGCTTGCCAGCCGAAATATAGGCCAAACCCTATTAAAGATAACCCCGATACAACGGACACGGCAGTTAAAAACGTCGCTGCTAAGTATCGTCGAAACGTGCTTGCTAAAGCTGCCATCGCAATATCCCAGGCCAGAATTCCCGTAAAAATAGCGCAGCTATATAAGATAAGCTGTTGGGTTTCATATGTATTAGCTGTTTTTGCTAAAACAGAGCCATAAATCCCAAGCCAAAAGAGAATTGTAAGCGGATTCGTTAATGACAGCAAAAAACCTGACAAAAAACACTTTAATACAGAATCATCGTTTGTTTTTCTATGCTGTGTAATCCTCCCTGCACCCATTAGCCCCTCAACACCTGTATAAATTAATACAAAGCACCCAAACGAAAAAAGAAACGTTTTCATAAAATCGCTGCTTAAAAAATGAACGGACCCAAAATAAACTACAAGCATATAAAGAGCGTCAACCGATGTTGCTCCTATCCCTAAGAACCAAGCATGCAAAAAACCGCTTTTAATTCCTTTATCAAGCTGAGCTGCGTTGATTGGACCGATTGGCGCAGCTAATGATAGCCCTAATAATACATAGCTGAAAAAAGCCCCCACATACATCCACCCTCTATCACTTCTGAGATTTTATAAATTGAACTATGATAAATCTATGCAGCCTGCTTAGCTTGTACTACGTAATTTTTATTTTATTTCTAAATCCTTTTGTATAGCTACGAAAAACCAGCGCATGTTAACTGTAAATACTATACAGAAGGGTGAGAAGCATGAATTCATACACTCATATTAAAGAAGCATTACAATTAGCTGAACAGGCTGTTTATCAAGGGCAGATGAATTTGGATGCAGCCAATTTTCAAAAAGCTCAAATGCAGTTGAATATGGTTCAGCAGCAAATTAATGAACAAAAAGAAGCGGCGTCTGGTGATAAAGAATTAAAACGAATGGAAGAACACTTAAGACATTTACGCGAAGCACAGCAAGCTATTCAGCAAAATTTTTAATAAGAGTAATAAACATAACTGTTTTCTCACTTCCAGATAAACAAATCTGAAAAAGCTCTAAGAACACACTGCGTTCTTAGAGCTTTTAATCCTTTATCCTAAAAAAAGAAAGGAGAAAAACTCCCTTCTTTTTTTACATTAATTATACTTTTGCCGGAACTTTAACGCCCATGATCGCTTTTGGCTCTAGATATTCTTCAATACCAAATGCTCCCCACTCGCGTCCAATACCAGATTGTTTGAATCCGCCGAATGGTGCAGCTCTGTCTTGCTCAGCATCGTTGACGATGATTTGACCAGCTCTAATATTTTTAGCAACATAGTCAAGTGTTTCTTGGTCTTTTCCGACCGCGTAGCCTGCAAGTCCATAAATTGTATCATTTGCAATTTCAAGAGCTTGCTCTAGATCATCATACGTAATAATAGTGGTTACAGGCCCAAAGATTTCTTCTTGTGCAATCACCATATCATTTGAAACATCAGTAAAGACTGTCGGTTTAACAAAGTATCCTGTTTCTAAGCCGTCTGGTTTGCCCGTTCCGCCAGTAAGAAGCTTTGCACCTTCGTCCATTCCTTTTTTAATATAATCCTGTACGCGATCCCACTGTTTTTCCGCTACGAGCGGTCCAGTTACGTTGTCTTTATTTAATGGATCACCAACTGGGAATGATGGCAGAACCTTCTTCACTGCTTCTTCAAATTTTTCTTTCATAGAGGCAGGAATGATAATGCGCGTTGCTGCCGTACATACTTGTCCTGTATTCATTGCAATGTGTGAAACTGCTATTTTAGCCGCTTCTTCTACATCCGCATCCTCTAATACAACTAGCGGTGATTTCCCGCCTAGCTCAAGCGCTACTTTTTTGATTGTTTTAGCCGCGTTTTGCATAATTTTCTCGCCTACAGCACCTGATCCTGTGAATGATACAAAATCAATGTCCGGGTGAGAACTAATACCGTCACCGATTGTGCTTCCCGTTCCGTTTACAAGGTTAAAGGCACCTTTTGGTACGCCAGCTTCATCAATGATCTCTGCTAATATCATCGCTGCATACGGTGTAAGTTCTGATGGTTTTAATACCATTGGGCTTCCTGCTGCGATAGCTCCTGCAATTTTAGTAGACGTCTGATTTGTTGGGAAGTTCCATGGCGTAATAAGTCCGCTTACTCCAATAGACTCTTTCACGACCTTGTAGCTTCCATGATCTTTTTCAAATGTGTAATCTTCAAGTGCATTAGCTGCTTCTTTAAAGTGGCTAAGTCCCATTTCATAGTGAACTTCTTCTGAAATCTTTAAAGGAGCGCCAAGCTCTTCAGTCATAACTTCGATAAGTTCCTGTTTACGCTTTTCATATCCTTTTGCAATATTGCGAAGCATTTTGATTCGCTCTTCTTTTGTTGTTTTTGAAAATGTGGGAAGAGCTGCTTTAGCTGCTGCCACGGCTTTATCTAGATCTTCTTTTGTACCTAAGCTAATTTTACCAATTGATTTTTCAGTAGCAGGATTGATCACATCTGACGTTTCGTTTCCTGTTGATTCAACCCATTCTCCGTTAATAAAGTGTTTTAAGTTTGTACGCATTGATTTGATCTCTCCTTTTAGTTTGTTACTTTTAGTTTGTTAATTGTTGAACTATGTCATCTAGTTTTTATCTACCCGCCTGTCTGCTTCTCAAACGCCGCTTCTATTATTTTTTGTTTCTTTCACTGCCTTATCCCTTTTCCAATCGGCTTTTGGCAGCTGAATTTTTTTCCTCTGCAGCTTTTTAGTTTTTTATAACAAACAGAGATTGAGTCCTAACGAAATCAAGCCAATTTAAAGATGAACAAATGGGATAAGGTAGTGGATTATTTGTTATACCGCTGTTGATTTTCGTGCAAGCCTTCGCTTTCCAAGGGTGTCGATGAGCCCCCTCATCGCTTACGCTCCTGCATGGTCTCACTAAATGAAACCTACATCAAAAAAATCCGAACGAGTTTGATTCTTCATCAAGAATCAAACTCGTTCGGACCTTCCTTTAACTAAAACACTTTTGTTTTCCCCTCTTTTGTATTAACGTACTTCTTGTAAACGATGTACCACTCTGCTTTCAATTAACGGTTCTGTTTGCTGTCTGTATTGTTGATAGTGAGGTGTTTCAATGTGAGCCTCAATATCTTTTTTGCTTTCCCATTTCTCATAAAAAACAAATGTGCCTGCTTTTTCTGTATCCTGGTGGAGAGTGTATTGAATACATCCTTTTTCTCCTCTTGATGGTTCAATAACTTTTACTAACTCTGATCGAAGCTCTTCTTCTTTTCCTGGCTTGGCTTTCAAAATGGCGTTAATAATAATTTCTGACATCGTTTTTCCTCATTTCTTTAAAAAATATTTCCCATAAAAAGCTTCCCTCTTTTTGTATTTATTACACTGACCATCATATTTTTTGTATGATGATTGATTTCTCTAGTCCAAGACAGCAAAACATCCATGTTATCTACAGCAGTCTTTCTTGATGCTGTTGATAAAAAAGCCTGTAGGCTTATAGCCTACAGGCTTTTTTACATCTTATTTCAATAATTGTTTCACGACTGCTTTTGCTACACTGATTGTTGACTGAGGATTTTGACCTGTTATTAGGTTGCCATCTGCTTGTACATTATCTGTCCAGTTTGGAGCAGTTACTACATTTGCCCCAAGTTCACGCAGACGTGTTTCCAAAAGAAACGGCATGAAGCGGTCCAATGTTGTTTCACGTTCTTCATCATCTGTAAACGTAGCGACATCTTTTCCTTCGACCAACGGCTTTTCATCTGATAATGTAACACCTACTAAACCTGCGGGTCCGTGGCATACAGCGGCTACTACTTTGTCTCCTTCGTATAGTTCACGAATTAAAGCATGGAGCGTTTGATTATCTGGCAGATCAAACATTGTGCCGTGACCGCCTGGTAAGAAAACAGCATCGAATTTAGCACTGTCTGTAATGGTATCAAGTTTTAGGGTATTCTCTAGATGCTTAGCTGTATTTAAGATTTCTTGAGAAGTCTCCCCTTCAAGGCTGCGAGCATCCACCGGCGCTTTTCCTCCTAGAGGACTTGCTACCGTAATCGTAAATCCAGCTTTTTCGAACTCTACGTACGCTTCACCAAATTCTGAAAGCCAAAGGCCTGTTGGATGATTTTCTTTCATTTTGTCAGCCGTTGTTACGACCATTAATATATGTTTAGACATAGTAACGTCCTCCTGTAAATAAAGATAGTATTTTCTGTTTCCGCCTTACACACTATATTGTAAAAGAGGAATTACTATAATACAAATTAGAAAATATCTGCTTATCCATAAATATTTTTATAGATAATGTGTCATTGTTAATAAAGCATCCCCGAAAGAAACAACCATATAACACCTAAACTTATTTTTTACACACTCAAAAAAACCGCCCTTTTGAGTAAGCGCGGTTTTTCCAGAAAAGCATAGAATCTGTCTTTTATTTTAAAGAACAGATTGAGCGTTCATTTGTTTCACTTTCTTTTCTCCCGTTCTTTTAAGACTTACCATAAAAATAAACGAAATACAGTACAGCCCCGCCAAGTACGTCATCGCTACTGTCATATCATAGCTTTGCAAAAGATAGCCGACAAGAATGGGTGACAACCCTCCCAACGCTCGCCCAAAGTTAAAAATAGTGTTCGTTGCAGTGCTGCGCACTTCTACTGAATAGTGGCTGCTGATCAATGCTCCGTATCCCGCGAACATTCCGTTTGAGAAAAATCCGACTACAGCTCCTCCTATAAGCAGCCCTGCACTTCCTTCAGCATACGAGTATAAAAATACCGCACAAGCTGAAGCGAGAAGAAAGATTCCAAAAGTACGTTTCGAACCAAAACGATCCATAAATTGACCAAATGTTAGCATGCCTATAATCATTCCAACGGCTGTACTGATTGTCCAAAGAGCTGAACTTGAAACAGAGAGGCCTTGTGATTGCTGAAGCATAGACGGAAGCCATATCATGAGTCCGTTATAGCCTGCAATTTGAACTGTAGCCATCACTGCCAGCGAAATAGTCGTCATCGCCGTCCTAGGCGTAGCGAATAATTGACGAAGCTTACCATTATTTTTAACAACCGCTGTTTTCTCTTTTTGAGCTTGTAGCCACTCAGGAGATTCGTTTAAATTTTTTCGTACGATAAAAGCAAAAATGACGGGGATAATTCCGACAAAAAACAGCGCTCTCCATCCGAAAATCGGCAGGATCAGAGAACTTAAAAGCGCCGCAAGGATCACTCCAAATTGTGCGCCAATACTAACATAAGATGAAGCTCGTCCTTGCTTATGTTTCGGCCACGCTTCTGCTACAAGAGCCATACCGATCCCGTACTCTCCTCCAGCCCCAATTCCGGCAATAAATCGCGAGGCATACACTTGTTCAACATTTGCTGCAAAACCTGTCAATGCCGTTCCGACTGCAAATAGAAGAACCGTGTAGGTAAAAACCCGCACTCTTCCAAATTTATCTGCTAAAATTCCGAAGATGACTCCACCTATCAGCATTCCTATATTCGTAATAGAAGAAATAAGTCCACCTGTTGCTAAATCAATGTGAAATTCAGCAATAATCATTGACATAGCAAACGAGATAAACATAATGTCCATCCCTTCTAACGTCAAACCTGCTACTGATGCTACAACTGTCTTGTTACGATAATTCATGTTGTTCCACCCTCCAGTGTATTCTTTCTGTATCAACGCTCTTTCTTTTTTGAAGGAATGGATAAATAACATATCTCCATTCTCTTTTGAAGCCTCTCTGGACTTCGTTTAAAAGAGGTAAGTAACATATAAAAGCCCTTTTGTCGCAGAGGGCAAAAGGGCACAGATAGGCATAGAAGCAGTAGATAAGTGATCCGTCCTTTTCGGCCTCTCTGGACCGTCTTAAAGGCAGTTATTATATTAATCATTATGTTAACACGCCGCACAGAACCTTTCAATAAGAAAAATATCTTCTTTAAAGCAGCTATGTACATCTCTCACTTTTTACATTCATACTATTTCGTTCATTATTTTTTAAATATGGTTAAAACCAAAGCCTAATGTATCATGTTCAAAACCTTTTTTAGGCGCACCTATCGTTCCATACACACAAACGCTAATCCATTCGTCGCTTGATCCTGAAAACTCAATTTTTCCTCGTACGATTGAAAATGTGAGTCCGACCGTCCGTAAAATATCACCCAGCTGCAGCGTTCCTCGACTAACTCCTTGAATGGCTTCAAGTATAGCATGATAAAGAGCGTGAACTTCCCGGTACGACTGGGCATTAATAATTTTATTTGTCTTGGCGCTCGTTTCAATTGCCGCCACGACTTTAGACAGCTCCATCGCTCCCACTTTTCCTACTGTGTAGCTGTATCCTCTCTCATTGATTTCCTTTTCAATACCTTCAGCTAGTTCCGTATTATGTAAAAGAACGAGTAAAGATGTTAATCTTCCCATTGAAAAATCATTAACTTGTTGAAATTTATTGCTCAACTGTCATTCCCTCCCTTCTATCCCCTTATTATTTTAACAGACGGTACCTAAAAGGGTGCTGATTATTCAACGAACGAGCGCTCACTTAAAGGGTTAGGAGATCTATGTGTACTGTCCACCACTGTTACGAAGTAGAACTTGCATAAACAAGTAACCTATCTTTCAGTAAGCGCTTACTTTAATTTTAAAGAAGAAATCATTTTTCTCTACTTACGTTAAGACAAGCTGTGATTCAACTTTTAACTTTCCCAGCATCTCTCTCGTCATTTTTTCTAGGTTGTATTCTGTTTTAAATCCCCACTCTTCTATCGCACAGCTCGAATCTATATGGTTAGGCCAGCTTTCAGCAATTGCTTGTCGAACAGGATCTACTTGGTAATTCAGAACAAATTCCGGAATCGTTTTTCTGATTTCAGTCGCCATTTGTTCTGGATCAAAACTCATGGCAGAAACGTTAAATGAATTTCGGTGCTTCAGCTTAGAACCGTCTGCTTCCATTAGTTGGATAACAGCGTTTAGTGCATCAGGCATATACATCATATCCATATATGTTCCTTTGTCGATATAAGACGTATAGCGCTTATGTTTAACGGCTTCATAATAAATTTCAACAGCGTAGTCCGTTGTCCCTCCACCTGGAGGCGTTACGTATGAAATTAAGCCTGGAAAACGCAGCCCTCGTGTATCTACTCCGAATTTATGGTGGTAGTAATCGCAAAGTAATTCACCCGCTACTTTATTAACACCATACATCGTGGTAGGACGTTGAATTGTATCCTGCGGCGTCCAGTCTTTTGGAGTCGTTGGACCAAATGCACCAATTGAACTTGGAGTGAAAAATTGACACTGAAGCTCACGTGCTGCTTCGAGCGCGTTTACTAATCCGCCCATATTTAGATTCCAAGCTAGAAGCGGTTTTTGCTCGGCTGTCGCTGATAACAGCGCAGCCAAGTGAATAATCGTATCAACTTTATGCTTTTTAGCGATCGTAAATAACGCAGTCTGATCCGTTACATCTAAAATCTCGAATGGACCTGAAGTCACGACATCGCTCGTCGTTTTGCGAATATCGGTGGCAATAATATTTTCTGAACCATATATCTCTCTCATTTTCGTCGTTAACTCAGAACCGATTTGCCCTAAAGAACCCGTTATTAATACTTTTTTCATGTCAATATCCTCCTCGTGTACTGCCTAGATTAAACGTTTAGATTAATTTCATTTCCTTGCCTACCTTTTTGTAGATACGAAGTGCTTCATCTAACATTTCTTTCGTATGAGCAGCCGTCGGCATATTGCGAACGCGTCCTGTCCCTCTTGGAACGGTTGGGAAAACAATTGATTTAGCGTATACCCCTTCTTCTATTAATCTCTCACTAAAAATCTGCGTTTGGTTTTCATCTCCTATGATGCACGGAGTGATAGGTGTTTCACTTTCTCCAATGTTAAAGCCTAGTTCTTTTAATCCTTGCTTTAAATACCGGCTGTTTTCCCACATTTGCTGCTGCAGTTCTGTACTTGTGCTTAGGATTTCAATTGCTTTCATACAGGCAGCAGCCGTGCCTGGTGTAATAGCAGTCGAAAACAAAAACGGACGGCTTCTTACTTTTAACCAGTCGATTAAGTCTTTTTTTCCGGCTACGTACCCACCTACAGCTCCAATCGCTTTTGACAACGTTCCAATCTGGAAGTCTACTTTTTCAGATAAACCAAAATGTTTGACTGTGCCCATGCCGTTCCCTAATACGCCCGACCCGTGAGCATCATCTACGTATGTGATTAAGTCAAATTCCTCTGCAATTTCTACAATTTCCGGAAGCTTAGCAATGTCTCCATCCATTGAGAATACACCATCGGTAATTACCATTATTTTATTATATAAACCGGATTTTTGTGCTTCGCCTGCTTTTGCACGAAGATCTTCCATATCTGAATGCTTAAAAGGAATAATTTTTGCTTTTGATAGCCGGCATCCGTCAATAATTGAAGCGTGATTCAGCTCATCTGATAAAATCGCATCATGTTTATCCATAACCGCGGAGATGGCTGCCATATTACAGTTAAAGCCAGACTGATAAGCTATAGCTGCTTCTGTATGCTTAAACTCGGCTAGCTTTTCCTCTAGCTTAATATGAATATCTAGAGTTCCATTAATCGTTCGGACAGCTCCAGCCCCCACTCCGTATTTTTCAGTGGCTTCGTTGCACGCATTAATAAGCCTCTCGTCTGTAGCAAGCCCCAAATAATTGTTGGATGATAAATTAATTAACTGCTTTCCCTCAATTTGAATCACAGGTCCATTTGGCCCCTCTACCGGATTAATGACATTGTATAATCCTTTATCTTTTAAATCTTCTAAATTATTATTCAAGAATTCTTTTAAACGTCTGCTTGTCATCTTCCATACCCCCTCATTGTTGTTCAACACGTCTTATAAACTTCTCTTTTCCCCATTAAAAGATTCATCTAAGCACTTACAGTATATGAGTTAAAAATCAAGTGTATTCCTGAGGAAGACAAATGTTTCTTTTGAAAGCGCTTAAAATTCAATACTTATAGAATTCATAATAATAAACAACTAGGTAAATGTCCATACTAAAAAAACAAAAAATAAAAAAATTTCTGCATTGATAAGAATCCTTCTTATTATGAATGAGTTTACGAGAACGTTATCAGACAATATCTTTTTTCTTTTCTTTCTTTGATAATTCTTTTAACGAAGAGACTCCTATATAACGAAATCAATCCAATCAACAGCTAAAAGCAGCTAGATGTGTAAAACCTACATTCACCATACCCATAAAAAAATCCGAACGAGTTTGGTTCTTAATCAAACTCGTTCGGATGGTCCTTCAACTAAAATACTTTTGTAACAGCCTCTTCCGTTACTTTTGCATAGATATGGTCTTTATTTTTTTATTTTCGTTTTTTACTAATAAGCATGAAACAGCAAAGCTTAGTAATGCAGCTAAAAACGTTCCACTGTAAATAATGTGAACACCCGATGCAAGAATTTCATGCAGCTTTGACAGTTCTTCTGCTGGTACTCCACCTGTCTCAAACGAAGCATTTAAATTTTCTTGCCCTAATTTCTTTGCTTGTGAAAGTGTCACTAAGTTAAAGAGTGTACCAAACACCGCAGAACCTAGCGTTTGACTAAATGTATTTGTAAACGTATTGAGAGCCACCGCTACTCCTCTTTTGCTAGCCGGGACCGCTGATTGAATAACTAGCATAAAAATAGGCGTAATAATACCCATTCCTAACCCAAGGACCCCAACGGCTACATAAATTAAAAATACGGGTGAGTGGGTGGAAACTAAAAACAGCATAAAACATGCCATACTTACAATTGCCGTTCCCAGCGTAAGGATGGAGTGCGTTTTAAGACGCCCTACTAAATTCCCTGAAAGCAGTGAACCAATCGTCCAGCATACTGGCATAGGCATTAACACAAAACCTGCAGCGGTTGCACTTTTCCCCAGCACTCCTTGACTCCAAATTGGAAGGTAGACCGTAATACTAATAACTACTGATCCCACAAGAAGTGTTAATAAGTTTATAACAGATACACTTCGAATGGAAAACAGTTCAAGCGGGATAAGAGGTTCGGGAGATTTCTTTTCTATATAAATAAAGCCAATGAATGTTAGAACAGCTATAACAAATAACCCTATAATGGTCGGATCTCCCCAGTTTTGATGCTGACTTCCGGTTAAAAGCGCATATAAAAACGCAATTGTTCCCACTGAAAACGTCACCGCTCCAATATAATCGATATAGCGTTTTTCTTTTACCACTTCTTCTTTATAGTTTACTAAAAGAACAAAAAAAGCCATTAGTCCAAACGGTATATTTAAAAAGAAAATATAGCGCCAAGACAGCGTATCCACTAAGAATCCCCCAAGAAGCGGCCCGAGAACTCCCGCAACTCCCCAAACTGCGCTAATCCACCCTTGCGCTTTGGCTCTTTCTTTTGCTTCTTCATACAAGTCCCCAATAATAATCATTGTAAGCGGCATAACGACCCCGGCGCCCAGCCCTTGGATAGCTCTATAGACAATTAATTGTTGCATCGAAAAGCTAAGTCCGCAAAGTATCGATCCGATTAAGAAAATAATGATTCCAACAAGCATAACTTTTTTGCGGCCGAATAGATCCGCTAACTTTCCGTATATAGGTGTAGATACAGCAGTTGTCAGCATATAAATGGCATACACCCAGCTAACTAGCTCAATGCCCGACAAATCACTTGTAATTCTTGGAACAGCCGTACTGACAATGGTTCCTTCCATTGCAGCTAAAACAGTGACAAGCAGCAGCGCTGTCATGATTCGTTTCTTCATCTTTCTCTCTCCTTGCAACTGCGGGCATACCATGGTTTTTTTATAGAAGATAAAAGCGGTTTCAATATACGGATACCCTTTTAGCCTTTATATGTATGTGATGCCCCGCATATAGTTGCTGCCATATGCAGCCAAATAATTATTTTACTATAAATTTTTTCAAAGCGATAGATAATTTCAAAAATATGACTTTCCTCTCATTGATAGAAACATGCTTACATGATGTTTTATTTCCTTTTTAAATTGCAAAAAAGCATCCCGTAATACCTGGTACGGGATGCTTTTACGTATTTTGTATGATCAACTTAATCGGGGATCTTTTAATAAACGTTCCATTTCTTCCATATGATTTGTTTCATCTGCAATCATATCTTCAAGCTTTACAACAAGCTCTGTTAAACCTAACTCTTCTGCTTGCTTTTTACGCTCTTCGTAGCGCTGGATAGTTTCTTTTTCAGCCTTGCTCGCTTCTTTAAGCATTTCCGTCACGTTTGAAACGTGCTTCACCTCAGCCGGCTTTGTTGTTGGCTCACCGCCAAGGTTTTTGATTTTTTCTGATAAATAAAGGGCGTGTCCTTGCTCGTCAGGAATTTCTCCTTCAAAGAAAGGTTTTAAAATTTGATATTCTAGGCCGGTTACTGTAGACGCATAGTAAGTGTACTGAATAACCGCCGAATATTCACCCGCTAAATCGGTATTAAGTCCCTCTATTAGTTGTCTCATTTTCTCTTCCATTTGAATAAACACCCTTTCATTTGCTGTTAGTAGACATGTACCCTTTCTGCCTAGTCCTAAACCACAATAAGGCGATATTCTACTCCTTCTTTTTAAAAGTAGGGAAATTACTGAAGAGAGCGAAAATGTTTGATTTCTATATTTTTAAAGAGAGACGTTCCTCCTTGAGAGAAAAGCGTAATTCCTTGGTGGTTGTGACGCGGAAACACTTCGCTAGAATACACGGTTTTTCCATCATCAACAAAGACTTCAATGCTTGTTTTGTCTACCAATATCTTCAAATGAACATTTTTCATGCCTGCATCAAAGTAATCACGGCTTTCCACATACTTTTTGCTTTGATCAGGCTGATTGCTATAGCTTCTGTTCACATATGAGACGTTATCTTTTGCAAAAATGCCCACATCAATGTGCCGCTTTTGATCTGCGGACTCTCGAAGTCGTAAGCCTACATTTTCTGCATCTGACCATGAAATATCTGTATCAAGCTGATAAGCTTCACCTTTTATCTTTAACTTTTTCTCTCCGTTTACTTCTACTTGTTCAACAGAGTTTGTTGAATCAGTTAGCTGATTTAATTCTTCGACAGGCTTTGATAACAGGCTGTACTGATCGTCGTCTTGTTTTGAAAGCGTAATTTCACGGGTTACTGAATCGAAGCCGTTAAACCCTTCTTTCATCGTTGGCGTCTTATCTGGATAATCCCAGTTGTTCATCCATGCAAAAGCGTACCGTTTTTCTAAGGAACCTTTATTTTCACCGTCTTCAAACGTGACTGCTCCGTACCAATCGAAACCATGATCGAGCCATTGCGGCTCGTCCATATCGGGAGTAAATGTTGTTCCATCGTAATTTCCTGTCCAATAAGCATAGGTGTTTGGCTTTCCGCTTTCTTTTCCATTTGCACTTGTCCCGAGAACCCACTTAACTGTCCGATCATCTGCCTTCATTTGAAAAAGATCTGGACATTCGGTAATGCCAATATCTTTAGTTACAAATCCTCCCGTATACGTCCAATCCTTTAGATTAGAAGATTCATAAAATCCGATTTTTTCACCTTCTGACATGACGAGAACCCACTTGTCATGTTCATTATCCCATATGACTTTGGGATCTCTAAAATCTTTGGTGCCTGGATTAGGCATGATAGGATTTTTGCTATATGATTTAAAGGTTTTTCCTCTATCGGTACTATACCATAGATACTGTTCTTGCTTTTGTCCATCGGCAGAAGGCTGGGTCATAATGGCTACAATTGCGTCTTTACCAAAGCCTGCTGTGTTCTCTTTATCCTCTACAACGGATCCGGACCATATATCGCCATTTTTATTTGTATACTTTGGAATAGCTACTCCTTCATCTTTCCAATGAACCAAATCTTTAGACGTTGCATGTCGCCATTCCGTCCCGTTCCCTTTAGGGTAATCATGATTGTATAAGTAATAGTAATGATACTCCCCGTCAAAATAAATAGGCTTTTGAGGATCATTTTTCCATTTATCAGGCGCGCTAAAGTGATACACCGGGCGATAAGTGGATTCACTTTTATTCCCTTTTTCTTTTCCTTGATCTTTTGTATCCTCTTTTTTGGATACGCCTGCTATAATGAGTCCGGCTATTACAACTAAAAGAACGGCAAGCATTATCCATTTATAAGCACCTTTTTTCTTCAAACAAACCCCGCCTTTCTCTTTTTTGTCTACATCGAATAAAACAAAAGAAAATGGTGATTACAATCACCATTTTCTTTTGTTGCTATTGCAAAGCACTTAGTCTTCATCCACTGTTAACTGACCTTGCTCAAGAACGCTATCTTTTACAACCGATGTTTTTGAACCGTCAATATTTACTAAGAAGCTTGGTGCAAATGTAGAGTGGTTGTCTTCATAAAAGCCTCTATTTGTCATGTAGCTTGTAATAACGACATTATTACCTTTTGTTTGAGGTACAGCAAAGTGAGAATACGTAAATGTTTTATCATTAGGATCTAAATCCATATGAAGAACTAATCCCGTATCATTTAAAGGCTTATATTTTCCTGTTAACGTATTTGAAACATAGCCTAGCATATACACATCATCTTGTCCGATTCCATCAATCGTCATTTTAGATCCGCGAGAATCAGTAAACAAGTACCATTTTCCATCTTTTTTGAAAATGTTTGCACGTTCAATTTCGTCTGTAACTGTGTTTGAAGTAATAAGCGGCTTCATTACTTTTTTAAGCGTATAGTCATCATTTAACTCAATAATGCCCAACGCCCCGTTTGCTAAAGAAGCTTTTTCTTTATTAGATCCTTCAAGAAGCTTTTTCTTTTCAGATTGGAAGAAAGGATTGTTTCCTCCGTAGTATGCTCTGTTATATAGAGAGTCTTCGCCTTGATAGCCATCTTCTGTTCCAGTGTTAGCTTCGAAAACAAGGTACTTATGTCCGTTGTCTTCTATGTAATGAGGATCTCTTAGCGTATGGTTATCCCCTGTGTCATAACCGCCTTCATCAATAAACTGCTGAACCGTTTGATAAATCTTTCCGTCACCGTCAAAGATTGACTTGTAATCTTCTACTCCATCAACTTTTAACGTATTATCGTTGGGCTGTGACATGTTTACTTGAGCTGTCGTTAACGTTTGTTTTCCGTATTGTTTACCTGAATAATCCGTGTAGAATAAACGAACTTTACCATCTTTTGTTAACGTGGCAGAACCAGACCATTCTTGTGTTTGATTTTTAAGATGCGGGTCATTCGGAACGAATTTATCGCTGTCTTTAAACACTCTTCCAGCGTTTTTCCAGCTGTCAATAGATTTGTCTCCAGCTTTTTTATAGAAAAGATAAACAGACGTGTCATTCGAATCTTTTGGATCACCTGCTAGGGCAAACACAATTTGATATCCATGATAAGTCGCCACTGTTCCGTCAGCATTTTGTAATGGCCAGCTGTCCCATACATCTAAGTCAATTGTATTTCCCGATGCATCTTTTCCTTTAGCAGAAGCAATGTTTTTAATAGTTGATTCATCAAAAGCAGGAACTTTAAACTGATCACTGTTTTGCTGCTGTGGAATTTTCACCATATTATCGCGAGTAATATGCGAAATTCCGTAGCTATTATTAAAGTCTTTGCTGTCATTTCCTTTAGCAAATGTTTGATATCCCCCGCCTACTAGTAGGGCTGCGGCCAATGTAGCAGCAGTTGTATGCTTAGCAACTCGTTTCATTTTCATATGTTTTCTCCTTTTGTGTTAGTAAAGAATATAAATTTATTAATTCAATTAGCTATCAAAAATCCGAAAACAGAACCGGTTCCGCTCAACCAAAAGATTACTTGGATAAATGACGAAAGTCAAACATGCCAAATGTAGCTATTTTTCATTTTCATCTTTTTCATTGAGCTGTAACTAGGACCAAAGTTTACGTGTAAGAGCCTTTTTTATGTAACCGTTTTTCCAACAAAAGTGTACGGCTTTTTTTACATTTCAAACCACGATTTCCAGACGTTGTGTTTTATACTTTCTACATGATTAAACACTTTATCTTTCCAGCATTGAAAACGCTATTCCGTTTTTTATACTTTCCGACCATTCTGTTTTCATTAATCTCTTGAAAACTCAGTACCTTTTTTTATTAGCCGGACATGAAAACGTTCTATTCTTTTTCCTTTCTGAAGATTAAGCTGATAATAATAAAGGTCTAAAGTATGTTTTCAGAAAAAATTTTTCCTTCTTTTTACCTACTCATTTTTATCTTTTTTAATGCATTATACGCTCTCCCTTTTTACGAAAGAGAGAGCGTATAATGCATTTTTTAACTATTAAGAGTCTAAACCAGTTGCTTTTCCTTCACGGCTGGAATCAGCTGCTCCAAATAAACGGCCGTTTTCTTTATCGATTTGAATTCCCTGAACATTTCCGATTGGGAATGGCTCATCTCCAAAATTAAATCCCATGGCTTCCAGCTCTCCTTTGGCATTCATATCCACTCCGGCTTCCCAACCGATAAGTGATCCTGTACTATTAAAAATTCTTGGTTCTTCAATCGCTTCTTTTATATCCATTCCATAGTCTAAGACATTCATAAGCGTTTGAAACACAGACCCTACAATCGTTGGTCCGCCTGGAGATCCTAGAGTGAGTACAGGTTCGCTGTCTTTAAAAACGATGGTTGGACTTTTACAGCTAACCGGACGCTTTCCTGCATCTGCTTCATTTAATCCTCCAGGAATAGCATCAAAATCAGTAAGCTCGTTGTTGAGTAAAAACCCATGGTCTTTAACCATAATTCCTGTACCAAAAGGATGTTCCACAGTTGATGTACAAGCGACAATATTGCCCCAACGGTCAACGACCGTGAAGTGAGTTGTTTCACTAAGCTCACGTTCAGGTTCATAAGGCTGACGCACAACGTTCACTTTTTGGCCTTTCTCATAATCCCACGGGTTGCCAAAATCAACTTTCTCATTTTTATGCTTCCAATTAATTAATTTTTGACGTCCCTTTATATATTCGTCGTTTAAAAGCCCTTTTAATGGAATGTCACTGTAGGCTGGATCTCCAGAAAATGCAATTTTATCTGAAAATGCAATGCGCATAGCCTCTGCAAACAAATAATACTTTTCCCAAGATTTCACGTCGTACTGAGACACATCAAAGTCCTCTAATAGCTTTAAGATTTGCAGCACGGTGGTTCCTCCTGCACTAGGCATGTTGGAAGAAGCAATTCGGTATCCTTTATAATCTCCCCACACGGGCTCATCAATCTTAATCTGGTATTCTTTCAAATCCGACAGTTCCATAAAACCGCCGTGCTCTTTGATCGTTGAAATAATGGCTTCTGCAATTTCACCTTCATAAAAAGCCTCGATACCTTTTTCTTGAAGAATGCGGAATGTTTTAGCAAGATCTTTTTTATTAATCATATCTCCTTCTTGCATAGGCTTGCCGTTTGGGGAATATAGCTGCTTAGCATGTTCTCCTAGTCGGTAGGCATATGTTTTTAAAATATCTCCAAGAACCCAGTTTGTTTCCACACCTGCTTCTGCTGCTTTGGCAGCCGGTTCAATCAATTCAGCAAGGGGTTTTGTTCCATACTCTTTACGAGCTGCTTCCATCGCCTTTAAAATCCCTGGAATTCCAATTGCCGTTGCATGAGTAGAACGCTTTCTAAAAGGAATAACTTCTTTATTTTCATCAAGAAACATTTCAGGATAAGCTGCTTTAGGAGCCTGAGAATGCCCGTCAAAAATTTTAGTTGTTTTGCTTTCATTGTGGTACACCATAAAAAAGCCGCTGCCTCCAATACCGGTCATCATCGGTTCTCCGACGTTGAGCCCAAACTGAACGGCAATTGCTGCATCAATTGCGTTGCCTCCAGCTCTTAGCACTTGTTCTCCGGCGTCTGTTGCAATTGGATGAGCACTGGCTACCATTCCCGTTTTTCCAACCGCTGTTTCTCTTCTATATGAACTCTTTCCTGAACGAGATAAACTTTTTCCATTAATCATCTTTTACGACCTCCTAGTTACTTACTTTATCTGGGATATTGGTAAAATACCCTATTGCTTTTGGGATAAAACTGTTTAAATTTGTATTGATTACTTTAGCCATCCTATTTATAGATCAATATCCCTCGCGTATTTTAAGCCTTTGAACGCCACAAAATAAAAAAGCGCCAACCCTTTTTGTTTAAAGAAAAGGTTAGCACTTTTGCATTCTCTAACGTTTATACACTTTTAGACTTGTAACGAAGCTGCTTCATTACTTACGTTCAGCAAGTCATAAAGCTCTTGAAGTCTTCCTATTTCGTAGGTTGACACCCACTTTGTATCGTTCTTTTTTGCCTGAGGATTAAACCAGCACGTATCAATACCAGCTAGCTGCCCGCCTTGAATATCTGCACTCAAAGAATCTCCGACAATTAATGTTTCATGTACGGACAGCTCTTCTATATGTAAAAAAACATAATCAAAATATTCCTTCATAGGTTTTTGAAAACCTGTATCTTCTGAAACAAATACTTCTTTAAAATAAGGATATAGGCCTGAGTCTTGAAGGCGCTTATACTGTGTAGCCGAGACTCCGTTTGTAACAACGTACAAATCATAGTAATTGCTCAGTTTTTCAATTACCTCAATTGCTCCGTCAATTAGCTGATGGCCATTGTTCAAATAAGTTCGGTACTCTGCTTCAAGTAGCTTTCCGTCTTTTTCTATTCCATATTCTTTACATAGAGTAGAAAAGCGAGTATTTACAACTTGCTCACGGCTTATTTTATTTTCTTCAAAAGCTGTCCATAACCCCTGGTTGATCAAACTATAACGTTTTTTGCTTTCCTCAGTCAGCGGAATATCGTGGTTAGCAAAAAGAAGCTGTAAAGCCTGCTCTTCGGCTGCATTAAAATCTAAAAGCGTATTATCAATGTCAAATAGTAGCGTTCGGTATGTCTTCATTCTTCTCTCTCCCCTTCAACTAATCTATTACTTTTTCTACTCGTATATATTGTCGTTTGCTAGACAGCTCAGTTTTTCCTTATCTTTGAGAATAATGGAGCCTTTCTTTTTTTCAATAACTCCTTGCGCTACAAATTTCTGAAGAACACGATTTAAATGCCGGTAAGTCGTTCCGATTAAATTAGCTATATCTTTTAAGCTTTCTGTTTTTTGATTCATAACCAAATGCGATTCTTCACAAAAAATAGAGAGCAGGTAACTAGCCAGTCGCACTTCCACTGGGTACATTAAATTAAAGCTTAGCGAGTTAGATTTTGCGCAAAACTTTTTTGTGAGCATTTCCAGTAAAAACGTCAGCAGCTGTGGGTCATTGCTCGCATGCTGTTTTAATCGTTTGTATGGTATACCGATAACAACTAAAGGTGAAACGGCTTCAACCGTATTCATAATCTCAACATCTTGTACATACTCAATATCGCCTATTACTTCAAGGGGCTGTTTAAAAGAAAGAACAAGCGTCTTGCCTTCGGGCGATATGGTATAAACTTTAACCTTGCCTTTCATCAATATGTACAAACAGTGAGACGCATCTCCTTGAGAACAAAGACGTTCCCCTGCCTCGACATCATACAATGACAAATGCGGTAGTAACTCTTTCTTGAAAACCGACTCTAATTTATAAGTATTTATATACTCCATCAGCTGTTTCTCACTCGTAATTTCCCTCATGTTTTCCTCTCCATCATAACGGTTTCTTTTTATTAAACAATAACACTTCCTAAAATAAAAAGGACATATGTCTCAAATAAAATTTTAATTTTTACGTTATGTTCATAGCTCACTTTCAAGAGAAATATATACACAAAAAAGACTCTAGCTCGTTGGCTTAGAGTCTTTTTGTTAAACGCTCTTGTTCTTTCTGGCGTATCCAACGTAAATAGAGACGCCAATCAGCATCCAACCGATTGAATACATCCACGTTTTTATTGATAAGTTGAACATGAGAAAAATACAGCAAAGAATAGCAATAATCGGAATAAATGGCACAAAAGGTACTTTGAAACCTCGTTTTAAAGTAGGCTGACTTTTTCGCAGAGCCAAAATCGAAAATGAAACGGCAGCAAACGTAACAATCGCCAGCATATTCGCTAAATCCGCCAGCTGTTTTAAATCAACAAAACCAGCTACGAGCGCGCCTAACGCCCCGACAAGCCATGTGGATATGACAGGTTCACTGTTTTTCCGGTTTACTTTCGCAAAAAGAGACGGCAATAATCCATCATGGCTCATTGACATCAGTATACGAGGCACGACAAACAAATAAGCAAATACGACGGCCATAATGCCAATAACCGCTCCTATAGATACAATGAGCGCTGCCCATTCTTGTCCTGCACTATTGAGCGCATATGACAACGCATCGCCTACGTTTAGCTCTCTATAAGAAACCATTCCTGTTAATACTAATGCAATTACTACGTAAATGACTGCACAAACACTTAGTGCAATCAAGATGCCTAGCGGCAAGTTTCTTTGCGGATTTTTCACTTCTTCTGCCGAAGTAGAAATGGCATCAAATCCGTTATAAGCAAAAAAGACGGAAGCTGCGCCTGCAAAGATTCCTTTCACACCAAAAGGGGTAAATGGGTGCCAGTTATTTGTATGAATAAAAAAGACGCCGACGGCTACAAATAAAAGAACAATACCTATCTTGATTAAAACCATTAAGTTATTTATTTTTTTACTTTCTTTTACCCCTCTTGTTAATAAAAACGACATGCACAGCACAATAAATACTGCAGGAAGATTAATAATACCTCCATCGCTTGGTATGGCCGTGAACGATTCAGGAAGTCTAATACCAAATTCAGTAAGCACATTATTCACATAAGATGACCATCCGCCCGCTACAGAAGCTAAAGATACCGTATAGCATCCTACGATCGACCACCCTATTAAATGCGCTACAAATTTCCCTAATGAAACATATATGTATGTATATGCGCCTCCCGAACTTGGAACAGCTGAACCAAATTCTGCATAACACAGCGCAACAAGAATACAGGCTACTGCAGAAATAACAAAGGAAATGGAGACCGAGGGCCCTGCATCCCTGGCGGCAACTAGCCCTGCTATAACCAGAACTCCTGTCCCAATAGTTGCTCCTACTCCCATCAAGATAACATCAAATAACCCTAGTGTCTTAGTTGATTCTTTTGCTGCATTTTCCTCTAACAGCTTGTTAACATCTTTTTTTGCAAACAGATTACTCATGATGACTAACCTCTCTTCATCTCATTACGAATGACTACTTTTCAGTGGTAGATCTTTCTATATATGTAACAGTGAATTATTTTACTACATTTAATTTTCTGTGTAAAATAATTTAGTTTTTGAACTTTTTAATGATTAAAATAAATTTACTAGTGATGTTTTTTATAACACCATTATGATGTACCCGAACAGACTAAAAGTATGTGTTAACAACTTTCTCAAATTTGGCTTCATTCACGATTGCTTTTGTACTATACTAAAGAAAAACTTCATAGGAGCAACGTAAAAGATGAGCTTATTTTATTTTCTAAAGGGGTTAGTGATCGGTTTTTCCGTTGCTGCTCCCGTCGGTCCCATTGGTATTTTATGCATCAATCGCACGTTATCTAAAGGGAGATTACACGGATTTGTATCCGGGCTGGGAGCAGCTACAGCAGATGCTCTTTATGGATGCATCGCTGCGTTTGGCCTAACGTTCATTACAACCTTTTTACTAACCCAAAAGATTTGGCTTCAGCTGATTGGGGGATTATTTTTATGTTATTTAGGTGTTCAAACATTCCGTTCTCGACCTGCAGAGCACGCTGCTGCTGCTAAAGGAGGGGGGGTGCTTCGTTCTTATACATCCGTTCTTTTTTTAACCGTTACGAATCCAATGACGATCTTATTTTTTATTGGCGTATTTTCTGGTGTAGGCATTAGTAAATCAGCATTTGATGCTACTTCTGCTTTGACAATGGTTGCAGGCGTATTTTTAGGATCGGCCTGCTGGTGGCTTTCACTCAGCTTTGCTATTAGTCTTGCCCGGTCGAAGTTTACGAATAACAGCTTAATCTGGGTAAATCGTATTTCGGGAGCGGTTGTACTGACTTTCGGGATATTTGCGTTATACAAATTGCTATAAAAAGTAATTTGTCTCCTTTTATGGGAGCGATTTACTTGTTTAATAGAAAAGAATAATCTTAAAAAATACCCTAAACGCTGTCTTTTCTGTATAATAGATAAATAGAAAAACAGAAAAAGTATAAAAATGCTTGAAAACTACATACTCAATCATTAGTCTTCAAACATAATAAGGGGAAATAAAGCATGACCATTCTTCTAGTAGATGACAATCAAGTCAATCTATTTGTGATTGAAAAAATTTTAAAAGGCGCTGGCTACGATAACTGTGTGTCTCTTACGTCTGCCCATGCCCTTTTCGACTATCTTAACCTGGACGATGAGAACTCAAAAACGAATTCGGTCGATTTGATTTTACTTGATATTATGATGCCCGAAATTGATGGAATTGAAGCCTGCAGGCGAATTCAACAGGTAGAACGCTTAAAACATATTCCAATTATCTTTGTCACAGCTCTAGAAGACAGCAGCAAATTAGTAGAAGCTCTAGACGCGGGCGGAACAGATTACATCACAAAGCCGATCAATAAAGTGGAACTGCTGGCTCGTATGCGGGTAGCTTTACGCCTTAAAGCAGAAATTGACTGGCACACGGAACATGAAAAGAAAATTCAAAATGAGTTAGATTTAGCTACACACGTACAGCAAAACTTACTCAGTCCCCCTCTACGAGAGAAAGATATTCAAATGGAAGTTTCATATTATCCTTCTTTTAAATTAGCGGGTGATATGTACTATTGGCACAAAATTGACGAGCACCGATACGGAATCATTCTTTTTGATATGATGGGGCACGGCATCTCTGCCTCCCTTGTTTGTATGTTTATTTCGTCTGTGCTCAGAGAAGCTATCAAGTCCCTCGTAGACCCTGAGAAAGTTATTACAGAGTTAAATCGCTACATGGAATTATTGCACAGCGAAAAAGATGAAATCCCTTACTATTTCACTGCTATTTATTTAGTCATTGATACGGAAGCTAAGACAGTAGAATATGTGAACGCCGGGCATCCAGAAGGTTATATGTTAGTGGATGAACATACGCTCGTTCCTCTTCAACGAGGAAGCTGTCCTGTAGGGTTTTTTGAAGAAATGGACGTTCAGAAATCTGTTGTCAGCTTTGAAAACGATGTGCAAATTTTGCTATTTACAGACGGAGCTCTTGAATCAATGGGTCCTTGCGAAAATGAATCTGCTCTTCGTCTTCAAAAACTTACTGAACAAAAATGGACAAATCCGCAGGTATTTATGAATGAAATTTTTTCAGAAGAACAAAAGTTAAATCAGCCTGATGACATGTGCGTGCTTATGATTCAAGCACAGGCGCAATAAAAAAAGACCTCACAAATGAGGTCTTTTTTTATTGCTTTTGATAGATGCGCTCGTTCCCTGCAAACTCGATATAAGAAGCTGCTCCTTCAGCAAAGCGAAGCGTTTCTTTATCACCAAGCCCAAGAAATCCTTTTGCACACAGGCTTTCTGAAAATAAATTATACACTTGATTTTGCAGCTGAGCTGTAAAATAAATAAGGACGTTTCGGCAAATGATGACGTGAAATTCATTAAATGACTGATCCGTGACTAAATTATGCTGAGCAAAGATAATATTTTTTAACAGCGACGGATGAAAATATGCATAGTGATGATCCGTCTGATAATATTCCGAGAAGGCGTTCTTTCCACCGGCTTGAATATAATTTTTTGTATATGACTTCATTTTACGTAAAGAAAAGGCACCTTGTTTTGCTTTTTCTAATACATCTTCGTTCATATCGGTTGCGTAAATGACCGTTTTATCCATTAACCCTTCTTCTTCTAAAAGAATCGCCATAGAAAATACCTCTTCGCCCGTTGCACAGCCAGCGTGCCAAATGCGAATTTCCGGATAATCCTTTAATACCGGAATCACTTTTGTGCGAAATGCTTTAAAAAAGCTTGGATCGCGAAACATCTCTGTTACATTTATCGAAAAATCATTTAAAAGCTGATTCATAAACTCTTCTTCGTGAATCGCTTTTTCTAACAATCGAGACACGGTTGGAATACGTTCAATTTTCATTCGATTATAGACTCGGCGACAGATAGAAGATTTAGCGTACTGTCTGAAATCAAATCCTGTTAATCGATAAATAGCCGTCAGCAGTAAATCAATCTCCAAATCTGTTTTTTTATTCATAACTAAGTCTTCACTTAAATCTAGGTGCTTCATATCCATTTATGTTTCATACCCCGCTTAATTTACTAGCCATACACGCATAACGGAGAACAACTGATTTAAATCTAAAGGTTTGCTGATATAATCTGATGCTCCAGCTTCCAAGCATTTTTCACGATCATTTTTCATCGCTTTAGCAGTTAGTGCAATAATAGGTAAATCAACAAGCTTTAGCTCTCCTCTAATTTTCTGCATCGCTTCATATCCGTCCATTTGCGGCATCATAATATCCATTAAAATGAGATCAAATGGTTCACCATTCTTCATCATTTCAAGACACTCTATTCCGTTACGAGCTGTCATAATGGTCATACCTTGTTTAGCTAGCGCAGTTTTTAAGGCAAAAATGTTGCGCTGGTCATCATCCACGATGATCACTCGCTTATCCTGAAACACATTTTCATCATCTTGCAATGAAGGTTCAACTGGTTGTACAGGATGGTCAATTTCAGTTATTTCTGTTTTAGGTTCAGCTTCTTCTACAGATACTGCTACTTCTTCATATGCAAAATTCACTTTTTCATAGTCAACAAGGCCGTTAGAGAGACTAGGAAGATAGAGTGTAAACGTACTTCCTTTTCCTACTTCACTGCTTAGGGAAATCCAGCCGCCCAATAGTTTTGCAAACTCACTGCAAATAGATAAGCCAAGTCCGGTTCCTCCGTACTTGCGAACCGTAGCTCCATCCGCCTGCTGAAACGCTTCAAAGATAAGCTGATGCTTTTCTTTTGGTATACCAATCCCTGTATCGGCTACAGCTATTTCTAGCCAGCAATCCGTATCCACTGTACGCATAGGTGTTGTAAGACGATGGTCAGCCACTCGTTGAATGGATACTGTGACAGATCCCGATTCCGTAAATTTAAATGCATTTGATAAAAGGTTTTTCACAATTTGCTGGAATCTCTTTTCATCTGTGTGAATGATGTCCGGTACATCTTGTGCTTTATTAATTTTCAATTGTACTTTTTTCTGTTCAGCAACGTGGCTGAAATTACGTTCAATTTGATCTGGAAGCTCACTCATATTCATCTCGGCAAGCAAAACATCTAATTTTCCAGACTCTACTTTTGATAAATCCAAGATGTCGTTGATTAATGCCAACAAGTCTTTTCCTGAAGAATGAATGATACGAGCATATTCTTCTTCATCTTCAGATAGCGTTTTAGCCGCGTTTTCTTCAAGCATTTCAGACAGAATAAGAATGCTGTTAAGCGGTGTTCGAAGCTCGTGCGACATATTAGCAAGGAATTCGGATTTGTATTGAGAATTCAATTCCAGCTGATGCGCTTTTTCTTCTAAATCTTCTTTTGCAGCCTCTAATTCAAACGATTTTTCTTCTGCATCTTTTGTTCTTTCTTCTAGCTGTTCATTAATCATACGCAGCTCTTCAGACTGCATTTGCAGTTCTTCTGATTGTGTTTGGAGTTCTTCAGACTGAGCCTGGAGCTCTTCTGTCATCGCCTGAGATTCTTTTAATAGACGAGCAATTTCCATACGTCTGATTACACCATTGATAGTGAGACCAAACGTTTCAATCACTTGACTAATAAGTTCTTGCTCTAAAACTGTAAATTCGTGCAGCGATGCCAGCTCAATAACTGCAATTACTTCATCTTCAAACAAGACGGGTACAATAAAAATACTCTTAGGTTTTACGTCTCCTAATCCTGAAGCAATGAGCCGGTACGTGTCAGGTACATCGTTTATGACAAGGGTTCTTTTTTCTAAAGCAGCTTGTCCAATGAGCCCTTCGCCTATCAAAAAGCTCTCTCTTCCCGCGTCGCCTTTTCTATCTGCAAAAGCAGCTTGTTTGACGAATAGATCTCCTTTATCATTTTCCTCTCGAACATAAAATGCTCCGAAAGAAGCTCCTGTCATTTCTGAAACCGTAAAGAGAAATTTTTCCGCAAGCTTGTCTACGGATGCTATGCCTTGGTACATCGTTACAGCATGAGCAATGTTCGTTTGAAGCCAGTTTCGCTCTTCAATATTTTCTAACAACGCGTTCGTGGCTATCCCTAAATCTTTAATTTCATCATTAGATCGAACTTTAATTCTTCCTTTTAACTCGCCTTTTGAAGCCGTAATTCGTTTGATCGTTTGCGTAACTTCTTTAATCGTATTCACAATGGAATTGGACAAAACAATAGCGATAGCAAGTGAAATAAGCGTAACAAATAACAGCAAACCGTAAAGTCCAATTTTTATTTTTTGATTTTTCCCGTCTAACTCTGCTGCTCTTGTTTCAGTCGATTTTTTCTCTACATTTCTAAAAGAAGTAAACTGGCTGCGTATATCATCCATATACTGGCGCCCAGGATCTTTCTCAAAAAACTGCTGAAGCTCTTTTGTATTATTTTCTTTTTTTAATGCAATGGTCGGTTCACCAGCAGCTTCAATCCAGTCTTGAATGCTTCCTTTAATCTTCTCCAGTTTCTCCTGCTGATTTGGATTATTATTTAGAAGCTGATACAGTGCATTATAATCTTTTTCCCAACTTGATGCTGCGCTGTTATAAGGTTCTAAGTAACTCGCTTCTCCTGTAATAATATAGCCTCTTTGTCCGGTTTCCATATCGAGCAGGTGTTTTTCAATTCGATTGGTCAGATCATGCACTTCGATATCATGATCAATGATAAAATTTCGTTCTTTTTGCAAAGATGAAATTTGACTGTTTAAAACAATAAATGCAATAAATAAACAGACAATAACAATTAAATATCCAATAATAATTTTGGATTTGATGCCAAACCTCATTTTCTTTTCCATAATGTTCCTACTTTCATTCTAGATATTCTTCTAGAAGCATTCGAAAAACATGTTTATTTTTGCCGCTGGACAATTTTACTTTCAGTACACACTCTCCACTCCATCTTCCTTTACTTAATAGGGCTTCTCTCTTTTTCCTATCAATTTAACATTCCTATTATACACTCTATTTTTGTACAGAAGAATATTTATTGTACAAGAGGGAAAGATTAATTTTCCAGTTTACAAATATCTATTTTCAAGCTGTCTATAAAAATAGGCCCATGCTGTTGAAAGCATGAGCCTATCTTACAATATTTTTGTACACAATAAGGTAATGAAAAGTAATTTATGCTTTAGGGAATCACATAAATTATGACAACATAGGTATAAATAAATACTTACATGCGAAACATAAAGCATTCATTATTTAAATTGTACTTGGATAATAGAAAGCAATGCCACTTTTTTTAATTTAAATATATTTTTTTAATTTACATATCAGGTTAAAAAACTTTCATTTATTGAGCTTTTACCGACCTTAATCCGTTAGAAAAGCTGCAGATAAAAAGTTCTCCCACAAAAAAACCGTCTCTAAGTCAATAGCTTCACTTATGAGACAGCCTTTTCTTTTCCTTCTATTATTTCACCCAGCTTTCCGTCACTTTTTTATTTTTAGAAATCCAGTTTTTTACACCTTTTGTTTCGTCTTTTGCACTGTTAATTTCTGATTCTAAAGATGCTAGTTGATCGGCACTAATAGAAAAATCTTTCAGCCACTTTGCTGCTTCTGGATAATCTTCTTTAAATGCCTTTTTGCTAATCGACTGTATTTTTTCAGGTCCAGTTGGATTCATCGTATTTTTGGGATCTTTTAAGTATCTGAGATTATACTTTTCAAAAGCCCAGTGCGGGCGCCATAACGTAACAACAATGGGTTCTTTATTAGCAATGGCTTTATCTAATTCCGATAACATGGCGGCTGTGCTGCTTTCTATTAAATTCCAGTCTGTTAACCCATAGCTTGGCATCGCATGATCTTTAGTAAGACCGTTTATTCCAGATCCTGGTTCAATACTAATAATCTTTCCGTTAAACTTATCTTTCTTATTTTTTAAATCAGCTAGTGACTGCGCGTCTACGTAGTCGGGAACGGCCAATCCGCTATCTGCTTGATCATACCAAGTACCGAGCACATCAACTTGTTTTCCAAATCTTTTCATATAAGAACTATGGGTGGTCGGCATCCATACATCCAAAAATAAATCAATGTTTCCTTGAGCAACTCCTGAGAAAAGCGGAGCTACGTCGCTTTGAACTGCTTTAACTTTATAACCTTTTTCCTCTAATAATTCCTTCCATAGAAACGTAACAGCTACGGCTTCGTCCCATGGTATGTATCCAATTGTAATTTCTTTTTTAGTCGTGGTGCTGCTTGCCGTATTGCTATTGCCACATGCGGAGACAAGCAGCATAATGATGATTGTTAGCATAATAAAAAGAACTTTTTTTGATTGTTTCATATACTCCCACCTTTATTCATTTTATTTGCTTGATTGAATACCTTCTCTTTTTTGAGTAGAAAGGTGCGTCAGACGATCTAAAATAACGGCAATAATGACAACCGCAATCCCACCGATAAACCCTAAGCCTACATCCAACATACTGATGCTTCTTAATACCTCAGCACCCAAGCCCCCTGCACCGACCATTGAAGAAATAACAACCATCGAAAGAGATAGCATAATAACCTGGTTTACACCCGACATAATCATAGGCAAAGCGAGCGGCAGCTGGACTTTAATTAATTTTTGCCATTCCGTCGCTCCAAAAGCTTCTGCCGCTTCTAAAGTGGTTTGAGGAACTTGCTGAAGTCCAAGGAGCGTCAGGCGAACGGCAGGCGGCATTGCGAAAATAAAAGTAGCAATAAGAGCTGTAACATTCCCTAATCCAAATAAAAGTACGGACGGAATTAAATAAACAAAAGCAGGCATTGTTTGCATAATATCAAGAATCGGCTTTATCACTGCTCCAACTTTGTTAAAGCGGTGCGATAATATACCTAAAGGAACGCCGAATAAAAGTGAGATAATAGTAGAAGCTAAAACGAGAGATAAGGTCAGCATCGATGCTTCCCATAAATTCAAGCTAATAATAAGAAGTAAACCAAAACACGTAAATACAGCTATCTTCCAATCTGTTAACCATAGCGCTAATAGAACAAAAACAACGACCGTTACTAGAGGAGGAGAAGCGGTCAGTACCCATTCGAGACTGCTTATTAAGCTGGTCATTACCTGGTTGATTCCAGTAAATACACCTGAAAAACTATCAATCATGTAATCAACAAATGAATTTGCCCATTTATCTAAAGGGATACGAGGAATCGTCGCGGAATTTACCATCATATTTATCGGACCTCCATTTGATATGACTTAACTTCTTGTTGCTCGGTTACTGCAGTACGTTCAGTGAGATTTGCAATAAGGGTGCTTGGGGAAATCATACCTTGTAGGCGATGATGATTATCAACAATGACTACAGGCGAATGACTGTCTGTAAATAAAGGAATCATTTCTTGTAAAGACATATCCGGATTAACACAATGCGGCTGTGTCATTTCTTTTCCTTTTAAATCATGCTTATGAGCTTCTATCAGCTCCATCACCGTATAAATGCTCATTAAGCCCAACAAGCGGTCAGCACTATCAAGAACAAAAATAGTAGATAAATGATTGGTTCTCATTCTTCTTAATACGACTTGCGGTGATTCATACTCATAGGCAGCCGTTTCTACCGGAACCACCGCGTCTTTAGCAAGGCGAATTTTGCCGTAATTAACGTCTTGAACAAGCAGTTTTACATAATCGGTTGCCGGTTGACTTAAAATATCTTCAGCGGTTCCAAGCTGTACAATCTCTCCGTCTTTCATTACGGCAGCTCGGTGCCCTAAAGTTAATGCTTCATCTAAATCATGCGTTACAAAGATAACTGTTTTTTGTACTTCTCCTTGAATATCAAGAAATAGCTTTTGCATATCTCTTCGAATAAGAGGGTCTAACGCCGAAAAAGGCTCATCCATTAGCAAAATCTCCTGTTCAGAAGCAAGAGCTCTCGCTAATCCAACCCTCTGCTGCATACCTCCTGATAATTCATAAATTCTTTTATAAGCTTGTCCATTTAATCCCACCATTTCAAGCGCCTCTTTCCCTCGCTTTTCCCTTTCGCTTGCTGATACACCTTGTATCTCTAGACCGAACGTAATGTTGTCAATCACGGTGCGGTTTGGAAGGAGGCCCACATTTTGAAAGACCATCCCAATTTTATTTCTCCGGACTTCTTGAAGCTGTCTTTTTGACATATGAGAAATATCTGTGTTTTCTAGATATACCGCCCCTTCTGTCGGTTCTACAAGTCCGTTCAAGCATCGAAGTAAAGTAGATTTCCCGCTTCCTGATAATCCAATTAACACAAAGGTTTCTCCCTTTTTTACTTCGAAATGAGCATTGTAAATAGCAACAGTTGTCTTCGTAGCTTGTTCGACTTCATATTTACTTTGTCCAGACTCTCTCAGCTTAAGAGCCTGTTCTTTTTGGC
This sequence comes from Priestia sp. Y58, assembly GCF_029522095.1. Lineage (NCBI taxonomy): Bacteria > Bacillati > Bacillota > Bacilli > Caryophanales > Bacillaceae > Priestia > Priestia sp. Y58. The sequence goes on from NZ_JAKWFL010000013.1 coordinate 92,617, forward strand.
GACCAAATACTTTTGAAACATCGGTAACGCGGATAATGGGTTCTGTTAGTTTAGAGCTTGTACTCAATTTATTTCCCCCTTATTTTAAAGTAGATTGTTAGAGGTGGTCTGACACCTTAAGGTAACGTATCAGACCACTTCTACTTACTATTCGACCTTCATACCGATTGCTTCCAATACATAATTGTAAAAATGAGAAACGTGCTGTTCGATAGGTACTAAAATACCTCCTTCTTTATAAGATTTTGAGCTCATATTTTCTTGACACCACTCACACGCTTCAAAGTCTTGTAAATTAACGCGGTGAAATAATTCCACGGCATCTTTTGGGTCAAAATCAGGCTTAGCCATTTCTTCCGGGTCGAATAACCATTCACAAATCACTTTAGACTTTTCCGCACTAATTGGAATAATACGATGAATAATAACGTGATCCGGTGTTAAATTGATAAATACAAGCGGCAGAACGGTAATGCCAAAATACGTGCGGTCATCTTCAGGAAGCAATCCTTTTAGCATAGGACGGCTTCCTTTCCCGCTGATTGAAAAAGCTTCTAATTCATTCCCAAACTTAGCCCCGCCCCCCACGGAACTTTGAGTACCGACTCCCGAACGAAATTCAGGCAGCGTTGCCGTAAGTTCAGGATGAATAGAGGAACAGTGATAACACTCTTGAAAGTTTTCTACAATAAGCTTCCAGTTTGCCTCGACTTCATATTCTTCACGATGAGCGGATTTCAAGTTTTGAATTTCATATCTAGCAAACGTATAAAGTTCTCCAAAACGATCAAAAATTTGTGCGTCTAGCTGATATTCAACAGACATAGGATTGTCAGATAAATTAACCCAAACCATACCGTGCCACACTTCAATGTGAACGGATGTTAGTCCGTAATTTTCATTATGCACGAGTTCTTCTCGACAGTGGCTTGTGTTAGGAACACCTACTAAATCACCATCTAAGCTATAGCTCCACGAATGATATGGACAGCGAATAACACCTACTTTACCGGATGCTTGGCTGCACAGCTTAGCTCCTCGATGCCGACATACGTTCAAGAATCCACGCAGCACGTGATCTTTTCCTCTAGTAATTAAAATATTTTCGCCCTCAACTCTCGTCGTAATATATTGTCCCGGCTCTGCTATTTCGTATTCAAATGCAACTAAACTCCATGATTTAGAAAATATATGATCTTTTTCTAACTTAAAAATGTCCGAAGATGTATACAGCTCTCCTTTCAACGTGGGCTCAAGTCTCCCATTATCATTCACTAAACCATGTTCCATAACCATCTACTATTCCTCCTTCGCTTCTTTAGAAACATTTAAATAGAACCATTCGCAAGAGCTGACGACGATTTATACTATTTTATTCGCCGCAAATCGCTGCGGAGTAAACAAATCAATTGGGTGATTAGTTTTTCCCTCTATCACTAAATCTGCTAAAATCTCTCCTACTACGCTTGCAAACTTAAAACCATGTCCAGAAAATCCAGCTGCAATCGTTACTTGAGGATATTCAGGATGCAGTGAAATGACAAAATGTTCGTCTGGTGTATTGGTATACATGCACGTTTTCCCTTGTAAAAATCGACCGTTAAGCTGTGGAATACCTTGAGCTAGATAGTGCCGCATCATGTTCACTTCGTCTTCATATATATTTCGATCAATCGTTTCCGGCGTACAAGCTGTTCCTTTTCGAAAAAACGCCACTTTTGCTCCTTCAGCCTTTAATCCAAAAGAAGGGAAACCATACAACTGTACATAATCATCTGCTTCCCAAATATAAATCGGCTGTTTTCCCACTGAAAAAATATCTATTCCTTGTGTTGGTTCAAAAAACATTTGCACATGACGCTCTACTTGTAAGCTAACACCCAAATCCCGTAATAAATCAGGTGCCCAAGCGCCTGCAGAAATAATGATTTTTCCAGCTTCATATATTCCATTAGCTGTTACAACGCGCACGCCTTCACCAGAAGGATGAGCTTCCCACGACACCACTTCCTCAAAAAAATGAAGCTCAGCTCCGTACTTTTCTGCTTGAAGAAGGTGAGTATATACGCTCGCTTCCGGCCTAACGAATCCAGCTCTTTCTTCATATAGAGCAACCGTAGCAAGTGAAGGTGTAAACGCCGGAAACCGTTTGTAAATATCCTTTGCTTCTAGAATCTCATACGCAAGATTCCACTGTTTAGAGCTTTCGATGCTTCCAGAAACCGTCAAGCTATCAGGAGGTCCCATCATAAGTCCACCGGTAACCGTAAGAATTTCTTGACCGCTTTCTCTTTCAATTTCATTCCATAATTCGTAGGCGCGAAGCAATAATGGAACGTAAGCAGGGTCTTCAAAATACGACTGTCGAATGATTCTAGAACCTCCGTGACTCGATCCTAGGTCATGAGCGGGACCGAACTGTTCTAACCCCAATACCCGCTGACCTTTTTTGGCGAGCTGATAAGCAGCCGTACTCCCCATAGCTCCTAATCCGATAATAATGACATCATAATGTGTTGACATCTGCATTCCTCCTGTCTTTCGATTGATCAATTAAACTACCGCTGGGGAGTGTGTCATCATTGTTGCTTTATAACGCTGACCAAAGTATTCAACTTCTAAAACCATTTCTTCATGTACAGCTTGAGATAATAAAGTGTGTACAATTCCTTTTCCTAAGCTGTATGAATAGCCAGCACTTGTCACAAATCCGAGGGCTGTTTCTCCATAAAAGACCGGTTCATATCCCATTACTATCGCTGAAGGATCATCTAATATGAGCGTCGCTAATACTGTTTCAGAATCTTTTCGCTGACGATCAAGCAATGCCTCTTTTCCAATAAAAACTGGTTTTGTTAAATCAACCATTTCATGAAGGTTAACTTCATATGGATGATGCTGGCTCCAAAAGTCTTTCCCGCTTTTTAACGAAAAAGATTCAATTCGAAGGTTTTCAAGAGCTCGGTCTCCCGCGGCAATCAGCTGATAAGGCTGTCCTTGTTCAATTAATAAATCCCATAAATTCAGGCCTTGATCAGAAGTTGTAATCAACTCCCAGCTCTCCATTCCCCCGTAGGAATCACGCAGAGCAAGAACTGAACTCTTTTCAATAAACAGGGTTTTCGCTTGCCCTTGAATCCAAGTGCTGCTAAGTTCTGAGCGTTGAACCACGGACTTCATTACTCCTGTAGCTTTAGGACCAATTAATGCTATACTGCATGTCCCTGACGTTACATCTTGAAAAACAACTTGACCGTTTTGAGGCACGTGTTTTTGAATCCAGCTTGCTTCTACAGCTCCCGTACAAACAATCAAGAAAGTGGATATATTTTTGCGAATAACCGTTATTTGATCTTTTATGCCGCCTCGCTCATGCAACATACACGTACGTATGCTTTGACCTACTGTAATGTCTATATTTCCTGTCGTTAGCTTCTGTAAAAACTGGAGAGCTCCTTCCCCTTTAATTTCCAACCTTTTCTTTGTTGCCGTTGTATCGTAAATCGCCGCGTACTGACGAGTATGCAACTGTTCAGCTTCGATAATCGGTGACCAATATTCAGCCGACCACCCCTTTCTTATTACCATCCTCTTTTCATATGTGGATATAAGCGGATAGTTAGCTTCATACCACTGCGGCTGCTCCCAACCTGCTTTTTCGTTAAAATACGCTTTTAGTTCTTGCTGACGCATATAAAATGGACTTACGCGCATGTTTCGCGATACTTTTCGCTGCATAAATGGATGATGAATGCTATAAACCTCTTCATATTCTTCAATAGACCGCTGTTTGTAATAAACAGGGCTGCATGCATACGTATCGAAACGATTAATATCGCATAGCTCCAAGTCCACAGTCGGTGCACCATTCATCATCCATTCAGCCATTTGCCTAGCGACACCTGCAGAGTGCGTTACCCATATGGCTTCGGCTACCCAAAATCCCCCTACTGCTTGTGATTCGCCAAGCAGCGGCATTCCATCAGGTGTAAAGGAAAAAATGCCGTTCATTCCTTTTTTTATTCCTGGCTGTTTTAATGCCGGAATTAATTCCAATGCATCTTCCCACGGTTTTTCAAAATCTTTTGGTGTAAAAGGTTTAACAGAAGGCATTTCTTTTGTTTCTCCGTATTTTGTAATGTCACTGAGTTCGACTGGAAACGGCTCATGCTGATATGATCCAATCCCAAGCCCTTTGTCTACCTGACGAAAATAAATTGCGTTATCCTGATCTCGAATAAGAGGAGTCGCGACTTCTTCCGTTTCTCCGTTTAATTCAAGTAAATCATTTGTAAACACATATTGATGAGCCATCGGCTGAAGAGGAATCGTTACACCGACCATTTCTCCGATGCGAGGTCCCCAAAATCCGGCACAGCACACGATTACATCTGCTTCAAATTTTCCAGCGCTCGTGTATACTGCTTTTACTTGACCATTTGTCACTTCGATATTCGTCACTTCTGTATGACCGTAAAATTCTACTCCGCACTCTTTAGAAAAACGAGTCATTTTATCAACGGCATGCAAAGGTTTGGCAATACCGTCTGAAGGAACATAGAGACCTCCGCAAATACGATCAGGACAAATCAACGAATTTTTTTCCGCGCATTCCTGCGGTGAAAGAAGAAAAACTTCGATTCCCCATGAGCTGGCAACACCAGCCTTTCTCTTTAGGTCTTCTAATCGCTCTGGTGTACGGGCAACTTCTAAACTGCCAACAGGATAAAACGAGCGCTGTTCATCTGTACTCAACTCTTTAAAGGTCTCGACTGTTTGAGAAGCTAGTGTTGTCAGGATTTTTGAAAAGCTAAGCTGAAATACAAGCCCCGGAGCGTGAGAAGTAGATCCTCCCGTTTCGAACAAAGGGCCTTGCTCAATCACTGTTATGTTTCTTTGCCCCATTTTACTTAAATAGTAGGCAATGCTGCACCCGACAATTCCAGCTCCTATCACTACTATCCTCTTATGTTCCATCACTTTATATCTCCCTCCTTTTTTGGTTTGAAGATGTTAAATATTGTCGATAGTTAATTATATTTTTAATATTCATAATTTTCAAAGTATTTTGTTAAAAGATGTGACATAGATTTTTTTAGACTTTCTTCCGCTAATGTTCGGATAACGCTTTCTTAACTTTAAAATACCAGAAAAACTGCCGTCTTTTTCTTTCGAATAACGAATTTTAAAGAAACTATCTATCTGTCAAAATGACACTTATCAATGAATGGTTATACTAAAAATGACGGAAAGAAGATAGCTAAAATAACTTAGCTATCTTCTTTTTAAACCATTTACCGATTAATTAATTTTGAAGGCTTAAATACTTTTGCTTATTTTTAGACCAAAGTTGCTTGTTTGACTACTTTTTTCATTTCTTCTGCAACGTTTCTTTTGTCTTTTTCACTTGTAATCCCCCCGCCTACAATCACAAGATCCGGCTGTGACTGCACGACTTCAGGAAGTGTATTCAGTTTAATGCCTCCTGCCACCGCTGTTTTTGCATTTTTCACAACTCGTTTAATCGTTTGAAGCTGCTCGAACGGGGTTTCTCCTTCAGCTTGAAGATCATACCCTGTGTGTACACAAATATAGTCAACACCGAGTGCATCGACTTCTTGTGCACGTTGCTCAAGGTTTTTTACATTAATCATATCAACAAGAATTTGTGTTCCTTGTTTTTTGGCCTCTTCTACAGCGCCTTTTATAGTCGAATCATCAGTAGCGCCAAGAATCGTAATAATACTAGCACCCGCTTCAGAAGCTTTCATTACTTCGTAAGCACCTGCATCCATAATTTTCAAATCAGCTAATACCTTTAAAGACGGAAAGGCTTCCTTGATTTCTTTGACTGCTTTTAGCCCTTCGTTAATTACAACTGGAGTTCCAATTTCTACAATATCGATATACTCTTGAACCTCCTGCACTACTTCTTTTGCCTCTGAAATATTTACAAGATCCAATGCTAATTGAAGTTCCATACTTACTTCACTCCTTCATTAAATGGGGTTGTCTAGCATGAATTCATTGTAAAACCGTTACTTTCAAAAAAAAAGTAGGCACTTTTAAAACATATAGTCACTAAAAATATACTATGGACGCTTCAATGCAGCGTATCATTTGTATTTATTTTAGAAAATTCTGAATAATAAGAGTGGTTTTATCCTTCTTACCAAAAGATTTTAACCCATATGGCTGGAATTATTCATTTCAGGCTCTATAACGGTTTCCATATAATTTTTTCCCCACTCATCCATGCTCTCAAGGATGGGCATTAAGCTTCTCCCATGTTCAGTCAAGGAATATTCAACTTTTGGAGGGACAACCGGATAGACTTTTCGGTGAACGATTTGATCTTCTTCCAATTCTCGCAGCTGACTTACTAACATTCGCTGAGTAATTCCCGGCATCATGGACTTTAACTCCCCAAATCGTTTCGTCCCTTCTTTTCCTAGGTGCCACATAATCAGCATTTTCCACTTGCCTCCAATAATCGTTAACGTTAATTCCTTTTCACAGTTAAACGTTTTGCTAAAAAGTCTGCTCAATCCTTTTTCCTCCCTTTTTATGCGTAATAGTATAGTTTTAGACACTATATGAAAATAAAGTGTCTACTTATAAAGGAAAATTGTACCTGCTATACTGTAATCTGTAAAGGTGGTAACAGACTATATTCACTGCAATAGACCGTTAAAATAAAGGAGGAGATCAATTGGGCAGTGTAGCTCGTTCACGTGATAATTGTCTCAAGTCTCATTCACCACAAGCGTTAGAAGTGGATTCCATGACCTTTATCTTATTTGGAGCAACAGGAGATTTAGCTAAAAGAAAAATTTTTCCTGCGTTATATAATTTATTTTTAGATAAAAAGCTTCCTTCTTCCTTTTCTATTGTTGGTACGGATAGAAGCAACTGGTCTGATGATGCCTTTCAAATATATGTAGAAGAATCAGTAAAGACTTTTTCAAGGCGCTTTAGACAAGGTGAATCCAAGATAAAAGAATTTCTTAAGACAGTTCGCTATCATAAAATGGATGTTACCAATAGTGATGGATATGACCAGTTGCTGCATGCTATTCAAGAAGGCGAAGCAGAATTAAATATTCCTGAAAATCGTCTTTTCTATTTATCAGTGGCTCCTGCATTTGTAGACGTTATTGCTTCAAATATAAATAGCGGCGGATTGGGATCTACAAAAGGCTGGAAACGCCTTATCATCGAAAAGCCTTTCGGACACGATTTACAATCTGCTCAAGTGTTAAATCAAAAGCTTACTGAAACGTTCAATGAAGAAGAGATTTATCGTATCGACCACTATCTGGGAAAACCAATGATTCAAAATTTGGAGGCTCTAGCATCTGCAAACCCTATTTTACAAGCACTATGGAATCATCACTACGTTGCAAATGTTCAAATTACAGCTAGTGAAACAGTTGGTGTAGAAGAAAGAGCGCATTACTATGATCAGTCCGGTGCAATTAGGGATATGTTCCAAAACCATATGCTTCAAATGCTGATGATGACTGCCATGCAGCTGCCAAAGACACTTAACATTGCAAAAACTCGCCAACAAAAGATAAAAATTATGAAAAGCCTTCGCCCTCTACAAAAAGAGTTTATCCATTCGAACGTCATAAGAGGTCAATACGAAGCGGGAAAAATCCAAAATCGTTCCGTTATAGGATATAAAGATGAGCCCGGCATCAATGCAGCTTCCGTTAATGATACATTTATAGCAGTCCGGGTATGGATTGATCATGAGCTTTGGAAAGGAGTTCCTTTCTATCTTCGCACAGGAAAAAGAATGAGTAAAAAATGCACGCGTATCGTCATTGAATTTAAACATCCTTTAAAAAATGTTCATACAGACGAAGAAGTTATTCCCAACCTTTTGGTTGTCGAAATCAGCCCAAATGAAGGTATATCACTGCAATTAAACAGCAAAAACCCTTTGAATGATAATAAAATCGAACCTATTTTTATCAATTTCTCAACAAATCAAAAAGAAGTACCCGAGGCTTATGAACTGCTGTTATTTGATGCTTTACAGGGAGAATCCACATTTTTTGCTCATTGGGAAGAAGTTGAATTATCTTGGAAATGGGTGCAACCTATTTTAGAAGTTTTTAATGATGAACGCTTTCCTCTTCATTTTTATCCTGCGGGTACGATGGGACCAGCAGCTTCAAATCATTTATTAGAAGACGACGGGTTTAAGTGGTGGTAGTTTTATCATTATCCTAGATTATTTCTAATCTATAAAAAGAGATTGAGACATAACTAAAACAATGGAAAGATCCGAATGATACATTGTTCGGACCTTCCTTTAACTAAAACATTCGTGTTCCATCCTCTTTTTGTACATGTTTCAAATAACTTCACCTGGCTAAATCTATGTCACTTAAAAAATTAAACCTTCGTATCTTCTTTATTTAATATCAGCCATTTGATTTTTCGATCTCGCTCTTTTCTTTCTTGTTCATCAACCAAATCATATTTCTTCAGCAAGTGAAACATCTCGTTTAATGTTGTTTGCGAAGGATTTCGTACGAGAAACTCATGAAATAACGAGCGAATATCTTCTGGCAGCCATTGTGACTGCGAGTTAAACTTCTGCTGTACATCTTCTACCGAGTGGTCTAAATTACATTTACCCATACCTTTTCCTCCCTTTTTATGTAACTGTTTTGCATTTTTTAGTCTTCTTTGCGTTTAAACGTACTTGGCATAACAACTGCCACAACTTCTCCGGTCGCAACAATGATGTCACTCGCGTATACTTCTGTTTTAACTCTCCATTTCTTCGGGTGAATTTCTTCAACCGTTCCTATTGCTTTTAGTACTTCACCCTGCGGCGTTGGTTTTTTAAAATCTACGTGGAGAGAACCGGTAACAAATCGCGGCGGCTCTGCTGAATCTCCTATTTCGTAGCCATTTTTACGATATAGAGCAAGAGATGCAGAGCCTGTTCCATGGCAGTCAATCAGTGATGCAAGAAGTCCGCCATAAACAAATCCTGGTATGGCTGTATGTTCAGGCTTAGGTGTATAAAGGGTAATGGTTTTTTCTTCTAACCACCCTGTCCGAAAATGATAGCCTTCTTGATTTAATCGGCCGCAGCCGTAACACCATGCAAAATCATCCGGATACTCGTCTTGAATCGCTTTTACTACTTTTTCCATGGTTCACCACTCCTTTTTTCGGAATATTTTAACACATTTTCTCCTACAATCGTTAGAACTAAACGGACTATTTTCAAGCTTAAATAACCAAAAATCATAATAGAAGAAAAGCCTCACTTAAAAAATAATCGATTAACTAGGGTTTTATTTATAAATGATGGTGACGAGAAAGCATCTTTCTAATTGAAAGGTGCTTTTTTGTTTCTTATAAAAATATAAAAAAGAGGAGAGTTTTTATGAAGAATATTTTTATGAAATCAATGACCGTTCTTACCTTATTAATGGTCGCATTATGTGGAGTAAATCAGGTGAAAACAGAAGCAGCAAGCAAGCCTACGAATCAAGATTTGATATTATTAACAAGTACTACAACAAGCTTGCCTATTTTCACAATGGCTATATTGAAATGTTTGATCCAGTAGCAACGGGAAAAACATGGGATAAAACACCTGTTGGCTTCTTTAAAGTGGTAAACAAAATTAAAAACCGTCCTTACTATACAGGACATATAGGAAAAAGGTGGTTAGGATTAAATGCAAACGGTACGTATGGTGATACATACGGTATTCACGGCAATAACAATGAAAGTAGCATTGGAAAATATGTGAGTCAAGGGTGCGTAAGAATGCATAATGCAGACATCGAAAAGCTTTATGATAAAGTCCAAGTAGGCACACCGGTTGCTATCACTTATTCCTATAAGAGCTTTGTAGAGTTGACGAGCGTGTACGGTTACGAGTTCAAAGGGTATCATTTAAAAGAAAATTAATCAAAAAGCAGTATTAACAATTTTTCTATGATGCAGGCATTAACCATGAATTAAGAAGCTGACTTTTTATACTCTACTGACATCTTGCAAATTAACCGAGCGTTTGAAAAATTAACTGTAAAGAGCTTAAAGCGTTACGCTGCTTATGCTGTTGGAGGACTTGCTTTGACAGCCGTTGTTATACTGGCCTTTACAATGGAGACAGGAACAAGTTCCAATTCAGTTACAGGTTCTGAAAAAGCTGTGGTAGTTGAAAATGTAACTCTCGAACAAAATAAGTAAACAATATGGGCGGCCTTTCTCGTTAGAGAAAGGCCACTTTTTTTGTAAGGCTGATTTTTACTTGTTCTTAAGACTCAGTCCATCCTCAAAAGCATTTCCTCTTTGGCCATTTCATCTAACCAAAATGAGACTGTGAGAGTTTTCTTTACCGATTTATTTAGTCTGTACCAGGTCCGTGATTAAATTTAGTACCTTTTCCAATAGCATAGAATTGACCCCCAGCAACATAGTGTATTGTACGCAATTCATCAGGAGCATCATCAAAAATCCAATGTCCGTTGTTGAATACTCGATCATCACTCCAAGCACCAACAATTTCACCCATGAAAAGATCATGTTCTTGTTCATTTTCAGAATTTGGAAGAACCTTGCATACTAGCCAGCCAGCGGAACCTTCAACTAGTGGTAAATCAAACTCTTCTTGGTAAAATAGTGAGATCTTATCAAGTTTATTGTCTATTTCTTTAGAGCTGTGCTCACCAACATACAAGACAGTTTCCATTTGTTTAACAGTTGGAACATGTACTACAAAATAACCACTCTTTTCAACGAGTTCACGTGTGAAAGCTTGTTTGCCGATAAACGCCATCACTTTATTATTTCCCACCAGACCGACCCAAGCGGCTGCCATTACATTTTCTATCCCATCGTGTTTAGCAGAAATCATGGTTGTTGGACCTACTTGTAATAAACGGTATGCTTTCTTTAAATCAACAGGCTTAATTGCCATTATTCATTCTCCTTTTGTTTTATATTTTGATATTTCTAGAAATATAGATTTAAGTTCATACATTAACCGAGCGTTTGAAAAATTAGCTGTAAAGAGCTGATTTTTGCACGTAGACAAAGGGACCTTTACAATTTCTTCAGAAATGTTTTATAAAGGTGACACAACATGAATTTAACGCGCTTATAATAACGATAGATGATTTGCTTTAGCCTTTTTATCTAAAGTACTAGTAATGGATATACTCAGAATTTAGATGAGGATACCTATCAAGCAATTTAGCCATAATCCAGACAAGAAAAATCATACCTCTTAGTTCTATATTTCCTTAAGTATAGAAATATAGAACTAAGAGAAATTACTCCATTACATATGGAGCATACTTTCCAATTAACTCACGGTCTAGGCTGTAGTATATATATGTGCCTTCTTTATAAGTACTCAGAAGTCCGCAATCAGTTAATTGTTTTAAATGATGGGATAAAGTTGATCCAGCAATTGATTCAAGTTTTGTCCCAATATCCGAACAACATAAATTTGCTTCATTAGCAAGCAAACGAGCAATCTTTAATCGGGTCGGTTCACCGAGTGCTTTATATATTTTTGTCGCCTGCTGTAACTTCGAGTTATCCTCCATTGTTAGTACCCCTTTTTCTGAATGAATTAGATACCCCATATGAGTACAAGCTAAAATTATAGTTGCAAGTATACTATAGAGATCTCATTTTCCTGATGGATGATTATATAGTATTGCTAAAGCCAACTGCACTTTAAAAATAAAATCCTCAAAACAGTACTATAAGCACAAATGAAAATAATTTATTACAATCGCTAATCCTAATTATCTTCGGTTAATTTCTTGAAGTTTAATTCTCTTTCATGATACATTGGATTCTAATACAAATGAAATGCATATTAATTATATAGGAGATAACAAAATTGATATGAACAAATCACAAATTGAACTTATTGTCCGGATATCAGAAACAGGAAGTTTTACAAAAGCCGGTGAAGAGCTACATATGACACAACCTGCGGTAAGTCGTACCGTTGCAACAATTGAATCGGAATTAGGAACGAAGTTAATTAAAAGAGATAAGAAGAATGGAATATCTTTTACAGATGTAGGAGAGAGAATATTAATTACTTTTAGAACAATCCTGAGTGAATTACAAAAAGTAGATGAATTAATTGTGGCTGAACAGGGGTTAGAAATTGGAAAGGTACACATTGGCGCTTACCGAACTGCTTGTACTAGGTTTATTCCTAAGATCATACGTGCAATGGAAAGTCAGTATCCTGGTATAGAAATCAAGCTTTCGGAAGGTAGTGTAGATCAAGTAAAAGAGTGGTTACGTTCCAGATGCATTGATGTAGGAATTATCATTCCTCCTGATAAAGATTTTGATACCTTACCTTTAATTAAAGATCAACTGATTGTACTTATGCACTCAAGCCATCCTTTATCTCAGAAAGAAACAATAAGTATTCCTGACCTACAAGATGAAGATATACTAATTGGAAAATGCGGTTATGAGGTACAGATTCATGCTCTATTCAACGAGTATAACTTGACTCCTAAAGTACGGTTTGAGATGGATTATATAGAGACAGGATTAAGTATGATACAAGAAGGGTTAGGAATTACCATTACAACAAAACAAAATATTTGGTGGTTGCCAGACCAAGTTGTTGTTCGTGAGTTAAAACCAGATACATATAGAGATATCAATATAGCAGTGCTAGATATGAAAGATATATCCAAAGCGACAGATGCTTTTATCCAAACAGCTCGTACCCTTTTTGCTCAAGAAGATGCTTAAATAGTACTTAAATAAACATGTGTTGCTATTTAGTGCATATAAAAAAGACAGCTGTTTGATTCAAAAAGTGGCCGTCTTTTTTATTTCTACTATTTATGAATGGTAGTGGCTAGGAAGAGTATTTATTGAATGCTTATAAAAAAGGTTTCTCTTTATAAGGAATATTCAGTAACACGGCTTATTGTATACCGTTATATACCTTGTTTAACAATGTCTTTAGTTGAGTATTTTCTTCATTACTTAATTGACGCGTGATGAAGAGGTGAGCGTCTTCAACTAAAGGTGAAAGAATTTTCTTTAACTCTTCCCCCTTTTCTGTAAGAAATAGATAGTGTAAGCGACGATCTCGTTTACTGTATATTCTTTTTAAGAGTCCTTTTTCCTCCATCGCATAAATCATTTCTACAATAGTTGTTTGTTTCTTATCAATTGCTTCTGCTAGTTCTGTTTGGGTGATCCCTTTTTGAGAATCTAGAACACTAATGATGCTCCATCGTACTGGAGTCATGCCATAAGGTTTGAGCTTTTTCTTGAAATAATTCATTGCTCTTACATCTGTTCGATGAATAAGATGTCCTGTTAAATCATGTAAATCCATAACGTCACCTCAGAAATGTGAAAAATATGTTTTAAGCTAATAATCGAGTAATATAAGTCTTTATTAGTAGGCGGTACCCATGTGTGATTCTATATAATCGCTACTATTTATCTGACCAAATGTATTCATGTGGCTAAACCTTCTCCTGCACACAGTAATATCATTCTATACTTTGAAAGTTGTTTAGCTTTTTTAAAAGCTAAAATAAAAACCACGATTTACTTCGTGGTTTTTATTTCACAGGTAAGCCCTCTGCTTTACCTTTAGCTGGTTTGGTGATTTTCCACCCTAATAAGATGGCAATGAATCCTATAATTATAAGAAGATATAATGTCGGAACGAAACTTCCTAGATAATCATGCAGAAATCCAATTATAAATGGGCCGACTGCACCAATCATATATCCAATTGCTTGAGTCATTGCTGACCAAGTACTTGCTTCTAGAGGGGAAGATGCCATATCTAATGGTAACAACAAAGTTAGCGACACAAGACCACCGGCACCAACTCCTAAACATATACTTGAAACAATAGGTGTTACGTTTGTAAAACATAAAAGGGATAAACCAATTATTATACTTAAGGTAAAGGTTGTAATCCAAAACCTTCTGCTCGGTAGCACTTTTAAAAGACTAGGTAATAAAAGAGTAGCTGGTAGCTGTGAAATCATAGCAATTGTACCTACAAGACCACCAAATGCTGGTGTCCACCCTTTTTCCTCTACAATGGCTGGTAGCCATGCTGCAAAACAATAAAATAGAAGAGTTACAATCCCTACAAAAGAAGTTAATAGCCAGGCTTTTTTGTTTTTTAATGGTAAAGAAGCCTTCGTCTTTTGTGAAAAATTACTTACAGGAATACGGGATTGTTTTATTACCATAAGCCAAAGTGGAATAGCGAGTAGAGCAAGAATACTCCAAAATGCTAATCCATTTTTCCATGAATTATTGAACCAGTGTTGAAGTGGTGTCGTTAGCCCAATAGAAATAGATGCGCCCACTACCATTGAAGTAGAGTATATGCCTATCATCGATGCTGCCTTGTCTGGAAAATGACTTTTAATGAAACCAGAAAGCAAGGGGCTTACAACACCAATTCCTGCACCAATTAATAAAGCTGTTATTAACAGGTAAGTTGAGGAATTTGTAAAGGCCCTTAGAAACGTTGCAATACCTATGCAAGTTATAGCGAAAGTAATGATCTTTTCTGGTTGATAGCGATTTGCTAAACGACCAGAAAATAACGAACAAAAACCAAAACATAACAAAGGAATGGAAGTGAGCAAACTAGCTAAAGTAGAACTCATACCTAGATCCTTCGTTATTCCATGCAAGACCGGGCTAACTGAAGTTAGACCTGGCCTAAGGTTAAATGCAGCTAGTATAAGTGCAAATAGAAACAATTTATTACGATTGACCATACTAATTACCTCCGGTTAATTTCTTGAAACTTAATTCTCTTCTATGGTACATTAGGTTTTTTTATAAATAAAATGCGTATTTTTTATAATGCATATAACAAAAATGTTATGATGTTGAGAATGAAAAATAAAAAACGACCAATAATCGTATTGGTCGTTTTTATATTTCTTATAAGCACAACACTTCCTGTATAGAATCAAATTAATGTTATTAATAAAAGTAATAGTCACCGTATTTTATTAAAAATTGTTTTATCTATTACACACTTTGTAGAAAAACTGCGTATTTGTCGTCATGTAGAGTAAATGATAAAACAATTATTTTTATTAGTTAGTTTATATATTTACTACTTTATATATAATGCGTTGATTTTGTTTTTTTATATTTGATTATCTTATTGAAAACATATTGACGTTAGATATTTATGGATATTTTGTTGAATTATCGTGAATCCCATAATTTCTTAAAAGGGAAGTAGAGGGTGTAGTGGGGTATGATAAGAAGTAAAACTTTGAATATGTCTCCAGAGGAATATATTAATCAAGGGAAACGATAAGGGAATCATATAGAGAAAAATACATCAAGCTTCATTAATTTTTGACTCTGTAGCTAGATTACATAATAAAGAGCCGTAACCAAAACCACAGCCCACTGAGAATGTACTCAAAACAAGTAATAATGGTGCATTAAATTCAATCTAAGACAAAGTAAAAGGAGCTAATTAGCTCCTTTTACTTTGTCCCATTTGCTTGCATAGAACAGTAAGATTGAATTGCCTTTCTTAATAATTTATTAATATTATCAAATTCCCAATATGGTATTCTAAGAAGTGGAATGTTATTTTGTAAGCAGTATTTATTTTTCACATTATCTCTCTCTTGTACCAATTTAAATCCTTCCTCACCACCAAAGCGCTTTATGGGCTTGTAGTGCTGTTTACCATCGTACTCAACAAGCATTATTAATTCATTATGTCTAAAAATCGCAAAATCAAAAGGTAATTTCAATTTATGCTTACAATCATCAAATTTATACTGGGTCTCATATTCAATATTATTGGTTTCTAACCAATTTTCTATGGTGCGTTCCCCTTTAGAGAAAATACACCTTGGGCATCTACTACCACTATATAAGAAATGTGCAGGTTTAACTTTATACTCAAAACCACATTTATTATGCTTCATTTTTATTTTACTATTAGTAGAAATATACTCCTCAATTACTTCATATTCATTTTCAACCAAATCAAAAACTTGCTTCTTAAATAAGTCACTAGTCTTTTTTTTGTTCTGAAAACAATTTGGGCATCTTCTTCCCCGTTGAAAATCGCTAGGGGAAACTAGATAATTATGACCACACTTGTTATGTCTCATTTTAATTTTCGTGTAAATACCTTTATACGTTCCCATAACGCTATATTCTTTTTTAACCAAATTATAAACATCTTCTAGAAATTCTTCGTTAGTTTTCAAGGAATTTATATTACAAGCTGAACATCTTTGTCCCCTTATGAAGCATTCTGGCGTCATAGAGAAATTCTGCCCGCATTCATTATGTTTAATCTCAATTTTAGTACGTGCATTTATATATTCACCCAAAACTTCATATTCATCTTTAACTAGGCCATAGACTCTATTAACAAATTCGTCTATATTGGACCTTACTCCACCTTTACACTTAGGACACCTTTTTCCGCATAGGAATTTGGTTGGTGCTACGACATATTCATTTTCGCATTTATTATGTCTCATTCTAATATGCACAGAAGAACCTTTATACTCACCTAAAACCTTATATTCATTTCCAACTAAATTAAAAACCTTTCCCTCAAACTCTTCCTGTGTCATCTTGGCACTTCCACCATAATTACACTTTGGACAGCCTCGACCTACGTTAACAATTTTTGAAGGTTGAACCATGTATTCATGACCACATTTAAGATGCTTTACTTCCAGTTTAGTCTTTGAATCTACATACTTACCTTTGACTAGATAATCACTACCCATTTTCTCGTAAACTTCTTTAACAAATTGTTCGTGTGTTTTTTTTCTCAAATAACCACTCCTTTAGCTATTATGTAAATTATACAAAAGAATAAAGCTATCAATCGAAAAAGGGTTCAATAAAGTATACCTTTACGGACTTTGAGTATGTATAAAAAATTTATCGATTTTTACGTTCGTTTAAATTAAAAAACAATTTACAAACGTTCTTTAAAATACATTTAGTTTTACGAACGATTAGTGATGGATTGAAAAGTCTACTTCCTATAATCAAACTTATGGTGCGACAAGAAGTCGCTTTCTTACAGTGTAGCTAATGCTACTCATCTAGACGCAAAGATGATCTCCATCCGAAACGGCATTCTTGGTAACGAG
>NZ_JAKWFL010000014.1:0-59650 GCF_029522095.1 Priestia sp. Y58
GGTGACTACCGTGCCGGTTCAAGTCCGGCCCTCGGCACCATTTTAATAAGCGCCCGTAGCTCAATTGGATAGAGCGTTTGACTACGGATCAAAAGGTTAGGGGTTCGACTCCTCTCGGGCGCGCCATGAACGGGAAGTAGCTCAGCTTGGTAGAGCACTTGGTTTGGGACCAAGGGGTCGCAGGTTCGAATCCTGTCTTCCCGACCAGAAGTATCATGGGGCCTTAGCTCAGCTGGGAGAGCGCCTGCCTTGCACGCAGGAGGTCAGCGGTTCGATCCCGCTAGGCTCCACCATACAATATACGGAGGAATACCCAAGTCCGGCTGAAGGGATCGGTCTTGAAAACCGACAGGGGTGTCAAAGCCCGCGGGGGTTCGAATCCCTCTTCCTCCTCCATTTTATATTTGGGTCCCGTGGTGTAGCGGTTAACATGCCTGCCTGTCACGCAGGAGATCGCGGGTTCGATTCCCGTCGGGACCGCCATTTTAAGAAAACGTGCGGGTGTAGTTTAATGGTAAAACCTCAGCCTTCCAAGCTGATGTCGTGAGTTCGATTCTCATCACCCGCTCCAAATGAAGGGCCTATAGCTCAGCTGGTTAGAGCGCACGCCTGATAAGCGTGAGGTCGGTGGTTCGAGTCCACTTAGGCCCACCATATTCCACAGTAGCTCAGTG
The DNA here is from genome assembly GCF_029522095.1 of Priestia sp. Y58. Lineage (NCBI taxonomy): Bacteria > Bacillati > Bacillota > Bacilli > Caryophanales > Bacillaceae > Priestia > Priestia sp. Y58. The sequence continues at coordinate 675 of NZ_JAKWFL010000014.1, forward strand.
GTAGAGCTATCGGCTGTTAACCGATCGGTCGTAGGTTCGAGTCCTACCTGTGGAGCCATACGGCCCGTTGGTCAAGCGGTTAAGACACCGCCCTTTCACGGCGGTAACACGGGTTCGAATCCCGTACGGGTCATCTTAAAAGCAGTTTGCAAATGCAAACTGCTTTTTTTTTAAGTATCTGACATTCCTCTTCAACACGTTTAAGATAATTTACTTCTTGTACTAGACCAAAGGACACACTTAAAATATTTCGATACCCATTAACGATTTTTCAGTTTGATTCATGATAAGGCCGTCCTATTTTGGCGGGCAACCCATTTGATAATAAAGGTCCATATTAAGTTCTACATAGGGCGCTTCCTTTGCAGATGAAGTACCCTTTCTTTATTTACTTTTTTCTTATTTTCCTTACGTATTCTTCCGAGGGCTCTTTTTCATATTTCTTAATACTCATATGCTCTTATTTCCTTAAAACGTATTTATTTTGCAGCGTTGCTTGTACTTAGTTTAAAAGATAAATTTATTATGGTAAACAGAGGAAATTTTATGATTAATTCAGTATATAAAGGCAATTAATCATATATATTACATAACCGTATTAAATTTAAAGTTGTAATATTTTACAAATTCATATACATGGGGGAGTGATAATCATAAATCAGAATAAACATGCGAATCCCGTTATAGGGATCTGTGTATCTAACCTAAAACCAGTGTTCCAAAGACTAGTAGAGAAAAGACTTGAACGATATGCCAATGATATTACGCTTATAAAATTCTATATAGACGACTTGGATTTCAAGAATCGTAAAGTAAAAGGAATTTCCTTGAAGAAAAAAGGGGGGAAAATTTATGAAATGCAAGGGGTATTCCCTCTTCCTAAAGTTATCTATTTGCAATGTCATGTCGAACCTAGGATTATAAGAAAAATTGAGCTGCTTATGGGCTGTAAAGTTTTTAATAGTTTCATATTTGATAAGTGGGAATGTTGGGAAATACTAAGGAAGGATGATGCATTATCCACTTACCTTCCATATACACAAAAGTTGGAACATCAAACAAATCTCCAGCACCTTTTATCTGTCCATAAAGATATTTTTTTAAAACCTGTTGACCACAGGCATGGCCATGGTAGCAGAGGTATTTTTAGGGTTAAATGGAAAGAAGATGATATATTCGAGGTGACCTACCGAGAAAAAGAAGGTGTGGAAAGGAACTCATTCGAATCCTATGAAAAGTTTCAAGATTGGATTTCACCGAAACTTTCTAAAACCTATATCATACAACAAAGTGTTCAAACTATCACTTGGTATCAAAAAGCCACTGATATCCGCCTAAATATGAATAAAAATAGTCAAGGTCAATGGGAAGTCTCTCTTTTGTTACTCCGTGTCGCTTCAAATGACAGCCATATAACCCAAAAAGTTTTAACAGCTCAACCCATAAAAAATTTAACTAAAATGTTCCCTGGTAATAAAAATATAGATAAAGTTAGGATTGAAGAAACCCTTGTTAATATTGGTTTTAAGATTTGTCATAGCTTAGAAAAATCCGGTCATCATATGGCAGATCTAGGCATTGATTTAGGAATAGATGAAAACGGATATGTATGGATTTTTGAAGTGAATTCCCTTCCTCATCCATTAAAAGGTGTTCTTGATCATTCACTAACTAGACCCATTGAATACTCGGCTTATCTTGCTTCGGAATAGAAATGCGGTTAGTATCAAGAGCGTCAAACCTATTTTAGAGGAATGTCGCTCTTTTATTTTTGTCTTATTAGAATAAAATTACATACATGGCCAAATAATATGAAAATATTAATTCATTCGCCCTTACATAAACTTGTTCGCATCATATAATTATATAAATTAGAAAAAGGAGTGATAGTATGGGTAATGGACCATGTCCGTGTAAATTTCGATTAGGTATTGAAGGTCAAGATGCTCCAGCAACAGTTACAGTCACAGACCCTAGTGGAAACGAAACTACTTTTATTGGGACGATAAACTTTTCAGCGGAACAATGTTTTACCGGTGGACCAAATTGTAATCCTGCAGTAAATAATTTTGAAATCAATTTTGATGCTAATAATGGGGATACCATTAATTTCACACAGGGAAGACGTGGAACGATAGCTTGTTTCGATAACACTATAGCTACATTAATGGATGGAACAGCGCAGGCCACTGGAAATGTACTCGATGGCGACTTTATTGTTGATTTCTCGTATACAATTGATACAGCAACAGATATAGCTACCATCGTTATTATGACAGTAGGTGAAGACGGTACTGTATTTCAAACAGTTTTTGATGCTCCTATTTCCCCTCAAACATTTATTGGGGACTGTGACGAAACTGTTGGACCACAATAAGAAATTAAAATGAAGTGTTTTTAGTATTTGCAGGGAAAATATCTAATTAGGAGTATCTCTTTTCTGTTTTTTAACATATATATAATATACATGTTAAACTATCATATTGAAATTTATAGGTAGTAATAATGCAAAATGAGAAACATAAAATATAATTAGAGACTATGAGCCTGGTCTCTCTTCGAGAAAAACCAATCCACCTACTATGGATTGGTTTTTCTCTTTTTTTATCAACCACCATAAAATCTCATTTCAATAATTTCTAAGCATATAATTCAATAATGAAATCTTTAAAGGTTTCATAAACTTTGAGGAGGTGTAATTATGAAAACAAGGGGTATTTTAAATGCATTAATTGGTGTCTGGTTTACTAGTGCACCTTGGATTATCGGTTTTGGAGATCAATCAGGAGCTTTGTCCTTAAGTACATTTTTTGGACTCATTCAGATTATCGTATCATTGTGGGGATCTGACAAACCTGGTTGGAATTCTTGGCAAAACTGGGTTTCAGTGATTACTGGCGTCTGGTTTGTAGTTTTCCCATTTATTTATTCATTAACAAATGGAGAGGTTTGGTCAAGCGTAACCCTTGGTTTAATTACAATTATACTTAGCTTATGGAACTTAGGAACTAATTCAGACTCAAAGCTATAGGTTAAACATAAAATGAATAGCATTCCATAGTTTAAGCATACTATTTAAGATAATGAGGAGCATTTCCAATCTAGAATCTCATTAATTTATAGAAAAACTCCCTATTTACATTGGGAGTTTTTCTAATTATATACTGTATATTATATAGAGTTTTAGTTGACATGAAACACATCATAAAAAGTAACACAAGCCTTTGGAACAAGCCAAAGGCTTGTACTTTTAAGCTCAAAGGATATCTAATTTGACTAATAGAGCAACTAAAAGCTGAATAAGAATTTGAATATTAGCTGCGATGTCAGTGTCTGTAGTTGTCACCTTAACGTTTCTTGAGTTTTTAACAATTGTACGTTGCTTATTAATTTGTTTAATAGAGGATTTTTGGAAAAGTTCTTGCGCTACCTTATCAGCTTCTGTACTACTTCCTAAAGAAATAGTTAAAATAACCACAATAGCTGCTTGTAAAGCTGCTTGAATTGACAATCCTACTTTTGTATCTGTCGTATTAATTTCTACATTTTCTGAATCATAGATTAGGATATCTTCTTTAGAAAACTGAAGAGTTCCAGCTTTTTGAGCTGCTAATTGATTGACATCACCAAAAATTGGATGATATGAAGATTCTAAAGCACACCACTTATCATGTTTATAATGGTGCTTATGATGATGCTTGTGTTTGCCCTTATGTTTACTCATTTACTCACCATTCCTTCAAATTTTTTATATACATAAAAATCACAAAGAGCTTGTACCAAAAATACCAAATGAAAATGTTCTATTTTAAAGTAGGGAATACCTAATAATAGGATATGCAGGCGATAAAAGGATGTGAAGGTTAATGATAATGGACAATAGCACATTTTAAATAGAATAATGATTTTTTATTTTCAAGCTTTTATACTATATATTTTCAGTTAACATAATGTCGCTCTCCTGAAAAGATTATAAAATAGGAGTCTTACGGTAGGGCTCAGCTAAAGTTCTTTTGGATAATGTAAAGAAGGCCCTAATATCGTTTATTTATAATTGAAAAAGCCATTAAAAATCAATAAGGTGATCTATATGTACTAAAAAAAGCTTTAAAGGTCTTTCAAACCAAAAAGATCCTCGGGGTAAAATCAAAGACTAAGTTACTAAACTCCAAAAATCAGGGGCCAAAATCTGATCATTAATAAAAGAAAGCTTGTTCAAATGTATAAACAAGCCTTCCTATCTATAAACTTAATAAAACTAATAATTTGAATGACCATTTTTTCTACAGTTACAATTATGATTTTGGTGATGATTATTTTTATTATCCTTGCAGCTACAGTGGTTATGATGATTATGTCTACCACAAGAGCAACCATCAAAATTATTGTTGTGGTTACAGCGACGACGTCTACAACCACAGAAACTACAGAAGAAAATATTGTTCCAACAACACATATATATCCCTCCTTTTACTCTAGATAAAATATTTTATTTCTCGAGGGTTTTTTGGCTTGTACTATTGTCACCTATATAAAAAGGCTTCCGAATGAAACGTCCAGAAGCTTTTTACTATTTTTATTTATACTATCTTTTTAAAAACCTTACTAATTCAAAAAGCTCTCTACTGACTAAGAGAGCTTTTCTCTTGATATTAGGTTAAAGCTCGTCCAAAAAAATTAGTGACAGTTACCACTACGCAATCTACGAATGCTAATAACTTCTAAACTAGTAGTATTTCTATTACCTGAGTTATCCTCCCAGATTAAAAAACCATTTTCTACACGAATAAAAATGCCGTTTCCATCAAGTTGTCTTCCCGCAGAAAATACCTGAATTCGATCCCCTCTTCGAAAATTATCTAAACGGTTACGAGAAGTACGACGATTACTGGTACGACGGTTACCTGTACGACCTCTTGGCATAAAATCACCTCCAAACACGTTTAATACATATTATGAAGAAAATGAAATTTGGTATAAGTCAAACGTTTAATCGCATGAATTTTTTTACATAATACAAAATTTGTTATGCCAGTCTATACTATTTCTACCATTTAACATATCAATATCCTCAAAATTTTATGATATGAACAATAAAAGACTCCTGCTCTTGACCACAATCAGGGGTCTTTTAAATTAGTAAGGGATACATTCAAAAATAACGGATATTTACTTATATAATAAAGTAATGGATTATCTGGCTATATCTTATGTATTTATAATGTTTTAGAAATTTCCTTATCATAAAACAAGTTAAAATGATTTGTTCTATGTAAAAAGCCTTCCAGTTGAAAGGCTTTTTTATTGAATTAGCAGAAACCTCCGTAGCCGCCACCAAGACAACTACATCCGATAATGACAAGAAGAATAAATAGTACAATTAATAAAGCAAAACCAGAACCAAATCCACCACAACTAGACATATAGACACTCCTTTTCTGGATAATTAACTAACAGAAAAAGCTTCAATATATACATAAGTTATGGCATTATATGTACAAACAACTGGTATCGATTGGATTTAGATCTAAAATAGGCTATTTAGTTCATAAAAAAGAGTTAAAAACTTATAATATCAGGCAAACTACTTAAGACGCTGTGAAGTATTCTTGTGGGAATCCTCACTGTGTTTGTTTTTAAGTTGACAACCTTCATTGCAGAAAAGCCACTTATATACGCCAGTGGCTTTTCTGTTTTTAAGTTATATATCATATACAGAGCTCTTTTACATAAAACATATTTTCACAAGTAAAAAAAGTCATGTTCTCACTTAAAGAACATGACTAGGAAAGAGAGTAACCTGCAGGTATACCATATATAATATGTAGTTTAAGAGTGGCTTGTACTAAATAAATACCCCATTTTTTATATTAACAAATATTATGATTTCTGGATCAAAAGATCATGTTAATAAAACTTTGAAAACAATGTTTAAAAAAGCAATGAGAAAACTAATAATAAAAAATTTGCCTATACGTTTGTTTTAAAAAAGCCTTTATAAGGCTTTTTTATTTATTTCGTAGTTCCCGAAAACAGTAACTACGAAAAACGCTGTATCCCTTGATATATAAAGCTTTCTTATATCTTTTTTATATTTTAAAAATAGCCACAAAGGCTAAAATGCCGCTTTAAGGCGGCCAAAAGATCACTGTTAAAACTACTGTTCCTCTTATGTGCTTATTGAGGAACACTTAATTTTTATAATGATATTATTATTTACCAAATAAACGAGCAAAAAAGCTTTTATGGTGTTCTTCTTCCTTTTCTTTTGTAGCTGCAATTTCTAATAGCTGTTCCTGATTGTGTTTTTGTGATTTGCGTATGTAGTCCATCATTTCTTTATCTCTATTATTAATTTGATTACTTATTCTTTCTGCCAAACGTTCTTCTAATTCTTTTAATTGTTTGTTCATCTGTTCTTGTTCTGTCTGTCTTTTCTCTTCAGATGTTTTCAAAGCTTCTTTATAATGATCTAGCATTTCTAATAATTTATTATTAATGGACTGTTGCTGTTCAAACTGTTCTTTCATTGTATTTAATACAATTTCTGTTGTGTGATTATTATGTTCTTGTTGAACAGTTAGCTCACGGTTATTTCCTTCATTTTTTAAGTGTTCTTCTTGTGTGATTGATGAGGAACGGTTCCTATCAAACCCTTTTACAACAGTCGTTGCAGCTATTTCTAATGGAAGTTTTTTCTCTTGAATAGCGTATTTTAAGTTTGACAATAAAGTTTGATCAGTAACAGAATAGTAACGCTTTTTTCTGTTATCTTTTACAAACTCATAACCATGCTTTTCTAATTCAATACACCATTTTCTAATATTACTGGAAGTTGTATTTAATCGTTTGGCCATTTCTTCAGCATTTATTGTATCTTGCTTTATATCCATAATTGGCCTCCGTTCCTAATATGTTATCTTTATGCTTTCTATGTGATACAATTTTATCTAAACAAATTCGAGAGGCCTTGGTTATCTCCTTTTATTTAGTAGAAATTTAATGTATAAAAAATAGATATTTTATGCATTAAATTTTAGTTTGGCCATCAGAGGAATGTTGTTAAATCAATAATGTATAAAACCCTGCATAAATCAGAAAATGTTAAAGTAAACAACTCCTTGAACACCAAGGGGTTGTTTTTGGCATGTGTACCGGAAAGAGACATTATGGTGCGACAAGAAGTCGATTTCTTACAGTGTAGCTAACGCTACTCATCTAGACGTAGAGATGATCTCCATCCAAAACGGCATTCTTGGTAACGAGTTTGTCGGTTGCATGAGGAAATGCGGAAACAGAGGACAAATGCATGGTCCAGAATACTGCTAGGAGAAGATAGGTATGGTAAACGAAAGTGAAGGTTTGTAAGCTTCGTTACTCTTAGCTCAAGATAATGCATAGATTGACTTGGGTCTTGGTAAGAGGAAAAGTAGAATCATAATGCTACTCTGATGCGTCCCGCATCTTACCCGGAGTAAAGAACCTACCTCCCCCTATCGTATCTGTAGAATGTGGAACTTGGTAAGCCCTATGTCATCTGCATAAGCAGTAGGATGACTGCAAAGTCAAACGATGTGGCAGAGGGTATGGGATATGAGAAAAAGCGAAAGCCGTTACCCTGAAAAGGGACAGGAAAGCAGAAGCATTGTATAACTGGACGGATACTGTCATCTTTATAGACAATGACAGGCTCGAAAGAGCGCCTACTTCTCATGGGTCTTCAACACGAAAATAAATTTGTGGCTATCTTCTAACGAAAAGGAGCGTGCTGTTATGAATACCTCTCTACGAGCGTCGGCGCACGTCTCGCATAAAGGTTGGTACTCTATTGATTGGAATACTGTACAAAAGTATGTAACGAAGTTACGACAAAGAATTTATCGTGCCGAACAACAGAATCAATAAAGAAGAGTAAGAAAACTTCAACGTTTACTCCTTAGGAGTAAAGCAAATCTATTACTCTCTATTCGCAGAGTGACGCAACAAAATACCGGAAAGCGAACACCTGGTGTAGACGGCTATACGGTCTTAAAACCAAATGAACGTATCACACTATATCAACAACTGTTAAGATATAATGTCTTTCAGCATCGCCCAAAGCCAGCGAAACGAACGTTTATCGCTAAGAAAAATGGGAAGCTAAGACCTCTCGGTATTCCGACGATACTAGATCGAGTGTATCAAAACGTAGTAAAGAACGCACTGGAACCGCAATGGGAAGCTAGATTCGAATCCACTTCCTACGGTTTTCGTCCTAAACGAAGCATACATGATGCTATAAGTAACCTCTTTAACAAGCTGAACACAAATAGTAAGAAAAAGTGGGTATTTGAAGGAGACTTCTTAGGATGTTTCGACCATCTTAATCATAATTGGATAGTAGAACAAACATCTTCATTCTCAGGGAATACTATTATTAAAAGATGGCTCAAAATGGGATACATAGAGCAGGATATGCTCCATAAAACAACAGAGGGAACTCCTCAGGGAAGTATTGTGTCCCCTCTTCTGGCCAATATTGCGTTATGTGGGATGGAAGAAGAGATTGGTATCTTCTATAGAAAGACACACAAATCAAATGGAAGATATAAAATCGATCCCAAATGTAAAATAGGACGTATTCTTTACGCAGATGACTTCGTCATCGTAACGGAAACGAAGGAACAAGCTGAAAGTATGTATCAGAAACTCAATCCTTACTTACAAAAGCGAGGAATTAAATTGAGTGAAGATAAAACCAGAGTTACACATATCGAGAGTGGGTTTGATTTCCTTGGTTTTTCACTCCGACAATACAAAACGGAACAAGGTAATAAGTTATTAATCAAACCCAGTAAAGACAGTATCAGAAAAGCAAAAAGCAAGATAAAAGATACGTTCGCAGTGATGCGAGGGCGACCAGTAAAAGAACTAATACGTGTTTTAAACCCAATTATTCGTGGTTACGGACAGTATTGGAAACATGTCGTTTCTAAAAAGACGTTTGGCTATATAGACAACTACGTCTTCTTGAAAATAAGGAAACACCTTAGACAATTGCATCCAAGGAAGTCTTGGAAGTGGATTAATAAGCGCTATTTTAAGAAACCCCACCATGGCGGAAATAATAAATGGATTCTCACATGTCCACTTACTAATGTTCAATTGTTGAAGATGTCTTGGATTAAAATAGAACGACATGTCATGGTAGCCTACAAGAACAGCCCAGATGATCCGAATCTAAAAGATTATTGGGAAAAGCGAGACCGTAAGGTCTTTAATAGCGAAAATACTTTAGATAGGATGAAACTCGCAAGGAAACAAGGATATCGTTGTGCATTATGTCAGCAGACTCTACAAAATGGAGAGAAAGTTACAGTGCGAAACCTAGAGGTTTCTACAGGTAAATTGGCTAAATTAGTACATGTACCATGTATTAAATAAGTTGTTCGGATAAAAAGAAGGCTTGAGCCGTATGACGGGAAATCTGTCACGTGCGGTTCTTAGGGGGGCGGGCGTTCGTGAGAGTGCCTGCCTACCCGACTTAACTAACCTTGTATACGATATACAGCCTAAAAACAGAAAAACTTCCCCAATGCGTTAAGGAAGTTTTCTGTGTAAAATTCGAATAAGAAAGTCCGTAGATGCCTCACGGCGTCTTGTGTAGTTTGCTCAGAAAGTAAAATTTTATTCCCAATAGGCAAGTTACCTAAAGGAAAATAAAGGAATATGATGTAGTTCGAATAATTTTCGTCTCACACCTAGAATCCCTTTAACTTTATTTTTCACCTTCATAATTTACAGAGTCAAAAAAAGAAAAAACAATCTGTATTAGAAGACAGATTGTTTTTTCTTTTTTAAGAGAGATGGCTTATCGAAGTGGCATTCCTAGAGCCTTCTCTAATAATATTTAAAACCTTTCCAGATAATGAATTCCAATAAAATTCATTATATTAGCTGAACATATATATGACATATATCTAAAAAAAAAGAGAAACTCCCAGGCGGTAGGGAGTTTCTCTTTTTTTTAACAACTGCAAATCCGTTAGGGAGGGTAACTGATTTACTGGGATTCAATGGGATGGTTCATTCATTCTATGTAAAGTAATCTAAAGGGTTTATATATATCTACAAAAATCCTATTATTTCTACCAATGCAGAGTATAGGCGAGCATTTTTACTTTTTATACATATCTTAAAAGTATTAAGCATGTAGGGGGTGGAAATATGGGCTTTGGAGGTTACGGTGGCTGTGGTTATGGCGGCGGTTACGGCTATGGTGGAGGAGGCTTTGGTGGCGGCTTTGCTTTAATCGTTGTACTATTCATTTTATTAATTATTATTGGCGCTTCTTGTTTTGGAGGAGGCTTTGGTGGTGGTTGCTAATAATTAAAGGTCGTTTTTATTTTAATTATTATTTAGCCTTATTTCCTATTTTAAAAAGTTAGCTTCATGCTAGCTTTTTTATTTATCTTTACTGTTTATACATAGAAATTGCCGATAAAATCCATTATGTTAACTAACTTTGTATATCATATACAGCCCAAAAGTAGAAAACCCTACTGCTCCTGAACAATAGGGTTTTCTGCTTTTATTTGCTTTTATACGGAGCGATGATTCACATCATCTTAAGTAGTTTGCTCGAGATGCCTAATTTTATTCGTTAATATAAAAAATAGGGTATTTATTTAGTACAAGCTATTATCAATTTACATATTATATAGGGTATACCTGCAGGTTACTCTCTTTCCTAGTCATGTTCTTTAAGTGAGAACATGGCCTTTTTTCACTTCCAAAAATATGTTTTATGGTAAATAAATTTTAAAGATTCCATTATTAAATTATATGTTGGAATGTTTTTTCTTTAGAAAAATTAGGCTTATAATTCTTGTTTTCTTATACAAACACCCTGTCAAGGCATTCTTCTATTGCATAAACTATGAGTTTAGAAACAGAAAAGAGAGGGGGGAGAATTAAGGTTGAGTCTTTTTTTGTCTAATTGGGAGATACAATCTATTAATTTATGGCTATCAGAAATTAATCATTATAAGAATGGCAGTAAAAGTCAAAGGGCTAACGCAGCTAAAGAAATGTTACAGTTGAAATACAAAAAGATTGGTAATGGTTGGCAACGCATTGTCTGTGATCTTAATAATGGGTATGTATTAAAGGTAGCCCTTACTGAGAAGGGGATTCAATGTAATGAGATAGAATTTTATAAGGGTAATATCATTGGCATATTGTTCGAGTCTTTTCTCTACTAGTCTTTGGAACACTGGTTTCAGGTTAGATACACAGATCCCTATAACGGGATTCGCATGTTTATTCTGATTTATGATTATCACTCCCCTATGTATATGAATTTGTAAAATATTACAACTTTAAATTTAATACGGTTATGTAATATATATGATTAATTGCCTTTATATACTGAATTAATCATAAAATTTCCTCTGTTTACTATAATAAATTTATCTTTTAAACTAAGTACAAGCAACGCTGCAAAATAAATACGTTTTAAGGAAATAAGAGCATATGAGTATTAAGAAATATGAAAAAGAGCCCTCGGAAGAATACGTAAGGAAAATAAGAAAAAAGTAAATAAAGAAAGGGTACTTCATCTGCAAAGGAAGCGCCCTATGTAGAACTTAATATGGACCTTTATTATCAAATGGGTTGCCCGCCAAAATAGGACGGCCTTATCATGAATCAAACTGAAAAATCGTTAATGGGTATCGAAATATTTTAAGTGTGTTCTTTGGTTTAGTACAAGAAGTAAATCCTCTTAAAAGTGTTGAAGAGGAATGTCAGATACTTTTAAAAAAACTTTTTTGGAACAACTTACACCATTTGAACAAGATGTTTTTTCTCTTGCACTTGATGGGCATTCCGTTATAGAAATGCAAGATATTTTGTTCAGAGAAGAGAGCACAATTAAGAATTAGAGACGCAGCTTTCTACAAAAATTAAACGTTTCTTCGATGAAAGAAGTGACCGATTTTAACCAAAAACTACTTGGAATTCTTCTCAAAACTTTACGAATTATCGTGAAGAAATATTTTGAAAGCTTGTTAAAGCTTTATAAAAGTTGAGAGGGGGTTAAGTAAACAGTAGGTCAACATAGGTGTACAGCATATCAACAACCATATCGACAGTGGTTCAACAGTAGGTGTTTTTAATCCTCTTTAGGTCAACAGCAGGTCGACAGACTGGAAGTTTTCATGGGGTCACTTTTTTCGAGATGAAAACGTTGTTTTGCTAGGCTTTGCCTAGCCCCCATACCTATGGTGGGGGCAAAAACCCCTTATGCTCTTCTCTACTCTTACTGGAAATTTTGCAATTTGATAGAAAAGGAATGATTTTATGGATATCTTTTTGCGAAATATTGATCCGGTTGCTATACAAAAGGTTGATGAACTAGCGAAAGAAAATGGGATGTCCCGTCAAAAATTTTTGAAAGAACAATTCGAAGTATTAGCTTTTTTTGATGATCAAGTAGCAAGAGAAAAAAAGATTAGAAGCTATCATTGATCAGAACATTGGATTAATGAAGGAATGTGCGATAACAATTGAAAAGGTGAACAACATTCTATATGAACTGATGGGAGATGTGGAGGAGTGATGGATGGAAACACAACGGCGTATGATTACACTAGATAAAGAAACCAATTAATACATCCAAGAAAGATTATATGGCTGAACATAAACTTCGTTTCCCAGGAGAAGCGATTATCGATATCTGTAAAAAGTATCGAGAAGAAAAAAAGAATGGCCGTTAGATACCATTATGGAAGCTGTTAGTGGGAATCTTCATGATGTATTAAAAAGTGCACTTAAAAAGATTCGATTAGGAACATATAGTGCAGATAAACACACACAAATTCTTATCGAATTGATGAATGGATTGTATTTCCACCATGGCTATGAGGGGATCATGATGACGGAGCTTCTAGAACTAGAAGCAACTAAACTTGCCAAAAAAGTTGTAGGGGAACGTATTGTGAATCAACGCCAAAAACGGCTGAATAAGGAATACCCTAAAAGCTAAAATAGCCTTTAAGCCTACTTTTCCTCTTAGTAAACGAGATGAATATAGTTTGATATGTAGTTATTGTAGGACAGAAGGATTAGAAGAAAGCTGCTCCTTTTGTGGGGCTAGTTTAAATATAAAAAGCAAACTAAAAGAATTTGTGGTGTTAGAGGACGTTGAGAACCCTTTTAATGAACTTTCATGCTTTCATACGTATGATTTGTTAGTTTTGCTGCGTTTGGTACGCAAAGAACGGACAAAGGCGTATGATCTAATGCTAACGCTCAAAAAGGCTGGTAAGAGTCCTTAAATTGACCAAGAAATGGTAAACTTTTCAGCGGTTCAATGTTTTACCGGTGGACCAATGTGTAATCCGGCTGTTAATAACTTCAACGTCAATTTTGGAGATAGTGGGGAATGCCATTAATTTCACACAGGGAAGACGTGGAACGATAGCTTGTGTTGATAACACGATAGCTACATTAGTGGATGGAACAGCACAGGCCATCGGAAATCTACTCGATGGCGACTTTACTGTTGATTTCCCGTATACAATTAATCCAATAACAGATGAAGCTACCATCGTTATTATGGCAACAGGTGAGTACAGTACTGTATTTCAAACAACTTTTACTGCTCCTATTTCCCCTCAAACATTTATTGGGGGCTGTGACACGAAACTGTTGGACCATAATGAGAAATTAAAAAGGAATATTTTTAATACTTTGAGAGAATATATCCAATTAGAGGTATCTCTTTATTGTATTTGAAATCATAAAAGCACCTTTATCAAAATCAAAATAAAAACTCACTATACTTCTACCAATATAGTGAATTTTTGTTTTTAATACATGGAATTATTTATCTTGATTAGGCCCTAGGAGTTTTTCCTTTTTAGACTGTATATCATATACAAAGTTAGTTACGCTGGATAAGCGAGGGGCATAACTGCCCCTGACTCCTCTAGGAAGCGTGCAGGTGCCTCTCAAGACACATCGGCTCAAGCCTCCCATTGCTGCAGGTCCATTTACTGTCGTATTCTCATCATATACCGTATTAGTAAGTAAAACGTACGTCCATTCCCAAATTAGAGGTATACATAACAGTATGTTTCTTTCGTCAGAAGATAGTCACAACCTTATGTGCTTATGAGAGACCAATGAGAAGTCAGCTCCGTTTCAGGCCTATCATGGGTTTGTCCGTAAGGACGATAGTATCCATCCAGTTATACGATTTCCTGCTTTCCTGTTCTCTTTCGAGATCACGGCATTCGCTTTCTCTTCTATCCTTTATCCTCTCTGTCACATCGTTTGATCTTACGATCCCCCACTGTTTATACAGATGACAAAGGGCTTACTAAGTTCGTATCTATAAGATGCGGAACTTGGTATAAAAAATTGAAAAAACTCAAAAATACTGTCTGGAGTTTATTATAAGCGACAGGTTCCTTTAATTGTAATTAATGGCCACTTTTTTAGGTTTAGGCTAAATCTTTACAGCCTCTAGGTATCCATCCTATAATTGGACCCTAGAAACTCCTGTAGAATTCTTTGTTTTTCCTCTTTATCGGTTATCGTTTTTCCAAATAAGTTTAGTGGTTCCCCTTTTTTATTTCTCCAAATCCGCCTTTTTTCATCCTTAAGGAAAAAAGCTGAATTAGCCTTGTGGCTATGGTTAATATAAACCCGCTCACTTATTATTTCGTGTGGAAGCCTTATGGCTCCGGTCCATATTCCTGTTTCTGATGGTTGGAAAATATTATGTCTTACACCCTTTAAATAATCTGTTACCTTATAGATTAAACAATTAAATGAACTTGACAAATTATAGTATTCTGCGAGTTCGTCTGTAATGGAATCGTAAATATAGCCGTTTTGACAAATTAAAACTTTTGTTTGAAGGGAAGGTCTATAATGATAAAGCTGTTCAATATAGTTTTTATGGTATGCATCATCGCTGTAAAGATGAAGTTCATAGAAATATTTATAGTTGTTCAGTGTTTCTATCACAGCTTTTTCATACTCACTACTGGAAACAAACCTAATATTAAAAGGGAGTTTGGGATAATTTTGCAATGCTTTTTCAATAAACTGTCTGGAACTATCATGATAGACGATAAACGCGAGATAGTTTTGATTGGATTGGTTAATTAAACTCTTTAAAGTAAAATTCATGAAAATAAAAATTCTTTTATTGATCCATTCCTCTGTTAAATGTGTATTTTCTTTGGGGGAATTTGAATGAAGATTTTTGGGTAGTGTCTTTTGAACATTAAGATTGTTAAATGGAATATATACAATAATGCGGTTATTTGCAATTGTTGGTCCAGTATATTGATTTCCAGACAACGCCTTCTTTTTAGATTTTCCAGACAACGCCTTCTTTTTAGATTTTCCAGACAACGCCTTCTTTTTAGATTTTCCAGATAACGCCTTCTTTTTAGATTTTCCAGACAACGCCTTCTTTTTAGATTTTTCAGACAACGCCTTTTTTTTAGATTTTCCAGACAACGCCTTCTTTTTATATATTTCAGACAACGCCTTTTTCTTATATATTTCTCCGAATGGTCCAGTATATTGACTTTCAGGCAACGTCTTTTTTTTAGATTTTTCTCCGAATGATCCAGTATATTGATTTTCAGATAACGTCTTTTTTTTATAAACTTTTCCAAACTCAGGAAATTTATCCGATATTTTGATCGCAGAAGGATTGCTATTAAAGGAATGCACCAATTCTTTGAGATGTGAATAATTGCGAAAGTTTCCTCTCCGAAAAAACATTACTAGCCGTGTATCCGCTAATTCTAGACTTTTTAATAAAATATTATCTAAAGTACCGTTAGGGGTTGATAAATACTGTATCCGCACATCAGGAATCTCATTAATTATTGAATGGAATTCTCCATTGGAGGTGAGATCATGAATGATCAATTTATAATTTGAAAATGATTGTTCCAACACTTTTTCTAGCTCTTGTTTTGCTTGTAAAGGGGAGTCTGATACTGGAAAGATGATAGTAAGCTCAGGGCTAATATTTCTACGCTGACGTGCTTCCTTCCTCACTAAATGCAGCAGATATCGTCTCCTTCTCCTTTTTTCAAGGGAATTCTTTATTTGTAACGAGTTACTGTAAGGAGAGCTAAGTCTAAATGCCATAAGTTTTTGAGGGATAAATGTAATGTCGCAATGCTCAGTTAAACGTAAAAAATAGTCATAATCCTCAACTGGCATATATTTATACCCTTCTATTTTTTGAGAAAAAACTTTCTTATACATGAATGCGTAACCGATAAAGTACTCGTTTATCAAGTTTTCTTTTGGTTGATTCAGACGTGCATTCCATGAGTCGGTTGCGTTATTGTGTTTCCCATTATCATCTATTAAGTGAAAGCCACTATATGCTAAACCTACATGGGGTGGGGAATTTTCTAATCGTTCCTTTAAGACCCCTACAAAGTCAGGATAATAAATATTATCGCTTGAAACCCAAGTCAAGTACTGGACATTAGTATTCTTTTGCAAAAAGTTAAATCCAATATTAAGAGCAACGTTAGTTCCACTGTTATCTTTTTTTGGAATCATTGTTATTCTTGAATCTTTCGAGGCATATTCTTTTGCAATGCTAATTACATTAGGTGTAACCCCATCAATTACAATAACCAAATGAAAATAGGAGTACTTTTGATTAATAATTGATTCTATTGCTTTTCTAAATAGACTACTTTCTTGTCTATATACAGGCATAACAATACCTACATCAATTTCCATTCACAACACTTCCTTATAAATATACTATAAAGTCATTATATTCTAACAATAAAATATAGCAACGGCATACTCCCAGTCCCTTTCTACTTTACTGGAATACAATTCTTAGCCCATTTAGATAAAGAATGGGAAGAATAATTCTAGATCCAAATAGGGTCTTTTTTTACGAGTTAACATAAGCGATATTATCGGCAAAAAAGGTTGAGTGCCAAAAAGTATCCTACAGACATTAATTTTCCCACCCGAATCGAGCCTGTTACTATAGGATATTTCAATTTTCAGAACATTATGGGAATTTTGTGAAATTTTAGTTATCCTTCAGTATAAAAATTTAATTTTCAAACAGAAATTTATAAAAAACGTTCTTTGCATGCCACAAGTATAACTTTATATTCATAGAATGATATTTGAGGTATGTTCTCATCACTAATAAAGGGGGATGAGAAAATGGAATATTATAAGAAAAATTATAAACCTAAGCATAAAAAAAGGTACACTCGAGACGATCATGCTCATTATTGCTGTAGGAATGAAGAATACGACCATCACCAAGAAAAAAAAATTAGCAGAACAGTTGCAGATTTTGACTATTTTAACCAAGCTGGATCAGTAGTTCTTAATTCTCTAACAACAGCTCCTTCCGTCGAAGAAATAATAGGGACATTAAGATTTGAAGAAGTATTTAATGGTGACCTTATTCATTTAAGGGGTTCAAGTACAGTTACAGCCGGTGCTACCTTACCAAGTACTATTACATTTAGAATTCATAAAGTAAGAAAACTCCAACATAATCCACTTCTAAGTCCAACAATTTATACGCGTACTGTATCAGTTACTGCAAACACAGCCTTTGCTGTAACGTTGGAATTTGTTGATGTCCTCATTAATGATGAAGCTGAAGTAAATTACTACTATACTGTTAGCATTCCAGCAGGCGTTACAGCAACTGCAACAGTTAGTAATAGTACTCATACTGGGGCTTTACACAGATAATAAATATGGCCAAAATATCTAGGCCTAAAACATGTGGATATTTTTATTCTTTCAATAGAAAAAAACATTAACAGAGCTCCACTGCCCCTAACTCCCCTAAGAACCATACGTGGGCTCCTCTCGCGGAATGAAATGTGAGGGTTTCCTACTCATTTCGCCCCCCAGTAGTTAACAGTTAGTCAATTTTCTTTCCATCGTATGTCTCTGAATATATGCTAATATGGCATTTTTCACAGACGGCTAATGTCTTTCTGTTCATAGCTATCATGCTCTTTCCTCAGTTGGCTTGTTTTCTGCCTGTTTTTCCTAGGTCTCTTAGTTTTTTAACGTGGTGCATTTGAATTTTTTTATGAAAACTGAAAGGTTCGCAAGTGTCAATTAATAATCTATCTATTAATTGACTTCTTGTGTTGTAGATTTGCTTTGATGTATCTTCAATCTTTGCATCCTTTTGAAATTTAATTCCAAATCCACCAAAGTAGGTTATTAGTGAAGAGACTTTTTCTTTCCTCCCTCCACGGCTATCTGAATGGCCTCGAGTTCTTTTTGTTATTCTTTTCTTTTTATAAGCCTAGTTGATTTGTATTTCTTGTATCTCTTGTTAAGTGTAGACTTATACTTATTGGCAAATTTTTTCTTCAAGGAGAATTCCATTATTCTTTTTACTCTGCGCGTTCTGTTGACGTTATAGACCATTATATATCATTAAACAAAACCTCTAGATTTCAATTAATATTGACTTACAGTATCATAGTTGGAATTGATGGTTCTTTCAGCTTCATTATCTCTTGGGGCACCCTTAGTTCCAAAACTTATACAGATCTTTACATTAAGACAGAAATATCTAAAATGAAGGGTGTAAAACATCTTGAAAAGGTTATAAGATGAGGTTTGTTCGGAATCAAACACAATTCAACCTAAGTCTGTTTAGGTTAGCTTTATAGGCCAGAAATCCTATAATTCATGATCCTTTCATTATTTTAATATATTGGAATTTTTTTAAAAATGTTATATTCTATTTTTTGTTAGTCTGCCTAAATTTATAATATTAAAAAATGTGTGAACGTTTGTCCCCTTCATTTTCCCATCAATTACATAAGCTATTGATGGGAGGGTGATTAATAATGATAAAACTAGAACTAGAACCAAAACCAAAACCATGTTAAATATTTTTTGGTTTTGTCACCATCCTCCTAAAACAATAAAAAAAGGAGGGTGATATAACATGGGTGGAGTATTAACTTCACGTGTTACAGTAACAGTGACTATCGCAGGAGCAGAACCAGTGACTATTACTGTGGGTGTTACTGAAACCGGTAATGGTTTGCTTAACGTTACAATTCCATTCCCTGACCCTATAGGTAATGTTGTCTTAGTAGGAATTCCTCGCCAAACACTTGCACCAATTACCTTTACTCTTGGAGGGACTAGCGTTACATTTAGTGTTGTAGCAGCATAATAGAAATATAATTTTAATCCAGTTTATCCACCTCAAACTCAAAGAGGTGGATTTTTTAGGAGTGATTATTATGGATCAGTATAAGCAAAAGCCCCCCTTTATAGGAATCTGTGTATCGAAGACGAAACCATTATTTGAAAGACTAGCAAAGGAAAGACTTGAGCAGTATCCTGGTGACGCTACGCTTATAACATTTCATATTGAGGACTTGAACTTAGCAAGACGTAATGTGAGAGGGGGGTATTTGGAGAAAATAGGAGGGGAGATTAACAGGGCAGAAGGAGTATATCCCTTACCTGACGTGATCTATCTGCAATGTCATGTGGATAATAATGTTGTGAAACAGGTCGAAAGGGTCATTGGTCGTAAGATATTTAATAGTTTCATATTTGATAAATGGGAGTGTTGGAGCCTATTAGCAAAGGATAACGAACTACGCAATCATCTTCCAGATACAAAAAAATTAGAATATAGAACAAACCTTTATCCTTTTTTACACCAATATAAGGATATCTTTTTAAAGCCTATTGATGTCTCCCATGCCCATAATAGTAGAGGGATTTTCCGCGTGAAGTTGCAAAAGAAAGGAAAAATCAAAATTTTCTATAGGGAAAGGAACAAAATGCAAGAAAAAAGTTTTAAATCTTACCAGAAATTTCAGGAATGGACTTTACCAAGTTTATCCTTTGGAGAATATATTCTACAGAAGGGTATCGACACAGTGAAAAACTCTAAAAATGCAACCGATATTCGGATTAATATGAATAAAAATAGTAAAGGTCAATGGGAAGTATCTATGATATTAGTTCGAGTTGCTTCAAATATTAGCCATGTCATCCCAAAATTTGCAACAACCTATTCCATTAGCAATTTTATAAAAACAATCACTTATGATAAAGGAAAAATAGAAGATGTGGAAAAATCTGTTACTGACCTTGGGCTAAAGATTTGCAGAGTTTTAGACAAATTTGGATACCATATGGCAGATTTAGGGATTGACTTAGGTATGGATAAGAATGGACACGTATGGATCTTTGAAATCAACCCTCTTCCATTCCCCTTTCGTGGAACAATTCAGGATCATTCATTGATTAGACCTCTTGAATATGCTTCTTATCTTGCACTAACAGATCGACCAAAGCAAGAGCAAGAGCAAGGACTAAGGCCAGAACAAGAACTAAAGCAAAAGCAAGAAAGTAGTAAAAAATGGTGGTGGCCGTGGAAATAAAGTAACAGCGTGGGGTTAAACTCCCATCATTATTTTAAGTAATAAAGAATTTATAAAACATTGCCAGAGGCAATGTTAATAGTTTTGTTAAGAAGCCCTGTTTGCAATGCTCATTCTTAATATAAAAATTTTTACCCTTTTTTAAAAAAATGTGTTTATACATTATGTTAAATGCCTATAACACCTAAAAACTTCAACATATATTAATTATAGGTCAAATAAAGGCATTTTATGTCCACTCAAAAAGTGAAAGGAATAAATTTTAATTATTAATAAAGAGAAAAATAGCTACGAGAGTCTTAACGTTTAGCTGCTTTTATTCTTAAATAAGGATCTAATACTAATTTAACAACTTATTTTAAGTATAAATCAACAGCAAGATGAAGAAGGGAAGGAGATTCATGGATATAGCCATTATAGGTACAGGATATGTTGGTCTGGTAACAGGAGTTTGCTTATCTGAGATAGGCCATAACGTTACATGTATTGAGATAGACGAGAAAAAAGTGAAAAGCTTGAGATTAGGAAATTCGCCAATTTATGAGCCAGGGTTGGATGAATTGATGGTAAAGAATATTCAAGAAGAAAGGTTAAACTTTACCATAAGTCATAAAGAAGGTCTTGCTAACAAGCAAATTATATATGTAGCTGTTGGTACCCCACAAGGAGTTGATGGCTCAGCCAATTTAAAATTTATTGAACAAGCCGCCAAAGATATCGCTCAAAATATAACAAACGATGTAATAGTTGTTACGAAAAGTACGGTCCCAGTTGGAACTAACATGCATATAAAAGATTTAATAGTAAATAATTTAACCACTGAATTTAAAATACAGGTCATTTCCAATCCTGAATTCTTACGTGAAGGTTCAGCAATAAATGATACTTTTCATGGAGATCGAATTATTATTGGTCATAATAATGAACAAGCTGCACATATTCTTGAAGAAGTCTATAAGCCATTAAATATTCCTGTATTCAAAACAGATATTTATAGTGCTGAGATGATAAAATATGCATCTAATACTTTTTTAGCAACAAAAATTAGTTTTATAAATGAAATAGCTAACATATGTGATAAAGTTGGAGCGAATATTGAAGATGTCACAAAAGGAATGAAACTTGATAAACGAATTGGTTCACACTTTTTAAACGCTGGTATTGGATATGGGGGCTCCTGTTTTCCAAAAGATAATAGTGCATTGGTTAAAATTGCCGAAAATGCTCAGTATAACCTAGAAATTATTAAATCTACTATTAAAGTAAATGAAAGGCAGCCGTCCGTACTGGTAGAAAAAGCAAAGATACGTTTTGGGAGTTTAATTGACAAGAGGATAGCTTTATTAGGATTAACTTTTAAACCATACACTGATGATATGAGAGAAGCACCTTCTATTTATATCGCACAGCAATTACTGAGGGAAGGTGCCAAAGTAATTGCGTACGATCCAGTAGGCATTGAGAGGGCAAAGGAGACTTTACCAAAAGAAATAAATTATGTAGATTCTTTGGAACAAGCGTTTCTAGAGGCAGATGTTGTCTTTATACTAACAGAGTGGAAAGAAATCACTGAATTTTTCTTAGAAAAGGCAGTTCAGTTAATGAAAAATCCGATTATCTTCGATGGACGAAATTGTTTTTCATTAAAGGATGCAAAGAGTTTTCATGTAGAGTATCACTCAATAGGAAGGCCCAGTGTGTTAAGAGAATCCTAATTTGCAATAGGGATAAGACTAGTTGCTATTTCTAATGTGAATAATTGTATAAACCTCCCCCTAATTTCTTCAATTATCTCCCCTCATATATAAAACTTCTGAAGTCAGGATACACACTTATTTATTCTTAGAAAGAATTTAATTAAAAATAAAGAGGCTAATAACATTTCTTAATAGCCTCTTTCATTATTTAATCTCCTCTCACCCTTCTATTTATTTTCATCCAAGGTTAAAGATTTTTTATAAGAAGTTCTTTGGCTTGGATAGGCACACTTTTGTTAGTACATGAATACATATATTCCATGTTGGTCATCTAAAAAAGGGTCTTTATGTTATTGAATGAAATTCCATTAAATGATGTTAATTATAGTTTAGAAATAAAAATAGATTTATCCATTCTTTATCTTATTTATGTAGTTAATTAATGTTTATAAGCAAAAGATACATTAAATTAATGGAACTTAGTAATGAGCAAGTGTGTCCATTTTGAAGGAGGTTTACCATGAGCTTATCTGAAGATGAAAATAAGTATTATATTATGAAAGAAATTAAAGTGAGAAAGGCAAAGGTTGTTCAAAGAATAAGCACTGATAATTCGTACGAAAGAATTATTATACCATATGAGCCTATAGATGTATCATATGAAAGTGTTGACACGCTAGATGAAAGTACAGATACATTATGGGAAAGTAATGAACCTGTGTATAAAAGCTGTGTTTGCGAGTTATTAGATCAAATTGCTAACAGAGATGATACGGACTTTTTTTCGGAAGATGAAAATAAGTTACTGTTACTGAATAAGCACACTTCACAACCTGTATCAGTGGATGGGATGGATCCAACTGTTTTTACTTTGGAAAGTTTTAACCCGGAGACCGGTTTGGGAGTTTTCAGCTTTGACAGAGAAATGCTGGATTCTGAATCAGAATCTATCCCTGTAAAAGGAACATTTGTTGAATGTAGTGATAACATTGCTGGTATTTTTTACGTAGAAGATACTAATGAGGATTGGTAAATCATTTTGATGCTATTTCTAAACGTACTTCAAAAGGTAATATTGGGTATATAATTCAAAAATCAGGCTGTCATTTAACGGTCTGATTTTTTGGTAATAAATTTATATGCCTATAATTTAAAATTGTTTTCCATTATAAGTATTTTTTGAGATACTTCGAGGTGTAATA
This sequence comes from Priestia sp. Y58, assembly GCF_029522095.1. Classification (NCBI taxonomy): domain Bacteria; kingdom Bacillati; phylum Bacillota; class Bacilli; order Caryophanales; family Bacillaceae; genus Priestia; species Priestia sp. Y58. The sequence goes on from NZ_JAKWFL010000014.1 coordinate 24,030, forward strand.
AACTAAACAAGAAATCTACATATTTAATAAGTAAAAAGGTGAATAATAGGCTCATTTTATCTGTCTCCTCAGACTATTCTCGAATATATAAGCTTTTGGATTAATGTATTTAAGGAAGCTGCAAAGATTTTCTGACATTGGAGTAGACATTTATCAAGAATTAAGTGAACTATAGACATTTCAAACGGAGTGGTAAACAATTTGATTCGCACACCATCTTCCCTATGTTAGGAGATTTTTTATCTAGAAAGATTTTTTGCAATAAAATTAATAAAAACTCATTTAATTTAAAAATGGTGAAGTAGATAAAACCTATTTGGCAAATAGGGTTTTTTTTTATGAGAAAGTTGAATAGCAATAACATAATTCTATTTCTGTTCTCTGCGGCTTGTAATAATGTAAGTGAATTTACGAGAAATTATCAATGTGTTAATGACTATATTTTGGAAAATAGGTCTAATGTTTTAAGACAAGCATCCAAGCATTTTTGAGATCAGTGAATATAATAACAAGGAATTCAAATGGAGGAAGTGATAAAGTGAATGATTATTATATTAAAAAATATATAAAAAGCTCCAATTGTAAAGAATGTGATTATAAGCATGAAGAGCATGAGGAAGAATGGGAATCCAAGGACAAAGACCACAAGAAAAAATGTGAATGTAAGTGCAAAGACCACAAGGAAAAGTGTGGCTGCAAGGACAAAGACCATAAGAAAAAATGTGAATGTAAGTACAAAGACCACAAGGAAAAGTGTGGCTGCAAGGACAAAGACCACAAGAAAAAATGTGAATGTAAGTGCAAAGACCACAAGAAAAAATGTGAATGTAAGTGCAAAGACCACAAGAAAAAATGTGAATGTAAGTGCAAAGACCACAAGAAAAAATGCGGGTGTAAGAACAAAGACCACAAGAAAAAATCTGGATGTAAGAACAAAAATCACAAGAAAAAATGCGGATGTAAGAACAAAAATCACAAGAAAAAATGCGGATGTACACTGGAGATTAATCAAAAAGTAAAAATAAATTAATCTTTTTAAAATAAGAAATCCGTAAGAGTAAAATTATTTGGTTTTGTTCAGTTATATAACAAAACATAACAAATTTATTCTAGGGATATCAGTGAATTAATAACAAGGTACGTTTGTAATGTGTATTAATCTTATTTATGTTCCAGACTTGATATACATCCACTCGCAGTTTCCTTGAGTAATCCAGTAATTCTATTGTTAAAGAATAGGTTAACGTCGGACAAGAATAGATCTCTGTGTAAAACATTGGCTCAATACAGTTCTTCTCTCTCCATCATAATTAAATGCTAAAGGGAGAATGTAAGAGAATCTTCTACTTTCTAATAATACTTTCTAATACGTTATATTCTATTAGTTAAAGTAAACAAAATTTAAATCTCAGAAAAATTGTTAGGTTCTATCGAATCTTTCTTCTTGGTATTGAACCAACTACGGGCTTGTATGATAATTTACCACCTATATTAAACACAAAATAGTCATGGGCATACTATGAGTCAAGCAAGTAAAACAAGGAAGATAGTCAAGGAACACTTTTCGGTAATTGGATTTATTCTTTGAAGAGTGTCTATTTTTGGGATGAATGTTAGTTAGATTAACGTGATTATTGTTATGGGGGGATCGAAGACAATTAGTATTGTTGCTTCTTACTTATTGTAATAATAAAAAAGAATTAAGAAAGAAGCTTATCCTCGAGTTAGGACTACTACCTCCCGACTAACTATACTCGTTTTATACATCTCAATGAAATTCTATTGAGTAATGAATAATAACTAGGCATCTCTTCTTTATTAAATTCAAGTTGTATAAACAATGATATTACAACCTGTTTCATAGTTTTGAATTGCGAAAATTCTATTTATTGAATATATTTAGCGAATGGTATGTTCTATCATAATAGGTATATATTGAATAAGATTAGGGACTTTGAACATATCATACCCACCTATAGTATTTAGGATATTTGGGACTTTGTATTTGTAAATTAATCTATTATACTTTTCTCTTTTTTCTAAGCGAATTCCTTAATAATTATATAAATAAAAAATAATAAGTAATACTATATTTTTTAAAAAATTACATAAAGTAAGGTTTTATAATAGAACCCATTTGATAATAAGGAAGGGCAGTTAATAAGGTGTCCTTTTACTTAAATTGTTGGTTCTTATGCCAGTTATATTCCCTCTTCAAAGTAATAATATTAATATGTCTAAATTTAGGGAATTGTTCAAGTTTTCTGCACCAGACTTCAAGCACTGCATATGATTAAAGGAAGCAGATTTACCAAAGGGTAAAGTCTGCCTAGATTTCAAGTGAACTTGTAAATAAACTCTCTCAACTTAAATCATACACGTTAATTTAGCAGGAATCTAAGTTTCTATTTTTATTATGGTCTCTTAATATCAGGATCTAATTACTAGTAAGTGGGAGTGATTTTTTAGATTTATCTAATATGGATCTACGGAAAAGGAGGAAAAATAGGTGGCGAAGCAAAAGAAAACCGGAAAAGTTAAGTCCCCTATTAAGAAGCAGTTAGATGAAGTGGAAAAATATTTCAAAGAACTTAATTCAGATATCGAGACACAGGTAAATACATCACCAAACAATAAAGAAATTGCTTTTGGAATTTCACTTAAGAGTAAAAAGGTATCTCGTAATTGGAACAAGGTACAGAAAAACTTATCAAATACCTTAAAATCAATATTTAGGAATACTGACCAACACTTTCGTGTCGTAATTGCGGGGCACAATAAACCAAACATTAAAGAATTAAGGGATAAGCGAGTTAAGTGGTTACCAGTTAAATTTTCTTCACCTACAAGTCCAAAAGGGTTCACACAAGATAAAATGCGTAAACGAAGAAAAATAGGTGAGTATTTGTATAAAGTAGGATTTTCGGGATATTTTATGGCCGTTGATGCGGATGACTGGATACATCACAGATTTGTAGAATATATAAGATCCCAGCCATTTTCCAATGCTTTCATATTAGAGAAAGGTTTAATAACAAATATTGGACGGAAAGAAATATGGGAAACAGGTGAATTCTATAAAAAATGTGGAACTAACGCCCTATTTTATTTCTCTAAGAAAGATTTTCCTAATCCTAAGAAAAAGAAAGGTAATATTTTTGCTACCTTGACTTTGAAGGCACACCCAAAATCCCCAGATCGTCTAAAAAAACTTAACAAAGACTATAAAATGATTACTCTGCCTTTTGTAATTTGGGTCCTCTCACATGGTGACAATAATAGTATGTTAAAGGGTAATAAAGATCCGGGAATCTCGGCTAAAGATTATGGTATACAAGGAGAAAAGCTAGAAGATTGGTTCTATAAGTATTTTCGAACTAAATGAAATAAAACTAATAGATTATTGGTTTTACTTAAACGTTATTTTATAAGTGATCTTAAGATAGAGTCGTTCTGACATGGTAAGAGTAAGGAGGAATAAAAATGTTAAATCAAGTATCAGTATTAATCCCATATAAACCAGACAGAGGCCTAAGGGATAAATTATTCAAATGGGTAATATCCTACTACAAAAATGTAATGCCGGAAGTTGAATTATGTATTGGTAGAAGTAAAAGTGAACCTTTTAACCGATCGCAAGCAATAAATAGAGCAGCTAAAAAGGCAACAAGATCTATATTTGTTATAGCTGATGCAGATGTTATATATAGTAAAGAAATTTTAATTAAAGCTATTCCGCTGCTTAGTAAACATGCTTGGATTATTCCTTATGGTAAATGGTTAGACATCTCACAAGCAAGCACTACAAAATTGTTGGGGAGTTCTCCTAAATGGCCTTTTTCAACAAAAGTTAAATCTACAGAGCGCTTTGGAGATAAAGCTGTTAAACCAGTAAGTGGAGTCGTAGTTGTTACCCGTAAAAATTTTAACAGTGTTAAAGGATTTGACGAAAGGTTTAGAGGTTGGGGAAGAGAAGATAACGCGTTTAGCGACGCAATGAATACTTTGTGTGGACCTTATAAAAGAATTGACAATAATTCTATATATCATTTATGGCATCCTAAAGTAGGACCTAAAGGCAATCCAAATATCCAAAATAATAATAAATTATATAAGAGATACGAAAAAGCAAATGGAAATGTAAAGCAAATGAAAAAATTGATTAACGAACGTAAAAAGTAAAGAAAGCTCTTATAGTTTGATCTTTAAATAAGAAAAATCATATTAAATGGGGGGTTAAGTAAAGATGACAGAAGATAAGAAACATCCAATGGGGAAACTAAAAGATCAATTACGTAATATCTTAAAAGTAATTCCTTCTGGTTCTAAAATATATTACCTTGATTATCCCTTGCATACAAACGTTGGTGACTTATTAATCTATAAAGGAAGCGAAAAATTTTTTGAGAATAATAACATAAAAGTTAAGGCAAGGTACTCAGTATTTAACTTTCCAGAAAACTTATCAATTCCTAAAGATTGCATTATTGTTTTTCATGGTGGAGGTAATTTTGGGGATCTATGGGTGAGTCATCAACGCTTTAGAGAATCCGTTATCTCAAAATATCCTAACCATCGTATTGTAATACTACCTCAAACCTTATATTTCAAAGATAACAACAACTATATAAAAGCAAAAAAACTATTTAGTAAACATCCAGATCTTCATATTTATGCCCGAGATAAACGGAGTTTAAAGCAGTTAAAAGGATTTAGTAAAAATATACACCTTTCACCAGATATGGCTCATGAACTCTGGCCTCTAACCCCTCCAAATCCTTCACAGAAAAAAAACCTCTATTTATTGCGTACAGATAAAGAAGTTAATAAGAAAAATAGATTTAAAATTGGAAATAATCAAGATATTTTTGATTGGAATGACTTGGTAACTAAAAAGGATTCTAAAAGAGTCCAAGAAATAAAAAAAGAATACCAGAATAAGAAGGTTAATAATGCTGCCTCATGGTCTAAATTTAGTGATTATTTAATTAATAAAGCAGTATTATTATTTAGTACTCATAATAAAGTGATTACAACAAGGTTACATGGTCATATTTTGGCTTGTTTATTAAATAAAGAAAATACATTGTATGATAATTCTTATGGTAAGAACTACCAATATTATCGTGCATGGACTCATAACATAAACAAAACAAAATTTATTAAGTAATGAAAACTATCATAATTAAGCACTGCTGCCCAGCTGTAAGCTAATTGCGAATAATGGGTAAAAGACCATAATTAATTTAAAGTGAAATAAATCTGGATAATTCACTGAGAATGGACAGGTTTTTGTCATTCGAACTAAAAATAACGTAGATTTCTTTAATTATGTATTTCGATATGCAAAATTATTTTATAGTGGAAGGCCCGTTATTAAAGAATTTGTATTTTACAATCCTAACTAAATGAAAATGCATGATGATAAAAATATTATACACATATCACATTACCCATTTATATAATCAATTAGTCGAATTTTAGATAATCAATGAGTTTGTTTAAAAAGGAGAGAATTTTCCAATGAAAAAACAAAATAGAATAGTTTTAGATTCTCCTAAAGTCAAAGATGGAAATAAACTCTATTGTCAATTTAATTGTTCAGGAAGAGTAAGCAAGTATTTTAAAGAAGACACCTTTTATATGAAAGTAAATGCCAATATTGAATCTGTACCGAAGAGTATTCTTGCTATTCCTGTTTTATCAAATATCTGTCCTGTTGCTTGGCTTGCAGGGGCCGATATTTATGTCGAAGAAATTGATGGAGAATTTTTAAAAGCACTAAATACGATAAAAAAATCTTTTCAAGTGCTATATCCCAAACATTCTTTTAAGGGAGATATAAAATATAAAAGAGTTAAGAGAAACAAAAGATACGGAAAGAAAAAAAGTGGACTTTTCTTTAGTGGAGGAGTAGATTCTGTAACAGCGTATATAAGAAAACAAAGTCAAAAGCCGTATTTATTGACTGTTAGAGGAGCAGATATACCACTATCAGAAAAAGAAGGATGGGCGAAAGTAAGGGATAATAATAAGCAATTTGCAAAAGAAAATGGGCTTTATCCTTTATTCATTCAATCTAATTTTCGATCTTTTTTAAATGAAAGCAACCTTAATAAAGATTACTCTAAAAATGGTCTTAAAGGTTGGTGGGGAGGGATTCAGCATGGATTAGGTACAGTGGGCTTATCCGCCCCTTTATCCTTTATTAAAGGAATGAATAGAATTTATTTTGCATCTTCACCAGGTATAATATCAGTTGATAATTATCTAAACTTTACTCCAGAGCCTGAAGGTTCTCATCCATCGATTGAGAATAACCTTAAGTGGGGGGTTACAAAGGTCGCCTTGGAAAGTATGGATCTAAGTAGGCTTGATAAGATAGGAGTTATTGCAAAATATATCAAGAAAAAAAATCCTAATTTACAATTAAGAGTATGCTGGGAATCGAAAAAAGGAAGCAATTGTGGAAAGTGTGAAAAATGCACTCGAACAATGGCTAGTTTACTTTCGGAAGGGGTAAATCCAAGTAATCATGGTTTTAGAATAAATAAGAATTTGTTACAATCCATGAAAAGAAATAAAAAGTTATTCACTAGGTTAAATGAGAACAAAGAATCGCAGTGGGTAATGATTCAAAACAAGTTACGTAAAACCTTACCAGATAAGGGTTCTGAATACTATAATTTTTGTCAATGGATTTTGAAAACCAACTTCCGGCACAAACCATAATGAATCTATAACTTTTCTTGATTTTTTTCATTATTTGTACTTAATTTGTACTTAAGGTAATAGCAATAAACCTTATAAAATATAGATACACTCAACTAATTAGTATGAAATAAAGTTTTTAAACCACACAATTCAAGTGAAACAAGAATAAGAAAATCATTTTGTCATTAGAGTAACAGTATTCATCACGTGTAAGGAGAGATTGTATTAAATGAGCATTCAAAATAAGATAGTTCTAGAACTTCCTCAAGTCAAAGGTGGAAATAAACTTTATTGTCGTTTTATTTGTTCAGGAAAAGTGGGCAGGTATTTTAAAGAAAAAACTTTTTATATGGAATTAAATGAAAATATAGACTCTGTTCCTAAAAGTATTCTTATCATTCCCGCTTTATCAAATATTTGCCCCGTTGCGTGGATTACAGGAGCTGATATCTATGTTGAAGAAATTGATCAACAATTTTTGGAAGCGATGAATGTATTAAAAAATTCTTTCCAAAAGTTATATCCCAAACATTCTTTTAAGGGAGACATAAAATATAAAAAAATTAAAAAAAATAAGGGATATGGAAAGAAAAAAAGTGGGCTTTTTTTTAGTGGAGGAGTAGATTCTATAGCTTCGTATATAAGAAAAAGTCAAGAGAATCCCTATTTACTAACTGTTAGAGGAGCAGATATACCATTATCAGAAAAGGAAGGGTGGAATAAAGTAAAGAATCATACTAAACAATTTGCCAAAGAGCACGGACTTACCCCCTTCTTTATTCAATCAAACCTAAGAACTTTTCTAAATGAAAGCAACCTTAATAAAGACTATGCTAAGCAGGGTCTTAGAGGATGGTGGGGAGGAATTCAACATGGTTTGGGCCTAGTAGGTTTATCTGCTCCTTTATCCTTTATTAAGGGTATGAATAAAATTCATTTTGCTTCCACACCTCTTTTATCAAATAATAACAAATTATATTCCACGTCATGGGGATCACATCCATTAATTGAGAATAATATTAAATGGGGTGAGACAAAGATTAATTTAGACGGTACGAGGCTAAATAGGTTTGATAAGATACAAATTATCACAGATTATATAAAGAAAAAAGGCTCTAAACTACAATTAAGGGTATGCTGGGAATCAAAAAAAGGACAAAACTGCGGAAAGTGTGAAAAATGTGCTCGTACAATGGCCAATCTTCTTGCAGAAGGGGTAAATCCAAGTAATCATGGTTTTACTATGAATGAAAAATTATTACAATATATGAAGAAAAATAAAAAGTCATTCATGAAATTAAATAAAGTTCAATGGAAGATTCTCCAAAAAAAGTTAAGTGTTAAGATGCCAGATGCAAATTCTGAATACTATCATTTTTGTCAATGGATTGTGAAAGTTAATTTTCAACGTAGAAGAAAAGACTTTTTTAGTTAAGATGGTTAGTATGCCCTTAGAAAATAACTGCAAATTATAACCCCTATTTATTGATCCTCGAATATATTGTTTCCCTCTTTATAAACATCCACCATGTGCTTTGAAATAACGGTTTATTCTCCCATTCTAATCAGGTCTGTACCCATAAAGGCAGTTTATGGTGAACACATCTATTTCAATAAAATCCAGCAACTAATAAAAATAATTTAAAGGTTAATAGTCTACACTTAGATCGATAATGTTCTAATTTCAATAATTTTATTGTTCGTATAATAAACTCTTTATTTTCCTAAATGCTAGTAAAAAATATATCCATTCTTGAAAGGTTACTTGAATATATCCCTTATGGCCTCTCTTGAAATAAATATACGAGCGTCTTAATATTTATTTCAAGAGTGCGCCTATAATTAATATACGAACCAAGTTTATAGACGTATATGGAAATTTAGCTTTACCTTACAAGACAACAATTATAAGGTAGCAATGGATTGAATTGAAACATACCTTATAATATTAAAAAAATATAGTTAAAGGAGTAATGTACATGATTTCTGACGAACAACTCTTAACCGTTGATCAAGTTTTGAAAAAGTTAAAACAAGCAATTGAGAAGAAGAAACCCTTTTCTTTAGTACGCGTAGGTGATGGAGAAAATATTATATTAGCTCAAAATTCTGTTATGACAATGCCTCAAGTCATGAAAGAGAGCTGGGCACGAAATGCAAACAAAGATCGGGACAATAAAGGAGTTACTCTCCCAAATATAAAATTGAGAGATCAAATGGCAGACGCCATTAAAAAAGCTAGCATAGTAGGCATTCCTTTTTATAAAAATGACCCAATTCTTACAGAGGATAGATTAAAACGTCCATTAACCGATCGAGTATTTAAACACTTTGGGATTACTCCTAAAATGTGTTGTCATACTTTTGTAAATAGAGTTTTTGCTCAAAAAAGTGGTTTTTGGAAAGCATTACAAGGCAAAAGAGTTTTGATTATAACTAAGGATAAGTGGGCAGACAAAGTGACGAAAGCCTTAAGAAAAAAACCTTATAATTTAAATGTCACTATGAGTACCACTTTTCACCATCATGATCAAATGGTAGACACGTTAGCGTTTATTGAAGCAAATAAAGATAATTTTGATATTGCTCTTATCTCATGTGGTGTAAACTCTCTAGTCCTTGCGCAGAAAGTGGCTGAGACAGGAAATATTGGAATTGATTTTGGGAAATCATTGATGTATATAGTACAAAAAAAGGCTGGATTAAAAAACTCCTCACGCGGAGCGAATAAAGGTTTAATTCCATAAATTTTTAAAAGTATGACAGTTTTATATAAAAACTTGGCTAACTAGGGAGGAGAAATTTAGTGAAGGTAAGAAAGGCAGTTATTCCAGCAGCAGGTCTAGGAACTAGGCTATTGCCATCAACAAAGGCAATGCCAAAAGAAATGTTACCTATTATTGATAAACCTACAATACAGTATATTATTGAGGAGGCAGTAGAATCTGGAATTAAGGATATTATTATTGTGACTGGAAAAGGTAAGAAAGCGATTGAAGATCATTTCGACACTTCAATGTTACTAGAGGAAACTTTAAAGAATAAAGGGAAAATAACGATCTTAAACGAAATGCAAAGTATTTCTCAATTAGCGAATATTCATTATATTCGTCAAGGAGTTCCAAAAGGTCTAGGGCACGCGATTTGGTGTGCAAGAAACTTTATTGGCAATGAACCTTTTGCAGTTTTACTAGGAGATACTCTTATTAAAGAGAAAAAGCCCTGTTTAAAAGAAATGATTAGATTATTTGAAGAGTGCCATTCTTCAATTATAGGTGTTAAGCGTGTTAATGAATTGGACGTAAGTAAATATGGAATCGTAGATGTTACGAAGGGAAATGGACCACTTTTTAATATTCAGAACTTAGTAGAGAAACCGAAGATAGAAGATGCACCATCTGATTTAGCTATATTTGGAAGGTATATTTTAACTCCTAAAATATTTGATTTATTAGCAGTACAAGAACGTGGGGTTGGTAATGAAATTCAGCTAACAGACGCTCTTCAAACTATGCTGAAGTATGAAAATGTATATGCACAAATTTTTGAAGGGGAAAGTTACGATATAGGTGAAAAATTAGGGTACCTTAAAACCATTATTGAATTTGCAATTGAACGTGAAGACTTAAAAGAAGATTTAGTTCAATTCATGAAGAACATCATATCAAAAACAGATTAGAATTAATTAAGTTGTTTATTAATCAAATTTCATGGGGAATCGTAGATTAATAAGAAAAAGATGATATTAGTGGGAGAAGATGAATAAAAGGATTTTAATTCTTATAGGGATGTCAAGAAGTGGGACCACCTTGACAACTGCCATTATTGTCTTTTATCGAATAGTGTTTGTTTAAGTAAAAACCCCATTGAAGGTCGGCCACATGAATGTAGGCTACCTTTAACTAATTATATTAAATAAAATAATAATGGAGACACTAAAAAACTAATTCATTTATACTTGATGTTGAAAACGAAAGCTTTTTATTGGGTATAAGACATAACACACATTATACTAGCATGTTACCTCAACTTATTAATCCGAATTTTTGTTCTATTGCTGCTCTCATTAAGCCTCCAATTCCACAGTATTATTGTCGTAAAAGGTTAATTTTCCAATAAGCAAAGGAGTTACTTGGTGTGCAAAAATTCCAGCTGAAAATAAAGAATATTATCTAATAATGATCAGTTGCTTGTAAAATAAGTGTAAATTTATAATCATATTTGCGGACAGTATTTATCATTAGAGAAGAAAATTAGTTTTGAAGTATACAAGTGTTTTAGAAAAGTTAACAAAAAGCAAATTGCATGAAAGAGGGTTATAAATTTATATGGGCAGTTGTTCTTATGTAGCTATTTCAAATAGTTTTTGAATGAAGTTCATATAACCTTGGAAAGACTGCGCTTTCTGATAGAACTGTTTCTTTTTCATCATATGCATGGACTCTACGCCAGAAATAATGGCTTTTGCTTGTACGAAATGATTGTAAGTTTAACGTCGGAGAAAGGTGCTCCTTAATTATCTGTGATCCTGCTCGATAATATTATTTAGATATCTAATTGTGCTTACTTGGATGCCTTGAGGCATCTTTTTTAGTTCCTGGATAACAATGGAATAAGCAGGATTTTTATCTATTGTAACTACAAGAGGTGTAGAAATATGTGAAAAAGCCAAGGGTTTCTTAAAAAAGAGCTTGGCTGCTTGTTTAGTTCTTATTTTACTTAGATGAAAACCAATGACATTTCCTTCAGAGTCAACGGAATGATAGAGATACACGATTTATTCATTACATATTGCAGAACCCTAGGAATAAAACTTTTGCGTTAACCAAAGTGTTATATTGTCTACTTAACTAATTAAGACGACTACAAATTGTATATACCTTGTGAGGAGGATTTTATCTATTGTGTATTGAAACTATATACAAATTATAAATGAGGTGATACCAATGGGAAGATTAGATAAATATGCACGTCAATCTAAGCGAAAAGAACCTAGCAAAGTACTACCGATTCGACTCCCTGAAAGCATCTACAATCAATTTCGAAAACGATGTGAAGAACTTGGGTTATCCATGTCAGAGGCTGGTTACCTTTTAATTAAGGAGGAAATAGAGGGTGATTTATACACTATGTATACAAATGAAGTAGCAGTAACGACCAATTCACTACAAATTCCTATACAAAAAGAAGATTGTACGACTACGAAAGTGATTGATCGAAAAACTTCCATGCCTTCCACACGTTGGACCTCAACACCTTACGAAGTAGAGAATGAATTGCCTTGCCCTTTATGTAATCAATGGTATAGTAAAGCTAATTTTTCTCGCCATGCAAAACATCATAATTTTACTACAAGAGAAATCTTAGAATCTCATCAAGAAATTATTAATCAAATGATTAAACGTCGTAAGAATAATTGAAAATCTCTTCTGTATCAATATCTATTATTATTTACTTAATTTTAAATATGTAAAACGTATAACTAACTTCTAAATTATTAAGTTTTAACTAATACATCTAATGTAGACAAATAAGGCATTTTTCTACAAAGTAGATAAATGTTAAAACTTTTATTTTTAAAATAAATTAATAATTAATTCTTTATACAACATAAAATCAAACAGTATTTATTTTAAAGGTTAAAAATAAATGATTTTTTAGTTGATTAATCCTTTATATTTTATCTAATATTTCTGTTTAGAATATAAAATATTTTTCGTAAGTGAATAAACACAAAAGGAAGACTCTTCCTTTTAGAATTAAATCATAACAACCAATCCAAAGAAAGAAGGCCTTCCTATGAGTGCATGCTACACACAGAGTTTCGATATCTCGATATCGTCATCCCTCAAGATTGAAATGGTGATTTTAAAGAACAGACAGTGGATCCTTACGGACTAGCAAAGGTGATGTCTGAACGGGTAGAGACCTATCAAGATTGAAATTTGTGCGTCTATTTGGATACCAGGTATAATGTATATTGCCTTAAAACGAGGTACTGTATTAAAAGAAATTTTCTATTTTGCGATCGGCATTCGTGAAGATGAATCTAAGGAGGCACGTGGTTATAGTTATACTATCGCTCCTAACGAATCTGCTTTTGTCTAGAAAGACCTTTTAGAAGATACCAAATCTAGCGATACGAAAGGGGTTCTGTTATTGATTTCAGAAGGCGCTGAAGTCTGTAAAGATTTTAAGAGCTTGTACCTTGCGGAGAGTCCTGAAATGGGCCAACAGGCCCTGCGTTCGCTTGCTAGAAAGTGAGGTGGATTTATTCAAAAGTTATAAAAACATCGCTTAATAACCCTTATTTGTTTACGTTTTACAACATATGGTTTATTAAACTCTCTAGAATTGAAAATTCAATGTAATGGTTTACGAATTCATAGGGTGCATAGAAAATAGTACAGAATCCTTCTAGTTCCCCTCGGGGGAAGAACTAATAGAGCTGTAAGACTTATGGCAGATATAGATGACACTTTTAGATTCAACAATAATAAACAACTTAATGCTTACGCTAGAGTAGATATCCAACGTTTTTAGTCCCAAAAAACATTTTATAAAAAAGAATCAATAAAAGAGGGAATAAATAATAAACACTCTAGAAAACTACTGCTTACCATTATTCAAAATATAATTAAGTTATATCGTTTAAAAAATAACTAGTTATTGTAGAATAAAAGTGCAAAAATTTGCAGAAGAAAATGTAGGGGCCTAAACTTACTTTAGTACGTGCGTAAGAGAAGAAACTCCAGTCACTTTAAGTTATCTCTTCCTTTATTGGTATCGAATTAATTAAGTGAAGATTATTATTCATAATCTATTCACCTCCTATATAGTCTTCTAAAATCTTCTTTTTCTCTTTTTCATATGTGATCTCTTTACCAAATAATGCTTTTGCTCCCTGATTATCATTCCATACATCCTTAATTTTATTCCTTTTACTTTCCGTTTCAAAAACAAAGGCAGAATTAATATCATGACAGTGATTGATGTAATTAGGCTTCCTTAATTTTTCGTTTGGAAGTCTAATTGCCCCCATCCATCCTTCTACTTTATGTTTGTGACCTTTTATATAATCCTCTACATTATAGATAAAGCAATTAAATGAACTAGAAAAATTAAAATATCTTGCAAGCCTATTGTTTATGGAATCATAAATATAACCGTTTTGACAAATTAAAACAGCCGTTCCATCCTTATGATTGTAGTTTTTCAATTGTTTAATGAATGTTTTATGGTACATATCATCGCTATGCAAATGAACTTCATAGAAATATTTATAACGAACTATATGTTCATTAACTGCTTTTTCATAACTATCATGCGCTATAAAATTTATATTAGAGGGAATGGATGGATATTTCAAAAGTGCTTGTTCAATTAAAGACTTAGATTTAACATGATAAACTACGTATGCAATAAAATCTTGATTAGTTTGATTTTTAAGGCTTTTTAGAGTGTAATTCATAAAAATCGAGATACGCTTATCAATCCATTCTTTTGTTAGAGCTATATATCCTTTTCCTAATACATTCATATTGTTAAAGGGTATATACACAATAATTTTTTTATGCATGCTTTCAATCTCCTCTTAAATACTTCCTTTTTATTCGATTTTTAGTTAGATGAAAAATCCGATCTATTATTAAAAATTAAATTATTATATTGAAAATAGCCCTTTAGCATCGCCTGTTATTATCATTAGTCAAATAATAAATATATTTACATTCAATACATTTAGCAAAAATACTTAAACTTGGAAGTTAAGAGAGGGTATAAACGAGTGCCAGTTTAATAGAATAGAAAATCAGTTTATTTACATAAATGTAGAATGTAGTCTGAAAGTGAGAATTTCAAATTTTTTAATGTAATTATTTTTAGTATTGATACAATTCGGGAATTTTCGTTGTATTATATTGACCTGATTAAAATTATAGTTATTGAAATCTATTCATTCCCTATATAGTCTTTTAAAATCTTTTTTTTCTCATCTTCATTGGTAATTTCTTCGCCAAACAATGCTGTTGCTCCCTGATTATTATTCCATACATCCTTAATTTTATTTCTTTTTCTTTCTACTTCAAAATAAAAAGCGGAATTAGTATCATGGCAATGATTTATATAATTAGGTTTCTCTAGTTTCTCATGGGGAAGTCTAATTGCTGTGACCCACCCTACTACTTTATGTCTGTGACCTTTTATATAGTCCTTTACATTATAGACAAAGCAATTAAATGAACTAGAGAAATTAAAGTATTTTGCAAGCCTATTGTTTATAGAATCATAAATATAGCCATTTTGACAAATTAAAACAGCTGTTTGACTTTTATGTTTATAATTTTGTAGCTGTTTAACAAATGTTTTATGGTACATGTCATCACTATAAAGGTGGAGCTCGTAGAAATATTTGTAATTTTTTATAATCTCTTTTACTTTAACCTCATAATTATCATTTGGAATAAAACGTATGTTGTAGGGGAGGGGGGGATATTTTGCAAGTGTTTGTTCAATAATCTTTTTAGACTTTATATGATAAACTACGTAGGCAATAAAGTTCTGATTAGTTTGATTTCTAAGACTCTTTAAAGTGTAATTCATAAAAATCGAGATACGTTTATCAATCCATTCTTTCGTTAGAGCTATATGCCCTTTTCCTAATACGTCCATGTTGTTAAAGGGTATATACACAATAATTTTTTTATTCATATTCTTAACCATTCCTCTTTTAATTATAGTAATCAAATGTTCTAATCTGTAGGATTAATATAGATGCTAAATAAACTTACTGAGACCTATAATAATTTTCGGGCCGGCGATAATTTTGTGTAAATTATAATTTCCTTTTTTGTGAGCAATATCCACTATTTTGTTTTAAATATTATTTGTAGCTCTGCATGAATTTTATCAAAGTCAATATGGCACCGTGCAGCAAAATGTTGATTGTCCTAATCAAACTGGGAAGCGAGAAATCGTTCAAGAGCCTCTTCGTTAGGAAATTACTCTTTACATTTACTATATTTCTTAATTTATTTGTTAAACCACTCGATTAAGTTTGTGGAGTACATATTTCTCCAGATGGGTTTAGAAAAGTTGTAAAACGTAAACAAATAAAGGTTATTAAGCGATGACTTTGTAATTTTTGGATAAATCCACTTCACTTTCCAGCAAGCGAACGCAGGGCCTGTTGGCCCATTTCGGGACTCTCTGCACGGTACAAGCTCTTAAAATCTTTACAGACTTCAGCGCCTTCTGAAATCAATAACAGAATCTCTTTCGTATCGCTAGATTTGGTATCTTCTAAAAGGTATTTCTATATAAAGGAATATTAGTTAGGAGCGATAGTATAACTATAACCACGTGCCTCCTTAGATTCATCTTCGCGAATGACGATCGCAAACACAGTATCTCGTTTTAAGGCAATATACATTATACCTGGTATCCAAATAGACGCACAAATTTCAATCTTGATAGGTCTCTACCCGTTCAGACATCACCTTTGCTAGTCCGTAAGGATCCACTGTCTGTTCTTTAAAATCACCATTTCAATCTTGAGGGATGACGATATCGAGATATCGAAACTCTGTGTGTAGCATGCACTCATAGGAAGGCCTTCTTTCTTTGGATTGGTTGTTATGATTTAATTCTAAAAGGAAGACTCTTCCTTTTAGGGTTTATTCCATATAAATTTATTAATTATTGGTGTGTAACTTTGTATAATTTTAATAATTTTTATTGATACATTTTCGTCTATATAATCGGAAGCTAATATCATAGGTTCTTTGTTTTTCCATATTTTTCGAACTAAATTCACTGATTGAAGAATTTCCCTCTCTTTAATTCCTCCTACTATAACTGTACCTTTATCTAAAACCTCTGGTCTTTCTGTTGAAGTTCTAATAAGCACTCCGGGAAAACCAAGAATTGCTGACTCTTCAGATAATGTACCGCTATCTGATAATACACAGAATGAATTTAATTGAAGTTTGTTATAATCGAAATAACCAAAGGGTTTTAATTGCTTAATAAGTGGATGAAACTTAAATCCGCTTTCATCAATTTTTTTCCAACTCCTGGGGTGTGTAGAGTAGACTAAAGGTAATTGATGAATCTCAGCAATTTTATTTAGAGTGTTCATTAATGACGTGAAATTTTCGATATTATCGATGTTTTCTTCTCTGTGAGCTGAAACAACAATATATTTTTCAGATTCAAGGCCTAAATTATCTAAGATTTTGCTTTCATTTATTTTCTTTATGTTTTTTCGGATAACTTCAGTCATCGGTGATCCAGTTACAAAAATATGTTCCTTGCGAATGCCTTCAGATAGTAAGTACCTTCTACTATGCTCTGTGTATGGCAGGTTTATATCTGCGGTGTGGTCAACAATTTTTCTGTTAACTTCTTCAGGAACATTTTGATCAAAACACCTATTTCCTGCTTCCATATGGAAAATTGGCACTTTTAAACGCTTAGCTGCAATAGCAGATAAGCAGCTATTGGTATCGCCTAGAATTAAAAGCGCATCAGGTTTAACTTTTTCTAAAACTTGATAGGATTTAGAAATGATGTTTCCTATTGTATCGCCTAAATTAGTACCTGCAACATTTAGGTAGTAATCGGGTTCTCTTATTCCTAAATCATCAAAAAATACTCTATTGAGCTCATAATCCCAGTTCTGCCCTGTGTGTACAAGAACATGATTAAAATATTTATCACATGCTTTTATCGTTTCAGATAGTCTTATAATTTCAGGCCTTGTTCCAATAATTGTTATTAATTTAATTTTTTTCATTATCTAAACCTCCCTAAAATAAGTATCTGATCTTTCTGAATCAAAAAATTCATTTGCCCAGAAGAGGGTTATTAAATCTGTTTTACCTGTATTTGTTATAGAATGTGTATATCCAGTAGGTATATCCAATACTTCTAACTCTTTACTAGAGACTTTATATTCAATGATATCTTCATTTTGAATATTACGAAATTTGATTACCGCTTCACCTTGGACGACAAGAAACTTTTCTACTTTTGTATGATGCCAGTGATTCCCTCTAGTAATACCAGGTTTTGTCTGGGATATAAAAATTTGTCCAAACTCTTTTGATTTAATAAATTCGGTAAGCCAACCTCGCTTATCTCTAATCATTTTTAGTTTATATCCAAAATTATTTTCAGGGAGGTAAGAAAGATAGGTAGAATATAAGAATTTCTGGAGATCATCGTTAAAATTCTGCATAATAAGGGTTTTTCTACTTTCTTTAAAAGAATAAAGCATTTTAGCCAATTCATCTAATGTAACGTGAAAGGTTCGTTTGATAGTGCAAAAAGTATCATGATTTCTATTCTCACACTCGTTTAGAGTAGCTATAAATTCATCCACAACATCATCAATATAAACGAGATTCAATTTATTACCAGCATTACTTATTTGTATTGGTAGATTATTTGCTATATTATAGCACCAGGTGGTTACCACTGAGTTATAGTTTGGTTTACCCCACTTTCCAAAGACATTTGCTAATCTATATATATATATTTTTGTATTATTCTCTTTTCCGTATTTTAGAAGAACGTCTTCGGCATTTTTTTTACTAATTCCATAAGGACTATCTAACTCTGCCTGAATAGAGGAAGAAAAAAGTATTGGTATTTTCCTATCTGTAAATTTTAATGCATTAACTAATTCCTCTGTAAGAGAGGTATTTCCATTTTTAAAATCTAGAATATTTTCTGATCGATTTACTCCGGCTAGATGATATATAAAATCCACTTTAGATAAATAAAATTTTAAATCTTTAAATGTGTCTTCTCTTCCATATTTTATTATCTTAACATTGGGTAACTCTTCAAGAGTTGCCACTAGATTTTTTCCTATAAAGCCGTATGCACCGGTAACTAAGACCGTTTTCATAGCTTGTTACTCACATCCTTCTGACTCAAAATTATTAACTATCGTATATTTTAATGCAGTTTTAAGTTTCTTAAAATAATAAGCATCTTTCCAATGTTATGGTTATTATTCACACAGGGTTTAATGTTTTTAAATGGAGGTAATTTTTACCGAGGGATATTTTTATTATAGAAATCCTCCTTTTTTTAGCATTCTTTCTATATTTTCTTGATTCATTAGATAATCATTAGATTGATATTTTATGAAGGGAACTTTTTCGAGATGTTGATATTTACTGTAAAGCTTATAGGAAGGGTGTGTTGGAAGAATAACATAATATTGATCACTAAATTTTAAGGTATGGGGGGATTCGTATTGGGAAACTAAAACTTCATGTAACTTTTCACCAGGACGTATTCCCACGTCTTTAACTTTCACTGGATTTGATGAAAGTTTTTGTCCTAATACATCTATTAAGTCAATAATGCGACAAGCATTCATTTTCATTACAAAAATTTCTCCCCCGATAGCTACTTCTGATGCTTTTAAAAGTAAATTAATAGCTTCGGATATAGTTAAAAAGAAGCGTGTCATTTCTTTTGAGGTTAAAGTTACCTCCTTACCTAATAATATTTGGTTCTTAAAAATTGGAACAGCACTTCCATTTGTTCCAAGCACATTTCCTCCTCTGATACATACAAAACTTGTTGTTTCACTTAGGGAGTTGGCTTGTATCATTAATCTTTCTCCAAATGACTTAGTCATTCCGTAAAAATTTATGGGTTCAGCAGCTTTATCTGTTGAAACATCAATTACTTTCTGTACGCGATTAATAATACTTGCTCGTATAATATTTTCTGTTCCGATTACATTTGTTTTAAGTGTTTCACCAGGTTGAGCTTCACATATTGGTACATGCTTAAGGGCAGCCAAATGAAAAACATAATCCACATTTTTAGTGGCTTCTTCAACGGCCTGGAAATCTCTTACATCCCCTATAATAAATTTTAGACAAGAATTGTTGTTAAACGCTTGTTGCATGTAAACTTGGGAGAATTCATTCCTAGAGAAAATTCTAATTTCCTTTGGGTTATGGGCTAATAAGTTACGAGTAAGTTCTTGCCCCCAAGAACCTGTCCCTCCCGTTATTAAAATTACTTTATTTTGATACATAATTTCTCCTCCTGATTCATTTAAACTTAACAATTACCTTGGTTACATAAATTCCTTTAAAATATCTCTAACTTTTTTTGGATCAGTAATAATGCTTTTGGCATCAACACGCCCGGTGTTAGTATCTTTTGTTCCTAATCTTTTATTAGAAACATTCTGTTTGTGTATTACATTTACGTAATTACGATTCTTTAGAAGTTCGTATTTGAATTTTTTAATTACGTTTCTATGACCACCTGGTCTATATCTTTTACCTTCTAAATATTCATCAGATTTATATATATAAACGTAAAACTGCGGAGAGAAATGGTAGTATTGAGCAATCCTATCAGTTACTGAATCGTATAGATAACCATTTTGATTAATTAATACTTCAGTATCTTTCTTAGGTTTATAATCATGTAACTGTTGAATATATGTTTTATGGTATAGGTCATCAGAATCAAGTCTAACAACATAAATATAATCGTTAGATTGACAGCTTTCTTTTAGTCCATTCATATGTTCAGCCTTGTTTACAAACTTAATATTGTTTGGAAGTTTTTTGTGTTGTGCGAGAGCTTTTTTTATAAGCTTTTCTGTACTGTCTTCATAGCGTACTAGGGTTAAGAAATTTTGATTTGTTTGTTTTTTTAAGCTACTGACAGCATATTTCATAAACAAGGCCATTCTGTGGTCAATCCACTTTTTTTCAAATCTATCAGGTGTAAAACCAAAGGAATTAAAGTGGATTTCTACAATAATCTTTTTTTTCATTTTATTTTCCTCCTTTATTAATTCGAATTTTACTTTTATAACAAATAGCTCTCTTTGAAATTGCATTTTTTCTAATGATTGATTAGGGTTACATTTTATAACCTAATTTAGATATTCTTTATTAAATACGATTATAGTAAATATTTCAAAAAAAGATCTTTAATAGGTTAGCAACATCATCTGCACCATTCTTATAAATTAACTTTTGAGTGATGTTTTTCATAAGAAGCTGCTGTTGTGGTTTTAGTGCCATGTTAATAGCTTTTTCTATCTCTGGTATACTTTCATTTTTTATTACCCTTGCAGCACCTACTCTTTCGGCACTTAAGGCTCGAGCTACTTGATCATCTGTTTTTGTCATTTGATTCGGAATGATTATGGCAGGTACATTAAAGAATAATAATTCGTGGAATGAGTTATAACCGCTGGCAGTTATTGCTAAATCGAAAGCGTTATAATAGGATGAGATAGGGTAGTCCCGGATAATTATCAAATTTTCTTGTTCAGGAATTTGTAATCTTTTTCCTATAATTGATTCACTTATCACAATAAAGATATCTTTTCTTTTCCTTAATACAGTAAGGATTTTAGAAATAGTAAGTTTGATATCATTAATATTTCCTGCTCCGAGGCTTACGAAGACAATTTTATGACCCTCCGGAATATTCCATTTTTTCCTTAAAATATCTCTATCTAACAATTCACTTTTCTCTAAATAAATTATCGGATCGCAGTAATAGTGTTTACCTGTTTTCTGTTGTTTTTGAGGTATAAATAGTTCCTTAGGAACTATTATCGTATTAAATTCTTTTTCTTTCATATCTATTTCAGGACGGACTTTCTTTCCTAATCCCCTTCTCATCCACACTTTTTTCATGGCTTTCGTTTCACGCATTGAAGTTATCAATCCTACATACGGATATACCCCATCAAAGAAAAGCAAATTAGGCTGATGAAGCTTTATAATCATGCGTAGATGCTCTTTGAACATTAGATCCCACTTTTCAGAAGGTACATATTCCCGAAAGACTGTTTTGGAAGGGAGGTGGTACCCTAAAAAGCCTTCCTGTAAAATAAGATTCATAGCAGCACTAGTTGAAAAGAATATAATTTCTCTATTTGGATCTAATTTCTTTAACCTTTTAGCTATTGCTAAACACCTAGTTAAATGGCCTAAACCAGCACCATTTGTAGGTATAAAAAGAGTGCAATTGTTCTTTTTTGTACTATTAGCCATTTTTATCTCCACCCCCTAATCGGTAAACCTCAGATTTTCCAAAATGACCTTTTGTAACGTTTCTAGTATCATAAACAAGTTTGGATTTATCGAGAATATCTTGGATAGGAATTAATGAATGATCTGTTAATATCACTAAACAATCTGCTTTTTGTAAAAGTTCATTGGAAAGCGAAACACTAGCTAATTTTTTTCCATCTATAACTATCTCAGGTACAAAGGGATCATGATATTGAACATGTGCTCCTAAATTCAATAAAGAACTAATTATGTGAGAAGCAGGAGATTCTCTTGAATCACTAATGTTCTTTTTATAGGCTACCCCATAAATTAGTATATTTGCTTCATTTATAGGAATCTTAAGTTGAATTAATTTTGTAATTTGTTTTACAATACAGCTAGGGATTGTATGGTTAATTTGATTAGATAGCTGAAGGAATTGGAGATCAAACTCATGTTGTTTTGCTTTCCAATATAGATATAACGGATCTACAGGAATACAGTGACCACCAATTCCCGGTCCAGGATAAAATGGTTGAAAACCATAGGGTTTAGTACTAGCAGCATCAATCACATCCCATACATTAATATTTAATTTATCACACAACATGGAAAATTCATTGATAAAAGAGACATTAACAAACCGATAACTATTTTCAAGGAGCTTTGTGAGTTCTGCTATTTCAGTGGAATTAACTAATATGACTTGTTCATAAATCTTATTATAAAGATCGTAAACACGCTTTTCACAATTAGGGGTAAGACCGCTGACTATTTTAGGAATTTGATTGATTTGGAATAGATCATTGCCTGGGTCTATTCTTTCAGGAGAATACGAAAGGAAAATATCTTTGCCTACGCATAAGTTGCTTTTTTCCAGAATAGGTTGAAGCACTTCTTTTGTAGTTCCAGGATATGTGGAACTTTCTAATATGACTAATTGATTTTTTTGAATTCTTTTGGTTATTGATTCTGCGGCCTCTTGTAAATAACTTAAATCCGGGGAGCCATAAGAAGTTAAGGGAGTTGGAACACATATTATTATGACATTTTGATCTTTTATGGGATCATAGTCATTGGTGACTAAAAAATTTCCAGAGGATATTGCAATCTTAACATCTTCATCTTTTATATCTGGTATATAACTTATTCCTTCATTTAAACTAGAAACTTTAATATCGTCTAAATCAATTCCAGTAACATAGAATCCTTTTTTTATAAGTAACATAGCGAGAGGTAGCCCCATAAAACCCAAGCCTATAACAGCAATACGTATATTTAAGTTATCTTGAAAACAATTCCGGCTTTGTGCGTCCATAAAAATTATCTCCTTTTGAATTCTGTTAAAAAATATACAATTAATTCCTTTTAGAGAGTGTGCATGATTTTGTGTAAATAAATATTTTCTTCTTTCCCCTATGAATATTTATCTGTTATTTGGCCTTGAACATCTTTTCTACTTCTACATAGACTTAATCAAAACTAATATTTTGCCGAAGAGCGCTCAGCAACTGTTCCATCAAATAAAGCCTTTAGAGAATCCCTTCATTTCTTTAAATAGCTGCGTTACCTAATAGGAGGGATTTAATTTAATAGCAAAAGGACTTGCTTCCAGAATCATATCCATTAACATTAATAATACCTTTGCTTAATAATAGTTTTTCTGTTTTTCGCCAGTAACAAAAAAAGTAAGAACTCAAACTAACTTTGAAATTAAAGTCTGACCCTAATAGATTAAATGTTTCTATCGTAATCCCGTCCATAGAGTAATAAGAATGGGGACCTGAATGAACAAGTGAGGAAAGTTAAATTTTCTTATTAGAACCAACATTATAATAATTTCTGCCCTTATTCCAAATATAACCGCACATCTCATAATGTCTTCGGACAACTTTTATGTTAGTGTATGTTAGTATTTGGTTTTTGGTTGAGGAAAAAGCCTTTTTTACACTAAAGGGGTTTTAGCCTACCTTATAATTCTCTCATTTTCGCCTTTGAATTTTTAATTTCATAGAATTTGTCGTTCATAAAGGATAATTGAAACCAAAATTCAATCAATTTATTTGTTGATTTGTGTAAATTTTATAGCTATAAATGTGAATAATCAAATCAAAATAGAGCTGTACAACAAAAAGTTTATCTAAATTTTAAAATGAATAGTTCGAAAGAATTTTCTATATAAAAATTCAAATGTTATTGGACAAGCATCCACACAATTTATTTATCAATAAATAAACTATATTAGTAAGTTAAGAAAGAAGGTGATTATAATAAAAAAGTATTATTTTTATTCTAATAAAAAACTAAATAATCGACATAAAAAGCAGAAAAGAGCAAATATCTTTATTCAAATTAACATTTATAACCATGCTGAAAATGGTGGACAAATTAGTGGTAATGGTGGACAAAATGCTAATCAGGGTGGACAGATTGCTAAAAAAGGCGGGCAGAATGCTAATCAAGGCGGTGTAATTATTAAAAAGTCCGGAAAGAAAACTAAGAAGAAATAATATTGCCCCTTTTAGTGGTACGCTAAGAAAAGCGTACAAAACTTATTCAAAATTAGTAATGGGTAAGATAGAAAATTAATTGATTAATAAACTTCATCTCCAATGATTAAGTTTTGTCTAACAATTGGTATGCAGTTCAATAGAAGGAAGTTTTTGTGATTTTGAACTGTATAATCGTATTAGTAAGTAAAACGTGCGTTGTCCTCTAATTAGAGGTATACATAACATTAAATTTCTTTCCTCAGCAGATAACCCAACCTTATTTGCCTAGGAGGAAGCAAGTAGATGTGAGCTCCTTTACGAACTTATTATGGATTTGTCCGTAAGGACAATACTTTCAGACAATACGTACTAAATTAAGGAAAATATAAGAAAAAACAAAAGAATTTGGAATCAATTTTGAACAGCCCCCTGTCAAGTAGACAGTGGAAATAATAAAAAAAATTAGGCGGTTTGAATCCTATATTCTAATGGACTTAAGCCGTTTAATCTTTCTTGATAACGTTTGTTATTGTAAAAATTGATATAATCATTTATTGATTGTTGTAACGTTTCAATCGTTTCGTACTTATGTAGGTAATATTTTTCACACTTCAACGTTCCCCAAAAAGATTCCATGGGTCCATTATCTATACATTTTCCTGCACGTGACATGCTATGAACCATTTTTGCTTTTTCTACTTTTCTCTTAAATACACGGGACGTGTATTGATACCCTCGATCACTATGAATTAATGGTTGTTCATTCTCTTTTAAGATAGCGATAGCTTGGTCTAATGTTTGAAATACTAATCCGTTATTGTTTGAATCTCCCAATACATAACTAATAATGGATTTATCGTAAAGGTCTAAAATGGCGCTTAAGTAGGCTTTTCTTCCATTTCCTAATTTAAACTCCGTGACATCTGTTACCCATTTTTCATTTGGCTTGCTTGCAGTGAACTCACGATTGAGTCGGTTTTCTGCGACATATTGGGCAGAGGAAGGGACATAACGCTTTCTTTTCCTACGAATTACAGATTGTAATCCAGCGATATGCATTAAACGATAAATACGTTTGTGATTAAACGTTTTACCATATAGTCTATTAATATTTAATTTCATTCTTCGATACCCATAGATACCTCCGACTCGTGCATAAATAGTTCGAATATCTTGAAGGATTGCTTTATTTTCTAATTCTCTTGCTGTGGGCGTACGCTGTAGCCATTTATAATAAGCAGCACGAGATACACCAGATATTTCACATAAAAGGATTATGGGGAGATTTTCATTTGTATGTAAATCTTGAATTGCCATGTATTTATTATGTAGATGAACGCTTGTTAACGACGCCTCCTTTCGAGTTCTTCCAACTTTTTTAAAAAAGCATTTTCTGCGTGTAAACGTTTATTTTCTCGCTCTAAACGTTTCATTTCCATCTTGAGCTTTTCTTCCTCTGTCAATTCGTCTTCCTGTTTATTTCGACCGCGTTTATCTTTTAAGGCTTCTTCACCGTGCGCTTCAAACTTCTTCACCCATTGATATACCTGTTGATAAGAAACCTCATAGCTTTCGGCTGCGAGCTGATAGTTTTTCCGATGTTGTAGACAGTAATTCACAATTTGAATGCGTTCTTCTAACGTTGTTTTTCTTCTATTTGTCATAGAGTTTGTCAGTCCTTTACCGGTATCTTTTAATTCTCTATGACTATTATACTTTTTAATCCATTTTCTCAAAACCGCAGTACGGGATATATTATATTTTTGAATAACTTGGCTTAACGAATAATGCCCTGATAGATAATCATTGACGGCTGCTAATTTTAGATCTTTAGAATAAGATTTCCAAGAAGTTGCGTCTGTTAAGCCGTCTTCACCGTCTATTTCATACCTTCTCTTCCAGTCTCTAATCGTACCAGGATCAACCGAAAACTTTGCCATAATGTCGGCTATCGAATGATACCCATCTTCATAAAGAGCTAAAATAGCCAATTTTTCGTTTTTAGAATATTTTATTCGAGCCATAGTAAAAACTCCCCTTAGATAAACAGATTTTATTTTTTATCTGTCTACCTAACGGGGAGCATATCATTTCAATTCCAAATTCTTTTGTTTTTTTTTCTAATTAAAGGATATCTAATTTGATCAATATCGCCACTAGGAGTTGAACAAGAATTTGAACATTAGCTGCAATGTCAGTGTCTGTAGTAGTCACTTTAACATTTCTTGAATTTTTAACAATTGTACGTTGCTTATTAATTTGTTTAATAGAGGATTTTTGAAAAAGTTCTTGCGCCACTTTATCAGCTTCTGCGCTACTACCCAAAGTAATGGTTAAAATAAGCACAATAGCTGCTTGGAGAGCTGCTTGAATTGACAATCCTACTTTTGTATTCGTTGTATTAACTTCTACATCAGCCGAATCATAAATTAAGATAGATTCTTCAGAATATTGAATAGTTTCAGCTTTTTGAGCTGCTAATTGTTTATTATCATCAAAAATTGGATGAGAAGAAGAGTCTAAGGCACTCCACTTATTACTTTTACATTTCTTCTTATGGTCTTGCTTACTCATATAGTACTTACCGTCTTCTGGGTTATAGTAACTATAATATTTACTCACTTGATCACCATTCCTTTTAAATTTTTTTATTAATGAAAAAATATGCAATGCTTGTACCCAAAAAAATTAAATAAAAAATGGTCTATTTTAGAGTTTTATTGATTCTAGATTGTAGTTCTGATGTGATTTTTTTAATTTTTTCTTTTTGATCGGGTGATAAATTTTTTAGTGCAGATTCTGAAATTCCATATTTATCTAGTACACGTGAAATTAAAGCATCGGCAACGCTATCTGGGTGTTGATTATTAAATGCAGAAGATATAATTTTTTTCAAATTGCTCATTCTCACGAACCCCTCCTATAAAAAATATTCTTAAGTAAGAAATACCTCTAATAGTAGAGTATGCAAGTATTGAAAAGGTGCTTGGACTAATAATGATAGACAAGAATCCATTTTATAGAATTAAAATTAATATATAATTTTTAGACTATTCTTTTAACTAAAGCTTTTTTAGGATTTAAACTTATAATTTCCAATTAATTAAATTTATGTTCTTAATTGCAAAATAAATATCCCCCTCAGTGACTAAGGGAGATATATATATATTATTTCCTAAAGAATCTTGAAATGAATCTTTTAAATAAAGTATTACAGAAACCGAACCGGGAAGTTTCTGCAATACTTTACTTTTATTTTCTGAAAAACATACTCCAGAAACTTTTTGGTTTTGATTCAATATTTTCTTGGGCAGATGCTATAAGTTTTTTAGTATCATTAATTTCTCGTATTGCACTAGTCAATTTTTCATCCCGTTTTTCTAGATTGTTTTCAATATATTTATCCTGATTGCTTAATTTTTCTGTAAGTTGTTCTATAAGCTTTCTTTGTTCATCAAGACGCTGAATAAGTGCGATTTGAAATTGTTCATCTTTTTCAGATCTATTAAGCAAATCTTGGATTTTTTCTTCAAGGGAATCTACTTTTTTTTCAAGTTTTGATTGTACATCAACTGCTTCTGGTATGATTTCTCCCTGAAGCCACTGATTTATCATTTTATAGCTCCAGTTTTGCTCCTGAATTCTTTTTTTTATTTCAATTAATAAATCAATGTTTTGTTTATTATATCTTCTATGTCCTCCCTCAGTTCGTTGAATTTGGAGGTTAAATTCTTTCTCATATAAACGCACCAGGTCAATACTTAATCCAGTTAGCTTTACAGTATCTTTCAAAGTATAAACAACGCCATCATTTGTTTCTTTAGACATTTTTCTAGAGTTCTCCTTTCTATATAAAAATCTAGATACTCATCAAAGTTGATATATCAAGGCTAATAACGATTCTAGAATCTACTTGTACTAGATATTACTCGAGATTTATATTCCTAGTAAAATTCTATTAATATTTTGGTAATTCCTCTATTGTGTGCCGGTTTTTGTTTTGCTTTATGTAAGTTCAATATTTTCTCTAGTTAATTCTAGATAAAATTATGAACTTTGCAAGAGTAGAAATATATATTTTAAATATATATTATCAATTCTAATGTTTAGGCTGCATGGGATTTTAAAAATAATATCTGGAAACTTAATTAGATAATCTAAATGTTTCATAGATGAATCCCGTTTTTAGGACATTAAGTCTAAACCTTCTTGTTTATATGTGCATATGCTACTAGAGCTTTCTTTTTTATAGTTGAGATATGAAATTTCATAAAAACAAAAAAAATAATAGCACGTTTATAAAATTCTTTATGCATAAATGAAAGGAGTTAATATTTTGGGTTCAGATGGAAATCATAAGAAGGTAAATAGACATAGTAATAGTTGTCCCCGTTGTGGCCTTTGTTCCTGTTGTTGTGTAATTAAATGTCCTCCAGGAAAACAAGGACCCTCAGGGAAACAAGGAAAACAAGGACTTCCAGGAAAGCAAGGGCCTGCGGGAAAACAGGGAAAACAAGGAAAACAAGGACCCCCAGGAAAGCAAGGGCCTGCGGGGAAACAAGGAAGACAAGGCGCAACAGGCCCAAGAGGACTGAATGGCATAACAGGAAAAATTGGAGCCACGGGCGCAACTGGAGCCACCGGTGCAACAGGTCCAAGAGGACTGGACGGCGCTACTGGAGTGACAGGCGTAACAGGCCCACAAGGGCCAGCCGGAGGTCCAACAGGTCCGACAGGCCCAAGAGGACTGAATGGTATAACAGGAGAAATTGGAGCCACGGGTGTAACTGGAGCCACAGGCGCAACTGGAACCACAGGCGCAACTGGAGCCACAGGAGAACCTGGAGCCATGGGTGTAACTGGAGCTACAGGAGAAATTGGAGCCACGGGTGTAACTGGAGCCACGGGTGTAACTGGAGCCACAGGAGAACCTGGAGCCACGGGTGTAACTGGAGCTACAGGAGAAATTGGAGCCATAGGCGCAACTGGAGCCACAGGAGAACCTGGAACCACAGGCGCAACTGGAGCCACAGGAGAACCTGGAGCCACGGGTGTAACTGGAGCTACAGGAGAAATTGGAGCCACAGGAGAACCTGGAACCACAGGCGCAACTGGAGCCACGGGTGTAACTGGAGCTACAGGAGAAATTGGAGCCACGGGTGTAACTGGAGCCACGGGTGTAACTGGAGCTACAGGAGAAATTGGAGCCACAGGTGTAACTGGAGCCACAGGTGTAACTGGAGCCACGGGTGTAACTGGAGCCACGGGTGTAACTGGAGCCACAGGTGTAACTGGAGCCACGGGTGTAACTGGAGCCACGGGTGTAACTGGAGCCACAGGTGTAACTGGAGCCACAGGTGTAACTGGAGCCACAGGTGTAACTGGAGCCACGGGTGTAACTGGAGCCACAGGTGTAACTGGAGCCACAGGTGTAACTGGAGCCACAGGTGTAACTGGAGCCACGGGTGTAACTGGAGCCACGGGTGTAACTGGATCAAGTGGCGGTAATACAAAAGCAATTTTATTTGGTGGGGTTAATACGGGATTCCAAAGGATAGCTGGTTCTCCAGGTGCAACTTCTCAAACTATACCTTATGTAACTGGAGGAGCTGGAAATATAGCAGGTTTCTCAGGATCTATAAACGTTAACAATTTATCACCTGGAACTTATAATTTTCAAGTGTGTTCGAATGTAAATAATAATGCTTCAGCACCTACATCTAGTGAAATTATAGCTACTATTGCATTAACAGTAACTGCTACAACAACTGGAACTTTTAAATTTAGTATTCGTTCTACAGATGTAGGAGCACAACCTGTATTTGTTTCGAATAGTGGACCGTACGGTATAGCTCCAGCTACAGTTACATGGAGTAGTAATATTGTAGGGAATCCAGTAGCATTTAGAGATGCTATTTCACTATATTCAAACCCTACTCCTGCAACAAGTGCAGTGTATACCATATATTTAAATACTGGTATCTGATAAGTAGATATAAATGTAATAGCAACTATAATTTGTTTTCATCAACGTTTTAAGTATAAGAAGTTTTTAAAAAATAAAGTGTTTATAACTCTTGATATTACAAGGGTTTCAACGAATCTAGAATGCACTTTATCTAGACTGAATTCGAGATATTTAGTTTTAAATGGAAGATAGTCGCACAAATATTTTTCTCTATATATTTTTTAATTTTCGAGGAGAAGCTAGAGCTTTAATATCTCTTGATAATTCTTGATAATAAAGGGTTTATAGTGAATCTAGAATGTACTTTGTCTAGAATTTAACCAAGAATATCAATTCTGTTTAAATTCTAGGATAGAAATCTAAAAATTTAGTTCTCATATGTTCGATGTTTTCCTTCATAGATAGTATATCTATAGTACTTCATTAATCTAATTGCATAATAAATTCACTCCTTTAACAATGTGAATAACAGGATTTCGCACCACCTAGTTTAACTAAAGTTAAACTAGGTGGTGCGTTCTAGAATTAGTTAGTCTGGTGAAAAAATATAAGTTGAACTAATAAATACATATCACTGTTATAGCATGTTTTGAAAGGATATTAAGTTAAACTTAATTTTAAATTATTTTTTATTTTGATTTTAGATATCTTTTAAACCGGTATAGAGCATGACGACTAGATAGCCCAAAGTAAGAAATAATGTTTTCGTTTGCATATCCTTTGCGAATTTTGTCTAATATACAGCTATTTCGAAAGTGAGTAGATCTTACGTGAGCTTTTATGCCTGAACGTTTAACTTCTCTTTCAATCATACGCTTTGTTCCGATTACACTAATCCTTTTAGGCTTTTTTAAGCTGTAATCATACCAATAAGCCATTTTTTGAGGATGAAAAGAAATAAACAATGGATCGTCTGTATAGTCTTTGGGTCTAAATAATAAAGGTATTGTTGATAGGTAGTGATATATGATTTTCTTATCATGTGTAGCAAGATCTAAGGTGCGATTGGTTTTGTTAGTCCTAATGGTTAATGTATTTTGTCCAAAATTAATGTCTTGTATGTTTAGAGATACGACTTCATTAATCGTGAGGCCGTAACGAAGCATAAGGACTAATATGGAATGGTTACGAGGTCCAATATATTTATGTATCTGCAATTGAATATCACTTAGATGTTTATGACTTACAACAGAATTTAAAAGGATTGAAGCATCAGCTTCCGTTATAAAGTCAGTGTCAGTTAACTCTCGCTGCTTTTTTGTTGTTGCCTTTAGTATACCCAGGTGATCTGTGAGATTATAGTATTTCAATAAGCCATTCAAATGTGATGCTACGCGTCTTAAAGTCGCTTCTGACAGTTTTTTTTCTTTTAGATACATAAAGTATCCTTCGTAATATTTTTGGTGTTTTGGTAAGCTTCCTTGATCTATTTTTGAGTGATAACGAGTTAGCCATTCAAAAAACTTCTCTAAATCATGCTGATACATTGAAATCGTAGAAGTTTTCCTCCCAGATTCATCTAAATAAGCAAGGAAGTCCTGAAGAATAATAGGATTATTCAAGTGAGAGCACATCCAATCTAGGTAAATTTAATATACTGTCATTATAACAGAAATTAAGAAATTCGCTCACTAAATGTTTTTTAAGGTTCTGTATATTAAATTTACCTTCATTTGAAAATCCATATAAAAAAACACGCCGTTAAAAGCGTGTTTTTTTATATGACAGTTCAATTTAAGTTTTATTTGAAAGCTCACTTTGTAAAAATTCTTTGTAAACCTTTTTTAATTCTTTATCTTTAAAATCATTAACTAGTCTCGGGTCTAAGCCTAATTCTTCACGTTTTTTCAAATCTTCTCTCATATTTCGAATGACTTCTTGTAAACCTGCTTCTTGAGCTTTTTCGATTTCTTGTTGATTCGGTTGTTCTGAACTTAAGACCAACATTTTTTTTAATTCCCGAAACTGAAGCAGCTTTTCTTCAAATTCTATTTGAGTTCCATTTTCTTTAAAGAAAAATTCTTGCTTCTCTTTTAATGTAAAATCTTTAAAGGTTTGTTCTTTATCTCTAGCTTCTGCTATAAAATCTGGAACTAATTCTTTTTTTTGTGTCTTTTTAGAGTTAATACGCTTTGATTCCTGTGAGAGTTTGGCATAATCTTTTTGGATCGCTTTTACTACATAGGAATGAGGATAAGTAACCTCTCCTGTAATTGAACGATCTTGTGTGTATCTTATATTTCTTTCTAGATGTTCTTTTGTAAATTCGGATAAAAGCCATTCTATTTTTTCCGGCTTAACTCCTAAGTTCTCTAAATCATTCTGGACACTGTTTTTATTATCGTCTAACTCCAATGATTCCTGGCTTGATTCTAGCTTTTTCTCCTTAGTAGCACTAGTCTCATTCATTGCAGGAGAACCAGTAATAATGAATTCTATAGATGTTACTTTTCTACCCGTTTTTAATTCAACGAATTCAAAGCGGATGTCAGTTTTATTATTAATTTCTTTTTGGGCGACTGCTAATACTTTACTTTTAAAGTGGCCATACTGTTTATACTTAGTAGGTTCAATAGCTAAAAAATGACGCAATTCTTCGAGAGTTAGTTCTCTTTTTCTCAGACGCTCATATTGCTTAAGCAGCTCATAAATACGAATTGAATAAACTGAATTGAGTCTGACTACATTCTCTAATTGATACGATGTAAATTTTTCTTTAAGCTCTAAAAACAGATACTTTAAGCTAGGGTGAAATTGTAATGTTATGTAGCCTTCATTTTCTTCATAGATAGACGTGATTACCCAGTTGTAATTTCTTTGTTTTCCTTTTTCTTTTATGGTCAGAATCTTTGTTTGCAGACCATTTACAATTTCTTTTAAGTAGGAGTAAAAACCTGTGCCTTTCTTATTCCCTACGATTTCGATGAAATCTTTAGCACGAAATCTATAGGTCTTTAACGTTTCATCGTTAGGCTGTACTTTAGAAGCCATGATTAAAAGGATTCTTTGTTCCTGTAAAGATAATTTATATGTACTCTCAATAAGGATGTTTGATTTAGTTACCCAATTTTTTATATTTATACTTTCCAGATCATATGGTTGAACAACAGTCGTTTTCTTCATAAAATCCCCCATATTTTTCTAAACTATCACTAAAATATCATAAAAGTGATACTGTGTAAATTACATATCAGGGAGCAGCTTGTCCTTATAATTTAACTATCACGCAAAATTAGTGATAGTTCATGAGCATGTTTACCCCTGAAAACATTGCTCAGTGTTGATTTATTACCCCAAATTTTCAATTTGATACGCAAAATTGGTGATAGTTAAAGCATGTCTACATTTTTCACGCAAAATTGGTGATACTTCATAAGCATCTACACTCTTCACGCAAAATTAGTGATGTTTAATCTATATTTACATTTTCAACGCAAAATTAGTGATAGTTCGCGCAAAATTAGTGATAGTTTCACGCAAAATTAGTGATAGTTTCACGCAAAATTAGTGATAGTTCGCGCAAAATTAGTGATAGTTCGCGCAAAATTAGTGATAGTTTAGGCTTATAAATGTTGTAATATCAGTATCTATAGACGGCCTAAAACAATAAAACAATAAAAACAAATATATAAAACAATATATAAAACAGTAAAACAACATAAGAGAATAGTTGTTTTTTGTTTTATAACTTTCAAGATTAATAATTAAGTAAACAAATACATCTTTAGTGAGTTTTTTAGAATATTAAAAGTATATCCAAACGAAGTAATTTTTAATCATGGGTAAAATACAGAGGTTTTATGAGGAGATTATGAATTCTTATTGAATTATAAGATTAATAGACGGTATAATAGAGTCACCAAAACAGTGCGGAATATAAAAAGACTCCAACGTGTGCAAGTGGTGCGCCAACACCCTTACACCGTTAACCCTAAAACAGCTAGGGAAAACACCTGTCGAAGTCCTAATACATAAATTTAATTACGCCTCTATTCTATAGGATAATTAGATTTATTTCAAGGGCGTAGTCTGTCAAAAAATCCGACATCGTTTTCCTATTTTCTGGGATGCGATGTCTTTTTTTGTTCCTGAAAAGGAGAGGATAGACTAATGTCTGCTACGTGTATGCTTACAACAGAAGAATTTGATTATATGAAAAATTATCATAGTTTTATAGAAAACCGTTCTCAACATCAATCAATGAAACGAAAATTACTTAAAGAAATTATAAGCCTCTATGGAGAAAGATTTTATCGCCTTCACGAAGGTACGCGAAAAGCTTTGGACCGACTTTGTTGGTTTGCTGCAGAAAAGGGCTTTTGTTTTCCAGGCAGCACATATCTAGGTAAAACATATGAAAAATCAAAAGGAACAATTGATCGTCATTTAAAAGAACTGCGGAAACAAGGACAAATTGTTACTGTTTATCGTCGCTGCCCTCGTAACAATGGAAAGGGGAATCCAGTACACCTATTTGTGAATCACCCTTATTTTCACCATTGGGTTAAGTATTTACAGCTCAATTTAGAGTCTCATGTTGAAGCAGATGTTGAAGCAGAAAACGCTGAAAGTTCATGTGAGAGTAAGAACAAAGAGGAAAAAAACTGTTCTACCTATAATCTATCTTTAAAAGATTTTAATAATTACATACGTAATAATGTAAATTCCAAACTCTCTTCTGAATATGTACCATCTCTTGTTCCAAAAACTTTTAGAGATGCTGTAAAACCTTTTTTTCCTTATGCAGACGATATCTACAAATTATGGGGGAAAGTTCGTTTAGCTTATAGAATGAGTCGTATTGATAAACCGTTAGAAGATTTAGTTTTTATTTCTGTGCAATCATTTAAAGAGACCATTTTCGCTTACAAGAGAAAACGAATAAAAAATACTTTTACAGCTTATTTCTTTGGAACACTAAGGGGGCAGTTTGCTATTGAACGTAGAAGAGAGGTTCAAAGAAATTCCGATAGTGTGCTATTTTACAACGTTTTAAAAGTTTAATTTCTTCTATAGTAGATACACTTAAATATAATATGATTTCTCCAAAAAAATATATTGACGTTTATTAAAAAATATTATATTATATTAAAGCGTCGTTGAAACATACTATTAACAACGAAGCTAAAAAAAGAATTTTGAAAAGTTGTTGACATTACGTTGATAACTTGATATGATAGTAAAGTCGCTTAAGAGCGGCGGTTGAACTTTGAAAACTGAACAAAGCGACAAACGTCAACGTTAATTTTTATTTTTTAAACGAGCAAGTCAAACATTTCTTCGGAGAGTTTGATCCTGGCTCAGGATGAACGCTGGCGGCGTGCCTAATACATGCAAGTCGAGCGAACTGATTAGAAGCTTGCTTCTATGACGTTAGCGGCGGACGGG